>JAHITY010000028.1 GCA_018817165.1 Candidatus Omnitrophota bacterium
CGCTTCAGAAACAGTAAATCTTTACCAACAAAATGATAATAACCAGCTTATTAAAATTAAAAAATCAAGGATCAAATTAAATACCTAATGTGCGTTTATTTGTATACTTTTGCTATGTGTGTTTATTTGTATACCTAACAAATAGTCGCTGGTCTATAGTTTCTAGTCATTAGTTTTTAGAAATTTGCTCTTGCTTTTCCTAAGTCGCTATTCTCTATCAGCCATGAGCCATCAGCTATGAGCCAAAGTGCGAAGCACTTTACGCTTTTTTCTTCAATCCCACTAATCCAATCAATGCTGGTCCAAACAATAAAGCGGTCATCGGCTCTGGAACAGGGTTTTGGTTTGGATCTGGATCACCTGGGTCCTGGACATACTCTGATCCAAAACCATCAATATATGCATATCCACCATGAGCACCCCAACCGCAATCAACAGCCGAAAGCACTACCTCAACAGTATCTCCTAACGCCAAAATATTAATATCTTGACTACTACTGTTGTAATAAAAGTTAGATCCACCCGCAGTCCAACCACCAGCACCAGCATTGTTACCAGCCATCTCCACATGATATTGCGAAACGCCATTAACTAATACGTTAATATCAAAGAATGGTTGATCTTCATAGGGATGTCCTGAAGGATTATTAATAACAGCACCCCAACCAAAATACAAGTGATACAGCCCATCAGTCGCTAAGTCAGCAGCTGTAACAGTATCAGCTTGACTAAGCTGAGTAGCATGATATCCACCACTGCCATCATTGATCATTGCCATATAATTACCATAAAACGGTCCGTCAAATGGTGAATAGGGGTCAGCATAACCGCTACCAATAATAACCGCACCAGGACCGCTCATCCCATTCCAGCTTACCTCATCAATACCACCAACTCCCCCATAGAATGTTTGACCAGTACGAACAGTCCATCCATTTAAAGTGCCATCTTCAAATCCGCCGTTTGTAAACAAGGCAAATGCCGGGGTGCAAAAAACTATTGATAAAAGACTTACTAATAAAACTACATACAGCTTATTCATACAATCTCCCCCTTTCAGGTTGGAAGTTAATTAAAACATTTCTAAAGTATAAATAAAAAGAGGAAGAGTCATTTGACTCTTCCTCTGTATTTTTATTCTTAGCTATGGTTATAAGTTTTGTATTCATAAGTTTATCGCCATTTTACAAACTAACTAAAACAAGAAATACTACTTTCACTCATTAGCTGTCGTACGTTGAGCATTTTCATGCTTTTGCTTTTCCTAACTCCTAAGAGCTAAGAGCTAAAAGAAAAAGGTTACACCTTTTTCTTTTTCAATCCTACTAATCCTAATAATGCCGGTCCAAACAATAACATAGTCATTGGCTCGGGAACTGGGTTTCCATTAGGATCAGGGTCATCTGCAGATTGGATCCCTTGATTAATTTGAAAAACCCACTGCCCAGCAACACCCACGTTTGAACCATCTTCAAGAATATTAGCAATTCCTGGATTCATTGAACCTGCAATCATATAAAAATTTACGCCATCACCTGCATCAAATCCCGCAACTGCCTCAGTTCCACCAAATCCACTCGAATTACCGCCGCTAGCCTCTCCTGTTTCCCAAGTCATACCGTCATCCAAATAATTAAAAATAGCAAAACTATCGATTCCATCAGTTAACAAAGAAAGCTGAAAAGTATTTAGAGAGTTAGTTTGATAACTATAAAAACCAACATGATCCCAAGTTGCTATATATCCATAAGTAGCGGAAAACGCACCGCCAAAAGCAGCATTGACCACACTTGAGGCACCGGTTAATGCACCTACACCGCGCTCCCCATAATAAACATATCCTCCATCACTAGGACGAGTATCAACATCTGCAAAATAAGGGGCAACTATTGTCCTGCCGGTTCCATCTAAATCAAATGGAGTATACGTACCCATTGGACCATCAAAAGTAATATTACCGTTATTGTTAACCCATAAACTAGAATAAGAGGCTCCATAATAGGTAATATCTGCCGCCAAGGCCTGTTCAGTCGAATAACCATCATCATTACGATACAATAATGCATCCCCCGCAGCTGAACCAAAAGATTCAAAACTGCTTAATGGAACTGCTTGCGCTGTTGACATTAATCCAAACATTAACATAAATAAAACCAACAAAATACTAATTTTTTTCATATTCATCTCCTTCCTTAAGTTAAAGTTATTATAAACTTTTCTAATCTCTACACCAATTAATACTTTTCTATTGCTAAGTATTTTAATGCATTTGCTTTTGACCATGAGCTATTAGCCATCAACTAAAAGAAGAAAAGCTTAAGCTTTTCTCTTTTTTAATCCTACTAATCCTAATAATGCCGGTCCAAACAATAACATAGTCATTGGTTCTGGCACTGGATTAGTAGATCCACCACTTATAGCAACCTCCGGAGCGCCAACAACTCGCGTTGTTGGTGATCTATACCCCACCAACGTATATGATTGCCCCCAAGCCTGACCTTCACTCCATCTGCCAAAATCACCACTTGTCTGATAATAAGCATTCACATCATTCAATGTATACGCCACATCAAAAACAATTGGATCCTGACTAGAAGATATTGCAGCTCCTCCATCAATTACAAAAGTAACGCTACCACCTGACTGAATAGAACTAGTCCACCCAACAGGAAGCACAGGTGTAATAACCAAGTTACTTATATCAAAGATATTACTCTCAAACTCAAGAGAAACCTCAGAAACATTTACCATTGGATCGTCAAATCCAAAACTGTATCTAGCAATACCACTGCCAGTGTTACTATCATAGCTATTTTCATAATTCTGATCCACAATTCCATACGAATCAAAATAATATAAAGCATAAGCATTATTAGAAATTAGCATTAGTCCAGCTAAAAACATTATAAATATCATTTTTTTCAATTTTTTTTCCTCCTTTCTTGCGTATTTTTATATCTTAAAACTAAATTCATTTTATTATTAAAAGTTATAGTTCCCCTACAACTCAGATAACCAACTACCTATATCCTTAATTAAATACAGCTATTGTCTATTAGCCCAGCGTTTTACGCTTTTGCTTTTCCTGCAGCATGCAGCCTATAGCTTGCAGCATTTATTTACGCTTTTTTCTTTTTCAATCCAATCAATCCATATTTTTGTGCTGCTCTTAATAAATCGCTTTGCCCTTGAAAATTACAACGAATGTCCGCAACAGTATGCTGATTTCACCAATCAAACATGTCTTACGGATATAGAGTAAATCTAATTTAACTTTCTTCTTAACATCTCTTAATGTTTTATCATAACGATGTCTTATCTGAGAAAGACCGGTAATACCAGGCCTTACCTGCAATCTTTTTAGATATTCCGGAACTGTTTTCTCTAATTCTTTTACAATTTCTGGACGCTCAGGTCTTGGACCCACAACACTCATATCGCCAATCAGTACATTATAGAACTGAGGGATTTCATCAATATGTGATTTTCTTAAGAAAGCTCCAATAAACGGAATAACTCTCGAATCCTTTTCTTCATTAGCCCAAACAGCTCCTGTAGCTTTTTCCGCGTCAGGCTTCATTGATCTTAATTTATAAATTCTGAACACTTTCCCGTCTTTACCAACCCTATCCTGATGATAAATAATTTTTCCAGTTGGCGACAATACTTTTATCATAACACTGCAGCCAATTACAATCGGAGCAGTTAATGTTATCGCAATCAATGACACAACAATATCAAATGCCCTCTTTATCTTAAGAAATTTTGACTGCGCATAATGTAGTATCGCACTGCCAATGCTTACGATAAAAGCCATAAATCCGTAAGGTTGTAAAACAGTCAAATCATTTACCGACATAGCCATAACTTTCGGTACGATTATCAATGAAATTATAATCGCTGATAATCCGAGAATATGTAAGTGAATCTGGGCAATTTTATTAAAAATCTTCAATTTATACTCCTTTTCTTCTTTGACTTTTTATTAGCACTAATTGTGCCATATTGTAATTTTATAAATAATTTTTTATTGATTCTATAACTTGTTATTTTTGCGTTAATTAAATTTCTTTTTAAACTAGTGGTTAAAGAATGCTTTTATCTTTATCTAAATTTGTAGATAATTTTGATTTTTCTGTCTATTTTTTTCAACACTGTCGTCGAAAAATACAACAACGTCAATATTTTTACTAAAATCAAATACAAAGCTTCAACAAGTGTATCACAAAATTTTTAAATTGCAATACGCTTGTGTGAATATTGTGTGACATTACTTTATAAACAAATAAAGCAATATCTCGATTATTCTTCAAAACATATAGAATTGATTTTAATAAGGTTTAAGAACTGAATATTTTTTAAAAACAGCAGAAACACAGAAAAAGACAGAAAATAAAGTTCTAATTTCTAATTGCACTAATTTCTAAACTCAAAACACGATAACGCGTAAACACGCTAACTGGCTAACTGGCTAACTGGCTAACGGGCTAACAGGCTAACTGGCCAACGGGCTAACACGCAACTACTTAAGCAGTGGTTTTAAATGCGGAATTATTTGCTGAATAAAACTTTCAAGTCTGACTAAAGCCTGATTTTCATCATTATTCTCAATATCAATTGATATTCTAATCTGTCCGCCGCTCAGAGGTTTTCTTTTTAGGAAAGCACTGATCAGCTTAAGTCTTTGCTTAAAATAACTATCCTGAAACTCATTGCCAGCTAAAAACCAGTATAAATAAAGTTTATTCTCTCCTGGTTTTCCGGCAATCAGTTTATTTGCTGTTAAGTTAAATTCTTTATTTTCTATATTTATAGGTATGGAGATTTTAGCTTTATTTAAAACTGAATATCCATCTCCCTGCAGACAATTTTCCGGCGGATCAGAAGTTTTATGCGTTGCTTTGGCAAAGATCAGATAAAACAAAATTGGAGGTTGTGATTGTTTATCATATAACCGCATTACAATATTCTTAGTCTCAAGCATTTCATATATTTCATCTTTTAATTCAATATCAGTACCCGAGTATTCTCCGATTTGCATAGGGATATTCGCGATTCTCGCGTCAGAACTACTGTCTATTTCCGGTAATTTAAACACCATCGTGCCAATCACCCCAAAAAACAACAATCCGATTATGATTAAAAACTTTTTATCCATGTTTTTCGTTTCCGGGTTTGCGCGTTAATTTTTATATAATTAAAATAATTTTAGAAATCGTAGGGGCGCTGCTTGCCTGCGCCCGTTTATTAATGATTTCATTGGTTTTTGATAATTGTATATTATTACGGGCCGGGGCAAGCGCGGCCCCTACCTGGTGACCTTGTGTCTTTTCTTGCTTTTATTTTTCAATCATAACTCATACTTCATAACTATTAACTATAAGCTATCAGCTATGAGGTTCTTCACTCGTACTTGGCGTCAGCAAACTATTAACAACAAGCAACCCCACTGCCGCGATTGCAAACAATAGATATCCGGAAAAATCATGTATCCAGCCTTGGGCTGCTTTCATCCCATAAACCTCGCTTACCCAGCCTAATAAAGTAATTCTACATACATTCGCGCCAATAGCTATAGGAAAAGCAGAAAAAAAGATCACCCATTTCTTAATAAGATTATCCCCGCTCAAATAAGCAAAAGCAGCGCCAAATGCCATCAAAGAAATCAAAGATCTTAGCCCACTGCACGGAGCCCCGACTTCTAGATAAGAATGCGCCATTTTAATAATATTACCGTCTCTTACAGCCGTAAAGCCGATTTTATTCAGCATAACAGTCGACATCTGAGCGGCAAATAGTTTCATCCGCAAAACAATATTAGAAATTAACACTAAAGGCAAAGGAATCATAAATATCAAATACACCATCGGAAACATTATTTTTTTAAGCATATCTTTGCCCAGAAAATATAGAACCAGGCCAGCGATCAGCATCATCAGTGAAATAGCAGAAAGAAAATAAAGTTTTATCATCACTCCCCCAAAATGCAGCAAAAGCCCCACAATAATCACAACTATCCCCAAATTACTGGTAGTGATTTTTTGTTTAAGCAGATCTTCTTTTTTCTGCCAAAGAAAAAACAATGATGCCACTGGAATCAGAATACCATGACTATAATATGTCTCAGCAACATTCCATCTCCCCCACATCCAGACAAAAGTCGGCCAATAAATCAAGCTTAATAATATAGCAATAATTCCCGTTTTTATATAATTTTTCATATTATTAACCTTTTGTCTTGTCCTAATATAGTTGCCTGTCCCGCTTTTGTGTGGCGGGAACAATTTTTAACACCAATAATTTACTTAACCGCCCGCTTATCCTGAGCAAAGTCGAAGGGCTACAGGCTACAAGCTATCAGCCATGAGCTATGAGCCATTAGCTAAGTGCTTTTTACTTTTATACCATTTATCTGTAAATAAAACAAGAGCCAGTTTTCTAGACCTAATTATAGACAGCAAAAAGCAAGAACAGACATCCGTATCTGATTCTTGCTTCTGCCCAATCTGACCTGGCTAGGTCTAAAATAGTCGATAGTCAATAGCTAATGGCTAATGGTCAATAGTCGATAGCTAATGGTCGATAGTTTTTTAGTATTGCGTCGTGAGTCGTGCGTATTGCGATTTACTTTTCTATTCTTTATCAATTTTTCCGTCGTCTGTCGTCAGCCGTCCTTCGTTTTACGCTTCTGCTTTTCCTATGAGCCATCAGCTATCAGTTAAGCGTTTTACGCTTCTGTTTTTTCTATTCCCCAAACCCTACACCCTAAACCCCGTTATTTACAAATTGCTTGTCCAAACTTGATCAATGGTTTTAATCCGATTCTGATTATTTTCTTTAAAGTTTCATTCTGAGCAATGAAATCAGCAATCGGAGGACTGTTTCTATAGTAGAATTTCACAAACTCAGAGCCCAAATAATTAGTTAATAGATATTCATCTCTGAAGTCACGCAATACCTGCACTTCGGGTTCCATATAAGTACCAAATGCTGCTGTGGCGATAAAACATCCGCCGCCGCCACCGCCACCACTGGTACTTGATGCTGCTACTGCTGTCGGCACACTGCTGCTGCCATCAATAATTGTCGAACTGCCAACTGTGTACATCGAAAAGTGATTTGTGCCTACTGTTATTATATTGCTGGATGTATTTACCACTGAGCCAGCAACAACTTCCCACAATGCTGTATCCAGATTGTAATAGTAAATCTGAAGAATTGATTCATTGCTGACTCCAGCAGCTGCTAATTCCGCATCTGTATAAGGAATCGCGATTGTGGCATTAGTTGTAAAGGTTGTTCCCCCAGGACCAAAATCAACCACATTACTGATCTTCTGCATATCAGCAGTATTAGCCGGAGCAGCAACAACTTCCGCGATCGCGATTTCAATCGGGGCATCAATAGAATCAGCAGTAATCGATACGCTTGCGCCAATAATATTGCCTTCAGTTACAGTAACTGTTCCGCCGACATCATTAGCGATTCGCTGAGTTTTGATCTGATCAGTAGCAATTCCGGTATTGCGGCAAAACATGATCGCATCAGTTCCACTGCTATTATCTGTCCAGCTGATAAAGAAATGATATCCTGCGGTATCAGTGACTAAAAATGGTTTTACCTGGCTGCCGTTGGTTGAGAAATTAGCATAATCAGAAAATAAATAAGCATCATGCGCTGCGCCAGCCATATTGATCACACTGCTGGCTCCGTCCATCTGGCTCCAAACAACAAAGGCATCATTATCCGAATTGATCTGTAATGAATATTCATTTAATTCGCTATCCGCTAAGATGCTGGTATTTACTTGTGTCATTGTGCTGATCAAGTATTTGCTTTGAGCTATGCTGTAGGCATAATGTGATAATTGGAGTTTTGCCTGAGCGCCATCCAGCTGTTTCCATAATACAAATACTTTATTCCCATCATCCGATACGGCTAAAGCCGGTGCTTTGCTGTTGGATGTCGCATTACTAACCACTACATCAGTACCAAAGCTTTCATTGCCATCAATTGTGGTTTTTGCTGCTTTATCAAAATAGATGCTGTAGGTTTGATTATCATTAATCCCTCTCCATGCCAAGTAGATATTCGCACTTGAGTCTAAAGCAATTTTCACATCAGCACATGTCTGCGGAAAACGATCATTATCCGCGCGGATTGCTGTATTCACAAATTGATACCAAGCATCACTGTATAATGCAGTTGTTCTAGTATAATATGCCTGATCAGCACTATTATTATCATCAATCCAAGCAACATATATGGTTGATGGTTCTACTGTATTAACATTACCATCAGAAGTTAATGCGCTACCAACCGCGATACTGGGTTTTGTCTGGTTGCTGACGCCTGAATCATTATAAACCAAATAGCTGTCACTGAAATCACTGTCGCCACTATTTAATTTAGCAAGATAAATATCCCAATCCAAACTAGCATTCTGCTGCCAAGCAACATATATATTTCCCTGTGCATCCAGATCAATTGTTGGACAGCGATGATCAATACCAGCTTCAACTGGATTAACCTGAACTAAACTGCTGAAGTTTTTACCAAAATCCAAAGAACTGGCCATATAAATATTATATTGTCCGCTGATTGATTTCTGTTCCCAAGCAACATATACATTTTTACCATCAGCTGATGTGGCGATCATTGAATTATCTTGTATTGGATAGGCTAATACACTGGCAAGTGAACTGGCTGAAAGATTACTTGCGCTCATATTGGCAAATGAGTTAAATGTTCCATAAACTAATCCCTGGCTGATAAATGAATAACTATAATTGTTTAATGCATTGCCGTCTAAATCATTAGCTCTCACAATAACATTAATTGTATCTTCATAATTAAAATATTCATTCGGATCATAGGAAATAACAAATTCATTTGCATTCTTTTCAACTATCTCCACATCATAAGCCACTGTCTGTCCATCATTGTTTACAAATGTCTGAGTAACTCCATTCACAATAATATCCACAGCTTCGACGTTTAGATCGATTGTGCTGCTATCAATACCAGAAAGGTTATCCGTGATTGTGCATTTAATATTTGTTGATCTGGGAACGTTGGTGGCATTGGCTTGCGGTGCTAAGCTGGATACTGTGGGTGCAGTGCCGTCTGTGATCACGCTAAATGAATAATTATCCGCAGTCATGTCATTTGCGCAAAGACCATTTGACGCAAGCAAAACAAACCATAATAACGCGCTGACCTGCAATTTGATTTTGTTTTTGATTTTTTGATTTGTGTTTTTCATTTTTTTCTCCCAAAAAAAGAGCCTGTTCTCGAAAGTTTGAGAACAGGCTCTGCAAAGTCATGCGCAAATATTTGCGTCTTTGCTTTCGGCAACCCAGCTGCCTTATCAGTCAATGGTCAATAGTCAATGGTCAATAGTTTTTAAACTATCAGCCATCAGCTATAAACTATCAGCTAATGAAGGCCTGTGGCTTTGCTGTCCCATCCTTTCGACCACCGAATGAAGCCACTTTTTCAGCTCCTCTTCGGGGTCCCGATGAGATTCTTCTTTGAGAACCTTCATTCGGGAATGGTTTGCTATTATCGATGCTCTATTTCATTTCAATGTGCAATTTCTTTTTCCTATATATAAAAGCACTTGGCATGCCAAAAGTCTTTTTTATCAAGAAAAATTGTATTTCTTAACCAACTGTAAATAAATAAGTTATGGACTTAGGAATTATCCCCAATTTTTCTAATATTTTTAATTTTTAATTTTTCTGAGAAATTTTTTTCCAAACCCGAAATCTTCTTCCTTTGGATGGACAGGGTATGACAAGCCGAAAAAACAGCGATTAGCGGGTAGCGTTTAGCGATTAGTTTTAGAAATTAGTGCAATAACTAATGGTCGATGGTCAATGGTCGATGGCCAATGGTCAATAGCTAATGGTCAATAGTTATGAGTTACAAGTCAATGGCCAATGGTCGATGGTCGATGGTCAATAGCTAATAGTCAATAGTTATGAGTTACGAGTCAATGGCCAATGGTCGATGATCGATGGTCAATATCTATAAGCTATAAGCTATAAGCTATAAGTTATAAGCTATCATTATTTATTTGACATCACAAAAAAATAGGTATATTATAAATATATACGTTTAATATTATTATATAGTATTCAATATATATGTTTAATATTATTGTTGTATTTAATCTTATTTGTTGAAAATTTAAAGGAGGAATATAATGCAAGTTAATAATAAGCAACTAGTTATAGAACAACTAGACATTTCTTTAAAAAAATTTAACTCCGCAAAATGTTTAGAGCAACCTAAATCAGGGTGGATAAAAGCTATTCGCACTGCTTTAGGAATGACTATGACACAATTAGCAAAACGCCTTGAAGTAAGCACCAATAGAGTATCAGTGATAGAACAAAGTGAAATATCCGGTACTCTTACAATCAACAGCATGAAAAAAATTGCCAACCAATTAGATTGCACCTTCGTATATGGAGTAGTTCCTCGTCAAAGCCTTAAGCACATAATTAAAAGTCGCGCGATGAAAGTTGCAAAAAAAATTATTAATAATTCCTCTCATACAATGTTTCTTGAGAAACAAGTCCTACCTCAGGCACAAGAAAAGAAAATGTTTAATACTAAAGTTAAAGAGTTAACCACTAAAATCCCTCACTATCTTTGGGAGGAAACATGATAAACAATTCTCTGCCTATGGGAGCTACTCCTTTAAGCGAAGAAGAAAAAGAAGGTTTATTGCTCACACATATTACAAATAAAGAAGAACTAAATCGATGGGAACAAGAAAATATTAATCTAGCAATAGAATGGTGTCTCTCCCTTAAAAACCCATCCATACTAAGTATTACGTTCATTTTACAATTACACAAAAAAATGTTTAATACCGTTTGGAGCTGGGCAGGCACTTTTCGCGCTTCTGATAAAAATATTGGTGTTCAGCATTGGCAAATATCTACAGAAATTAAAAAATTATTAGATGATATAGATTACTGGCGTAAACACAATACTTTTAGTAAGGATGAAGTTGCCGCCAGATTACACCATAGATTGGTAGCTATCCATCCATTTCCCAATGGCAATGGTAGACACGGCAGACTATTTACTGATTTAGCACAGAAGTATGTATTAAAAACTAAACCATTTACTTGGGGAGCAGTAAATTTAACCGATACTAGCCCTACAAGAAAAAACTACATTGATTCTTTAAAAGAGGCAGATAGAGGTAATTATCTTCCCCTACTTAAATTTTTGCGGTCATAATGGAGTTAGCCGTATAAAACTTGACGTTAAAACGTTATAATGATATACTTTTAATGGAGGTGATATTATGAAAACTGATAATACTAAAAGAGCAACTATATACTTAAATTCCGCACTGCATCATGCGTTGCGATTAAAAGCGGCAGAGACTGAGCATACTATTTCAGAATTAGTAAATGAAGCAGTTAGTTTTGCTCTAGCCGAGGATTCTACTGATCTTAGTGAATATAATAAGAGAAAAAAAGAACCTACTATAACCTTTGAAAGTTTTTTAAAAAAGCTCAAAAAAGATGGTAAAATATAAAATTCTAATTAAAAAATCCGCGGCTAAAGAATTAGAAGGAATTCCCAAGCTAGATCTTAAAAAAATTATTGATCGCATTCACTCCCTTGCTAACAATCCCAGACCGCCAAATTCTCAAAAACTTTCTCAATCTGAATTATACCGGATAAGACAAGGCAATTATAGAATAGTATCCGAAATAAAGGATAAAGATCTTATAATCCATGTAGTTAAAATTGGCTATCGAAGAGAGATTTATCGTTACCCCTAAGCGCATCGTTAACTTTTTCTTTATACTCAATACGCTTTTGTCCTTTCAACCTGGCTAACTGGTTACGGGTTTAGAAATTAGTGCAATTAGTAATTAGAAATTTATTCTCTGTTTTCCGTCTTCTATTTTTTAGAAATTAGATCAATTAGAAATTTATTTTCTATCTTTTGCTTTTCCCAAGAGTACCTACAAGCTATAAGAATTTCTTTGTTATCTTTGCTAAAATCCGCTGAATATCTTTTTGGCCATCTGTCAGAATAAAATATACTACATTTTTGTCCAGGTCTATATAATCATGTCCAACTATATTTCTAAAACCAATCATTTTTTTTAATAAATCCATATCGGCCTCATCCAAAATACCTTTCACTAAAAGAAATTGAGCGGCTTCATAGGCAGTTTGCGGAAGACCATAATCTTCATCTATTACTATATGCTGCATGACATCTATTATATGGTTTATCATTTGAAAAAGGTTATATTCAACTATGTCTTGAGCGCCGATATCTTTTAAGAAATCCTCGTAAGGCATCTTACTATAAGGAAAAATTCTTTCCAAATGCTTGTCTATTTGTTCAATCCTGCTTATAATAACGTTTTTATCCACCATAGCTATGCCTCCTTTTTATCCTTAACATTCTTAACTGCCGTAATGAAGCGGTGTCATCATAAAGATAAAAATTTCTGAAATAATCTTTTTTTAATTTCTCTTTATCATTAATCAAGACAGCTTTGCCTTTGGAAAAAGCTTTTAAGATAATTTCGCAAGAGGCCTCGTTTTGCAAAACCACATCTATCTTTCTTTTTAAAACCAGCTCCAATTCCATCGCCAAATTTGTCCTTGCAGAATGATCCAAATTACCTCCTATGAGAATATCCACATCGCTATTCGCAAGAGGATTTCCCAGAACAGATCCAAATAAGAAAACATAATCTATATTCTTATATCCGCAAAGCAAATCTTTTATCGCCTTAGCATAATTTACTATCGACATTAAATATCCCTCAATCTCTTAACCAAGCTGTACGCTGCATAATCACATATATAAAAAGGCAATTTCCCCAATAGAAAATTGCCTACGATGAATTTTATTTTACGAAAAACCCCCACATACTTGGCCATTTTACTTGAAATCTAGTATACCCTATTTATAGTAACTAGTCAATCTAAGTAGCTGTAAATATAAGCGATATAACTATACTTTCCCTGCCAAGCGTTTTGCTCTTTTGCTTTAAGCTTTTTTCAGTATTGCGTCGCGCGTATTGCGTATTGAGTTTTGCTTTTAGTTTTTTTACTATGAGCCATTTCTGCTTTTGCTATGAGCTATGAGCCAAGAGCTAAGCGCAAAGCGCTTTCTTTTCCCATGAGCCATGAGCTATCAGCTACGCATGCTTTTCATGCGCATAAAAGGGCGGGGCACCCCAAAACCTAAGGCGCCCCTGATCGTAAGGAATTTAATTAGCTAATAGCCTATAGTCAATAGCTAATGGTTACAAGTTACATGGTCATTAGTTTTTAGTTTTTCCTTTATAACTTTATGAACTTTCAACTATGTTTTTAGTCTATTAGCCATGAGCTATGAGCCATCAGCTGCGACTAGCTCCTAAGGAGCTAGATCGCTCGCCCTAATCGTGATAAATACATCCTGCCCATTGAGAAAATCAGATAATGGATTATAAGTCAGAGTATAATCAGCCGGAGTCCCGGTTATCAACGGACTTACACTTACTCCATTAACAATCATCTGAATTGTGCTAGAATCAACACCTGCTCCATCATCTTTTACATGCAACACAATGTTTGAATCAGTTGTTATATTGGTTGCGTCTTTTGCCGGAACATGACCAGTTGTATACGGCGGTGTTGTATCCGGAGTGGCGTCAGTTGTAGTATTGATAACATTAGATAAACCAGCTTGATTTGATGCTTCATCAGTTGCTCTGATCGCGAAATAATATTTTGTCACACTAGATAATCCCGTAATGCTTAATGTTTGAGTAGTTCCAGCTATCGCTGGAGCTGGCTCACCAGCTGCCTGCGTTGCGCTGGCCCAATTTGCTAAGCTAATCAAAGCGGTTGAGTATCTAACATCATAACTTGTCGCTGTGCCAGTTGCAGCATTATCACCAGGTGCTGTCCAGCTAAGATTTACTGTATTATGCGTCTTACCAGTTGCGCTTAAATTGGCAATAACAGATGGTGCTGTTTGATCAGGTGTAGTTGTATTTATTACATTAGATAAACCGGATTGATTAGCACCTTCATCAGATACTTTTATCGCAAAATAATAAGTTGTCTCCCGACTTAAACTGCTGATCGTCATGGTTTGACTTGTTCCGGCGATTGCCGGAGTCGGCTCACCAGTTGCCTGCGTTGCACTTGCCCAATTCGCTAAAGTTATCAAGGCTGTTGAATAACGAATGTCATAGCTGGTTGCTGTACCGCTTGCCGCGTCATCACCAGTCGCGCTCCAAGCTAAAGTCACAGTGTTTTCAGTTGAACCAGAAATGCTTAAATTTGATACTATACTAGGAGCTGTAGTATCTGGGACAATTGTAAAAGTATAGACATCAGCTGTCATTGTATTAGCCGCAAATGCGTTTGCTGCACTTAGCAATATTGGCAATCCAATAAAAATTGCTGTGATTAATAATTTGATTTTAAGGGTTTTCATCCCTGCACCGCCTTTCAGGTAGCGATTTATATTTCGCATAAATCGTAAAGTTAATTAAATATTTTTTTATTTTGGCATAAAAAAACCTGATTCCCGAGATTGGGTAACAGGCATAGTTCTTTTTCTGCCCATAAGCTATCATCTATTAGCTATGAGCGAAACACTACGTGTTTCTCGGCAACTGACTACCTTGATAGTCGAGAGTCAATAGTCAATGGTCAATAGTTTTCAAACTATCAGCCATCAGCCATTAGCTATCAGCTACGTTAGGCTCTTAAGCTTTGCGCCCCATTCTTTCGAACTCTTTTTTAAGTTTTTAAATCAGCTTTTTACTTTGCTTTATGCTGTTAACTATCAGCTATGAGCCATCAGCTGCTTTAAAAATGGTTTGCTATTATCGTGGTTTATTCACAAAGAACAATATTTATTAGCTAATAGTCAATGGTCAATAGCTAATGGTTACAAGTTGTCTGTCATCTGTTTTCAGTTCTCAGTTCTCAGTTTTTCGCTTTCTCGTCCATCGTCCTAGCCTCGCCGCTTTTCGGCGGGCGAGCGTCTCTCATCCTTCGGTTTTACTCTTTTCCTATTAGCTATCAGCCATTAGCCATCAACTGCGACTCGCTCTATGGAGCGAGGTCGCTCGCATTAACAGTAACCGTAATCTCCTGTCCAGTATCAAAATCAGCCGGTGGATCATACGTTAAAGTATAATCAGCCGGAGTTCCGGTAATGGTCGGAGTTACGATTACTCCATTTACTCTCATCACAATTGTATTAATATCAACACCCGCACCATCATCTTTCACATGCACAATAATATTAGCATCAGTCTGAATATTAATTGCATTTGCCAAAGGCACCTTATTGCTTGTATAAGGAGCAGTTGTATCTGCCAAAGCTGTTGTCGCACTACTTGCCACATTTGATAATGCTGAAATATTCGGTACCTCATCGGAAACTTTCATCGCGAAATAATAAGTAGTCGATGCGTTTAATCCGCTGACGGTCATTGTCTGCACTGTACCTGCTACTGATGGCGTTGGTTCTCCGCTAACCTGTGTAGCACTAGCCCAGTTTGCAGTTGTTATAGTTGCCGTAGAACGCCGCACATCATAAATTGCTGCTGTTCCCACACCAGCATCATCTCCCGGAGCTGTCCAGCGTAAAGACGCTGAGCTAGTTGTTGTTCCGGTTACACTCAAATTGCTTATTGCAGATGGTGCGGTTGTATCGGCCACGACTACCGAAGTGTTTTCATAGGCTCCACTATCATAAGCGCTGCCTTGAGGCCTTGAGTTACCATCAAAATCTTGGGTTGGAGCATTCTTAGAGTTATAGGAACTTTTCCCCAGGTCTTTTGCTATACTCGAATTAGATAAATGATAATCATTAATTGTCGGATTTACAAATAATCCACTTGTTGATGAACTTTTAGCATTTGAAGTAGTATCTATATAATTACCCCCATCCTCATCAACAATCTGACTAGAGCTTACAACAATATTATTAAATACAGTGTTATTTGTACTCCCCGAATTCATTCTTATCCCGGCTATTCGAGGTTCTATAACAGTATTATTAACAATTAAATTATTATTGCTATGTTGTCCAGTTCCCGGCTCTTCTACTAAATGAATTCCTCCTGCACCCGCATTTCTAGTCCCATTATTATAAATTATATTATTCTTGACAATAGAATCCTGCATTGATATTAAACTTAATCCTTTATAACCATTATCATGAACTATATTTTTTTCAATAATTCCAGCTGAAATAATTCCATCTCCACCGGAATATAAATCACCATTAATTTGGATACCATTCTGATAATTATTATAACAAGTATTTCCACTAATAATAGGCGCATCAGGGGACATATTACTATTAGAAACATAAATCCCATGTTCTCGAGCCGAAGCAGAGCAAAAATTATTCAAAATCTGTACTGCTGGGGCAAAGCCAGTAAAGATACCCCAGTATTCACTATTACTGCAAATACAATTTTTAACTATTACCCCAGTACTATTAACGACTCTAATACCAGCTCTTTGCGAATTCTGAATTTTAAAACCATCAATAATTATATAGTCTACATTTTCTATATTTATATTATCAATCGTATTTGGATTTCGGCTGTTAATAATAACATTAGAGCCATTTGCCTTATACGTTATCGGATCACTAACTGTCCCCGAATTGCTCCAATTACAAAAACCGGCATAAGTACCATCATTAACAAGGACAATATCTCCGGCAACGGCAACATCTGAAGCATGCTGCAGGGTTCGCCATGGTAAGCTTTGCGTTCCCGTATTAGAATCCAATCCACTGGAACTTACATAATAAGTCTGCCCCACCTGCGCTACACCAGAAACTGTAATCACAACAGAATCAGTGTCAGTAGCACCATCATTATCGGTTACAGTTAAAACTGCTGTATATATGCCCGCAGAACTATAAGTATGCGTTGGACTTTGTGATGCAGATGAGGTACTATCTCCAAAATTCCAAGAATAACTAATAATGGCACCATCACTATCTGTGCCAGAACCAGTAAAATTAACAATTAATGGAGCCACCCCGCTATTTTGATTAACACTAGCACTTGCAATAGGACTATTATTCTGAGTCCCACCATAAATTTCAGCAGGAATAGGATTACCTAAATACTCCCAGATATACTTAGTTAAAGTTTGTCCATCAGCACAGAAGCCTCTTGTTCCGGAAACATAACCGCCTGCCCATGTACGCATATCGCTTCGAATCTCAGCCTCATTTGGGAAGGGCCATAAGCTATCATTTGTCAAAGTTTCGTATCCTGTCTCACCCCAAAGTGTTTCAGACACCCCATACCGTTTTAAAATAGTAGCCCCTCTATCACTACTATCTGCAGCAGTACCTTTGCAAGCTGAATCTGTTTCTATTCTTACTAAATACTTTAATGCAGGATTAGAGGTTATATCATGAGCCCCAGTTGAAACACCACTATAATTTGTTAAATTACCAAATAAACAATTGTAGTCTGTTGCAGTAACAGCATTTATACCCACTTTATTGCATTGAGTTATTATGGAGTTAATTATAGAGCAAACTGGCATGCCAATAGAATTAATTATACCTGTTCCAGATGTTTCAGGAGCACCAGTTGCCATACTACCAATAGTAGTATGATTAATATACATTTGCCCCTCAAGGTCGCGGTAATCGCCAGCGAATATCCCCGATGGAGCGTCCCATATAACACAGTTTTCTATTGTCCTAATCCCTTTGACTTTCCAATCTGATAAACCAGAAGCACCCTTAATATTAAGAATAATGCAACCTAAATCTTTACCCGTAGTATCTTCTTCCGCATTATTCTCATTCCAAATACCACCGTAAAATCCTCCGTTAGACCCGTCAGTCAGTCCGGAATCAATAGCAATACAGTTCTGAAACTCAACGTTCGGAGAATCATAGCGGGTAAATGTAGCACATTGGGTATCATTATGATAGTCATGTCTTGATACACAACGTCTGAGTATCACATGATCTGATTCATATACTAAAAATTTATACCTCCCTGTCCCCCAAGCCCAACACTCTTCAAGTAAAATATAGCTTGAGCTATTTACTGTTATAGTCATAACATTTGCGCTAGATTGAGAACCAGTAAATGAGCACCGAATTATCTTAATATGGTTTGATGCTTGTATAATAGAGGATAAGCCATTATTGTTATTAAATTTAATGCCTTCTATTCTAATGTAACTACTTAAACTTGTGATATTCAAAGCACTTGCACAAACTATTTTAACTCCAAAGTTATTTTCAGCTTTTACATTTGTGTAATTATTAGCACTTCCACTTGGGACTCCAGTAAGAGATTGAGTGTATGTCCCATCACGTATAATCAGGGTATCTCCTCCTGACATCAACGATATACCTGATTGAAGATACTTTTTAGGGCTGGATATAGAACCATTACCACTGTCACTAACCGCTGAACCATCCACATAAAAAGTTGTTGCATAACAAGACATGCTCGCAGCAAAAACAAATACCATAGTTAACCAAACTAATCTTATTTTCATTTAAATTACCTCATTTTAGCAAAATAACATATCAATATATATCCAGCTCTTTATTCCCAAGCAATTATTATACCAGAAAAATAATTTTAATTTAATTCTTTTTATTTACAAATATTGCTTTGTGTACCAACATGTTACATCATCAAAAAATTAACATCCTATTCTACCTGATATAGTGTTACTTGCTGTTTTATCGGAAAGATTTTTCTTTAAGAGAAAATAATTTCTGGTTTCTCAACTAATAATGTATCGTTTCAAACTAAAGACAAGCATCCTTCAAAATAGAAAATGGCAAAATTATAATTGTTTTAATGTCTTTTGAGCAGTGTACCCGAATCGGGATTAAGAAAAGATTAAAATAATATTAATTTTTCCTAATGTAAAAAAAGAAGACACAAACAATAAATTAAAATATCTTCCTAGCATGATAATATTTTTAAGGAAATCAGGAAATAATTAATTCAATAACTTTGTGAAAAAGATAAGAGGTTCCAGCAAAATTCTAACAAAAGCCTTGATTTGCTCCTTGTCGCGGATACTATCAGCGATAGCAGGACTATAACGATAGTAGACCGCAACAAAGGTTCTCCCTGTACATGAGCGAAGTAAATAATTATCCCTAAACTGGCAAAGACTGATTACTTCTTTAGCCATTGGAGTTCCAAAAGCAGCGGTAGCAATAAAACATCCTCCCCCGCCACCAGAACTAACAGGTGATTCTGAAGCAGTAGAAGCATCGGCTATAACCAAAGCTTCATTAGAGTAAGTGGTTTCTTCGCTAAGTTTAAAAGCTTTTATCCTGTAACAATAAGTCAAGCCTATTACAATATCTTGGTCTGAATAAGAAGTACTATTTTGAGGAAGTTCTGCAATTTGTGTCCAATATCCATAATCACACTCTTTGCGCTCAACTCTATATCCATATTCCTCTAAAGAATTATCCTCCCAATTCAGAATAATTTCATCTTCTATAAAACTTTCTACACCTGATTGAACCCCTCGTATAAAAACTGCAGATAAATTTGATGGTACAGCAAGAAAAGGAATAGGATTACCCAGATAACCCCAAATATATTGCGTTAAAGTCTGTCCATCAGAACAGAAGCCACGGGTTCCAGAGACATAACCTCCTGCCCATGTACGCATATCACTTCGAATCTCAGCTTCATTTGGGAAGGGCCATAAGTTCTCATCAGTCAAAGTTTCGTACCCAGGATCCCCCCATAGAGTTTCTGACACGCCATACATTTTTAAAACAGTAGCCCCTATATTTCCCCCATCTGATGCCGCACCCCACAAATCAGATCCTTGCTCAACTCGCAACAAGTATTTTAATGAAGAAGTTCCATTTCCTGGAATTCCATCTAAGGGGTCAATCGCATTATAGTTTGCCAAACATTTATCATTATTACCATCCGAGACTCCATTATAATCAATATTGTTCCCGTATAAGCTATTCCAGTCAGATAAAGTATTTTCGCTAAGACCATATACAGGACATTGAGTTACTATTGAGTTACTTATAGAACAAACTGGCATTCCAACTGAGTTTCTTAAGCCCATTCCGCCTGAAGAAGAACCATCATTAATCATATTACCAATAATAGTATGATTAATATACATTTGCCCGTCAAGGTCGCGGTAATCGCCAGCGAATATCCCCGATGGAGCGTCCCAAATAACACAATTTTCTATTTTCCTAATCCCTTTGACTTTCCAATCTGACAAACCAGAAGCACCCCTAATATTAAGAATAATGCACCCTAAATCTTTACCCGTAGTATCTGCTTCCGCATTATTCTCATTCCAAATACCACCATAAAATCCTCCGTTAGACCCGTCAGTCAGCCCTGAATCAATAGCAATACAGTTCTGAAACTCAACGTTCGGAGAATCATAGCGGGTAAATGTAGCACATTGGGTATCATTATGATAGTCATGTCTTGATACACAACGTCTGAGTATCACATGATCTGACTCGTATACTAAAAATTTATACCTCCCTGTCCCCCAAGCCCAACACTCTTCAAGTAAAATATAGCTTGAACTATTTACTGTTACAGTCATAATATTCCCAATAGACTGAGAGCCTGTGAATGAGCAACGAATTATTTTGATATGATCTGATGATTGTATAATAGAAGACAAATTATTATTGTTATTAAATTTTATACCTTCAATTCTAATGTAACGACTCGAACTTCTAATATTCAAAGCACTTGCAAAAACAATTTTAACTCCAAAATTGTTTTCAGCTTTTACATTCGTATAATTATTAGCACTTCCACTAGGGACTCCAGTAAGAGATTGAGTGTATGTCCCATCACGTATAATCAGGGTATCTCCTCCTGACATCAACGATATACCTGATTGAAGATACTTTTTAGGGCTGGATATAGAACCATTACCAAAATCATTAGCTACGGAGCCATCTACATAATAAGTGGCAGCATAACTTACACCACAAAATATTATAACGAAAGAAAGTATTAATAAAAAAATTCTAATTTTCCACATATTCCTAAAAATATTCCCATTCTATAAATACTAATTATGCCCTAAATCTTATATCCACATACCATAAAAGCAATTTAAATGCATCTTATTAATCAACAAATTTATCCTAGCACACTAGAACTAATTTTACAAATTATAAATTTCTAGCTTAAAATATGGAATACACCAATAAAACTAATATTATTTGTATAGATTCTAGCTGATTATTTTTTAATTGCAACAAAATCAACTGATGTACTACAAATCTGGTCTATAGAATAATTATGAAATTCTCTTGCTATTTTTAATGAGGATACTATGTTTAGCAAATCAGGTTTCGGCTTATACTTGTAGAGTAAAATTTCAAAACCAGCCTTTTTAGCAGACTCAACAAAATCTATAGGCCGCAAGCGATTTTGAAATTGCAAAGCATTATTCCAGAATTTCCAATCTGATTCAGAATAACGCAAATAATTTATTGGTGTAATGTTTTTATCAAAATACGCATAGTGGTCGCCACAATTCACACTGTGCATTATAATACCCTTCTTACGCAACACACGATAACTCTCTTCCATTAGTTTAAAGATTACTTGACTTGGAACGTGTTCTAAAACACTGTTTGAGAATAAAACGTCTACACTTTCAGAGGCAAGTCCAGTTTTTGTTGCGTCAGCAGGTGCATGATATTCTATTCTAGCTTGCTCGAGCAATTTATGTAAATCAGCAGATCCTAAATATTGTTGACAATAAGATTCTATCATTAAACTTTGCCTCAATGAAACATTTGATATCTCCTTAGAAAATCTACTAATTATCGATACCATTTTAAATGTAAGCTGCGCGTTCATATGTCGATTTATATCATAAGTTAAACATTTTTTAGCCCCAGCCAGTGAAAAACAAAAAGGTAAAACAGGAAACCACCCTGTTCCGACTTCAAAAAAAACCAACTCCTGTATTGGGAGATCTATTTCTTTCATAAGTGAACAAAATACTAACCAATCATTAAAAAATTTTTCCTCTACAGCACTATCAATATCTCGGAGCCCCCCCCACTTAATTTGCAATAAGTCATTTAATGCAGTACCAAAAGGTACTACACTTAAGATGTTTTGTAAAATCCCTTTTTGCCTCCAATTCATTGTAAATTCATCCTTGCAATAGAAATATAATTAAAAGAAATATTTATATACAACACTTAAAATGTCTCAAATATCCACGCATTTAATGAGCCATTATCTTTATTCTTTTCAGTAAATACTATATCTACATTCATATTATGCGAGAAAAAGTGGTTATTTAAATAATATTTATAAAAAAACCACTCTGTTTTATTTTCTATACTTAGAAGCTTCCTTAATGGTTAAGGATAAACCATCCTTAAAACTAATTTTCTGCTCCCACTCTATTTGGTCTTTGATATTCTTAGTGCTATGCGTGACATTTTTACTAATACATTTCAATTTATAGACCAATGAAATCTTTTTCTTCAATAAAAGAAAAACTATTTTTTCAATAGACCAGAATCCAAATTTCACAAATAACATCGGCACATAAAAACAAAGCAATTTTTCTTTCGTGATCTGTTTATACTTATTTATATACACTCGCTGTGTAGGGTAGTCCTCATCAACAATATTAAATAGATTAAATGATTTTTTTTCTTTTTTCATAAATAGCATCAATGCGTCAATTAAGTTTTCAACATAGACTAAAGGAATTTTTCGCTCCCCCCCGAACACTACTAGTAAGCGTTTCCCTATACGGATACCGATATCCTTTGGCAAAATTATATCATTGTGCCCATAAACTAGTCCAGGCCGGACAATGCTTATAGACATATCTTTACTTTTCATATATTCAATTACTATTTTTTCTGCCATAAGCTTTGCCCCTGAGTAATTACCTCTTTTTTCAGGGTGATCTTCATACTGAAATTCTTCATTGATCTGTCCATTTTTAGGATAATTTTTAGCATCATACACATTCAGGGTGCTGACATATATAAACTTATTCACACCTTTCTGTTGTGCCGCTTCGAGGATATTATGGGTTCCGGTCACCGTAGTATCTAGATGATAATTCCAATCGCCCTTCATCGCCGCTGCCAAATGAAATACTGTTTTTACCCCATTACAGGCATAACTAACATCTTCAAAATTGTACACATCCCCCTTAACCAAAGTAATTTGCCCTTCAAATAATGAATTTAATTCCTCATCATTAAGATTCCTATGCGACAAAACTCTGACCTTGAGGCCATTTTTAAGCAATCGGTTAACCAATCTTCTCCCAATACCTCCAGTTCCCCCGGTAACAAGGACATCAGCATTGCTTAAGATTGGACGAGATACAGGCTTTTCATCATCCCCAGGTTTTGGAAATATTTCATTTGTTATCTCAAGAAGTTTTTTTGCCTTTTCCGCTGGCACTATTGATTTTAAAGATTTAGTTTCAACCGCCTTATAAAAATCAACAATTATATACTTCAGCCCATCATAAGGATCCAGTTTTCCCTGAATAAATTTAAAAATACTACTTAATGTTCCAGCAAATATCTGCCAAGAAATACTTAGATTGCCAATTATACGTTCAATCGGACCAGGTAAACCAACAGATCTGCGCATATAAAAAAGAAAGTTTCTGAAATCTATATTTACCAAACCATTTGTACACTCAAAAGTAATATAGTTTACTAAGGGAAAGACATTCAATGACATATGCAGTGAAGCAATAGCCTTTTTTGAAGAAAAAGTACATAAAACTTCATCTATTTCACCATGGCTGTCTTTACGCAATGTAGCATTATCCAATTTAATCTCAGGCAAATACTCTTCTATAATACAAAGAGGGTGGGGTAAAACATCGAAAAATGAAGCCCCTGGGAGCTTATTACGCCAACGCGAAGCAGCGTCAGTATCCACTCGTGCTTTGCTGTCATAACTGTACCCAGCAGAAATTTTAACAATCTCACCCAAAACACCACTATCATAAATTTTTTTAAATCTCAGCATTGGGCTCTCATACAAACGCATATGATCTACACATACAAGTCGTTTAGCATCTTTTGCTGCTTTAATTATCTCCTCTGCATCCTTGAGTGAGACACACATTGGCTTTTCTATTAAAACATTCACACCTTTTTGAAGACACTCAATAGCTATGTCTCGATGGCTAGCGGGTGGCGTAAGAATATGAACTATATCCGGCTTGAATTGCTCAATTAAATCATTAAGCAGATTAAAATTGTTTGTCACTCCACTGTCTTTGGCGAATTCCTTTAAACGTATCTCATCTTTCTCACAAAGCGCTATGTTCGACAAATCCACTAGCCCTTTCACATAATTCAAATGGACTTTTGCGATATTACCGCAACCGATAATCCCGATTTTTAAATTAGATTTAATTTGTTTACTCATTATTTTCCCTTCTGCTATTTACTACCTATTTTTTTTACTCAATATTTTGTCAACCTGACTTATAACAAAATCTACTCGGGATTTCCAAGAAGAATCCTTCACTTTATCAAGTCTTTTGTTGAACTTTTCTTGATTATCGTTTGACAAAACAAAATCCACATTATCTAAAAACTCTTGATATGTATCCGCAATCTCTATAACATCAGAAAAAGCTTCAACCTCGGGAACTCTTACTGAAACAACAGGCTTACCCATCGCTAAATATTCTCTCAATTTCAAAGGATTAAAATTAATAATCAGCTTATTTATTTTACAAGGAATAATTGCCACATCGAAAATTTTTGCATATTCCGGCAATATCTCATATTTCTTACTACCAATAAACCGAACATTTGGCAAATCCGCGCAAGGATTATCCGTTACAGCAACTCTTCCAATCATTAAAAAATTCCATTCCGGCCTTGATTCAGCCAGAAATTTAACCAAATCCAAATCAATCCATGTCTCGATTAATCCAAAAAAACCAATAACCGGTTTTTTCATATCCTTCACTTCTTCCGCGATTTCAATTTTCGGAGAACAAGCTTTATTAAAGTGATCATAATCTACTCCATGCCGGCTTAAAATAACATTACGATTCATATCCTTCTTGCTTTCTAACAATGGCTCCGCGGAAACAAAAACAATGTCAGCTTTTTTTGTCAGCAATTCATCCATATTTTCCACCATCATTTTATTAACCCCTGGCAATGATGAATAATCATCTATACAGTAATATACCACCAGTTTTTCATCAAGTTTTCCCACTACATCTGCTATATGCGGGACAACAAACCAAAGAATTGGATTTTCAATTTTAAGCTTACGGCACAACTGTTTTAAAGAATAAACAATAATCGCGCTGTTTATTTTTCGCATGATCTTAAATTTATGAAACGGAATTTGAAAAAGCGTGAAGAGAAAAAAGTTTTCCTCCAACTTTCTTACGCCTTGTAGAGACTTCTTTACTTTGGAAAAAAGTTTCTTAATATCTCTTGAAGATCCTTTGGGAGCTCTTAACCCAGGACACTCCACATACACAATTTTATGTTTCTCCCCAAGTAACCTGGCGATATGATGACTGCTCGTCCTATTATCTCCAAACCAATCATTACCAAAATAAAGTATTGTAGGCCAATTATCTTTCACTCTAATCCCTTCCCTTTTTATTTTTCTCAATCAGGATATCAACTATTCTCTTCGCCGCATGACCATCCCACAGCGAAGGGATTCCCCCTGTTTTCTTATCCCCATTTATAATTTTTAAACTTTCTTCAATAATCTTACTATTATCAGTTCCCACAAGGATATTAGTCCCCACATCAATAGTTTCAGGACGTTCAGTATTATTACGTAAAGTTAAACAAGGAACTCCGAGAACTGTTGATTCTTCTTGAATCCCTCCGGAATCTGTTAAAATAAACTTTGCTTGGCTCATAAGCATCATAAAATCAAGATAGCCCAAAGAATCAATGAATAAAAAATTATCATTTCCCGAAGAAACATCAAGTGATTTAAGAAATGAAAAACGTTTGTCCATTTCAAAATTCTCAATATTCTTTCTTGTTCGCGGATGTACAGGATAAACAATTTTTATCTGCCTATGTATCACTTCTAATGCTTCAAATATTTTAGACAAACCCTGTTTATTATCCACATTAGATGGCCGATGAAGCGTAGCCAATAAATATTCTTGTTTTTTTATATTTAACCGATCAAGAATATCCGATTTTTTTGCTTTTTCTATATTCTTAAGCAGCGAATCTATCATGACATTACCCACAAAGAATATCTTA
>JAHITY010000029.1 GCA_018817165.1 Candidatus Omnitrophota bacterium
GAGAGTGGTGACGATTAAAAATAAGATTAAGAAAGCAAAGATGGCGACTAGACAAGAATAAAAAATATTTTTGAGATTGGGTGATATTTTCATAATATATTTTACCAATTAATTTACCTCGCAATAGCTTTGACCCACTTGCCCATCAGACCTTGCTTCTCATCCCGCCCCAGATAATAAAAAATCCGCCGAATGGCGGATTATTTATTATGCGGTCTCTTTACGAAAAAATTCGAACTATATTTCAAAGGTAGCGCGGCAAGCGCCCCCACCCGCTTGCCGCGCCATCTTTACCGCTCGGCCTTCGACCTCGCTTGCTCCGCCGCGCCTCCGCTATTTTTTTGCGCGCGCGATTTTCTCGCCCGAAGGGCGAGAAACACAATCTTATTTATTTTTCCTTAAATCAACTATGTCTTGAATTTCTTGTCGATGAAACATATGGCTTTTGGTAAATCCCATGGCTTCTTTAGGAAAAACGCCATTCATGGCTTCACATATAATTTTGTAATTATGTTCTGTTCCATCTTCGTATGCTCTAGCACTAACATCAATTTCTGATATGAATCTATCAATCGCGTCTTTCCCCCCAAATTCAAAAACCACAGAGTTTTCGAAATTTGTTCTCCCTCCCTTCCATGAACCGGCAAGCTCTGCTGATATTGATCCATAGATTATTAAAAACGTGTGATTATCTTTTCCGTCAGCAAGTACAACAATAGAGTTTCCAACACGATATCTTCTTGGGTCGTCTTCTGAAACTCTATCGCCCTGTTGCATTCTCTGTAATATTTTCATCCTTTCCTCAACGGCTTCAGTCTTATTTGTATTTCTTGATATATAGGTGTCTATTGGTCTAAAGCTATCTGCACTAGCCCAGAATACTGGCTTTTTAGATAAAACCAGCCTTTCGGTTTCCCGAGTCATCTGTACATCAACAAGCTGAAATATGTTATATCCCGCAGTAGTACAATCTTTCCTAAATTTTTGCGCAAGTGATTCCTCCGTGTGTTCAGCAATACTATCTGTAACAACTACTTCTGGCGCTTGTATTGTCAATAATGATAGCCTTGCTGCTGAAAAAGCACTTGGAAACTTATTTAAAATAGGGTCGTTTTCTCCAAAAACCTGCTCACCCAACGACTTTAATGCTTGTGTTTTTTCATTACCTTCTAAACCAGATAGTGATAATATTGCACCAAAATTCAATGTTTTTTCTAGTTTTTCTAATAGCTCACTACTAGTTTCAGGGTTAAAATTTGGAAATAATTTTCTTGCCGTCTCTGTTGCAAGATCACGAGGTGTTAAGTTAGACTGTAATCCGCGCGGTTCGCGAATAAGTCCTAAGGGTCGTTCTCCTGCCATATGGTTCATATTATACAAAATTTTCATCTCGAATTCATAATCACTTGCAAACCATTTTTATTTTGACTATATTTATACTTGGAGTTAGCGTTTTACCGATTGCTGTTTTTAGTGGCCTATTCGGATAGCTTGAGCAATCGGGCTAACTCCACCGGATAGGCCACTTGAAGTTAGAAAAAACTGTTTCATGACAATATTTTATCAGTACAATAGACCCTCCAAGAGTTATGTGGACTACTGTGAAATGTTGATAAGAAAAAAAACAATTATTTATGCCTGACTCAATAACTCTCTGACTTCGTTTTCAAGTTCTTTGTCGCTTAGGGCTTCTTTGAGCCGGGATAATACCTGATCATTTTTATTTCCATGTCTCCATAAAGCTATTGCTGCTTTTCGTCTTAGGTGAGTGTTTTCATCTTGAGTTAAGATAATGTTTAGTTTCTCCGTTTTTTTGCCATCCAAGGCTACTTCGGTTTTCTCTAGAATACTTATTGCCAAATCTCTTTTATCGAGAACAGGACTGCTCATGCCCGATTCTGTCCAAGCTAGCCAATCATCCGAGTTACACACTTTTAGGACTCGTGAATCAAACTCATCCCAGTTGTTTTCTGCGGCTTTCGTTATAAACCAGCCGGTATCAACCCCACCCTCTTTGCGATTTGGCATGCAGTATTATATCAATCAAAATGTCCAATAATATCTTGGTGGCGAATCATCGACGCAGATAGAACCTGTTTTATAACTATGTAATTTCTGTTTTTGTTGTAATATCGCTTATACTCTTTACAATGGATCGAGATATTCCCAGGCCACATCAAGAAAATCCTTTAGACTGGATACAGACAAATATTTCCAGGATAAAGAGTCTGCCGGAAGGAGGACGGTTGGAATTAATAATCCCAAATGAAGTAGATCACATTAGGATAATCGCAGCCATAGGTCAAGAAGAAAAACAGGAAACTGAATATGGAGGTCTATATAATCAAGTAACAAGATCAATACTTGTAAACAAAGGCTTTAGAGCCCAAGGATTTGATAATCCTCAAGTTGAATTTGTTCCTCCGCGAAGAAATGAAGATGGAGTTACAACAGATGATATATTTTGGCACACTCATCCCTGGGATTCCAAAAGTCCTGTTGGGTTTTTTAGAGAACCCAAGAACGCCTGTCTCCCGTCGAATACTGATAGTAATGCCTTATTGGCAGCTCAAATGATTGAAGAAGAAGCCGGAAATGAAAAGCCAATTATTTCTATTACTACCTCTGGGGGATATGTCACTATTTCTGAAGCTAAGGGCATAAGACTCAACATAGATATACTTAAGCAACTTGGCTTAAATGAAAATAGAATAAGAAATATTATGACAGATCTCGCTCTAGCGCCTGAAGAATATTTTTTAAATGCTGCACCAGACAGTGATGCTAGATTAAAATTAAAAGAATTATTGGAAAATCTATATTTTGACCGTCGGTCTGATAAAAATCGATCTGTAAGACAAAAAATTGATGATTTTAAGGAGCAAGCCAAACAGTATACTTTTGAAGAAAGTCGCCGAGGAGTGAGGGAAAATACAGTTGAAAGACTAGCGGAACAAGTTTATAGCCACTTTCCTAAGTTACCCAGTAACATAGGTGATCTTACGACTGAACAATCAAAAGCTGTTTTAGAAATGACAGGTTTTTCAACTACAACTACAAAGGTTTGAACGGAAGGGGTATCCTTCGCTTCGCTTCGGACTACCAAATGGCGGGATTTCCAATGAGTACATTGGACCTTGCTTCTCATCCCACCCCAGATAATAAAAAATCCGCCGAATGGCGGATTATTTATTATGCGGAGGGGGCGGGATTCGAACCCGCGAGGCCTTGTGAGCCGCAGACTTTCCAGGTCTGTGGAATGAACCACTATCCGACCCCTCCTTCGCTAAGCTACGGAGGGCATGCCCTCCAGATAACTAAGATGTATTATCTCAGATTTAAAAAGACCGACTTTGTTTTGGTTAGAAAACTTCGTCAAGCCGCTATATTTTACCTATTTTTTGGTTTTTAATAAAGATTCCAGTTTTGACCTGGCTTTTTTAAGCAAATTTCTTTCGAAATCGTAGGCTAATTTTTTTAGGGCATCTTCGTAGGAATACC
>JAHITY010000030.1 GCA_018817165.1 Candidatus Omnitrophota bacterium
GGGTCACACCTATTTTATTGACAGATTAAAGCAATGAAAATATAATAATAAACAAATGGCAAGAAAAATACGTTGTGTTTATCCAGATTTGCCCCATCATACTCTGCAAAGAGGAAACAATTGTCAGCCTATCTTTTTTGACAAAAAAGATAGGCTGTGTTTTTTATCAAATCTTAAAAATGCTAGCTTGGAAACAGGAGTTGATGTTGGGGCGTATTGTTTAATGACGAATCATTTTCACCTATTGTTATATCCCCGAGACAGGGATGGGTTAATTGTATTTATGAAAAGTGTTTGCCAACATTATACGCAGTACGTTAATCGCAAATATGGTAGAAGCGGAAAGTTATGGGAGAATCGATATAAATTGAATATAGTTGAGCCTGAGTATGAATGGGTTATTTCCCGATATATAGAACAGAATCCTGTAAGAGCAGGGATGGTAAACAAGGAAGAGAGATATGAATATTCAAGTGCCCGTGCGAATATTAAAGGAGAATTTGATGGAATTCTCAATAAAGATATAATAGGACAAAGAAGAAAAGAATATTGTGAGTTTATGGAAGAGGTGAAGGAAAGCGGAAAAGAGCAACTAAATCAAATCCGAACAACAATACATCAGGAAAAGGTAATAGGAAGTCGGGATTTTACAGAGCGGATGGGTGAAAGATTTGGAGTATCGTTTCAAATAAGAGGAAGAGGGCGACCGGCAAAGCAAAATAAATAGGTGTGACCCCTTTTTTTACACATTTAAGAGGAATATAGTGTATAATCTTGTAGAGACATTAATTTATTGAAAAAAATAGTTTTGAGGATTTTCTCAAGGAAATGGAGTATGAAAATGGCGCAGAGAAACAGACGAGTTGTTAAAACACCGGAAGAGATATTGAAGAATGTTTTTTTAGGACATAGCGAAGCCCTGACTCGTGGTAGTGAGAATGGAAAGCGGTATTTGGTTAATTTCCTGGAAAATTTCAATTCGATCCCGAACGCTGTAAAATTTTTTATTTATGATCTTTTAGTCGAAGATGCTTATCAAATCAAGGATCTTGTTTTATGCCGGCAAGCGGTAGAGCGGGCCGGGGAATTTTTGGCAGAGGCTCAGGCGGAAAACAAGCAGGATTTAGCCGAATATTTACCGGCGCTGCGTTTTATTGAACGGGGAATATCGATTACGGTTGAATCTGGTGAATTTGAAACCGCGCTTGCTTTTTGTGATCGAGCTATGGCAATGGATTTAGGAAAAGTATATGTTGCTAAAAAAGCTTCAATAGAAAAAATGTTGTAATCATAATGCTTGAAATGAGCAGAGTGCTCGCTAATAAAGATAACCTCTTAAAATAAGAGTAAGAAAGCGGTCGGCAAAGCAAATTAAATAGGTGTGACCCCTTTTACAAAAAGAACTATTTTTTGCTTTTCCGTTGCTTCGTCTTTTTATTCGTAACTCATAATTAGTAATTCATAACTGCTTTTGCGTCCTAGCGTAGCGATTGTCCACCTGTCCTCCGTCCGCTATCCGTTGTTTTGTTGCTCAACAGCAACTGATATCGTTTAATGACTTTTGAAGGAGCGGTTTCTGTGGGTACAAGAAATAGCCCAAGTTTGCGGAAGAATAACCCAACCGAAGAATAACTGTAAAAGATTGAGATTGGTATGCCTAGGATCAGCGGAGCAACGATTGTCAGCACCCATAAAAACAAAGTTTGGTTAACTGAGTAGGTGATTCCTGCCCAGAGCAGGGCAATCGCTGTTGCCGGCCAATGCGCTTGGAAAGCTTCGCGAAAAGATGTTTTTTTCATTAATCTTGATTGGCTGCCCCAACTGAGTTTAGGTGCTATCAGATTTAAAAGAACATACCAGGTGTGGAATATCATGCGTAAGGGGGCGAGCAGTGTGGAAAAAATAGTTTCCAAGATAATGCTGATTCCCAGTTTTTGGGCGCCTCCGAATTGGATTGTTCTTTGCGGGTTAAGCACAATAATGATGAAGCTTAGGATTTTTGGCATAAAAAGAAAACCGGCGGTTATGCTCAGAAGCAGAGCCGATAAGCCGGGATGTTCGATTGTCCAGGCCGGAAACAGGCTTTGTTCTGCGCTGAAATAAATTGGTTTTTGTAAAAAATTAGCAATCGCATTGACAGTCATCAAAATTAATAAGAGAAACCACATCAGAGACGAAAAATAAAACAGATTACCCTGGAGAAAAAGGATTTTGTGTCCCAGAGGTATTCCCGGCATGAATAAAAGCCGTAAATGCTGGATATTTCCTTGACACCAGCGCTTGTCGCGTGAAAGTTCCTGGAGAAGATTTGGCGGCAGTTCTTCATAGCTGTTTTCCAGTTCATAGGCTAACCAGACGCCCCAGCCTGCTCGGCGCATCAGCGCGGCTTCGACAAAATCATGGCTCATGATTTCGCCGCCAAAAGGCGGCCGGCCGGAAAGTTGAGGTAAGGCGCAATATTTTATAAATGGCTCCATTCGGATAATGGCATTATGTCCCCAGAATCCGGATTCATCCAGCTGCCAGAAACGCAGACCTATGAAAAAAAGCGGCCCGTATACATGACTGGCGAATTGCTGTAGGCGGGCAATCAGACTGGTCTGGTTAATCGCCATGGGGGCGGTTTGTAATATTCCGATTTCCGGGTGTTTTTCCATTGTATTTAACATTCGAACAAGAGTTTCGCCATCCATTAGGCTGTCGGCATCAAGGGGTATCATATAGGCGTATTGACTGCCCCAGCGCCGGCAGAAATCACTGACATTTCCGCTTTTTTTATGGATCCGTAATTTTCGCCGCCGGTAGAATATTTTTCCAAAACCGTTTACATCTCTACAGAGTTTTGCCCAATAAAGTTCTTCGGCCATGCCGTGAGCTTTGCTGGTAGAATCGCTGAGGACATAGATGTCAAAATGCGCCAGCACACCGGCTTCTTGGATCGTGTCGTAGATCGCGCGTAGAGCGGAAAAGATACAAGGTACTTCTTCATTATGAACCGGCATAATCAGGGCGATTTTTAAATTTAACGGTATCGGCTGCGGGCTCTGGGGAATTTCTATAATATCTTTTGGTTTGCGCAAAGAGATAAAGAAACCAAAAACAATTGTCCAGAAATTCATGGCAATCCAGCCGAAAAGAAAAGTGAAAATCACGATAATCGTTAATTCAATGATCGAAAGATTATTCGGGCTGAGAATTGTGCTGATCGATAGAGTTCCGATGATTGTGGAAATTAGAACAATGCTGAAGAAAAAAAAGCGCCTAGGGGCCAAAATAGCAGAACAGTGTGTATGTTTATAAAAAGCGTTCTTAGTGTCGAATTCTTTATAGCCCATTGATTTGCGCTGGGGGTAAGGCTGAAAGTCATTGCTGAAAATCGGATGATAGCCTGGCTGGGGAGCGATATGCTTATTTTTTAGTGTTTTTAGCGTGGCTTGCAATGCTATATCCGGCCAGTTTTTTCTGGGATGATTTTTAAACTCAACTTCGAGTTGATTGAGAATTTGTTCTGTGAGTTCGCTGACCGAATTTTCTTCTAAGCAAAGCAGCCGCAAATATAAGGTAATTCTTTGACTGATCAGCTGGAAGTGTTGACCTGTTATCTGAGAGTGATGGTTATTATTATTTTGCATAAGTTTTTTAACTGTTCTTCTAGGGCTGATAGGTATAACTCCAGGTCTCTGATATCGGAGTATTGTCTTTTTTAAGAAAGGCGCGTAATTCCACAGTAGGATTATTTTTGGAAAGCATTTTATTTATCATGCTTTCTTGATCAAGCGTGACTTCGATAATCAGCCGCCATCCTCGGGTCACTGTGTTTTCAAGCAGCTGACTGTTTTTAATCATATAGTTGTTAAGTATTGTAATCTCCGGGGAAATGTCTTTTATTAAAAATTCTTCTTGTGTTTGATCAGGGAGAAAGTCAATTATGAACATGACATTTTCCGGTTTGCTCACGATTCTGGTTGATTCTACCGCAGCCAAAGCAGATCTTTTGCGGTTGCCGGCGTGCCAGCTCATTGTATAGGCAAATTCAAAGGCTTCGCCTGGTTCAAAAGAATGATCGATCACCCAATAGGCGCCAATATTATCATTAAACTCATTTTCAGTCGGGATTTGAAGCAGTTCAATGTGTCCTGGACCCCATTCGCTTTTAGGAGTAATCCAGACGCTGGGCCGGTTATCGTAACGCGCTTCAAGATCTTGGTAGTGGTCAAAACTCATGTCGCGTTGGATAAGTCCAAATCCTAAGGGTTGTCCCCCGCCAAAACTGTTGATTAAAAGGCTTCGGGGATTAATCAGGGGATGCCATGTCCATTCACTATTGGTTCCCTGAATAAGCAGCCCATCAGAATCATGCACTTCCGGTCTGAAGTCAATGCCGATTTTCGATTTTTCGTTTTCTCCGTAAAAGAACATTGAGGTCAAGGGCGCGAGCCCCAGTTTTTTAACTTTTTTTCGAAAGAAAATAACGCTTCTGACCTTGATCAGAGTCTCTTCTCCCGGGCGAACGTTAAAGGAATAAGCACCGGTAAGACTAGGGCTTTCCATTAATCCGTAGAATGATAGCTCTTTTGCTTTGGAAGCAGGCTTTATAATCCAAAATTCATGAAAGTAAGGAAATTCTTCTCCAGTGAGTTCCGCGATATCAATGGCCAGTCCGCGGGCGGATAAGCCGTAGCTTAAGTTTTTCCCCAAAGCCCGGAAATAACTCGCGCCGAGAAACGAAATAAGTTCATCAGCGTATTCAGGAGAGTTTAGCGGATAATGTATTCTGAATCCAGCGAAGTCCAGATCATTCATCTGTAATCCGTTGTGAGCGCTTTGAGAGTAGTCAAAAAAGTCCGGGGAAAAAGGAATATTTGTCGTACTGTTTTTGTTAACAGTATTAATGCTAACCGGTTGTTGATATAATCCGCCAAAGTGGAAAAACTGAATATTGAAAGGCGTGTTTAACCATAAGCTTTTTTTGGGATCGAATCGGATGTCACGCCATTGATCATAACCGATTTTTTTAAGCGCATCAGGAATTTTGTTTTTAGTCTCGATAAAAGGCTTTTCCGCGAGCTTTTGCGCTTTTTCGACCACATCCTTAAATCGCGTGGGCTTTAGCGGCGCAGCCTGACAGGTCATGCTCCAAAGCAGCAGAGCAATACAGAAGAAAACTAAGGGTTTTTTGTGAATACTCAAACTAATCATAAATAAATGTAATGCTTTAAGGTTATTTTAGATGTTTTGATTTAAAATCCAGCTAACAATCTGATTATTAAAAAAGATAATTATATTTTATTTTAACATTAACATTGAGATTACTCTAGAACTTATTTTTCTGAGTCAAGCGTCTAAAAAACTTAAGCAGCGATATTTATGGATTTTGGGTGAAAATGAAAAATTCAAGCAATGCGCGGAAAATCAGTTTTTAGGAGCAAAATATTTGAAATAATTTTTAATAATTGTTTGTTTTGGGAAAGATGATAATCGGACCCGATTAAGAAGAATTTTATTGTGGAACAGCGAATTCTTGATTTATATTATTTAAAACAAAAATTAGGATGTCTTAATCTTAATTTATTTATTTATAGATGTTTGCGTTATTTTATAATCTCAGAGTTTATTTGCGCGGATAGTATTTATATGGTAGCCTTTGAGGCGTTTACAATTTAGAGGTAAAGGGTTTTTTGCCTATAAAATGAAGTTACAATTTTTCAGACTTTAATTTTTATTAAGCATATTAGCGATTAATCTAGAGCAACGGAAGATTTGTTAAAAGGAGTTTATAGGCAATATGGTTAAAAAAAATATTATAGTTTTTATTGTGAATCTGCTTATTTTTTCCGGGCTGGCGTATGCTTATGCCCAAGATTTTAATCCTAAGCCGCTTTGTCTTTCTCCCCAGCTGCAGCTGCAAACCAGTGACATGGTTGCGATGTGTCAAGCAATGTATCAACAGGTTGATTTTATGCTGCAGCCGGAGATTACGCTTCAGGGAAATCATGATTATTCGGTCTTTTTGGAAAAGCTGAGCAAACAAGTCGGCAGCGCGGATGACTTGATGGATTATATTCTTTCTAAATATGCTCATAAATATGGACACGCAATTAAGCTGCTTGAAGCCAGAGAAGCGCAGATCCCAGAGAAATATCAATGGGTGATAGATCATCAAAAAGAAGTAATGCTGATTTCTTATTGTATGGGGAAGATCCTGGGATTCAGTGAAGAACATCTTGCTCAGATCGCGATTGGCGGCCGGTTTCACGATATTGGCAAGTGTGAGATTAACATTGAGATTATAAATGATGATCGAGTTTTTTCTGATATCAGGCAGTTTACCATGGCACAGCAGGAGATGATTCACAATGAGATTGTTGAACACTCAGTCAAATCAGAGGATATTTTAAAAGAGTGCGGGATTACTGATCCGCTGATTTTCTCAATTGCTTTTTATCATCACGCTAATTTTGACGGCAGCGGATATCCTAGTCTAGTTAATCGCCAAATGATTCCGCTGGAAGCAAAAATTGCGCGGGTGGCCGATTCGTTCAGCGCGATGCTGGGGTTTAGACCGTATAATCACAGGTTTAAACATTCATTTGCCAGCGCGGTTGCGGATATTTGAGAAAAAACTTATTTAGCGTACGGGCCGCGAGTAGTCCAGATTTTTTTAAATCTTGTGGGTAATGGGGGGGAATTAACAAATCGTTATGAACAATTGTATGAAATCCCGCTCAAAGAAAACCGGATTTTTAATGCATTGTATAGCCAGGCGCAGAATATCTCGCATGTTTATCCTTTGGCAAAAGTTGCTTGTGGAATTTCTCATTCCTGGAATGAAGATCCTTTTTGCTTAGCGACTAATGTTATTGGTATCCATCGCCACGCGGAAATTAATTTAGTACTCAAGGTGCTTGCTCGCGAATTGAGCGCAAAAAACCCGGAGTCTGATTATCTGTCGAAACTTAGAAGGTTGGAGTTTCTGGCCTATACTGAAAAATTAAATAAATCAGCAGAAGCCATGAGTTTATTAAAAGAACTTTCCGCTTTGGCTGGTGAACCTTTTAAAACCAAGGTTATTTATGGGACATTGCATCCTTGCGGAGCTTGTTTGGAAGTTTTGAATGCTTTGGGGATTAGCGCGGTGTATTATGGCTCTGAGCATCCGGATGAAAATTTCGTTCAGAGTAGTAAGGCTGTGGTAAGTGCTGCTAGTCGCGATCCAATAAAGGTAATTCGGGCATATTTTGTCAATGAAGGGGTAATTGAGCCGAATAGCTTGTTTTTCGGTTTATGTCAAAAGCCGGGTTGTGAAGACCTGAGCGTGATGATAAATGATTGGTTTTTATCAGATATTAATAATAATCATTCGGACAAAATTTCAATCGCGGCAATGAAGCAAAAACAAGAAGAATTTCAAGTGCTTATCGATGAGCTGCTTAAGGGGGTGGATAAGGACGCGGATTTAGCTCAGATCAAAGCTTCTTTACTTTTGTCAAAAAAACTTTGGGAGGAGAACCTTGATGTCTCTCAAGAATTTTCTCTGCTTTATCGTAACTTAAAGCTTAATTTGCTGGGCCCTGTCTTGGGTTTACAGTCAAATTTTATCCCGGATAATCGCAAAACCTCGGAGATAATGTTTATCGAACAGGCAATATAGAATCTTTGAGCAACTCTGTCAATTCTTCTCAATCCAATCTTTTTGTTTCTTGATTTAATCAATTTGAGATTTATCATTTCACTTCAAGCCAATTCCCGAATTACGCAATCTTTATAAAAATGCTATTGACTATAAAAATATAGTATGCTATAATTATAATGTAAGCTAAAAAAAAGGAGCAGCTGTGACCAAGGATTTCCCTTTAAGAGAGAAGAAAAGTGCTAAGACGAAAATTGGCTTGATGCGGGAATTTATGCGCCGATTGGAAACTACGCGGTTTGAAGATATTTCAATTCGCCAGGTATGCGCGAGCGTGGAAGTTTCGGAAGGAACATTTTTTAATTATTTTCCGAAAAAAATTGAAATTGTTTACTTCTGTTTGCAGCTGCATTCAGTTAAGGTGGTTTGGACGGCGCGGCAGGCGGTTAAAACAAGCAAAGCTTTTGATCTGATCAACCGGGCATTTCAAGCATTGTTCGAGGAATTTAATAATCCTTATCTGGTTTATGAGATGATTTCTTCTTTGATCGGAGAAAAAGAAGATCCGCATGAATTTAAAATATCTGACGCGGAAAAATATTATGCGTATCCTGAGCTGAAAGGCATAGAGCAAATCAGCGCCCCGGGAGATTGTTTGGATTTATTTTTTCGGGATTGTCTGGCCCAGGCAATTAAAAATAAGGAATTACCGAAAAATATTGATATTAATAATGTATGCGTGGCTTTAAAAACGATTATGGTGGGAACGCCTCTGGCTGTTAAATTTAAAAATTTTCATACTTCTTCAGAGCATATGGCCAGACAATTAAAAACTTTGTGGATTGGTTTGGGAGGTAATTTAAAGTGAGAGTAATTAAAACTAAAAAACTTGTGCTTATTTTTGGAATTCTCCTGCTGCGGACATCTTTGGCTTATGCTGGTTTAGAGCTGGGAATAAAACAGACAATTGATGCCGCGCTTAAAGCCAGTGAGTCATTAAAAATCTCGGAAAATAATTTAAAAAAAACTAATGCGGTTTATAAACAAGTCCGTTCCGGATTGTTGCCGCATTTTAATGCGAATGCCGCTTGGACGCATAATAATGAATATCCGGTTATTGCCGATAAAACAACGGATTATGAATTAAGCAGCGGGATAAGTGTTACACAGCTTTTATGGTCATTCGGCAGAGTAAGCTCCGCGGTGGACGCGGCAAAAAAATCAGTCAAAGTAGTTAAGCTTAAACAGCGGGCAACTCAGCGGGATATTAGGTATACTGCGGAAATTAGTTATTATACATTACTTCTGACGGAAAAAGTTTTTTTAATCGCGCAGGAATCGTATGATACCATCGTGGCTAATAAAACTCTTTTAGAGCAGCGCTCGCAGGCAGGGAGAAATTCGAAAAGAGATATTATTAAAATGGATGCTGATATTGCCGCGCGGATCCCGCAGCTGAGTACAGCCAGAGCCCAACAGCAGACTGCTTTAAAAACACTAAACACATTAATCGATGTTCCGCTGGATACGGAAATAAAGCTCACTGATCAATTTCCTTTAGATAATCAGGATATCAGCTATGAACAGCAGGTTAATAATTTATACGCGAATGAGCCTTCTTTAAAATCATTGGATTTGCAGATTAAAGCCGCGGAAGCTGTGCTTGACAGCCGGCGAGCTGATACCTTGGCAACTGTTTCTTTGTTTGCCAATAGTGATTATAATGGCGGATCGAATGATAAAAAATATATTGGTTCAGACTCAATGGATCCGTATGCTTCTGTGGGTATTAGGGTCAATGTGCCGTTGTGGAATGGTGGAGAAAAAAGGGCAATTATTGAACAGGCAAAAGTCGATAAAGATAATTTGCGCTTGCAGCGTATACAGGAAGAAGAAAACTTATTACTGGCACTTAAGGTGGCGGTAGAGGAATACGCGGAATATAAAAACACTTTTGAGGCAAATAATCAGGCAGTGCGGCTGGCTAAAGAGTCATATGATATTACCCGAGATATGTTTGAGTCGGGGCAAGTCAGTTTGACGGATTTAAATGATGCTGAACAATTATTGACCAGTCAAAAGTTGCGCCTGGAGCAGACTTTGTATAATATCGCGGTAACAAAAGCGATGATTGAAAGATTAACTTTAAAGGACTAAGACAATGGGAAAAAAATCAAAAGTTAGATTAGGGATATATTGTTTGACTGTTATTGTTTTCTTTTGCATGTTATTGCTCAGGCAAAATCAGATAACCAGAGAAAGAGCAAAACAAGTCATCAGCAGTATTGCCCAGTGGCAGGAAAAAGGCATTCCGGTTACTGTTAAAAAAGCTAAAGTCGAGGATGTGGCGGAATATATTCGTTTGACTGTAAGTTTAAGCAAAGATAATCAATGGACTGGCTTTGTGAGTGAAAATCTCAGACAAAAGCTGGCTATGGGGCAAAAGATATATTTGTCTGATAATCAACAGCAGTTGATCGGCAAGGTAAAAGCGCTCAGTAATGAAATATCTCTAGAAACAGGGATGTACGCAGTGGCTGTAACTATTAGCCAACCGGAAGCTTTGGGCTCAACGCAAAATATTGTTTTTGTGCTTACTAATGTTTTTAAAAACGCGATAAATATTCCCAATGATATTATTGATATAAAAGATAATGGTTTTTATGTCTGGAAAGGTAATAATAATATTGCTCAAGAAGAGCCGATAGTAATTTCCAGCCGCAATGGCTATGGGGCTATTGTGCAAAGCGGGATAAAGCAGGGAGATATTTTGATTTATAGCGGACAATCAGCGCTGAGTGATGGTCAAAAAATACAGATTGTAAATAAATTGTAATGTTTTAAAATTTTCAGGAGAAAACAATGATAGAATTTTTTGTTAAAAGACCGGTAACCACAATTATGTTTATTATTGTCTTTGTCGTGCTGGGGGTATTTTCTTTTTCCACATTACTGGTTGAGAAAACTCCCCGGATCGAGTTTCCGATTATCACAGTCGCGGTGACTTATCCGGGAGCCACATCCTTGGAAGTGGAAACCTTGGTTGTGAATAAAATCGAGGACGCGGTTTCGGAGATATCCCAGATCGATCAGATCCGCAGTGATTCGCATGATAACTTTGGGTTTGTTTATATCGAGTTTTTATTATCCGCGGATGTAAATGTGAAATCCATAGAAGTCAAAGATAAGGTGGAGGCGATCTTAAATGATCTGCCGGATGATATTGAGGCTCCGATTATTGAAAAATTTGATCCATTGATGGAGCCGGTAATTGAAATAGTATTGTCAGGTAAGGATATAGATAGCCGGCAGCTTTATGAATACGCGGATAAAACTTTTAAAACAAAACTAGCTTCAGTTGAGGGCGTGGCGAAAGTTGATGTTTACGGAGGCACGGAGCGCCAAATTAATATTCGGCTTAATCCGGAATTAATGAAGCAAAAATATATTTCTATTGGCGAAGTTATCATGGCCTTAAAAATGAAGAATCGGAATATTCCGGGGGGAGAACTGGAAAAAGGTTTTTCCGCTTTAAGCGTAAGATTTGTCGGGGAATTTCAGGATGTTGAGCAGATCAGAAATTTTGAATTAAGTTCTCGAGACGGTAACAAGTTTTTTTTGGATGAAATCGCGGAGATTGAAGATAGTTTTAAAAAAGTCGAGTCAATTGCCCGATTTAATTCTCAAGAAGTCGTCGGACTTTCTTTAAATAAGGTCTCGGACGGCAATGCGGTTGATATTGCCGATCAGATCAGAAAGCGCATGGATGAATTTAAAGCGGAATTACCGGAGGGCATGGAGATTCAGATAGCTTCGGATACAACTGATTTTATTAAGAATGAAACAACTGACGCGCAGTTTAATATTATTTTAGGAATTTTGCTGACAATTGTTATTTTATATTTATTTACCGGACAGGCGAGTCTTACTTTTATTGCCGCGATTGTTATTCCCGCGTCAATAATTTCTACTTTCTGGCCAGTCAGCGCATCCGGGTTTACGATTAATATGATGACCTTGATGGCGATTGCTACTGCCTTGGGCACATTGATTGCCAATGCGATTGTAATTATTGAAAATGTGCTGGTGCATATGGAGCATCATGAAGACGCGCAGCACGCGGCAGTTAGCGCCACTCAAGAGGTTGCCGGAGCAATATTATCCTCAACTGGCACCAATCTGGTTGTGTTTTTGCCCATAGCGATGATGGGGGGAATTGTCGGTAAGTTTTTTCAATCGTTTGGGCTGACGGTTGTCTATGCTACTTTGTTTTCTTTGATTGCTTCTTTTACCTTGACTCCAATGCTTTGTGGATTATTATTGAAAAAGAAAACCGGTAAAAAGAAAAATAAATTTGTTGAATTGCTGCATATGCCGGTTCGGGCTACAGACAAAACAGTTGATTTTTTTAAAAGAGAATATAAAAGAATTTTTGATTTTATGTTTAGACGTCCATTGATTACGATTTTGCTGGTGATCCTTTCTTTTTATTCTTTGAGTTTTATTATGCCATATATCGACGGCGAGTTTATTCCCAGTGATGATGAGGATAAAATAAAAGTAATGTTGGTAATGCCCAAAGGTTCGACAATTGAAAGAACCTTGTCAGTGATTGAGATTATTGAGCAAAGGATCAAGCAATTGCCGGAACAAAAATCTTTTTTAAGTCAGCTGGGGGAAAACGGAGTGGAAAACGCAACGACCATGGTTACTCTGGTCTCGTCAAAAAAAAGAGCGCGCTCTGATTTAGAAATTATTGATGAGCTGACTTTATTTATGTCCACGATTCCGGACGCGCAGATCAATATCATGCGTATCGGTTTGGGCGGCGGAGAGGAAGGGGATATCTCAATTAATGTTTATGGTAAAGACTATGAACAGGCGATCGCTTTGTCGCAATCCATGCAAAAGATCATGGAAAACAGCGGTTATTTTCGTTCAGTAAGCTCTTCTTATAAAGCGCCGAAAAAAGAAATAAAATTTATTCCTGATCAGGCTAAGCTGATTTCTTATGGTTTGACTAGCAGTGATATTGCCCAGACATTAAGAACCAGTATTTATGGTGACACAACTAATATTTATAAAGAACAGGGAGAAGAATATGAAATAAATATTGAGCTTAATGATCAATATGCTTCTGGGTTTGCGGATCTTGAGCAAATTATGATCATGTCCAGCAAGGGGTTAGTGCCGATAACTGAAATGGGAATCATCGAGGATGCTAAGGCTTTGCCGACAATCAAGCATCGCGACCGGAAAAGAGTTATTCGCTTAGAAGGCTATTTATCGAAAAGTAATACTGGTTTTGTTCGGCCGGTTTTAGATAAAGAATTTAAAGCTTTGGCTTTTGACAAAGGTTATGGCTATAAATATGTGGGAGACGCGGAAAATGAATCAGAGGCTAATCAGGAAATCGGCAAAGCTTTTCTTTTGGCAATGATCTTAACCTATATCCTTTTGGCCGCGATCTTGAATTCAGCAATATATCCGATCGCGATTATGATGACGGTATTTACTTCTTTTGTCGGAGTGTTTTATGCTTTGTTTTTTCTCGGATACACGAACAATGTTTTATCTCTGATGGGCATGGTTATGTTGGTCGGTTTGGTGGTTAATAATGCGATTCTTTTATTGGATTATACTTTGCTTAAAATGAAACAAGGAGTGCCGGTAAAAGAGGCGCTTTGGCTGGGCGCTTCGGAAAAATTTCGGGCAATTATCATGACTTCTTTGGCTGTAGTGCTTGGGGTATTTCCCCAGCTTTGGGCAATGATGGAGGCAAAGCAGGCAATGGGCGCGGTTATGATCGGTGGTATGCTTGCTTCTATTATATATACACTGATCTTTATTCCATTGGTCTTCTGGTATCTGGAAAGAATGAAAGTTTATTTTCAGCAAAAAAAGCTTAAGCGTGTCGTGTCTTAATATAGTCGCTTGTCCCGCCTTTGTTGGCGGGAACACTTTTTTAAAAAACACTAAATCCTAAATAAATCTAAAATTATAAACTCTAAATAAAAATTAAACTTTTAAGCTCTTTGACTTTTCACTTTATAACTTTATTAACTTTTTGCGATGTTTTTCTGCTCTATCCGCTGTATTCAGTACTCAAGATGATCAGCAAATTTTACGCGAGTCACAAATTTTCTTGCTATAAAGCAGCAAGATCGGTAAATCCGTGCCGTAAATAATAATGATTCCGAAAATATCTGCTAGGTCGCAGCTATTTCGGACTAAATTCGAGCAGGCTGACTTGACGTCGTGAAAAACACTCCGTAAGTCAGGCTCTCATTTAAAGGGTTCCCAATAATACGACACATATTTACCTAAATTTATGAAAGCTTAAAAATTTCCCAATCATCTTTCACTGTAACTATTTTCTTTGCTTTTTGAGCTTTTACTTTATAACTTTATGAACTTTACAAACTTTCTACTGTGTCCGTCCCTCGTCCTAGCGCAGCGATCATCTATCGTCCATCGTTTTTCGTCAACCTATTTAAGGATATCAGAGCGGGAAAAACGCGGGAAAATTTGACAAAAGTAAATATATATGCTAATATGCTCATATAGACATATTCTTGATCGGAGATATTATGAAGGTGAAAGATATACGCTTGATCTTAAAATCCTGTGCCGAAGATACCAGGTTAAGAATCCTTAATCTTTTGGATGATAATGAAGTGACAGTCAAAGTTATCTGTGAAACTCTTAAGATAAGCCAATCAGTTGTTTCTAAACATCTTTCCCGTTTGCGGCTTTTAAAAATGGTTGTTGATCGGCGGAGCGGGAATTTAGTCTATTATCGCTTAACTCGAAAAACAGAGTCATTTCAATATAAAATTACATTATTTCTTCACAAACAATGCCAACAAATTCCTTCACTGCAAGATGATAAAAAAATGCTTTTAAAGGTGCTGAAAACCGCTGGATTATAGAGAGAAAACCTGGAGTATAACAAAATTTTAGCCTTGACAAAAAAATCGTTTAGGAATATATTAATTCAGGGCAATATTTCAATATGAGGATATTCGCTTATTGTTTAATCTAAAGATTGTAAGGAGGTGAAAAATAGCCGGAAAATAAGGATTTTGCCAGTAATCGGAGGCTGATTAATTTAACATAAGGGATTTTTAATCAAATGCTTACAAAAATAGTGAGCGTTTTAAAGTAAGATGAAAATGCTTTTTAATAAGGAGAGAAAAATGTTTAAAAGAGGATTAATTGTTTTAAGTCTTATCGCGGTTATTGGTTTTTACGGAATTAACCTGGCAACTGCTCAGGATGATTCTATGGGAATGAAAGATGTTGAAATGGGGATAACAGATGCTGAAATGGGGATAAAAGGGGTGGTTACGTCAGTTGCCGAGGATATGAGCTCTTTGATGATTAATGATCAAACAATTATGATTGATCCTGAGCTCAAAGATTATATGAACATCGAAGCCGGAGATAGTGTGGAGCTTATTGTAAACACAGTTGATGGTAAAAAAGTTGTAGTTGATTTTGATTATATTGATTTGGAATAAATTAAACAGTTAATTTGAAAGGAGTCGGTAATGGTTGTGAAATGTCCTTCATGTCGGGCTTTTTTGGACGATAGTGATAACTTTAGCGTTGGTGAAATTGTTTATTGTACTGAGTGTGATGCGGATTTTGAGGTTATGCGTTTAAATCCAGTAAGATTTAGATCTCTGTCTTCTTCAAATTCTGACCGCGTTGAGTTTTCCGATGAAGATTTGAATGATTAGAACATTACTCTGGAGGCTTAAATGATACTAGAGATAGGCATTGTGGCAGGAGATATTTGGCACTATTTAGATGAGCATGGATTGGTAACACTGCCTAAACTTATTAAAGGAATAAATCAGCCAAAACAAGTAGTGCTGATGAGTCTTGGCTGGCTTGCTCGCGAAGGTCATGTTAAGATAGAAGCTAATGGTGAATATAAAGTTTGCTTGACCAAAAAAAGTGAATTTGAATAAGAATAATAAGAATAAACAATCAATCCCACTCTTTTAAAAAAAGAGTGGGATTTTTTTTTAGCTCGGCGTAATAGGGGGGCGGAAAGATGATCAGCAAATTTTACGCGGGTCAAAAATTTTCTTGATGTAAACATCAAGATCGGCAAATCCGCGCCGTATTTCCGGCACTGCGGAACTCGCCCTTAAAATTTTAATGAATAAGCTCAAACAGGTCCTCGTGCCCTAGCGGGTTCCCGGGAATCCGACACGTATTTACCTAAATTTATGAAAGCTTAAAAATTTCCCAATCATCTTTCACAAAATTCTTTTTTTGTTTTATTTTTTTTTGCGTTTTGGGCTTTAGTTATTTGGGTTTATTTAGAGTTTAGAAATTAGTAATTAGAAATTTGTTCAACGTATTTTTTCGTCCCTCGTCCTAGCCTCGCCGCTTTCTGGCGGGCGATCGTCCTTCATCCTTCGGTTTTCTTGTGACTTTTTTCATTGCACACATCCAGAATAAATAGTACACTATCACAATAGTTGTTAAATAATCCCGGGGAGGGTGTTAAACACTCTGAGAGTTTTGCTGAAATCAAGCAAATTACCCGTTGACCTGATCTGGATAATGCCAGCGAAGGGAGTTTGAATATTCAGACCCTTTGCTTTCGCGCAAAGGGTTTTTTTTATGGAAAGATTTTAAGCAAATGAAAAATAAAAATTTATATCTTGTTTTAAGCAGTGAATATAATCAGAAAAAAAATGTTTTAGCTATAGCCGAACAGGCAATCTTTGGCGGTGTAGATATTATTCAGATGCGGGAAAAACATTTGTCTGATGCTGAGAAAATAAAGCTGGGTAAAAAACTGTACGCTTTATGTCAAACCCATAAGGTCATGTTTATTGTCAATGATGATCCATATCTTGCTCAGCAGTTAAATGCTGATGGAGTGCATTTGGGGCAGACGGATTTGGAGAAATATCCCTTGATTAAAGCTAGACAGATTATTGGACAGAATAAAATTATTGGTCTTTCCACCCATAATATCGAGCAATTCAAACAAGCTTTAAATCAGGGCTATGATTATCTGGCATATGGGCCGATATTTGAAACTAAAACCAAAGATTATCATATTGGGACAAGCCAGATATCCCAAGTTTTAGCATGGGCCAATCTGCCGGTAGTGTTTATTGGCGGAATAAATTTGCGAAATATTGATCTGGTTTTAGAAAAAGGGGCTCAGAACATTGCGTTGATCAGGGCAATTATGCAGGCTGAAAATATTACGCAAACAGTTAAGGAATTTAAACAAAAAATATTAAGAGGAAAAATGCAGCTGAGGATAAACGGTAAACCGCAGGAAATTAAAGATAATTTTACTTTGGAAACATTGATTAGCGATAAAGGGCTTAATCCTAGTAGTATTGTGGTTGAATATAATGCTCAGATCATGCCCAAACAAAAATGGGCAGAAGTTATTTTAAAACAGGGTGATATTATTGAGATTATAAGTTTTGTCGGAGGAGGCTGAACGATGAGCGATATGTTTAAAATTGGCGATAAACAGTTAAAAAGCCGCTTGTTTTTGGGCACAGGCAAGTTTTCGGATAAACGCATGGTTCGGCAGGTTATCGCTGCCGCGAAAGTAGATGTGGTCACGGTTGCTTTGCGGAGAGTTGATCTGGAATCGCAAGATGAAAACATTCTTGATTATATTCCTCAGGAATGCACGCTGATGCCGAATACATCCGGAGCCAGAACAGCGCAAGAAGCAATCAGAATAGCGCGTTTGGCTAAAGCCACAGGCTGCGGCAATTGGATAAAGATCGAAGTTATTTCTGATAATCAATATCTGTTGCCGGATAACCTGGAAACCTTAAAAGCCGTAGAAGTACTGGCAAGAGAAGGTTTTGTAGTTCTGCCTTATATGAGTCCGGATCTGTCTATGGCCAGAAGAATGGCGCAGGCCGGTGCAGCAGCTGTGATGCCTTTAGGTTCTCCGATTGGGTCTAATCGCGGATTTAAAACCGAAGAGATTGTAAAAATAATGGTGCAACTGATAGATGTGCCGGTTATTGTCGATGCCGGGCTGGGAATGCCTTCTGACGCGGCAAAGTGCATGGAAATAGGCTGTGATGCTGTTTTAGTTAATACCGCGATTGCCACAGCACAAGATCCGATCAAAATGGCGCAAGCATTTGCTTGGGCTGTCCAAGCAGGCAGAAAGGCTTATTTAGCTGGATCAAGACCGAGCCTTGATATTGCCGAGGCATCATCGCCTTTGACTGGATTTTTAAATCAAGGATAGATAAAAAATGAGTTTTATCGATATCTATAATAAATATTCAGAGTTTGATTTTGTAAACAAGCTTAAAAATTTCAAATTTTCTGATATTGAACAAGTGCTTTTAAAAGAGCATCTTGATGCCAATGATTTTATGGCATTGCTAAGTCCTGCTGCGGAAAAGCATCTTGAGCTAATGGCGCAAAAAGCAAATCGATTGACTGTGCAATATTTCGGTAAAGTTATTCAATTATATACGCCTTTGTATTTATCAAATTACTGTATTAATATCTGCAGCTATTGCGGGTTTAATGCAGACAATTTTACTCAGCGAAAAAAATTAACGCTTGAGCAAGTTAGAGAAGAAGCAGAATGCATTTCGGCTACGGGCTTAAAACATATACTTATTTTGACCGGAGACTCAAAGCAAATGAGTCCGGTTGCTTATATAAAAGAATGCGTGCAAGTTTTAAGGGAATTTTTTAGCTCGATATCAATTGAAACTTATGCTCTAACTCAAGATGAATATGGACAGTTGATTGACGCGGGTATTGACGGCGTGACGATCTATCAGGAAGTTTATGATAAGAATATTTATGGCGCGGTTCATTTAAAAGGGCCGAAAATGGATTATGATTTTCGCCTCGATGCCAGTGAGAGAGCATTAAAACAGGGAATACGCACAGCTAATATCGGGGCATTGCTTGGTTTGGCTGATTGGCCAAAAGAAATATTTTTTACAGGGATGCATGCTCGCTATTTACACAAAAAGTTTCCTGAGGCGGAAATCGGCGTTTCTGTTCCCAGAATGAGACCGCATCTTGGTGTATTTGAGAATATTTATCCCGTGACTGATAAGAATTTAGCACAGATAATTTTAGCATTAAGGATTTTTTTGCCAAGGATAGGAATTGCCTTGTCAACAAGAGAAGATGCAGAACTGCGGGATAATTTGCTTGCTTTGGGGATTACGCGGCTTTCCGCCGGCTCAACCACGGCAGTGGGCGGACATACTCAGGAATACGAACAGCATCAAGATGAACAATTTCAGATATCAGATAAAAGAAATGTTAAGCAGATAAAGCAAATGCTTTATCAAAAACAATATCAGCCGGTGTTAAAGGACTGGATGAGTTTTTGAAAAAGGTTGACAGAAAACCGAAGGATGATGGACGATCGCCCGCCAAAAAGCGGCGAGGCTAGGACGAAGGACGATAAAGCAGGAATAAATATCTAATTTCTAATTGCACTAATTTCTAAAAAGTAAAAAATAAAAGCAGAAGCGTTTGAGTTGACGAGTTGTCGCATTAA
>JAHITY010000031.1 GCA_018817165.1 Candidatus Omnitrophota bacterium
AATCCAGGGTTATTTTAAAAGTGAACGAAGCCTTAATCTTTGGATGTTTGGGCTTATTCAGCAAATACAACTAAAGCAAATTCAACAACCTAAGAGAATGCCAAAATACCAAAGTGCGAAATAATTGTTGCTTTACTTAGCCATAATATTATTTGACATGTTTTTTGTTTTATGATAAAGTACACAAGACTAATTTTTAAGTAATAATTCTCTGAATTTGGGTATTAAAACTTAATTTTAGCCGGGGTAGCTCAGGTGGTAGAGCGAGGGACTGAAAATCCCTGCGTCGGCAGTTCAACTCTGTTCCCCGGCACCAAAAAGCCTTATCCGAAAGGATGAGGCTTTTTTATTTACTAAAACAGAGTTGAACAAAAGAAGAAATAAAACTGACTGATTATTGATAGGTCTGGAATCAATTATTATGGCTTTCATTAGGGATAAAGAGAGTAAGCGTTAATGCTACAAGATGATAGGCAAATTTTACGCAAGTCACAAATTTTCTTGATGTTTACATCAAGAACTGTAAATTCGTGCCGTATTTCTGGCACTTGCGGAACTCGCCCTTAAAAGTTGGCGTAAACGCCTTTCATTAAGATTGCAAGGGCTCAGACAGGTCCTCGTGCCCTAAAGGGTCCCCAAAAATTCGACACGTATTTACCTAAATTTGTGAAAAGCTTAAAAATTTACCTATCATCTTTCACATGAATTCATAAATAGCTAGGTTTATATTCTCCCCTTGAAACCAAGTGATCTATTTTCTTTGGTTTAGGAACGGAGATGTAGCCAGGATGGTGGAACGCCACTGAACCAGGATGAGTGATTTGGCGGCGAACCCCGCGAATGCGGGGTGAGTAGCAGTTACTAAACCATTAGAAAATCATCGCTGTTTCAACTGGGGCGGGATTTTCTTTGCTTCGTTTCTTTTTCCTGTAGAAAAGAAATGAAGAGAGTCGGTGATGTTTTAGGATAATAATATTCACGTTTATTAAATAAGAGGTATTATTTATCAGCAATTAGGTATTTTTCAACTGCTTTTGAGCTTTGGAGGTCATTGCTTATTGTTTGCCAACAGTCAGCATCTTCCATGCATAAATATACCGGTGTTTTTGGGTCATATTTACGAATCATTTCCTGCATTTTATGGTAAATCTGTTTGCGCAGGAATTTAGGATAGCGCAGCTTTTTATCCGGGCCTAAGAACAACTCTCCATAAAAAATATTACTTTCCGGGAATCTTAATTCCGCGGCATTTTTAAGCTTTCTTGTGCCGCGGAGAGTGCCGATGCTTATCCAGCTAAATGGCGGTTTAAGCCGCTTATACAAAAGATCAATAACCTGTTGGTATAATTCCTGCCAATTCTCAGAATAGATAACCGGATCAAAATGAAAGCCCAAGGAAAAACCTTTTTCTTGAACAGCCAAAGCCGCGTCAAGTCTTTGTTCGAGGTTTGCGGTCAGCAATTCTTCAGCCTTAACAATTGATTGGGGATTTAATGACCAAGAAATAATAATGTTTTTGCTGGCTTTTAACTTTAGAATATTGCTGATATTATTGCTTTTGGTTTTCAGCTCAAAATAAACTGGTTTGTCGCGAAAAAACTCGATTAGTTTTTCGGCATAACCGGTAATATAATCTAAGGCCAGAGAATCGCAGAATTCACCGGTACCGATCCGGATCGGCTGGTTAATTTTTTGATAGAAGGCATCGAATTTCTGAAAAAAATCATCGAGATTGGCCGGCAAGACAATTCCCGGGAAATTAGTGTATTGCTGGAGAAAACAATAAGAACAATCATAAGGGCAGCCAAAGCCGAGATTAAAGATCCAGTAATTACAGCCAATATGGTTTTTAGTGCAGGGGCAGGGTTTAATAAAGTCCCAGTTTTCCTGGACAATGAAAACAATTGGTTTTTTTAGATCTTTTAAATCAAACTGATTGTTTTTTACATACTCAAGACAGTTGTTTATTATGATTACCTGAGTATCTGGAAATTTTTCGGTAAAGCGTTGGCTTAAATAACTGTTTTTTGCTTTTTCCTCAATATAAATAAGTTCGGGAATGAAATTTGCTGATTGGGGGTGAATATGAGTAAGGCTAGGTTTTAATTCAGCAAGAAAAATCTGCCCAGGATCAATTGCCTGGTTTTTACTGGAAAGCGGAAAGCGGAGATCAATTAAATGGCGCTTGATATTCACAAATTTATTCCGGCCATTACTATTTTGAATGATTTGATCAACGGTGAGTTTACTGATAATTTGCTGTTCAGTAATCTGATCCCGAATTTTAATTTCATGAAAAAGTCTTTGAATATCTTTTAATTGATTAAAATTTAAGCTAAAATCAAAAATCTGCTCAAGATTGTGTTTAAACTGTTGTTGTGTATTATTCATTTGCAGTGACTTCCTTTTTTGGTTCATAATCGTATGAATTCATTAAATCCGTGTATTGTTTTACTTGTTCAGTTTTTCCTCTTTTTTGCGCTCCGCTTATATATATCAGGCATTTTTCTTTGAGTGCTTTTATCGCGGAATTTCTTTGGTGATCATTTAACTGAGCGGTCTTAAGCAGTTTATTTATCGCATATATTCTTAAGGTATCCATTGCCGGATATTGGCGGGAGAGCTGATCAGCATGTCCGCCATGCTTTATGGTCAAAACATGAGGGATGAGCTTAATCGGATAAACAATGCTGGCCCTTAACCATAAATCATAATCTTCGCAAGCCATCATGGTCTGATCAAAACAGCCGATATGCTTAAACAGCTGTTTTTTAACCACAGTTGTCGACATGCCAATACAGCAAAGCTGTAAAGCATTGTCAAAAACCCAGCCATCAGGTTTTTGATGGATCTTTTTCTGATTGAGCAGTTTTTGATTACGATACCAAATTTCTTCAGTGTGAAATATATGAATATCCGGAAAGCGATTTATATAATCCCGGCTTATCGCAAGTTTTTCTGGCTTAAAGCAATCATCAGAATCTAAAAAAGCAATAAAATCAGCTTTGGCCAATTCTATTCCATGGTTACGGGCGCGGGAAACTCCGGTATGATCCTGATAAATATAAATTAAACGTTTATCGGGAATATCTTTGATCATTTGAGCAGTATTGTCAGTTGAACCATCATCAATAATAATCAGTTCAAAATCAGTGTTTGTTTGGGAAAGCACTGATTTAATCGCTTGGTTTAAGAAATCACAGCGATTGAAAGTAGGAATAATAATGCTAAAATAAGGATTTTTCATAAAATACAGTATAGCAAGTTTTTCTGAAAACGTCTAATTGTTTAGATTGAAAATTTATTGGCAAAGCCAATAGAAAATTTAAAAAACAAAATAAATAGTCGCTGTCCCTATTTTAAACGTACTTTTAAGCAATAGATTGTACAGAATGATATGCATTTAGTATAATTGATTGACAGAATGTATGTTTCTGATACTTCTCGCGGGTTTGCTGATCGGCGATTTTTGGGTGCCGCGGGAAATTTCCTTTTCCGGCTCGGACTTATTTGTTTATTCTAATATGTTATTGCGATGTAATACAAAAATGACTTGAGAAATCAAATATGTATTGTATAACTTAATAAATAACTATAATTATGTCCAGTAATTTGGTATAATCATGCTCTGATAATTTTTTAAAACCATAAACAAAAAAGTGAACAAATGATTGCAATTATTGATTATAAAATGGGTAATGTCCGCAGTGTGGCCAAGGCTTTGGAATCTTTGGGGGCAAAAGTAGAGCTGACTGCCAGCAAAACTAAGCTGGCTAAAGCCAAGGCATTGGTTTTGCCAGGGGTCGGGGCTTTTGCTGCAGGGATGAAAAACCTGCAAAAGTTGAAGCTTATTCCGGAGATAAAAAAAGCAATTGCTCAGGATAAGCCATTTCTGGGCATATGTTTGGGGCAGCAGCTGTTGTTTAGCCAAAGCTATGAACATGGCAAGCACAAGGGCCTTGATATCATCCCAGGGGAAGTGGTTATGTTTAAACCCGGGCTTAAGATTCCGCATATGGGCTGGAATACGATCACACAAGTTAAAAGTAAAAAGTTAAAAGTGAAAAATGAAAAACAAAAAATTTTTGTTCCCGGAATATTAGAAGGCATCCCGGATGATAGTTATTTTTATTTTGTACATTCTTATTATGTCAAGCCATTAAGCAGAAAATGGATTATTGCCACCACAGAATATGGTCAGAAGTTTGCCAGTATTGTGGGCCAGGGCAATACTTTCGGCATTCAATTCCATCCGGAAAAAAGTTCAGATATGGGACTTAAGATTCTTAAAAATTTCTGCAGAATCTGTGGAGAACTAGAATAATCTCGGTAAAGTCTTACGGTTACGATGCCCGTTTCGTTAATGGGTTGGGGGTAATGGTAGAAAATGGATAATAATAAAAAGATCACAAGTTTTCATGATCTAGATGTATATAATAACACTTACGGTCTCATGCTTAAGGTAATGGAAGAGATTGTTCCTAAATTACCTGTTTGTGAAAAATTTGATTTAGTAGACCAATTAAGGCGTGCGTGTAAAACAATTCCTAGGTTAATTGCTGAAGGTTATGCCAAAAGACATCAAAAGGCTGGGTTCCAAAAGTATATTGATGACGCTATGGCAGAATGCAATGAGATGATTGTTAGCCTAAGTCAATGTAAAGATCTTTATTCTGATTTTGTAAATATAGATCTATGTAAAGAGCTAATAGATATGTATGATAAGTCAGGCAGACAACTCTATAAATTAGGGGATGCTTGGACGAATTTTAAAAGACGATAATCCTAACCGTAAGACGATACGGGCATCGTAGCCTTTACCGTTAAACGAGGTGACTAAATGTTAGCAAAGCGGATAATTCCATGTTTAGATGTTAAAGACGGCAGAGTGGTTAAAGGAATTAATTTTCTTAATCTCAGAGACGCCGGCGATCCGGTTGAACAGGCAGCAATGTACAGCCGGGAAGGCGCAGATGAGGTTGTGTTTTTAGATATTACCGCAAGTTCTGATCATCGCAAAACCATGCTTGATGTGGTTAAGCGAACCGCGGAACAGGTATTTATTCCGTTTACAGTAGGCGGTGGAATTCGTAAGCTTTCAGATATAGAGCTTATCTTGCGCAAAGGCGCGGATAAAGTTTCTTTAAATACTGCGGCGGTTAAAAATCCCCAGCTGATCAAACGAGCAGCCAGAAAATTCGGCAATCAGTGTATTGTGGTTGCCATAGACGCAAAAAGAAGACCATCAGCCATCAGCCATCAGCCATCAGCTAGTAAGTGGGAAGTTTATATTTACGGCGGCAGAGAACCTACTGGTATTGATGTAATTGAATGGGTTAAAAAAGTTGAGGCTCTGGGAGCAGGGGAAATCCTGCTGACCAGCATGGATAAAGACGGCACGCAATCCGGCTATGATCTTGAACTGACGCGGGCAGTGTGCGAGGCAGTGAATATCCCGGTGATTGCTTCCGGCGGAGCGGGAACTCTTGAGCATTTGTATGACGGTCTTTACAAAGGCAAAGCAGACGCGGTTTTAGCAGCATCAATTTTTCATTATGGAAAGTATAAGGTCAAACAGACTAAAAAGTATTTAGCAGCCAAGGGCTTGCATATGCGTTGTGTTTAAAATGGGGAACAAACAGGGCAAAGTTAATTATTTCCTGCCTATAAAGTAACTTCGATAAATGATTAAGAGCCAAATGCTGGATAAAAAAACAGAAAATAAGCTAAAGCTGCTTAAAAATCAGCTTCTATCTCTAAAAAGCGTGGTTGTGGCTTTTTCCGGAGGCATTGACAGCACTTTATTATTAAAAGCAGCTTATGATGTTTTAGATAAGAATGTTTTGGCTGTGATTATCGCATCAGCTTTCTTTCCTAACTCGGAATTGGATTTGGCAATTAAAACAGCTAGACAGATAGGATGTAGATATAAGGTTATAAAACTTGATGTGCTTAAAAATAGTAAAATCAGTAAAAATCCGAAAAACAGATGCTATATTTGCAAAAAGCAGATTATGCAGCAATTGCTGAAAATCGCTAAAACCAATAAGCTTAAACATGTAATTGAAGGCTCTAACTTTGATGATTTAAGTGAGCACAGACCAGGCAAGCAAGCATTGCGAGAATTAGGGGTAAGTTCTCCCTTGGCTGAATCCAAGCTTACTAAACCAGAAATAAGACAATTGCTTCGCTATTTTGGGTTTAAACAGTGGGATAGCGGATCATCGAGTTGTCTGGCTACGAGATTTCCTTATCAAACAAGTCTGAATAATATAGATTTAGAAGCAGTTGCTTGCGCGGAAAATCTGATCAAATCGCTGGGCTTTAAACAAGTCCGGGTGCGGATGGATGAACGCATTGCCAGGATTGAGGTTAGTAAGAATAAAATCAAAGCATTGTTTAAAGTTTTTGATAAAAAACTAATAGATAAGTTTAAAAAATTAGGATTTAATCATATTTGCATTGATCTTGAAGGCTATTGCAGCGGCAGTATGGATGAGTTGTAATTACTGGATAAACTTTTAATACGAAACCAGTTTTAGTTTAACTGATTTAATTATTATATGTTATGGTGATTTGATTGACATGTATAGTCTCTGATGGTAAAATATTTTTTTATATATAAATCAAGAAAAGACCCTTAAAGAGTGAAGAAAAAATCATTTATAAAAAATGCCGGCATAATGTTTATAGCTACAACATTGAGCGGTATATTTAATCTTTTGTATCAGTTATTCATGATCAGGGCCTTGGCGCCGATTGATTTTGGTTTATTAGATAAATTACTGGGATTAACGATAATTACTGCTATGCCAACTGGGACTTTACAGGCAGTTGTTACAAAGTTCATTGCCAGCTATAAAGCGGAAAAAAAATACGCTAATATCCGTGATTTTTTGCGGATGTTTTTAAGTAAATTAGGTTTAGTTGGTATTGGGATATTACTTGTTTTTGTGATTTTTCGCTCAAATATAAGTGCTTATTACAAGACTGATAATGATTTTTTAATTGTTATTGTCGGGTTTTTGCTGTTTGCTTCAACGCTTTTCCCTTTAAATATAGGAGCATTGCAAGGCCTAGAGAAATTTAAAAGTTTAGGCACTGCGTCGTTAGCAAATAGTTTATTAAGGCTGGGGTTCGGGATATTACTGGTTAACTTAGGTTTTAGAGTAGGGGGGGCATTAACCGCGCTTATTATAGCGAGTGTGGCGACTATTCTGATTAGTTTTATTCCATTACGTAAGTATTTTTTATTTAAGCCTGAGGTCGGTAGCAAGGATTCTGATCCAAATCTTAATTTGAAGGATATTGCTAAATATTGTTTTCCAGCTTTTATCGCGCTTTTTAGCTTTGCTTTATTAACCAATATGGATTTGCAGCTGATAAGTCCTTATTTCTCAGCAGAAGACGCGGGGTATTTTGCTGTAGCCAGGATGATCGGCAAGATAATTCTTTATTTGCCAGGCGCAGTAACAATCGTGATGTTTCCGAAAATAGCTGCGGAATACACGCAAAATAAGGATACAACCGGGACACTTAAAAAAAGCTTGTTGGTTGTCGGGCTAATGTGTTCGGTTGCCGGAGCAATATGTATAATGTTTCCGAATTTTATACTTAAAACATTGGCTGGAGCAGTATATCCAGAATGTATTCCTTTGGTTATGCCATTTGTGGTTAGTATGAGTTTTTACGCTTTATGCAGTGTGTTTTTATACTATTATTTATCAGTACATAATATGAAATTTATTTATATCGCGGGAGGGTTTGTTTTTATCCAGGCTGGATTAATCAAGGTTTTTCATAATAGCTTAATTCAGGTAATGTATATGGTTTGTTTTTGCGCGATAGGACTATTTGTGATAAATCTTTTTGGATTAAAGAGAAAAAATGTATGAAAAGCTTGAATGGAAGTAAAATATCAATAATAATGCCGGCTTATAATGAACAGGATAGAATTGTCTCAAGTTTAGAAGAAACGATTAAGACTTTTGATGACTTTAAACTTAATTATGAAATCATTGTTGTTGATGATGGAAGCAAAGATGATACATTTAAAGAAGTTAAAGATTTTATTAAACAAGAATCAATAAATAATGTAGCGGTATATAGAAATAGAGCTAATTATGGTAAAGGGCGGGCATTGCGCAAAGGTTTTAGGCATGCTAGTGGTGAGTATATTATATTTTTAGATGCGGATATGGATTTGCATCCTGGGCAAATAGACACATTTTTTGATATCATGAGCTTGACGGAAAGTGATATTGTAATCGGGTCGAAACGTCACCCTAATTCGCAATTATTTTATCCCCGCGACCGGAGGATCTTAAGTTCGGGGTATTTCTTTTTTGTAAAGATGCTTTTTGGGCTACCGATCAATGATACGCAAACAGGATTAAAATTATTTAAAGCACATGTATTAAAAACAGTATTTAAGGAATTTATCAGCCGGGAATTTGCTTTTGATTTAGAACTTTTGGTAACAGCCCATAGATTTGGCTTTAAGATTTCAGAAGCACCTGTGTGCATCAATTCCCAGCGGGAGCTTAATCGGATAGGTATTGCTACTGTTTATAAAATGTGTATTGATACTTTTTGGATATATTTACGTTTTGTGAGAAATCGGACTAAAAAGTTTGCGTCGAAAATAAACAAAAAAGGTTTTTTAATTTTTAAGACTAGATTGCTGAGGGATTAAATATGAATATATTGGTGACCGGTGGATCAGGATTTTTAGGTTCGCATCTGTGTAAGAGATTTATTAAAGATGGGCATTCAGTAATATGTTTGGACAATTTTATTACTGGGAAGAAAGAGAATATCGAGGAGCTGTTAGAAAATCCTAAATTTAGTCTGGTTGAACATGATATATCAAATCCGATTTGTTTTGGTGGAAAATTAGATTGGGTTTTTCATTTTGCTTCGATTGCTTCTCCGGTTTTTTATTTAAAATATCCAATTAAGACATTAAAGTCCGGGCTGAATGGAACACATAATTGTCTGGGCATTGCCAAAATGCATAAAGCCAAGTTTTTCCTTGCATCAACTTCCGAAATATACGGAGACCCATTAGTTCATCCCCAAACAGAAGATTATTGGGGAAATGTTAATTCCATTGGCCCAAGAAGCTGTTACGATGAAAGCAAAAGGGGCGCAGAAGCGCTAACCTATGCGTATATGCGCAGTCATGATGTAGATGTTAGGGTGATTAGGATTTTCAATACTTATGGTCCGAATATGCAGTTAGATGATGGGCGGGTTGTTTCTAATTTTATTGTCTCAGCATTAAAAAATATTGATTTGACTGTTTATGGCGATGGAGACCAAACTCGTTCATTTTGTTATGTTGATGATTTAATTGAAGGAATTTGCCGATTAATGAATGTGGATTATAAGCAGCCGGTGAATTTAGGTAATCCCGGTGAATATAAAATGACAGATTTGGCGGAAATGGTGATTAAATCTCTGGGGTCTAGGTCTAAAATTCGATTTGAACCATTGCCGCAAGATGATCCAAAAAGAAGAAAACCGGATATTACTTTAGCGAAGAAAATTTTAGGGTGGCAGCCGGCAATACCCGTTGAGCTAGGAATTAAAAAAACCGCGGAGTATTTTGCTAAAGAATTAAAAAAATAAATAATCAGATAATCTTAAAAAAAGGATGGAAAATGAATATTGCCATTGTGGGAACAGGATATGTCGGATTGGTTTCCGGTACATGTTTTGCCGAACTGGGGAATACGGTCATTTGTGTTGATAATAATGCAAAGAAAATAGAAGATCTGAATAAGGGAATCATTCCGATATATGAGCCTGGATTAGAGGAATTGGTCGCGAAAAACCGCAAGGAAAAACGGCTTTTTTTTACCAATGATATGAAAACAGCAGTAGAAAAATCAAAAGTAATTTTTATCGCGGTGGGAACGCCGCCTAAACTTGATGGTGATGCTGATTTGAAATATATTGAACAAGTTTCGCGTGATGTAGCGCGCTATATGAATAATTATAAAGTCGTGGTGGAAAAAAGTACTGTGCCGGTTCAAACCAATAAATGGGTTAAATATATAATGCGCTTGAATAATCATAAAGTTGATTTTGATGTGGCTTCTAATCCTGAGTTTCTCAAGGAAGGCTCAGCGATTGAAGATTTTATGCATCCGGATAGAGTTGTCTTAGGCGTGGAAAGTGAAAAAGCTAGAAAACTTCTCGTAAAGCTTTACGAACCATTAAAAGCGCCAATTGTGGTGACTAATATCCAAAGCGCGGAAATTATCAAGCATGCTTCAAATTCATTTCTGGCGACAAAAATTTCGTTTATTAATGCGGTGGCAAACGTTTGTGAGCAGGTAGGCGCGGATATTGAAAAAGTTGCTGAAGGCATGGGCTTAGACAAAAGAATCGGCAGCAGTTTTTTAAAAGCGGGGATAGGCTATGGCGGCAGTTGTTTTCCTAAGGATGTGCAGGCTTTTATTAGGATTGCCCAGAGTTTAGGGTGTAATTTTGATATTTTAAAAGAAGTAGAAAAGGTTAATGAAAATCAAAGAAAATTGGTGTTTAAAAAAATAGAGCAAGCACTATGGATATTAAATGATAAGAAAATTGGAGTTTTGGGAATAGCGTTTAAACCGAATACTGATGATCTGCGTAGTGCTCCGGCAATTGATATTATAAACATGTTGGAGGCCGAAGGTGCGCATGTTAAAGCTTTTGATCCCAAGGCAATGGCGCATGCCAAAGAATTATTGCCGAATGTTGATTTTTGTAAAAATGCTTATGAGGCAATTAAAGGCTGTGATGCCTTAGTGCTTATTACCGAGTGGCCGGAATTTAAAAAGCTTAGTCTTACAAAAATAAAAAAATTGCTAAAGCATCCAATTGTTATAGACGCAAGAAATATGTTTGATCCTGCTAAAATGAGAAAATTAGGTTTTAAATATTTTGATATTGGCAGGCCTAAAGCATAAAAATTAAGGGTAAAATCTTAGGGGAATATGAAATGAGTGATCTTTCGGTAGCGATTATCATACCGGTTAAATATTTTAACTTGAATCTGGAAAAAGCGATCCAGGAATGTCTTAAGCTTGATTATGCAAACTTTGAGCTTTTAGTTTTTCCCGATGAAATTAATGCCGGCTTTATTCCCTTTGAAGGTAAAATCAGGATTATTCCCACAGGAAATATGGGGCCGGCTTTAAAAAGAGATCTGGCGCTGGAGCATTCAAAAGCGGATATATTTGCTTTTTTGGATGATGATGCATATCCTGAGCCAAATTGGCTGAACAAGGCAGTCAAACACTTTAAACAACAGGAAATAGCTGCTGTTGGCGGGCCGTCAGTAACTCCATTGGAAAGCAGTTTTGCGGGTATGGCAAGTGGTTATGCTTTTGCTTCAGTCACGGTTTCCGGCCCATATACCTATCGATATGTTCCGGGTAGTAAAATTATGGAAGTAGATGACTATCCGTCTTGTAATTTTCTGGTGCGCCGGGAAATATTCGCAAAACTGGGTGGTTTTGACAGTAGTTTTTATCCCGGAGAAGATACAAAACTCTGTTTGGAAATCACGAAAAAGCTGAATAAGAAAATCATCTATGATCCGGATGTCCTGGTTTATCATCATCGGCGGGATTCTTTAAACAGACATATAAAGCAGATAGAAAATTATGCTACTCATCGCGGTAATTTTGCCAAGCGATTTCCTGAAACATCCCGGAAAATTGCTTATTTTGTGCCCAGCTTATTTGTCGGGCTACTGATCATCGGAGCAGGATTAGCTTTAATCTCTTTGGTAATGAAGTCAGTATATTTAGCCTGTATAACGTTTTATTCAGCAATTATCGCGGCTAATGCCGTATGGGTGCTGGGGACAGACAAGCAAATTTCTTTTTTTAAGAAGCTTGCACTCGTTATCCCGGTGATTATATTTATTATTGTGACTCATATTACTTATGGCATATTTTTTATTAAGGGGCTGTTTTTAAAACAACTTAAAGAAGAAAAGAGTGACTAAATTTCTAATTTCTAATTACTAATTGACCTAAAATTAAAAACGGAAAGTATGGTTTAAATAAATAACTAATAGACCTAAAATGAATGAAAAAGATAAAAAATGGGTGACTAAATTTCTAATTTCTAATTACTAATTGACCTAAAATTAAAAACGGAAAGTATGGTTTAAATAAATATCTAATAACTAATAGACCTAAAATGAATGAAAATAAAGATAAAAAGTATGATTTAGAGGAGCGAACTGCCAAATTTGGTGAGGAAATAGTTCGTTTTGCAAAGAGAATAAAGACGGATAATATTACCGTAACGGTAATAAGACAGTTAGTAGCGGCAGGAACATCTGTTGGAGCGAATTATTGTGAAGCGGATGATGCGGAGTCTAAGAAGGATTTTAAGCATAAAATTGGGATTTGTAAAAAAGAAGCGAGAGAAACTAAATATTGGTTAAGAATTGTATTGGTGACAAGTCCTGAGCTTGAAAAAGAAGCAAAAATACTTTCTAACGAAGCAAGAGAACTTAATCTAATATTTAACGCAATAGTTAACAAACTAACATAATGTTCAGTTGTTGTGTAATATATGTTTAGATTTTAGGGAATTGAGTTTTTAACAGGTTATTTAGAAATTAGATCAATTAGGTTAATTAGAGCAATTGAAGAAAGTGTAATCAATTATGAAAATAATCATTTCTTATCCACCGCTGAATAAAGAAAAGGGAACGCCATTGCTTTCCCAAAATAGGCAGTTTCAATATTTTAAAGACCCTACTTATATTTATCCGGTTGTTCCGGCGCAAGCGGCATCTTTGCTTAAACGGGAAGGGTTTGATGTGCTCTGGAATGATTGTATTGCCATGGATTGGGAGTATCAGCAGTTTATTGATTTCATAAAGAATGAAAAACCTGATCTTATTGCAATGGAAACTAAAACTCCTGTGGTCAAAGAACACTGGAAAATCATAAACGACATTAAACGACTATCGACCATTGACTATCGACCATTGACTGTCTTATTCGGCGATCATGTTACGGCAATGCCGGAGGAGTCAATGATCAATTCACAGGTTGATTTTATAATTACCGGAGGTGATTATGATTTTCTTTTGCTTAATCTCTGCAATGCGGTCAGAGAAGCTCAGGATTCAGGTGAGCATTATACGCTTGGCGCGCATTTAGAACCAGGAATTTGGTATAGAAAAGATGAGAAAATAAAAAATACCGGTAAATTTGAGTTAAAGCACAATTTAAATACTCTTCCGTTTATTGATAGAGTTTTAACTAAGTGGCAGTTGTATGCTTATAAAAACGGAAATTATCGCAAAACTCCTGGTACATATATAATGAGCGGGCGGGATTGTTGGTGGGGAAAATGTACGTTTTGCAGCTGGCCGCAATTATATCCGGAATTCAGAAGCCGAAACCCCGAGAATGTACTGGATGAGATTGAGATGCTGGTGGATAAATTTCAGGTTAAAGAAATTATGGATGATTCCGGAACTTTTCCCGTAGGTAAATGGCTGAAAGAATTTTGCCTGGGAATGATCAAGAGGGGGCTGAATAAAAAGGTAACGCTTGATTGCAATATGCGTTTTGGGGCATTGAGTTTTGAAGAATATAAGCTGATGCAAAAAGCCGGATTTCGTTTTCTTTTGTTTGGAATCGAATCAGGGAATCAGACTACTTTGGACAGGATTAAGAAAAATCTTAGGCTGGAAACAATTATTCCCAGCTGTCAAGATGCAAGAAGCGCGGGGCTTTATCCGCATATTACAATAATGTTCGGCTATCCCTGGGAATCATATGAAGACGCGCAGAATACTCTAAAATTAGGTAAATTCCTATTAAAAAAAGATTATGCTTATACCATGCAGTCCACTGTAGTTGTGCCTTATCCGGGAACTCCATTATTTGAAGAATGTAAACATAAGGATCTTTTATATAGCACGAACTGGGAAGATTATGACATGAAAAGCCCATTAATGAAAACAGATTTTTCCAAGGAAAAGCTGTTGCAGCTGGTGCAAAGTCTGTATTCTGTCAGCTATTCACCGGAATTTGTTGCCAGAAAGATATTAAGCATTAGGGACATTGATGATCTGAAATATTTTGGACGGGCTTTTCTGAAAGTTGCCGGACATATATTTGATTTTTCTAAGAAAAAAACTTGATTTTTATTTGCAATAACAATTTAGGATTAATGATCAAATGAAATTAGATGAATATTCAAAAAAATATATACATTATTATTCTGATGACTTGCCTGAAATCATTGGAGATATTTTCAAACAAAATGATATAAAAAAATTCATTGATCTGGGATCAGGTGATGGATCTATTTTATTTGCTTTACTTAAAAAGGGCTTGCTGGAGAATGTTGAGAGTATTACTGCTGTTGATATCTCTGAAAAGAGAATAAGTAATGTGAGAAATATTAGTGATAGGATCTCATGCATTGTTTCTGATGTAGGGACTCTTCCGATGCTTGAAAGTGAAAGCATTGATTTTGCGATATCAAATCAGGTGATTGAACATATGCCTGAAGAAGAAGGATTAATTAAAGAGGCTTTTAGGATTTTATCTAAAAACGGGATCTTTTATCTGTCTACAGTTTTTAAAAAATGGTATGGCTGGTATTTTTATCGGTGTAATGGTAAATGGGCGCTTGATCCTACTCATTTAAAAGAATATACTTCTGAAAGCCAGTTGTTAGATAAAATTAAAAAATATAACTTCAATATATTAGTTAACAAAAAGAGAATGTATTGGTTTCCTGTTTCAGATTTTATTTTTAAACGCATAGGAATTAATCGTGACGCGTATAATAATAAGTTTTTTAAAATACTGAGAAATGTTAAGATTCCAATTATTGGATACTATAATTGGGAGATTGTATTGAGGAAGAATCTTTGACTATGCAAGACGCAAAAAAAATATTAAAAGAAAAAGTCAGTGTTTGTATACCGGTTTATAATGGCGCGGATACAATACTAGAAACTATAAATAGCATTCTAAATCAAACGTTTGCTGATTTTGAATTGCTTATAGTAGATAACTTTTCTACTGATGATACAGTCTCTAAAGTAAAAACAATTAAAGATGACCGGATAAAAATTATCGTAAACGAAAAGAACGTCGGATGCGGAGGTAATTTGAATGTCTGCAAACAATACGCAATTGGCGAGATTATTTATTTCATTAGCGCGGATGATATCGCGGATATTAATGCGCTAAAGCGGATGTACGACGCTTTTAAACAGTCTGCTAATATTGGGATTGTGACAAGGTCATATTATTGGTTTGTTGAGTCAGTTTCTAAGGCAGTCAGGGTTAAGAAACAGTTTGAATCCGATATTATTGTATCGATAAATAATGCTTTTGAAGATGTTAGGGATGTTATCGCTTTATCAGATCAGATATCAGGCATCGCTTTTCGTAAAAAGTTCATGCAAGATTTTAGTTTTCTTAATCAAGCATTTGTAGAAATGGCGTCCATGGTTGTCCAAGTTTTAAAAATAAGTGATGCAGTTATTTTAAGCGATAATACAGTCGCAGTAAGAATCGATCGAAATGGCTCAATGAATCCGGCTATTTATATTAAATCACCGATGATGGTTTGGTATGATTTAATAGTTAAATCATTTAATGAAGAAAAATTTATTCCTTTGAGAAAATATCTGATAGCTAATTTTATAGCAAACAATTATATCGGACTGGTGCAGATTAGAAGTTTTGGTGGGATACGGTATGCTTTAAGAGAAATATATTATTTAGTTAAGCTTAAGTGGAGTAATTTGTTTAATTTAGGGTTCTGGTTTTTTTCTTTGGGTGTAATTATTGTGCCAAGTGGGTTATTGCAAAAAATAGTGGCTTATTATAAAAATCGAGTTAATATTAAGTTTTTACAAAATATTAAAGTTAACCTAGGAGCATAATTATGAAAGTAGTAATATTATGTGGAGGCAGAGGAACGCGAATTAGTGAAGCTACGGAATCGATTCCCAAGCCAATGATTGAAATAGGCGGTAAGCCTATTTTATGGCATATAATGAAAATCTATTCATCATTTGGCTTTAATGATTTTGTCCTATGTTTAGGCTATCGAGGGTATGTTATAAAGGAGTATTTCTCGCATTATTTCCTGCATATGAGCGATGTTACTATTGATATGAATGAAAATAAAATGGAAATTCATACAACTGCTTCAGAACCCTGGAAAGTGACCATGGTAGATACCGGGATTAATACTATGACCGGCGGGCGTCTAAAAAGAATAAAGAAATATATTGGTAATGAAACTTTTATGATGACTTATGGTGATGGGGTAGCGGATATTGACATTGCTAAATTGGTAAGTATGCATAAGAAGAATAAAAAACTAGCTACTTTGACCGCAGTGCAGTCGGCAGGAAGATTTGGAGTTTTGGATATTCAAAAAGATTCGGTTAATCGTTTTTTAGAAAAACCAAAAGGGGAAAACAGTAGAATCAATGCGGGTTTTTTTGTTTTGGAACCAGAGGTATTTAAATATATCCGAAAAGGCGATGATACTATTTGGGAAAGAAATCCGCTGGAATCATTAGCCAAAGATCAGCAGCTTGGGGTCTATAAGCACAATGGATTCTGGAAATGCATGGATACATTGCGTGATAAAATAGAACTTGAGGAGATGATTGATAATCAAGATGCTCCTTGGCAAATACGGTAATAAAGGGATATTTAATAATGGATAAAAATTTTTGGAAAAATAAACAAGTATTTATTACGGGGCATGAAGGCTTTCTCGGCTCTTGGCTGACAAAAATTTTAATTGAAGCCGGAGCAAGAGTGATTGGTCTTGATATTGTAAAAAATCGCAAGCAGATTGTTTTAAATCAAAAAGGTCTAAGAAAGCGAATAAAAGGGATTAAAGGGAATGTGGCAAATATGAAGTTGGTAAAGAATATTATTGATCAGGAAAAGCCTGAAATAATTTTCCATCTAGCTGCAGAGGCAATTGTTGGCCGTTCAAACAAAAATCCTATAACAACATTTAAATCGAATATTGAAGGGACTTGGAATATTCTGGAAGCATCCAGAGGAAAGAGTTTTATAAACTCTATAGTCATTGCCTCTAGCGATAAGGCGTATGGTTCTCATGATAAACTCCCCTATTCGGAAGAATCGGAATTAAAAGGAGATCATCCCTATGATGTTTCTAAGAGTTGCGCTGATTTAATTGCCTATACTTATTTTCATACTTACAATTTGCCAGTATGTGTAACTAGATGCGGGAATATATATGGACCGGGAGATTATAATTTTTCCAGAATAATTCCTGATGCGATGCGCTGCGTAAATAACGATAAAACATTAATAATTCGCAGTGATGGTAAGTTTGTTCGTGATTATGTATATGTGGAAGATATAGTTGAAGGTTATATCTTGCTTGCGGAAAAAATAAAAAGTTTAAATTTAGCTGGCAGCGCATTTAATTTTAGCGATGAAAATCCAATAACAGTTTTAGAGATTTTAAATAAATTGTTTGAAATAGCGTCTAAGAAAGCAAATTATAAGATTTTAAACAAGGCTAAATATGAGATTAAAAAACAATATCTTGATTCGAAGAAGGCAAGAAAAGTTTTGGGATGGAAACCGAGATATAGTTTGCAACAAGGAATCAAAAAAACCTTATTGTGGTATAAAAGTAATCTTGTATAAACTATAAGGCTTAGGAAATATGTTAGATTCGCTTAAAGGTAAAAAAATACTAATAACCGGAGCCACGGGATTTATTGGTTCTAATTTAGTACACAAATGTGTTTCCGCGCAGGCCGAAGTATTTATTTTTAAAAGAGAAAATTCAGATATTTGGAGACTTAAAAAGAGTATAGGAAAAATTACAGCATATGATGTCGATTTGCTGGATTTTAAATGTGTAAATGATATGGTGAGGTTAATTAAGCCGGAAATAATTTTTCATACAGCAACTTGCGGGGCAAGTCTTGGGCAAATTAACAGCAAGTATATTATTGATACTAATTTTTCGGCTACAGTTAATTTGGTAGATGCTTGTAATAGTGTTGGATTTGAAGTGTTTGTAAATAGCGGGTCTTCTTCTGAATATGGTATTAAGCATAAAGTAATGCAAGAAACCGATGTTCTTAAACCTTTAACTGATTACGGAGTTTCTAAAGCTGCTGGCACTTTGTATTGTCAGGCTTTGGCTAAAAGAGAAAATAAGTCAATAGTCACCTTAAGATTGTTTTCACCTTATGGCTATTATGAGGATAAAAACCGGTTAATCCCTTTTTTGATTTTATCGTGTTTAAAGGGGGTTGATCCAGTTCTTTCTTCGCCAAATAATGTTAGGGATTTTGTGTTTATTGAAGACGTTTTATCAGCCTATATTCTAGCGGTAATCAATAAGGATAGAATAAGCGGGGAGATAATTAATATCGGGGCGGGTAAGCAATATTCAATAAAGGAAGTAGTAGCCGTAATTAATGAAATTTCAAAGAAAAAGGTTTCTGCTTTATGGGGAGGAAAAGATAACCCCCGAGTAGAGCCTGATTTTTGGCAAGCGGATATTTTTTTAGCTGAAAAACTTTTATTGTGGAAACCAAAGTATGATTTATTTTCTGGTTTAAAGAAAAGCTTGGATTGGTTTGTAATAAATCAATTGCTGTATTAATGTTTTTAAACTTTTTGAAGAAAGTAACTTTTATGAAAGTATCAGATTATATTATTAATTTTTTAGTCCAAAAGGATGTTAATCATGTTTTTGAACTTTGTGGGGGAGCAATAACTCATCTTTTGGATTCTTTATATGAAAGAAAAGATATCACTGTTATTTCAATGCATCATGAACAAACCGCAGCCTTTGCCGCAGAAGGTTATTCAAGAATGAATGGAAATATCGGGGTGGCAATGGCGACAAGCGGTCCTGGAGCGACGAATTTAATAACGGGCATCGGGAGTTGTTTTTTTGACTCTATACCATGTCTATTTATTACTGGACAGGTAAATACCTATGAATTTAAATTTAAAAAAAATATTAGGCAATTAGGGTTTCAGGAAACTGATATTGTCAGCATGGTAAAACCGATTGTAAAAGAAGCGGTGATTATCAAAGATCCAAATGATATTAAGTATGAATTGGAAAGACTATTTTATATCGCAAAATCAGGTAGGCCTGGGCCAGTATTATTAGATATCCCGATGAATATTCAAAGAGCTGATGTTGATCCGGAAAAATTGAAAGTATTTCAAAGTCCAAAAATAAATATTACGAAGAATGAAATTAAGGAAAGTGAAATGCAGGAAGTTGTAAAACTAGTTCATAATTGTAAAAGACCGATTGTGCTTGTTGGTGGAGGAGTTAGGTTATCAAAAGCACAGAAAGAGCTTGTCAGTTTTTTGAAATTAACAAATTTCCCTGTTGTTTCGACATTGTTGGGTAAGGATTCAGTATCTAATAAAAAAAATAATTTTGTCGGTATGATCGGAACTTATGGAAATCGTAATGCTAATTTAGCTGTTGCGAATGCGGATCTGGTTATTGTATTAGGAGCTAGACTGGATACACGGCAAACTGGAACTTGCCCTGAAACTTTTGCTAGAGCAGCTAAAATCATACATGTTGATATCGATAAAAATGAGTTGAATAATAAAGTTAAGGCAAAGTATGTTTTTAATACAGATATAAAGAATTTTATAACTAAATTTAATAGTGAATTGAAAGAATATAATAAAAAAAATATATTTAAATGGTATGACACATTAAAAAGTTTCAAAACACGATACAAAATAGAAGAAAAGCTTATAAAGAAAAAATTAGACCCTAATTTTGTCTGCACAACATTATCAGCCTATATGCCTAAAAATAGTGTTGTCTGTGTTGATGTCGGTCAACATCAAATGTGGGCGGCACAATCTTTGGAAATTGGAGAAAAGCAGAGATTTTTAACGCAAGGCGGCATGGGCGCAATGGGCTCAGCACTGGCATTTGCTATAGGAGCTTGTTTTGCGGACAAGAATGCAGTAGCTGTGGTAATTACTGGTGACGGCGGTTTTCAGCTTAATATTCAGGAATTACAAACAGTTTATAATTATCAACTTCCGATTAAGATTGTAATGCTAAATAATTTGTGTTATGGAATGGTGCGTCAGTTTCAGGAACAATATTTCGAATCAAAATTTCAATCAACGGTTATTGGTTATAATGCGCCAGATTTTCAAAAAGTAGTATCTTCCTATAAAATAAAAACCGACCGGTTAATTCAGGAAAGAGATATGGTGAAAAAATTCAAGGCATTATTTAATGATAATAAACCTGCTTTTCTTGAAGTGAAAATAAGAGATGATGCTAAAGTTTTACCTAAATTATCAGTCAGTAAGCCGCTCGAAGACCAAGAGCCATTTTTATCGCGTGATGAACTTAGAGCAAATATGCTTATTGATATATTGGAGGAAGCTTGATATGGATTTCAAAGAAGTTAAACTTCGAAAAAAAATTTTTAAACATGTCGAAGAGATCTATAAATTAAGAAAACATCAGGATAAGTTTGTCGAGGGAGAAACATATATTAATTATGCTGGGCGGGTTTATGATGAAAAAGAAATGATTAGTCTTGTTGACGCATCATTGGACTTTTGGTTAACTGCCGGTAGATACGCTCAACAGCTTGAAAAAGAATTAGCTGATTTTATTGGGACTAAGTACTGTCTTTTAACTAATTCTGGCTCGTCGGCTAATTTATTGGCAATAAGCGCATTAACTTCACCTTTATTAAAAGAACGTAGATTAAATCCGGGGGATGAAGTTATCACAACTGCATGTGGATTCCCCACAACATTAAATCCAATATTACAGAATAATCTCGTTCCTGTATTTGTTGACGTTGAGTTAGGCACTTACAATATTGCCACCCTTAAGATTGAAAAAGCAATTTCTAAAAAAACCAAAGCAATTTTTATTGCTCATACATTAGGAAATCCCTTTAATATTGATCAGGTTCTTAAAATCGCTAAAAAATATAAATTATTTGTTATCGAAGATAATTGTGATGCCCTAGGCTCAGTATATAATAATAAGCACACTGGGACATTTGGGGATATCGCGACTTGTAGTTTTTACCCTGCGCATCATATGACTATGGGAGAAGGTGGGGCTGTTTTAACGAGTAATCCTTTACTAAAACGAATAGTTTTGTCTTTACGCGATTGGGGGCGTGATTGTTGGTGTGAATCTGGGCATGATGATACTTGTTGTGCCAGATTTGATCAGCAATTTGGCGATCTACCCAGGGGATATGATCATAAATACGTTTATTCTCACATTGGTTATAACTTAAGAGTTACAGATATGCAAGCGGCTATAGGTTGTGCGCAGTTAAAAAAGCTCAAATCTTTTATAAAAGCAAGGCGGAATAATTTTAATTATATTTTTAAAAATTTATTTAAGTATAAGGAGTTTTTTATATTGCCTGAGTATGGTGATAATTCTAAGCCTAGTTGGTTTGGATTTCCGATTCTGATTAAGCCTAATTTTCTTTTTACAAGGAATGATATAGTCCAATATCTGGAGCAGAACAAAATAGCGACTAGAATGCTGTTTGGCGGTAATATGCTGAAACAGCCGGCTTATGCGGAAATAAAATGTAGAGTTTTCGGGAACCTAAAAAATACTGATAAGGTAATGAATAATTTATTTTGGATCGGTGTTTACCCCGGGATAGACAAAACCCGATTAGAATTTGTAGTATCAAAGTTTAATGAATTTTTTAAAAATAAAAAAAGATAAAGAACGTAGGGGTGGTATATGGGGAAAAATAAAATTGTTGATGTTCTTTTTATGTCAGCTCCTTTGCAATTTAAGGAATCTGAGAATTTTGTACCAAGCGGGGATGATACCTCAAGCCCTCCAGTAGGGGTAATGTCAATAGCGGCATATTTAAATTCTAAGGGTTATAATTGTAAGATTTTAGATATTGGCTTGAAAAAAATGTCCTTGCAAGAAGCAGTTGATTTTGCAAAAGAAATGAAACCGCGGATGATAGGTATTACCATCCTGACACCGTCAACAATTACTGCAGTACCTTTGGCAAATAAAATTAAGAAAGAAATTCCTGAAATTGTAATTGGTTGCGGAGGAATGCATGTTTGTGTCGATCCTACTTTTATTGAGAGATATCCTGCTTTTGATTTTGGAGTTAGAGGTGAAGGCGAATTAATCATGCTGGAAATATTGAAAAAACTTGATAATGGGGAGAAAATAGCTGGTCTTTACGAAGGGGATTATGTTAAAGATATTGATGCTCTCCCAGATCCTGATTATGAGTTAATTGATTTCAAGGAATATGGATATCCTTTGGATCCAATAGAAAAAAGAGAAACAGGTTTTACCATAATGAGTTCTAGAGGGTGTCCTTTTAGTTGTAGTTTTTGTTGTAAAACAGCTTCTCGGAAATATGTTCGGTATCGTTCTCCGCTAAAGGTAGTTGATGAAATTCAAAGAAACTTATCTCTCTCAAGAGGAGTTTATAATTTTATTGATGATACGATGACACTAAATAAGAAAAATTGCTTAGAAATATGCGCAGAGATCGTAAAAAGAAAACTAAAAATCCAATGGTTAGCAATGACAAGGGCAGACAGCCTAGATTTAGAGCTGGTTAAAGCCATGAGAAAATCAGGCTGCCGTGAAGTTTTCATTGGCGTTGAAAGTGGAGATCTTAGGATAAGAAATCAAGTTATAAAGAAAAAAGTAAGTGATCAGGCAATTAAAGATGCTATAAAGGTATGTCGTAAGGTTGGACTACGTACAAGTATTTTTCTTATGCTGGGCTTCCCCACAGAAGGTATTGATGAAATACAGAGAACAGTAAATTATCCATTTACATCTAAAGCTGATATAATGGGCATACATTTGACCTGTCCATTACCAGGCTCTGAATTATATGAACAAGCTATCGAAGAGGAAATTATATCAGGGGATATTGTTGATCAATTTATTTCTGGAAAACTGGGTAAAAATTATTCTGCTTGGCCTAAATATGTTCCCAAGGGACTGACTCTTGATTATATGGAAAAAGCCAGGGCTAAGGCGATACGAAAATTTTATTTAAGTCCTGCGTTCATTTTTAGATTACTGCAGTATTATATAAGATTTCCAAATAGAATAAAATATGATCGTCATCTTTATAAAAGTGCTTGGATGATTTTATTTAAGGGTAGGTCAAAAGTGCAGTTTTCTTGAACAATCTCATAATTATAAAAAATATTTGAGATATAATATATTAGGAACAATATGAGTAAAAAATTAATAGAGTGTTTTTTTATTGCTAATAATAATATTGGAGATTCTGGTTTAAGCGGTGGATGTAGGATTTTTATTGAACTTGCAAGATATTGGAAGGAATCGATAAATCTGAAAATGATTGCTACCGAAGAAGCAATTACTGTTTGCAAGAACTATGGATTGGGTGATCTCGTATTCTATAAATCTTCTAATAAATTAGGTTTTAAGAATGTGTTTAGTTTATACGCTGTTTTTATTAATCTATTTAAAAAATTAACAAATGGTATAATTTTTGTATTAAAAAACAGAGTTTTATTCAAAAACAATCCTTGGGTGTATTCTGTTTCGGATTTTTACCCGGATCTTATCCCTGCTTTTTTAATAAAATTAATCAACCCCAAAATTAGATGGATTGCCGGATATTATTTATTTGCGCCTGCGCCTTGGGATAAAGAGAGTCCTTACAAAGGTAAGGATGCAATTAGAGGTTTTTTATACTGGATTTCACAAAGACCAACTTATTGGATTGTGAAAAATTTTGCAGATATTGTGTTTGTTACATCAGAGCCGGATAGAAATAAGTTTGTAACAAAAAGAAGAAAAGAAAACGATATTTTTGTTATTCGCGGAGGAGTTAATATCGAAGCGTCGACAGAATATTTAAACGGCAAAAGTATAATTTCTATAGCTGATAGAAAGTATGATTGTTGTTTTATCGGTAGATTTCACCAACAAAAAGGAGTTTTAGTGTTGATGGAAATATGGAAAAAAGTTATTGCGAAATTACCAAAAGCAAAGCTAGCGATGATCGGCAATGGTCCATTAGAAGTAGATGTTCAGAATAAGATAGATGAATACGGGCTGAATCAAAGCGTGGCTTTATTTGGTTTTCTGGATGGTGATAAAAAAAATGATATTTTTAAACAGAGCAAGATAGTTTTACATCCGGCTACATATGACAGTGGGGGAATGGCTGCAGCTGAGGCGATGGCGTGGGCTTTGCCAGGAATAAGCTTTGATTTAGAAGCTTTAAAAACATATTATCCTCAAGGGATGATAAAAGTCCCTAAAGATGATTATAACTATTTTGCTGAGCAAATAATAAAGGTTTTGGCAGACCCTGCGTATTATAGAACGATTTCACAAGAGGCAAGAGATTTAATCGTAAATCAATGGAGTTGGGAAAAGAGAGCACAGTTAATTCTGGAAGGGTTGTTGAATAATAATGGGTAATATTAAGGTTTCTGTTGTAATCACTACAAAAAATGCTCAAAAACATATTGGCGATTGCTTAGCGTCAATAAGGTCTCAGATCTTTAATCGCTCAGAGATTGAAATCATTGTGGTGGATAATAATTCAAATGACAAAACAAAGTCAATTGCCTATCAATTTACGGATAAGGTGTACAATATTGGTCCAGAGCGCTCAGCGCAAAGAAATTTCGGGATTAGCCATGCTCAGGGTGAATATGTGCTTTATCTTGATGTGGATATGACTCTTTCAAGAAATGTGATTTCTGAATGTGTTAGTAAAATCAGGACAAATGATTTAGCTGCTTTATATATTCCGGAAATAATTGTCGGAAAAGGATTTTGGATAAATGTTAGAAATTTTGAGCGCAGTTTTTATAATGCGACAGTTATTGACTGCGTGCGTTTTATTAAGAAAGATATATTTATAGAAACAAAAGGTTTTGATGAAAACTTAACAGGCCCTGAAGATTGGGATTTTGACAGAAGAATAAATCAAATTGGAAGAACTGCAATAATAAATTCCCCGATTTATCATAATGAGGGTAAGTTTAATTTGAAAAATTATTTAATAAAAAAGAGTTATTATTCAAAAACATTTGAAAAATATGTTCTGAAATGGGGCAAGAATGATCGCATTGTTAAAAAACAGCTGGGTTTTTCTTATCGCTTTTTAGGTGTATTTGTGGAAAAGGGCAAATGGAAAAAACTTATAAGCAAGCCAGCGCTTGCTTGCGGTATGTATTTTTTAAGATTTTTAGTTGGAGTTACATTCTTTATAGTTATAATTGGCAAAAATCCCTTGAAAAACAAAGGTAATATTTATGAGTGAAAATAGATCAAATAGTAAGGTAATTTTTGTGTCTCCGCCATCTAGAGCCTTTAACCATTATCGGCCTCCATTGGCATTAATGTATCTTTCCGGTTATTTAAAAAAACAGGGTATTCAAACGGAAATTATTGACTGTATTATTAAGGATCAGGTTAGAAGCAAGTCTTTTGATCGAAATAAGGATATTTATTTAGCTAAAGTAAGGGAAAACACAATAAAGCATATAATTGAAGCGGATACTGATATAGTTTGTATAACTTGTTATACTCCTGAACTACAAGAAGTTGAAACCCTAGCTACTGAGATTAAAAATAAAAAAAAAGGAATAAAAATTGTTGTCGGCGGAGTCCATCCTACGTTTTTCCCTGAGCATTTCATTTACGATAATTCTAATTTCGATTTTTTGGTTATCGGTGAAGGCGAGGTAACTCTTTTTGAATTAGTCAAGGCAATTAGGCATAATACTTATAATTATAACTTGGTTGACGGTATAGCATACTGGGATAAACAATCAGATAAGCTGATAATAAATAAAAGGCGGATTTTAGCTGAAAATTTAGATGAGATATCATTTCCTGATTATGAAGATTTGGATATGGATTTTTATACAACAGCATCGCCGTATGCGATAAGAGGCGTTTTTTCTAAAAGTTTTTATGTTTTATCATCACGGGGTTGTCCGTCTTCTTGTACTTTTTGTGTGTCGAAAAAATTGAGAGAATTTTACTCAGGTGAACGTTTTGTCAGACTTCGTTCCCCCGAGTCCCTGTATAAGGAGATTAAGGATTTAAGAGCCGAATATAAAATTGATTCATTTTATTTTATTGATGACCTCTTTACATTAAAAAAAGAAAATGTTCGTCAGTTCTGCCAATTAATGATTGATGATAAATCTCCTTTAATCTGGGGATGCTCATCAAAAGTTAATACTGTTGATTATGAAATGCTTAAAATCATGGCTGATGCTGGTTGTGTTCAAATTGATTTTGGTGTGGAAAAAGGGACAAATCCAGAATTAGAACAGCTTAAAAAGGGTATAACAGTAGAGCAAATAGAAAAAACATTTAACATCTGTCGGAAATTGAATATCCGTACTTTTGCTAATATGCTGGTTAATACTCCTGCTGAAAAAGAGGAGGACTTGCAGTCATCTTTAAGCTTTATTGATAATTTGAAACCAACTATCGTTTCTTTCAATGTTTTTGCCCCATATCCAGGGTGTGAAATTTTTGATGAGCGCTGCGGAAATATAAAAAGAGAAGATTATCCGTCTTTAATGAATACGGTGCTATTAATAAAAGATAAGCCTGAGAAATATAGATTTGCAGAGCATTCTGTTGATTTGCTTGATTGGGTTATCCGAGCAAATAGAAAATATAATAAAGTTTTACCTAACTTATCAATATATTTCAGCGGTAAATATATTAAAAATATTATAAGCTCAAAGTGTAAAATGGAATACTTGAAAAGATTCTTGAGTTTATTAAAAGAATTTATAAATCAAAAATTTTAGGTATTAAATAATCCTAGGGGATATCATGAATTGCAGGTTATGCGCAAGTGGTGGCGTGAGAAAATTATTTATTGCTCAAGACATTCATGGCAGACATATTTTAAGTGAAGATAAATTCGCTATAGTTCAATGTGAAGCTTGTGGTGTTACTTTTACGGAAGTTGAAACCGATAGTGATTATTACAAAAAATACTATCGAAAGAATTATTATCCGCCGCTTGCTTCAAATAAGTTAATTGCAAATACCTTATCTTTTTTTCAAAGGTTAAGTTTTAATCAAAGACTAAAACTGATTGATAAATTTAAAAACCTTAAAGGGTCTAGAATTCTGGAAATTGGTTGTGGGAAAGGGGAATTTTTAAGATTTTTACCTCAGAGATTTGAAAAATCTGCTGTTGAGATAAATGAAGATGGATGTGAATATATAAGGAAACATTCTAAAGATATTACTGTGTATAATGTGCATCTTGACGACGAGACAGTGGATATATCGGGATATGGTCAATTCGACATAATTATTATGTGGCATGTTTTTGAGCATGTAGTAAATCCAGCTGTTTTTGTTAAAAACATTGAAAGACTTCTTAATCCGGAAGGAGTGCTTATATTTGAGATTCCTAATCGTGATAGTTTGGGGTTTAATTTAACTAAAAAAAAGTGGTTTCATTTGGATGCTCCGAGACATCTTTTTCACTATAGTTATAAAAGTATAAGTAAAATGATTGAAAAAAGTGATTTGAAAATTATTTACTGTAAAGCCAATATTAATGATTATCCTCAGGATTTGCCATTTAGCGTGTACATGCTATTTAAAGGCAATAATAGGCTTTATAATTGTTTAGTTTTTGTTTTTGTTGTGCCTTTTTTTGCGGTTATAAGATTATTTGTTTCTTTATTCTTTAGGTCTATGGCGGAGTTGAATACATATATTGTTAAGCATAAAACTGACAGTTTTGATTTGGGGGAGAAGTGAGCAAAATTTTATTATTCAATCAATATTTTACTTCAAAGAAACAAGCACCTGAGCAAATTTATGCTAATCTGCCAATCAACTTAATTTATCTAGCTTCATATTTGAAACAAAAAAATATGGAAAGCAAAGTATATGATTTGGGTATGGGGTTTAATGAGAAAGGTTTTTTAGAAAATAATAGGATTCGATGTGGCCTTTCTGATGAAAAAATAGTTGAGATAATAGAAAAAGAAAGACCTGAAATTATTGGTTTAGGTTGTATGTATTCAAGGCATTATATTGATATTATATCAATATCAAATTTGATTAAAAAAGTCGATTCTGCGATTCAAGTTGTTTTAGGTGGCAATCATGCTACTGCTTTCTGCGATATGGTTTTAAAAGAGACTTCTATTGATTTTGTTGTTCTTGGGGAAGGGGAGATAACTTTCTATGAGTTATGTGAAAATATATTATCTGGAAAGAGAGATTTTAGGAATATCGATGGAATTGTTTTTAAGCAGAATGGGCAACTTTTTCGAAGTCGGCAACGGGAGCTTATAAAAAACTTGGATTCTATCGAATGTGATTATTCGCTTATTGATGTTAATAGATATACAAGCAATGCTCATGTAGCTCCTTTTTTAATGCGTTATCCTTCGCTTGGGATTATTTCAAGCCGCGGTTGCCCTGGTAGATGCATTTATTGTACAGTTAAAATTGTATGGGGCAAGACCTGGAGAGGGAAAAGTCCTAAAAAAGTTGTTGATGAACTGGAATTATTGAATACTAAATATGGTATTAAGGAGTTTCATTTTCTAGATGATAGTGCTTCAGTAAATAAAAAAAGATGGAATGATATCTGTGATGAAATAATAAACAGGAGATTAGACATAAAATGGAATACGCCTAACGGTATAGCGCATTGGACATTAGACAAGACAATTTTGGATAAAATGAAAAAAGCCGGTTGTTATAGAATTACTTTTGGTATTGAGTCAGGCAATGAAGAAACCCGAAAATTTTTAGGAAAACCATTTTCGCTTATTCAGGCAAAAGAGATGATTCAATATGCAAATAAGATCGGGATGTGGACAATTTGTACTAATATATTGGGATTTCCTTATGAAACTAAGGATCAGATAAATGATACCATAGAATTTGCGAAAAAATCAGGAACGGATTTTGCTGCTTTTTATTTACTCGCACCGCATGTAACATCTGATGTTTATAAATATTTTAAAAAAGAAGGGCTGATTGATTTCGATTTTATTTTTAATGACAATCAGTTTGATGAAATTAAATATGAACAGATGAACCAAATACTTGATGATCGGGGGACTCCGACGGTTAATTTTACTTCCGAGGAAATTAAAAAACTTCAGATTAATGCTTATAAAAGTTTTATAATCCATCGGGCTATTTCTTATCTGAATCCTGTTCGCTTATTAAGTAAGATCCGGTCAGTTGAAGATTTTAAATATGCTTGTAAATTAATTTCGGCAGGAGTGAAGATTCTTGTGAAGTCTTTTACTAAAAAAAACACTAAAGATTTGCTGTATGATTACGATTAGAGCAATGTATTTTAGGTTTAAGGTTTGTGATTATGAAAGCAAATATAAAATCATACATTATTGATAAATTTAAAATAATGATAAATAGCAATTATATATATATATTAGGGTATATATTGTTTATTAGTTTTGGATTTATTGGGTATTATCGTAATGGTTGTCTTGTACTCGGAGGTGAAGGTAATACTATATTAAATTACTCTACTTTTTTAAAAAGTTTTGGTTTTGCTTGGCATCATACATATGGGACTGGTTTAGCAAATATGGGGCCATGTATGACAGGACTTAATGTCATCGGACTAATGCTTATTCAGAAAATTACAGGATCAGTGGTATTTGCTAATTTTATTTCTGTTTTTATGATTTATTTTCTGCCTTTTTTTGCAATGTTTTTGGTTTGCAAAAAAGTTAAGACTACTCCGTTTATTGCTTTCGTCATCGCATTTTTTTATGTAATTAACCCCTTTACACTTGTTTTTTTGTCTAGTTTAAATCAATGGAACCTTTTCATAGTTACAATTATGCCAATATTTTTTTTAGTGCTTTTAGAATATTATGATAAAAGATTTGAACTATTTTTTGTTTTTGGCATATTATCAGGAATTTTTAGTTTTGCATATACTAATCCCCCCCTATTTGGAATAGGACTTATTTCAATCTTTTTATCAATAATTATAGCTAGTTACTATTTAAATAAAAAAATTTCAGTAATTAGCATTATAAAAAAATATATATTTTTGCTCACTGCGCTGGTAGTCTTTAATTTCTGGTGGCTGATGACATTATTAGTTAATGTGAAATCTGTAGCACAGAATATCTATCCATTATCGGTAGCACAGAATTGGTTGGATTCAACTCTGGGTAATTTTAAGCCGGTTATTGTGCGCATGCTGTCTCTTACTGTATTGGTATGTAGTGATCCTAGTTATGATTTTAGTTCGTTTTGGTATAGTTCATTTTTTTCAAAACTTATTCTGATGGTTCCCATATTTATAGTGTTTTATTATTTTCTTTTTATCAAAAATAAAGCTAATCCTAACCGTGTTTTATGCTGGGTTACTTTTAGCATATTAGTTATGCTACTCTTTTTGGTAAAAGGGAATGCTCCACCTTTTGGATCAATATATAATTTTTTATTTGCGCATATTCCTTTTTTTAAGATATTTAAAACGCCTGTTGAAAAGTTCGGGATTCTGTATGTGTACATACTATCATTGCTGCTTTTATTTATATTTAATGAGATTAAACATAATAAGCATTTTAAGATGATTTTAAACATCTTTGTGGCATATTTAATTTTTTGCAGTATCCCTGTCATTACCGGAAATATTGTTCCTAATTATAGAACTAATGGTTATGGGTATGCTTCAAGAAAATTTAAAGACAAGGCTGTTTATCAAAAATCAAGAAAGCTCCTGAATGAAAAAATGGTTCAGCAGAAGATCCTTAGTTTGCCTGGAAGCGGGAACTATCAGGTTTGCCTGAATAATTATGAAGATAATAAATATACCGGACTTGACCCTTTACTTAAAAATGTAAATAAACCGTTCATTGGTACTCACCATCAGATAGTGGGGCTTTATAAAAATATCTCAGCAGTTAATTACGAAAAAATTCTTAAAATATATAATATAGGAATAATTGTGATTAATAGTGATTTGCTGCCTTGGTTTGGTTTTGTTGAACATGAATCATTATCAGAACTTAAAAAAATATTTAATGAAAAAATGACTTTAGAGCAAGATGGGGATGTAATAATCTTTAGCAATAACAATTATTTCTTACCCCTTATATATGCTGACTAAATAGAAATAGGAAAATCGTAATGAAAAATAAAAAAAGATTGATCGAGCTATTAATTTCAGTTTTTTTAATTATCAAGTTTTTATTTATTGATAATATATCTAGTTGCTTTGCAGCGCCGGTAATGATTGAGGGGGATGCAGAAGCGTTGATTGTTTTGGCTAATACTGAATATTTTAATAATAAGCCAGTACTTATCTATGCTGAACAGCTGTCTGATAGACAAACAGCAACTTTATTGCTTGATAATATTAATGATTTTGTTTTTCAAGATAGCATCTGGGAGGATTTGGCTATTGACTTTGAATTTTATGCTGTGACGGTGTCAAGTAAATTTGCCGTAAATATTTCTTCGAAAGAAAGTTTCGAGTTATGGGTTGATTCTTCATTTTGTGATTTGGATTGGTTGAAAAATAGCTCTTACTTAATCAATATTGACGGACATAGCATTATTAATGACTCAAGGCTGGATGATTATGTGTTTCAGCGGAAGTATATAAAAATTGGTGAATTTATTTTGGAAAAAGGCCATCATGATTTTTTAATAAGTTCTGATAGTTCTTTTGTAAAAATAGAGCCAGTTAGATTATTCCTAGTTAGTAAAGAAAAAAGGATTAAAGCTCAGATTAAGATATTAGATAAATTGAATAAAAAAAATGTTAATTCAACTTACATTTTTAATAAAGAGAAAGCTGAATTTTGGATACATTAAGTTGTTGGGAAAAGGAAGATTACTGAATGATAAAAAAGAATTTATTAATTATCGGAACGATAGGGGTATTATTTGTTCTATCACTGCAGGTTTTTGCTTTTGCGCAGGAATCTAGTGCTTATAATCTTAAGCTTAATCTAGAGCCAAAATTAGTAGAGTCGAGAAATTATTTTAAAGAAGACCAGCTTTGTAACTGGGATTTTGGTCTTTTATCAACTAAGGAAGAAATCCCGCCTTTAATTATCAAAACAGAGAATTTTTTTCAGATGGAAACAAATAGAAAGATAAACTATTTTTGGGGTGGAAATAGGATGAAACTTTCTGTTTTGAATCCCCATGAAAGTAGTATTATCTGCACATTATTTTTTGAAGCTGACGCATATAAAAAACCTCGTGATCTGGAAATATGGGTTAACGGCAGCTTACATGAAAAAGTTAAAGTTCCTAAGCAATGTTTAGATTTAGACCAATTTAGTATTAGAGGCATTTTCTTAACTCCAGGAATCAATGAGATCATATTGGTTTGCCCTCAAGGTACAGATAAAATTGGTTTTATAAGCGGACTAAAGAGTTTTGATAGGCAAGTAAGTGTAAGGTTTAATGAAAATATAAATTTCATAATTGAAAATTTCAATGAAGAGAATATCTTTCAAGACGAAACTGAATATAAGTTTTTAAATGATGTGATAGGCTTGCAGATAAAAGCAAACTTAAAAGAACATTCTTTTCCAGGGATTATCTTAAGTAAAAATTTTAATATAGATCTAAATGAATGTCCAAGTGTGGAATTTAATTGTTCATCTAAGGAAAATAAACTTGGCTTTAAAATGTGTTTTTTTGTTGATATTTCTGGTGATGATCAGCCTGATTTGTTTGTTGATCTTGAAGTTTTTAATTTTGAGGAAATAGATATCCTGAAAATGGTCAATAATAAGATTTCCTCGGTAGCCAATAATCCTAAGCTATTAAAAATAGTTTTAGTTGGGACTTTTCTGCCTGAAGTCAAAAATCTAGCGGAAATCGATTTTTGCTTATCTGAGTGTAATTTTTTTAGCTCAAATAGTGCGATAGAGTTGCCTATAGCTAATGTAAATATTGAAAACTGGGAGATAGACAATCAGTTTAAGGGCAAAGTTAATGCTCATTTTAACGGGAATAGTCTGCGGTTTTTATGCGGGATTGATGCCCTGGACGATGGGTTAACCGCTTTTAAAAAAGCAAAGCCTAATAATGTTAAGCGGTATTTCCTAAAAACTAATGAGGTTGTAATCGGGGAAGTGCTTGAGCATAATAAAGATAAAATTAAGATATTAAAGTCAGCGGATGGAGAAGAAATTGAGGTTTTATTAAGCCAAATAAAATACTCTGATAATTTTTTTAAGGATGCAATTAATAAGGAAAAAGATAAATTAATAGTTAATTTTAACTTAACAAATCCGATTGAGCCGGGGATTTTAAAATTTGTTTACAAAGTTGATAATTTTGCAAAGCAAGATATTGCTGTTTATGTAGATTTGGATAGGAATAATGATGGATCTGTGGATGCTAGAGTCTTAGCTGGAGTTAGAAACGATTTGCCTGAGTGGCAATTAAAGCAGGAGTGCCATGACTTTAAAATATATGAATCATATCGGTCCCCATATAATGTTGGGTATTCTGGTGAGGTAATAGATGTAAATAGTTTTGCTTTGTATAATGGATTTAATCTTTTAAAATCATCTTTTGATGACTCCATAAAAGGTGGATGGCTATTGGATGATCCCCATAGTATTGACGATAAGCAGCTTGTTTTAGCTTTACCAAATAAGGAACGTTTAAATCCTGACAAGGCCAGTATTGTTTATAAAGTGTTGACTAAAAATAGTATGTTTCCTGATTGGCAAAATTATGAAGTTGATCTTTCCTGGTTGTTAAAAAATGAGCCGGATTTGAAAATAAAAAATATTAGTGTGCATTTATTGAATAAAGATTCTGCGGATATAAACGCTTTAAGCGGATTTAGCCTTAAGAGCATTGGTATGTATAAAAGATTTGCATTTCCAGTTTTGAAAAACAATAGGGAATATCAAAAACTAAAGGAAAAGATAAGTATCCCTTTACTTAAGATTGATGAGGATATATTTTATTTTAAGGACTTTGACCAATTAACAAGTTTGAAGGATATAAAAAATAATGTTATAGCGAAAGAAATTAATTTAAAGCGGGGTTCACATAAATATAAAAAAATTAAGAACGATGTCGTAAATATTGATTGGGTTTTGTTAGAGCCAATCAATAACATTAAAATTAATTCTGGGGAAAAAGGGCCAATGATTATCTTTAAACAAATCAACCCAGCTAAGTATGTGGTCGATGTTAAGGGAGCAAAAAGACCTTTCTGGCTGGTTTTTAATGATAGTTTTCATAGCTTGTGGAATGTTTACCATGTTGATTCAAATGAACCCGGATTGGTTATTAAAGATTATCCTGAATTACAGGTAAAAGAATTGAAGCATGAAATTAAATTTTCGCTTAAGGATATAATGTTTTTATCTAAAAAACCATTGCCGATTATTCATCAAACCGTGAATGGATATGCTAATGGCTGGTACATTGAACCGGAAAAACTTGGCCTAGGAGAGGATTTCACGCTGATGCTATTCTTTTCTTCTCAGGCCGTTTTATGTTTGGGATTATTTTTATTTCTGATTATGAGTTTGGTTTTCTTTGCAAGAATAGTTTTTATAAGGAGAAGAAATAGTGCAAAATAAAAAATTAACTTTACTGAAAATAATTAATTTCAGCTTAGCTGGATTATTCGCTGGGTTTTTTGCATTAACATTTTTAATTGTAGCACGCAGTGAAATAGATATAACAAATATTAAAATTGAACAAGAATTTGCTGTATCTTCCTCCCGTGTCAGTAAGAGCATAGAATTGCCTTTAAAGACGAATTATGTATTACAGATTAAATATGATTACAGAAATACTGATTCAGAGAAATTACTTTTAAATGGCAAAAGGCTGAAACTCAGGGTGAGTAATGAAACAAAAAACATAGTCTCGCGTTATTATTATATTGATGAACAGCTGGTAAGAATCGGAGAAAATAGATTAAAATTGCAGTTTCTGCCAACAAATCCTCCGAGCGTTGATATCAGGATAAGAAATTATATTTTTTCTAATGACCAGGGCAATATTATGCTGGCGCTTAAAAAGATTCATTTGAATGAGCAAAGATTGGCTAGTTTGATAGGTGAAGCTATTATTTTCTTTGTTCTTTTATGTTGTCTCTGGACAGGGCTTGCCTGGCTTGGGAAAAAGGGTTTTAATTTAAACTCCAGACAGTGTATACTAAATAATGTAATATCGTTTGCTCTGTGTCTTAGTATATTCTTTTTTATTGCGATAACTTCTTATTTTGGCCCATTTGTTTTTATTGTAAAGTCTTCTTATTATGTTTTTTATGGATTAGTATGTGTTTCTATTTTATGTGTTCTTTTGCATCTGTTCTCATTGTTATTAATCCAATTTAGTGCTGAAGATGATCTTAATAGTATTAAAAAATCAAAGTGCGGAAAAGCGGTGGAGAACAGAGCGTTACCTGTTTGGTTAGTTAATTGTAACGACTGGTTTAAAATGCGTACGCTGTCTGATAAATGTTTTATTTATTTTGTGCTGAGTTTTTTAATTTCTTCTATTTTGCTAGGTCTAAGTAATGTGAATTGGGCAGATATAATAATGAATTTTGCTTATATTGTTTTAGTAATGGGAATGGTGATTAAATTTGTTGAATTCTCAAATAGTAAAAAAAATAATTAATCTTATTAAGAAAGAGCTTTATACCGTTGGACTATATCTTTTATTAAGTATATATGCTACTTTTCCTTTAATTTTTAATTTAAAAACTTGTTTTTATGGGACTAAAACTGATCCTTTAGCCTGGTTTTGGGGGTTTTGGTGGCTTAAATTCGCACATATTAATGGCTTGTCTGCGGATTTTGTACCTATATTAGCTGTGCCGTTTGGTGTTAAGTATCCAGCACTTTATCCCCTATGGAATATTTTTAATCTTTATTCTACAATTTTAGTAGGGGAAATTGTTACTTATAATCTGCAAAGTATGTGTAGTTTTTTTCTATCGGCTGTAGCTATGTATTGGCTTGTCCTTTATTTTACAAAAAACCGGTTTTCTGCTTTTTTTTCAGGGATTGTATTTTCTCTTAGTCCTTATCATTTTGCTCGTTCTTGGGATCATCTTTGTCTGTCTAGTATGCAGTGGATGGTTGTTTATATTATTTCCTTATTTAATTTCTTTGCAAAGAGAAATTATATTAGTGCGTTAATTTGTGGATTTTGTTTTGCATTGATTGGTCAATTTAGTAATTATTATTATGTTTACTTTATGGGTATTTTTACAATACTATTTTTTGTTTTTTGTATAATTTATGGGTTTCTATCCAGACAAAGAATTTCGATAAAGGACATTTTTTTGTTTTTTAAACTTTCTATTGTAGGATTAAGTACTGGGGCTTTAATAATGTTGTTGCAAATTTGGCCTTATCTTAAGATGGTTTTTTTTAGTACTGGTGAAGCTAAAGAAAAGGGACTTATTCGTTCTTTTGGTCAGCTTTTTGCAGATTCTGCTCGACCGCTTAATTATTTTTTACCAACGGAATATCATCCAGTTTTTGGAAAGATAACAAGTTTTTTTGTCGGAACGCCTTTATATGGCGAAAACAGTGGAGGGGAACAGTCACTTTACTTAGGTCTTATCCCAATTTTTTTAGCTTATTTTGGATATAAAAAATTGAAAAAAGATAAAAAAGAAGGAATATCTGATCATAAAACAGATTTTTTTATTTCGTTTTGGGTCTTCATTTTATTTTCTTTCATGATATGTTCTTTTAGTCCGTATATTGGTAATATAAATGGTTTTTTTATTCCTTTACCGTCTTTTTTCCTGTTTAAAATATTTCCAATTTTTCGTAATTATGCGCGCATGGGGAGTGTAGTTATGATTTCTATATGCGTATTAGCTGGATTCGGTTTGAAATATTGTTTGGAAAAATTTAACACTCAAAGAAAAAAACTCATAATTGTTATTATACTCTGTTTGATTGTTATTTTTGAATTTGCTAATTTCTCACCATCTAGAATTGTGGATATAAGCCATCCTCCAGAGGTTTATACATGGCTTAAGAGGCAACCTGAAGATAGCATTATCGCGGAGTATCCATTGAAAGCAGATATGAGACCTGTACTTTTCAATCAAACAATTCACCATAAAAAAATGATTAACGGCGCTGTTCCTGGAACAAACGCTTATGAGATAAGCCAGAAAATTAAAGATCTTGAAGCTGATACTACCCCCGGGATTCTGAGTTTTTTGGGAGTAAATTATATACTTGTGCATAAGGATAAATACCTGAACTATGAAGGAGGAATGGTTTTGGGGCAGGTACCTGATTTATCAGATAATCCAGGTTTTAATCATTTAAAAGACTTTGGGGATACTGTTGTTTATGAAGTGGTGGCAAATCCAATTAATCCGGATAATGTTACTATTGCTCCAAAGCTAATAACATTTGAGGCAGAAAATAGTGTTGATAATCAACACTATTTAAATATGAATTTTAAGTTTAAGCAGGGCAATGATTTTAAATATAATGTTAAGTATCTTGGTTTTATTAAAATTTTAAATTTGGATATGAGTCTAGAGCAGGGGCAGCTGATAACGGAAAATAAAACAATGCTGATAAAATTAACTGCTTTACCTTCGCGTTTATTGGGGTATTTCTTAAAAGGCAAAGCGCAACTGCAGTCATTGTTTGATATAGATAATTTTTATAATTACGAATACGAAGAATTAGTGCAATTAAAAAATAAAGTTAAAGAGAAAAATGCAATTTTTGATAGAAAAAGCAATATTATGAGTACAAAAGACAGACAAGTGCAAATCGAGCCATATACTCAAGATCCGATTTCAGCGATCTTTTTTCTGGCAAGCCAGCAGATGCTTGTGAACAAAAAAATAATGATGTATATAAATCCAGGAAAATCAAATTATAAATTAGAATTAGTTATTGATAGCCAAGAAGAAATTAGGATTGATAAAGAAGTTTATAGATGTTGGAAATTAAAGGGTGAGCTTTTGAAAATCAAAGATATAAATAAAAAAATAGCTGACATTACATTATGGTTTAATGTGCTGGGAAAACAGGAACTAATTAAATTAGAGGCTATGACAAAAGCCGGTTTAGTAACTTTGGAAAAACAATAAATTTAGGCAACAGGAGGAACGAATGAAAATCTTAATAACCGGCGGGGCTGGACTGGTCGGATCGCATTGCGCGGAGTTTTACGCGCAGAAAAAGGCTAAGGTTATTGTGCTGGATAATTTGATGCGCTCGGAATTATTTAAATCAAAAAAACAAAGCGTGGAATATAACTGGAATTATTTGGCCAAGTATAAAAATATTACTAGAATCAAAGGCGATGTCCGCAATGAAAAAGATGTTTTAAAAGCAATTGGCACAGGGGTTGACGCGGTGATTCATACTGCCGGACAGCCTGGGGTGCCGTCTTCAGTACGCATGCCCAGAGAAGATTTCAGTATTAATGCTTATGGGACTTTAAATGTTTTGGAATGTCTGCGCAAGAAGAGTCCGAAAGCGACATTTGTCTATTGTTCCACGAATAAAGTCTATGGCGAAAATGTTGACAAGATTGCCTTAAAACAATTGAAAACCCGTTATGTGTATAAAAATATTAAAGGCATTAATGAATCAACATTAACTGATCTGACCGGACATACGCCTTATGGAGTAAGTAAGCTGGTTGGTGATCTGTATACGCAGGAATATGCGCATATCTATGGAATGAAGACCGCAGTGTTTAGAATGAGCTGTATTTATGGCCAGCGTCAATTTGGTTTTGAAGATCAGGGCTGGGTTGCTTGGTTTATTATTGCCAGTTTGCTGGGTAAGAAAGTCACTATATTTGGTGACGGTAAACAAGTGCGAGACTTATTATATGCGGAAGATCTGGTGCGGGCTTATGATTGCTTTATTCAAGGCAAGCAGTCGCATGCTTTGGTTAATATTGGCGGGGGAGCGGAAAATACAATATCTTTGCTGGAATTTGTTAATAAAATCAAAAATATTACGGGTAAAGATTTAAAAGTAAAATTTGCTGATTGGCGGCCGTCTGATCAGAAAGTTTATATCAGTGATATCAGCAAAGCTAAAAAAGAATTAGGTTGGCAGCCTGAGATAAATGTTGATCAAGGGCTTTTGAAATTAGGGCAATGGGCAAAAGAGAATATAAAGATATTCTAAACAGCAGTGACTCGGTAAGGTTTGACGGTAACGAAGCCCGTATCGGTAACGTTTGACGGTTTAGGCTAAAAACAATAAATTAAAAGACGACAACAGTGACTCGGTAAGGTTTAACGGTAACGAAGCCCGTATCGGTAACGTTTGACGGTTATGGTTAAAAAATAAAGATTTTAAAGATTTAATTTACGAAGAGGCATTATAAATGAAAGTAGCTTTATTACAGCTGAATATGACAGTGGGCGATATTTCGGGCAATAGTGCTAAGATTATCAGCGCTGTTAAACAAGCAAGCGCGGATAAGGTCGATCTGTGTATTAGCTCGGAATTGGCGCTTTTAGGTTATCCGCCGCGCGATTTGCTGTTTAATCAGGCTTTTATTGCGCAAGCACAAGCTGCGCTTAAAGATATTGCTGAGCAATTAAAAGATGCGCCGGCACTTCTTTTAGGCACTGCTGAGTTAGTGCTTAAGCCTGATTGCAAACCACTGTATAATTCCGCGGTGCTTATTCAAAAAGGAAAAGTTGAGCAGTCATTTCATAAAACGCTTTTACCGACATATGATGTTTTTGATGAAGAACGTTACTTTGAGCCAGCGCTGGATCCCGGGGTGTTTGAGCTTGCTGGCGTAAAAATCGGAGTAACAATCTGTGAAGATGTTTGGAATGATATTGATTTTGCCACTAGCCGGCGGTATAAAACTGATCCTTTACAGCTTTTAGCGCAGAAAAATGTCCAATGTATAATCAATCTTTCGGCTTCGCCATTTTCTTTGGGCAAGCAAAAATTAAGAGAAAAATTACTTTCTAATATCGCGAAAAAATATCAGGTGAATCTGGTATATGTTAATCAAGTCGGTGGCAATGATGATCTGGTATTTGACGGTCGGAGCTGTGTGTTTGATAAACAAGGATACCTGATTGCCAAAGCCAAGGCTTTTGCTGAGCATATAATCATCTGCGATTTGAGCGCTGATTTAGCAAAGCTTAAAACCCATGAATGTCTGCCTGAGGCTGAAGCCTACAAAGCTTTGGTATTGGGAACGCATGATTATGTGGAAAAATGCGGATTTAAAAAAGTAGTGCTGGGCTTATCCGGGGGAATTGATTCAGCGCTGACCGCAGTGATCGCGGTTGAAGCCTTGGGCGCGGATAATGTTTTGGGCGTATTAATGCCCTCTCCTTATTCGAGTAAAGGAAGTATTGATGATTCGCTCAAACTTGCGGAAAATTTGGGAATTAAAACAATTACGATTGCGATTAAGGATATTATGCAGGCATATGATACTGGTTTAAAGCAAGCATTTGCTGGTTTTAAACCCGGACTTGCTGAAGAAAATATCCAGGCGAGAATCAGAGGTAATATTCTGATGGGGCTATCGAATAAATATGGAGCGATGCTTTTAACAACCGGCAATAAATCGGAGTTAGCAGTGGGTTACTGTACGATTTACGGCGATATGTCCGGAGGATTTGCGGTTATATCGGATGTGCCGAAAACTCTTGTGTATGCTATTGCTAAATATATAAACAAAATAAAAGAAAACATGATAATCCCCCAAGTTATTTTGGAAAAAGCACCGAGTGCGGAATTGCGGCCTAATCAATTGGATCAAGATAGTTTGCCGGAATATGAGGTATTAGACGCGATTTTATTTCGTTGTATTGAACAGCATAAATCTGTACAGGAAATTATTGCTGATGGCTTTAATTCTGAGGAAGTTGCAAAAGTATTAAATCTAGTGTATAAATCTGAGTTTAAGCGCAAGCAAGCTGCTCCGGGAGTGAAAATAACTGATCGAGCTTTTGGGATTGGCTGGCGGATGCCGATTGCTTACAAACGCAATTTCTAAAACTGTGACGCAAGGTCACTAGAAATTAGCTCATAGCTCATAGCTGATGGCTAATGGTAAAAAGCTAAAAATTATTAATTAGGGCTTAATAACTCATAATTATTACTTAACTATTGACTATTAGCTATTGACCATTGATTATTTTTTACGCGATACGCAATACACTCGACGCAATACAGAAAAAAGAGAAAGGGTTTAAATTATGAAAAAAGTAGTTTTTTATATTATGGCGGGCGGCGAAGGTATGCGTTTATGGCCGATGAGCCGAGCAAGTTTCCCCAAACAGCTGCATTATTTGTTAGGAGACAGTTCTTTATTGCAGCAGTCGATCAGCCGGGTTTTGAAAATCAGCGATCCGAAAAATATTATGATCGGGACGCGGGATGATTTATATTTTTCGGTAAAAGCGCAATGGGAAACAATGAAGTTAAAGTCTAATCCGTGGTTATTACTCGAACCAATGAGCCGCAATACAGCGCCGGCAATTGCTTTGGCTTGCCATGCGGCGCGGGAGCGTTTTGGTGAGGATGTGATTATTGTTACTTTAGCCTCTGACCACGCGATAAAGAATGAACAACGGTTTCATCAATTGCTTAAAACCGGGATAAGAATCGCCGAGCAAGGCAATATTGTGACTTATGGGATTGTGCCGACATATCCGGAAACAGGTTATGGTTATATTAATGTAGGCAAAAAACTAGAAACCGATGTTTTTCAGGTGGCGGCATTTAAGGAAAAGCCTAGTCTGGATATTGCTAAAAAATATTTGAAGTCTAAAAAATATCTTTGGAACAGCGGAATGTTTGTATTTGATACGAAAGTCATTGGTGAGAATATGCAGCAATTTTCTCCGGAAGTTTGGAATGTGAGTAAGAAAGTCTGGGCTAAAAGAAAAGAAGCTAAAGACAAAATAGAATTTGATGAAAAACAGTTTGCCGCTTTTCCGGCAATTTCAATTGATTACGCGGTTATGGAAAAAGCGCCAAAACGGGCAGTGATCAAAGCGGATTTTGAATGGTGTGATGTCGGCTGCTGGCATATGCTGCATCAGATCTCAAAAAAAGATAAAGACGGTAATGTCCTGTCTGGAGATATTTCAACTGTTGATACGCATAATTCGTTTATCAAAAGTGAAAACAAATTTGTCGCTACAGTAGGAATTAATAATCTGATTGTGATCGATACGCCGGATGCTTTGCTGATATCAGATAAAGATCGTTCGCAGGATGTAAAGACAATTGTAAACAGATTGAATGAAAAAAAATCTTCCTTAACTAAATTTCATACAACTGTATACCGGCCCTGGGGTAAATACACCGTTCTTGAGGAAGGGCCTTTTTATAAAATAAAAAGAGTAGTAGTTAATCCCAAACAGCAATTATCCCTACAAAAACATTTAAAGCGCAGTGAGCATTGGGTTGTGGTTAGTGGAACAGCTCGGATAGTTTGCGGCGATAATTCTATTTTACTCAAAGCCAATGAAAGCGTGTTTATTGCCAAAGGCCGCAAACACCGGATCACTAATCCTTATTCCAAGCCAGTAACGATTATTGAAGTGCAGACCGGCGGGTATTTAGAAGAGGATGATATCCTTAGGTTTGAAGATAAATATGAGAGAAAGTAGAAGCGCAGCGGATAGCGTAAAACCGAAGGATGATCCTCCTTCGCCAAGGCTATGGAGGACAGATGGACGATCGCTGCGCTAGGACGAAGGACGAGAAAAGCAGAGAACAGAAAACTAATTTCTAATTACTAATTGACCTAAAATTAAAAAACAAAAGTATAATCTATATAAATTACTAATTGATCTAAAATAAAGAAGCAAAGATACTTTCTAATGAAAGAAGAGAACGGAAGTTGATGTTTAGCGCAATAGTTAATAAGTTAAAATAATTTTTGAAAATTAAGATATTGGTAATTGTTTAGAAATTAGAATAATTAGGTTAATTAGAGCAATTAAATGAAATCTAAACCTGATTGATTTTGAGACTTGAGACCCAGCTGGCATTGTGTCCTTGTGATCTTGGGAAGTCCCGCCTGGCACTTTTTGCTTAAAATCGTGATATTTCGTGATAAATATGCTAAAAATAGGCTTTTTTTTGCTTATTTTAATAAAAAAATTAGCATAATTCGCATACATAGGGTATAATTATTTCATAGAGTGAGTACAGCTAAATTTTCAATTCAATTTAGATTTAACCATGATTAGTAAAAGGCAAACCTCACGTGAGTGAGGGGCGTCCCAAAAGTCGGTTTGGACATTAGGGACCTCGAAGAAAAGAATGCTATAATATATAAAATATTTTTCGAGGCAAAGCGACGGGTCTAAAAAGGGAATAGTATTAATGGATCGTATTGTTTTCAGATTAGACAGCCGGGCTACCAAAAAAATGGTGCGCAATACTCCAACCGAACTATCTGGGACAGATAGTGCGGTTTTATTTTATATAAGATTTGAAATGCAGGGATAAAGATTCCTGTAGAAAGGAGGCGGGACTGACGAAATAAATTGTTGATTTTAGGTTTATGGGGAATAAGGTAACCTTTTATCAGCCAATCTGGGAATAGGCAACTAGTATATAGTTTTAGAGCGAAATTCTTGGGGAAGAATCAGCTTAACATGAAAACATTGTTTTGATAAATATATATATAATTAGGAGGAATTAAAATGAATAGAAATAGAAAAGGTTTTACACTTGTTGAATTATTGATGGTAGTTATCATCATTGGTATATTGATATCAATTGCAATACCAAATTATTTTAAAACAATCGAAAGAACCAAAGGCGGTTCAGCGAAGGCAGTGCTTGATTCTGTTAGAAAAGCAGAATTACAGTATAGAGCTATGTATGGTAATTTTGCCGACGTAGCTGTTGGTGACTGGGCTGCTGGTGATATTTCTGCGTTTGATTATCCTGAAGTTTTGGCAACTGCTGCTGGTGATGATGGGAATTGGATATACACTGTACAAAATTCAACCGCAGATGTTTTTGAGGCAGTAGCTACAAGAGGTGCTAATGCACCTACGGCTTATCAAGGTGTTACAATGATCTTAGACCAAGATGGATTATTTAGTTCAGAAAATCCGGTTCATCTATAATCTAATTTGTGTTGATTTAAAATGTATTCAGGGCTATTGGCGTTTTACGTCAATAGCCTTTTTTAATAATTGCTTGTAATAATTTTAAAAATCGGCTATACTAGTTGACGAAGAAAGTCTAAAAATTGATTTGTGAAATTATTTTGATATAATATTTAACCAGAAATTGAAAAGATATAAGTAATCAGGCTTGATTTTAAAAATTTAATTATAGAATGCTGAATTGTAATTGCAGGTTCTGAATTTAATGATAAGGATTAGAGAATTTTTTAATTTAGGTGAAGGAACAGGTTTTGGAGGGAGGAAAAGATGAGGGTAATTGCAATTGCGAATCAAAAAGGTGGTTGCGGTAAAACAACGACAGCGATTAATTTATCTGCTTGTTTATCCGGACTGAAAAAAAATGTTTTACTAATTGACTTAGATCCTCAGGGGCACGCGAGCTTAGGGTTAAATGTCCAGCCGCAAAATTTGGCAAAAACTATTTATAATGTATTAACTACCGATGCTGAAGCAAAATTACGGCTGGATGAAGTTATTGTCCCTGTATCAGAAAACCTTGATCTTGCTCCGGCAAATATATTATTGTCGGCAATTGATCAGGAACTTTCGGGTAAACCAGAAAGAGAAGCGAAATTATTTCAAGCAATAACATTAATGGTAAGTAAAAAAACATATGATTATGTGATTATTGATTGCTCTCCAAGCTTAGGGATTCTAACTTTTAACGGCTTGCGGGCTGCTACTGAATTGATTGCTCCAGTTGATACTGGATTTTTCTCTTTGCATGGAATAAGCCGTTTGTTAGAAACCGTTAATCTTATTGATAAGCGTTTGAATTGCCAGATAAAAGTAAAAGCATTAATAACAATGTTTGATCGCAGAACAAAATTTTCTCATGAAGTAAAAGATGAAATATATAAATATTTTTCCGGGAATGTATTTGAAACGGTAATTCACAATAATGTTAGAATAAAAGAGGCTTCAAGTTATGGCGTGCCGGTAGCGGCTTATGATAAGCGTTGCCGCGGAGCTCAGGATTATATTGCTTTAGCTAAAGAGGTTGAGGCTCCGAAGCGTAAGGAAAAGGCTCAGACGTCTAAAGATACTGCTGCTGAGAAAATAACATCCTTTATCCAGGAAGTTCAGCATGTGAAAAAAGGGACTGTGGTCACGTTCCATTCTGATAACGCGCAAAATGTGGAAATTGCGGGAGATTTTAATAACTGGGTTAGCTCGGTTGATAGTAAACTGGAGCGTATTGACAATGGTGTTTGGGCTAAAGTTATTCATCTGAAACCAGGTGCTTATAAATACAAATTTGTTGTTGATGGAGAATGGGTAACTGATCCGAATAACCCATATTTAGAAGTAGATGAAACTGGAAATAGAAATTCGATTTTAAAGGTTAAATAAAAACAGGATCAAGTTTTATGAATAAATTAAAAAAGTTGGGCAAGGGATTAGAGGATATTTCCTATTTATTTCTTTCTCCTGAGGAAGAAGAACCAGCTGAACAAGAAGTCAGGGTAGAAAAAAATAAGATGTTAAGTGAAACGATCGAAAAGGCGACAAAAAATATCTGTTTAATCGGAAATAGCCATGATTCGCGCGATGCTTTTTTAGTAATTAATTTAGGATTGGCTTTGGCTAGGCTGGGCATGCGTATTGCTGTGGTTGATATGGATGAGAAATCACCTTGTGTTAATTTTTTAATCGGTAAAGCCAAAGATATTATTCTAGAAAATGAAGAACATGAATTTGTTAGTAAAGGGCCTTTTGGGATAAAATTGGCCGGGATAAATTCTGCTTTGATTGAAAATATGTTGGCGGATAAATCTCTGCGAACAAAAATTATGTTAGAAATGAAAAAAATGGAACAAGATGTCGATCTTGTTCTGATTAGTGTTTCCCAAGATAGCCTTTTTTATATGAATCCATTGCTGCGCAAGTCAATAGAAGAATTCCTAGTTTTTGTTTCTCCGGATAAAAACTCCATGCTTAATTCATATAAAGTTGTAAAAACTATTTTTTCGCATAATCCAGTGGCTAAGATCGGAACGATTATAACTGATATCGAACATATGTATGAAATAGATGTAGTATTTAATAAAATGTTTTTGGCTGTGAAGAAATACATGGTTAAGGAATTGTATAAGTATGGTTTTTTGTTTAAGCTAAAACAAGAAGTGAATAATAATTCTAATATCGCTTCTTTTTATGACGCTGATCTTACTGCCTGTATTTCAAATATTGCTCAGATTATTATATTGCGCTTGAATCTTGAAGAAAATGCTAAGTCAAATGGAGAATTATTCAAGAATGTGTTTACTGAGTTTGGAATAGAATGAGGAAAATATGACAACAATATTTCACAATGCGCAAATTAGTAATGATAAACTCAGAGAGATTATTTTAAAAAACCCGCAGACATTGCTTCCGGGTTTGAGTTTTATTGATTTACAGATGTCGGCAGATGAAGCGGGGATTATTGATTTCTTAGGGGTTGATACAAATGGCCGGATGGTGCTGGTGAATTTTGATGTAAAGGCTAATGATCAGATGTTGATTGATATATTAGCGCAAATCCAATGGCTTAAAAAAAATCAAGGTTTAATTAAAAGATTGTTTTTTAGCGAGAATGTCGATTTTGAAAAATCTCCTCAGATTGTTTTGGTTGGCCCGGTTTTTTCAAATAAACTGCAATCAGCGGTTAAGCAGATATCAGATAAAGATATAAAACTTTTTAATTTTAAATATATTGTTTCTAAATCTGATGATGCGATTATATTTGATGAAATTTTTTCTCAGAATAAAATAGCGGATGCGCAATCTTTAAGAAATAAAATTTTAACCGAACAGCCTAAAGAAGTAGTGGAATCTCCTGTTTTTTCCCAAAAAGAACCGCTGATTGAAAAACCTGCGTTAGGATTAAAGAATAGCGAAAATATCAAAAAAGAAAAGTCCCCTTTGTATGATGTTATTACGCTCACTCCAGAAGAAATCGCGGAATTCATGGATTTTGATGTTGCTTTAGAACAAAACCAAACATCTGAATAAATATAAAAATCCGATTGCTCGATTCCATTAAATTGCCTGCCGAATAATTAACTTTAAACCAATAATTCTACTTCAAAGGAAAAATGTACAATCCTAAAGGCTTAATCCAAATTTGTAAATCAAATAATATATTTCCCGAAAACATTATAGCAGCTTTTTCAGCGAGTAAATTAAACTATGATTATCGCGCTGAGTCCGGGAACGAAGTTTTAAAAAATAGAAAAGATTTTTTTAGGCAATTGGCTCTTGATTTAGACAATGCTGTTTTTCCAATACAGGTACATAAAGCTAATGTCGCGATTGTTGATCGAAAAGATAAAGGCCGCGGGGTGTTTTCTTTTGAACAAGGAATCGCGCAAACAGACGCATTGATAACTAATGTTAAAGGATTAGTTTTGTGTCTGTTGACCGCGGATTGTTTGCCGATTATTTTTGCTGAATCAAACGGTAAGGCAATAGGGATTGTTCATGCTGGATGGAAAGGAATAAAATTAGGGATTATTGAAAAAACAATTCAGGCAATGGTCGATCAGTTTGAAATAAAAAGTAAGGATATTAAGGCGGTGTTTGCTCCAGCTATTGGCAGTTGCTGTTATGAGGTGGGTCCTGAATTTTTAGAAATTTTTTCTGAAGATATTAATTCGCGTGAGCAGACAAGGTTCTTGGATATTAAAAGCTTGGCAAAGAAAAAATGTTTAAAATCAGGTATTTTATCGGCTTCAATAACTGATGTATCTATCTGTACAAGATGCAGTAATGATAAATTTTTCTCTTATCGGGCAGGGGATTATCTTAAACGGATGATCAGTGTTGTGGCGATTAAAGGAGAATAATAAGGGGTGTTGATTTTTAGTTTATTGGTTTACTTTTGATTGCAGCTAATTATCTGCTTGACATTTAAGTGTATATGTAGTAATTTCTTTAAATAGATAATAAATTTCTAATTAACCAAATGCGAAAAAAAATGACAAAAAAAACAAGTTTGAAAAAAAATATTAAAGCAAAAAATACTGTTGAAAAGAAAACTAAAACAGTGGAAAAAAAAGCTTTAAAAAGTAAGGGAATAAAGTCAGACAAGCCTCTGCGTAAAAAATTGGGCAAAGGATTGGAAGATATTTCGACCTTGTTTTTATCAGATATTAAAAAAGATTTGGCTACTGCTAAGAAAAAAAACAAAAATGCTTTAGCGGATAAAAAAGTAGAACCTAAGGTTAATAAGACCAAAATAGCTGTGGTTAAAAAAGCGATTAAACCCGTAATTGTAAAAAAGGAAAAATTTGCAACAGTTAAAGCTGTTAAAAAAGCTATTGCTGATTCTGTGGTGAAAAAAGCGGTAAAGAAGAAAGTAATTTCTGAAAAAGCGGATGTTAAGGTTGCTGAAAAAATGGTTGAAGTTAAAAAAAATATTTCTGAAGATACTAAAAAAATAGCTTTAGTGAAAAAGGCGCTTGTCAGGAAAAAAAATGCTAAAGTTGTTAAAAAAACAGTTGTGGTTAAGGGGGATGTTCCTAAAAAAACTGTTGCTAAAATTGCTAAAAAATTAAATGTAGTTAAGGAAAGCGTTCCGAAAAAAGTGATTACTAAGCTTGATGAGAAACTTGATGAGAAACTTGATGAGAAACTTGAGCTTAAGGATAATAACAGTTCATCTGAAACTACAGTGTTAACTGATAAAAATACTGCAAAAAATTCAATTAAAAAAAATATTGAAATTATTGCAAAAAAAAAGCTAAAAGCAAAACAGGCAACTTCCAAACCGATTATGAAAAAAACAGAGGTGGTAAGGATGGGAACATTAAAGAAATCTTCGGGAGAAGATAAGCAGCCAACCCAGGCTGAAACAATTGTAAAAAAGTCTAGTAAATCAAATGCGGTGAATAAAAAAGCAAAAAATCTGGGACCAATAAGTGAGTTAAAAACGCTCATAAAGAAGAAAAATAAATCTGAGTTAGATGTTGGTGAATTAGCTATTCAGGTTGAGCAAGCTATTACAGATAGTAAGTTTTTTGTGAGCAAAGGGACGGTAAATAGAATTAATGAGGATGAGTTTTTTGAACTGCCTGAGGGTTACGGAGATAATCGGATTGTTATTCAGGTTAGAGATCCTTATTGGTTGTTTGCTTACTGGGAAGTTTCACAGCGAAAAATAAATACAGTTGTGGAAAAATATGGCGATTTTGTACACAGTGCTCGAAGGGTTCTTAGGGTTTATGATATTACGGCGGTTTCTTTTAATGGGCATAATGCGAATAGTTTTTTTGATATAGATATTAATGTTAGTGCTAAAAACTGGTATGTGAATGTTGGAAATCCCGGCAGAAGTTATTGCATTGATATTGGCTTGATTTTAGAAGATGGTAGTTTTGTTGTATTAGCGCGTTCTAATTTTGTGACAACTCCGATCGATGCCCCAAGTATAGTTACTGATGAAGAATGGATGATTGTTGAAGAAGATTTTAATAAGCTTTATGGATTATCCGCGGGATTGGGAATCGGCTTAAGTTCGGGAGAATTGAGAAAACAAATAAAGACCAGATTGAAAAATTTATCTTCTGGTATCTTAAGCTCACCGGGGGTTACGACTGTAAACCCTAGACGTAATTTTTGGATGGTAGTCAATACTGAACTAATAGTTTACGGAGCAACTCAACCAGGTTCTGAACTTACAGTTCAGGGCAAGCCAATTGTATTAAATGAAGACGGAACCTTTAGTCTTCGTTTTGCTTTGCCCGATGGAGAGCAGGTTATTCCGGTTCGGGCAGTTTCTCCGGACAAGGTTGAAGAACGGGTAATTACTCCGATTGTTACAAAAAATACGGTGTAATTATTGTATTGCTTTGTTATGTTTTTTAAATCCGCCGGAATGAGTCTAAACATTCCGGCGTTTTATTTTTAACACTCAAAATCGCTTGAATTATTCAGAACCATATGTTAGTATAAGAACATTGTTTAATTTAATTATAAACCTTAAATTTTAAAGGTTTTCTGACAATTAGCACTTCGTATAATAGGGGAAAATATGGAAAAAGGATATCTTTGCATTGTTTTACATGGGCATTTACCTTTTGTTCGCCATCCAGAGCATGAGAATTTTCTAGAGGAAGAGTGGCTTTATGAAGCTATAACTGAGACTTATATTCCTTTGCTTAATATATTTGATAAGCTGATTGAAGATGGCGTAAATTTCCGCATAACCATGGGAGTTTCTCCGCCGTTAATCTCAATGTTGCTTGATCCTTTATTGCAGCACCGTTATATCATGCATATAGAGAAATTAATTGAATTGGCCAACCGTGAAGTTGAAAGAACCAGATGGCAGCCGGAATTCAATAAACTGGCTTTAATGTATTTAAGTAAATTTAATTTGGCTAGATATTATTTCGCGGAAAAACATAGAGGTAATCTTTTAGAAGCATTTAAGCGGGTTCAGGATGCTGGTAGATTAGATATCATGACTTGCGGGGCGACCCATGGCTTTTTCCCTTTAATGGCAACATGTAAGGATTCAATTCGTGCGCAGGTGAGAGCAGCGGTTGAACAATATAAAAGTGTCTTTCATCGCCAGCCTAAAGGTATGTGGTTGCCAGAGTGTGGATATAATCCTGGAGATGATGAAATCCTGAAAGAAAATGGTATAAGATATTTTTTTACTGATACTCATGGAGTCTTGCATGGTACGCCAAGACCAAAACATGGAGTTTTTGCTCCGGTTTATTGTAAATCTGGCGTAGCTTGTTTTGGTCGAGACCTTGAGTCTTCAAAACAAGTTTGGAGTGCTAAACAGGGATATCCTGGAGATTATAATTACCGCGAATTTTATCGTGATATTGCTTTTGATTTGGACTTTGATTATATCAAACCGTATATTCATCCTGATGGGATCAGAACTAATACCGGAATAAAATACTACCGAATTACCGGAGAAACAGATGATAAGCAGCCTTATAATGAAGAAGTGGCGATGCAGACAGCCGCGTCGCATGCTGCTAATTTTATGTTTAACCGGGAAAAACAGGCTGAATATGTTAAAGGGATTATAAAAAGAAAGCCGATTATTGTCGCGCCATATGATGCTGAATTATTTGGACATTGGTGGTATGAAGGTCCGGATTGGCTTAATTTTTTAATTAGGAAAATTGCTTATGACCAGAAAAACATTAAACTTATTTCTCCATCTGATTATTTAGATGAGTATCCTAAGAATCAGGTAATTACTCCATCGCTTTCCAGTTGGGGATATAAGGGCTATGCCGAGTTTTGGTTGGAAGGCTCCAATGCGTGGGTTTATAGGCATTTGCATAAAGCTTCTGAGCGAATGAGTGAATTAGTCAAGCTATATCCGGAAGCCGGGGGTCTGACACTGAGAGCACTGAATCAGGCTTTACGTGAAGTCTTACTGGCGCAAAGTTCTGATTGGGCTTTTATTATGAAAACAGGTACTCATGTTTCTTATGCGATTGATCGAACTAAAAAACACGTGCTTAATTTTACCAAGTTATACAATCAGATAAAAGCAAATAATATTAAAGAGCAATGGCTGAGTGAACTCGAGTCTAAAAATAATATATTTCCTGATATTAGTTACAAGTTCCATTCTTGAGAGAACAGCGGTTAGCGGATAGCTGATAAATATCTATACATCGTTTACCCGAAAGTCTCAGGACATCGTTTACTCAGATAGGAATAACGCAATAAATGAAGTCGTTCCTAACTTGCGTATATATTGTGTGACTATCGTCTGAAATATTCGCG
>JAHITY010000032.1 GCA_018817165.1 Candidatus Omnitrophota bacterium
CACAATTTTACAAATTTTCAGTGTCACTGTTTTTGAGAAAGTCTCTATTTTGCAACTACTTACAGATTATGAATACAATAACAAATTAACTGATTCTTGTAACCAACTAGAATTATTTGACTTATAACCGGACACTAGTGACGGTTTGTAACTGATAAATTTGCCATAAAAGATGAAAATAGTATGGAACAATATTATAGCGGTATGGCAAAAGATAAAAAAGCCAAGATATTGGAAACAAAACTTCTTATTTATGAATGCGAAGGCACGGAAAGCGAGATAAAAGAATGGTTTAAGACGATTAATATCGCCGGGGTTCCGCTGAATAATCAGGAATTACTAAATGCTGTATATTCTGGACCGTTTGTAACACTGGGCAAAGAGGAATTTAGTAATAGCCAAAACTCCAATATTCAAAAATGGAGTGCATATATAAAAGGCAGTGCTAATCGCCAGGAATTTTTGGAATGTGCGCTGGATTGGGTAAGTAAAGGCAATATCGGCGACTATATGAGCCGTCATCGTTTTGATAAAAACATCAATGAATTAAAAAAATATTTCGACAGTGTTCTTGACTGGGTCTCTAGTATATTTACTGATGTTGAAAGTGAGATGCGCGGGCTTGAGTGGGGCCGATTGTACGAAGAGCATCACAAGAAAGCGTATAATCCTGCGAAGGTATTAGCTGAAGTGCAAAAGCTTTACGCTGATCCGTATGTTAAAAACCGCAAAGGTGTTTTTGAGTACATTCTTGGAGGCTCAATTGACACGAAATTGCTCGATGTGCGTGTTTTTGATGAGGCAACTAAAAAATCGGTGTATGCAGCACAAACAGCAAAAGTGAAAACAAAAAGTAAATCGAATTGCCCACTTTGTGCCATAGGGCATGATGCTAACAAGAGCAAGATTTGGAGTTTTAGCGAAATGGATGCTGATCATGTAGCAGCTTGGAGTAAAGGAGGCGCGACTGCGTCCAAGAACTGTCAGATGCTTTGCAAAACACACAATCGCGCAAAAGGCAATCGATAAACAAGATAGCATGTAAAATTTAAAGCGGTAACAGAAAAAGACAATAAGCCACGGAAGGTTTTCGTGGCTTATTATATTATAAGGAGAATTTGTGATGAGTAAGGTTTACTTTTTTGGGGCAGGGGCAACAAAAGCGGTTGCTTCTAAAGCCCCTTTGAATGAAGATTTGCTAAATGTGGCATTGAATAATCCAAGTGACTATCAAGAGTTGGAGCAAGAAATTAGGGAAGTAATTTTGTTCTTGGGAAGAATATTTCATAGGAATATTTCCACAAGACCCAATTTAGAAGATGTTTTGAGTATGATTGATTATAATTTAAAAAATACTAATTTTAGTGTCAGACAGTATAATTATGACGATTTGGTTAATATTAGAAATAATATAGTTAAAATAATATAGTTAAAATAATATAGTTAAAATAATATAGTTAAAATAATAGGCCAAGTATTAAAGACAAATTTGATGTATTTAGAGTCTTTTGCGACTAATGTATTTGTAAGAAAGTTGGCTCCAGATGATATTATTATTTCTACTAATTATGACATTGTACTAGACAATGCTTTATTGGAAATAAGTAACACCAATTACGGGTTTAGAGTGAGAAAACCAATTTTTCCTGTGAGTTATTCGGATGGAACTTTAAGGGCGGGGCATTCGCCTCTGATTTCCATAAATCAAGGTAAAATTAAATTATTGAAAATCCATGGGTCATTAAATTGGCTGTATTGTCCGAGGTGCAATGAGGTTGATGTAACTTTAGCAGAAAAGGGTATATCTTATTTGGGAAAAGAATATAGACTTCTTTGTTCCAACACTAACTGTACCAGCGAATATGAGCCATTGATAGTAACTCCGACAAGATTTAAAATGTATGAAAACCGAATATTAAGAGAGATTTGGGCTATGGCTAGAGAACTTATTTCTAAGGCAGAAGAAATTGTTTTTATAGGATATTCCCTGCCAGAGGCAGATACAGAGTTGAAATGCTTATTGTTGTATGGATTAAACGAGGCTGTTCAAAAACCCAAAATTACTTTTGTTGATCAGCCTGAAGGGAGTAAAGATATCGAAAGTTATAAAAAACTTTTTGGAACGGTTCAATATTTGCCAGTTGGATTTGTTGAATATGTTAATAGAATGTTACCTTGAAACTTAAATTAAGAATGGGTGTTTTAAAAAATAATAAGTTTTTTGATTAGCATCAGTACATGGCTACAATATCAACTTGCATATTTGCATTAAATAGTATTTTTATGAATGTGGATGAGAGGAAGACTAAAAGTCTCCATTAGTTGTTATGATTACCAAGAAATTAACAATAGAGAACAACAATTGAGGGTTTCTAATTAAAAAGTCTACAAATAGATTCTTTTTGGTAAGGGAAGATTCGGAATGACTAACTATAATGAAATAATTAAAAGCAATCTTTCTTGTTTCCTTGGTATTACGCAACATCCAGAGCTAATTTCTGCGCTTGATAAGGATTTAAATATGTTAGAGAAAGATTTTTCTCTTCTTGTCCGCAATTTCTGTTCTCAGACCGACCCAGATCGCGCGTATGATTTTTTATTCGAAATCTGGGTATGTAAAATGTTGCGTAATTCAGCTGCGGGCAATATTTCATATGAGCCTCGAACTATTTCTAATAAACCTCCCGATTTTAGGTGTGTGATTAATGGCGTACAGTTTGATATTCAAGTTAAACGAATGCATAATATTTTAAATGAAATTGTAAAAAAGAGATTCCAACGAGAGTGTCGCAAACGATTGCAGAAACATTCAAAAACGTGGTTTATAAATCTTAAAATATCCGATGAATTGGAACCCTATCATATAAACGAGTTTTTTAGGTATATAAAACAAAATTTGTCTTCTTTTAAGTCTAAACCAGTTTTTAAGGGGAAGATAGAAGAGAATGATTACATGTGGCAATTTAAAGGAAAGAAATTAGTGGGATTTTCATTTACGGAAAAGAACCGGAAAACAGGAGGCATATCTATTGGTGTCGTATACAGTGGTAACCCTGGCGAATTTGGTTTGCAACGGTTAGATCTTGAGCTGTATAGGAAATCAATAAACCGTATTCTAAAGAAGTCAAAGACTACTTTTTCAGAAACGGTATCTGATAAGCAAAGCAACATAGTAATTATTCAGCCTGCTTCTGAATTATGGGGTTTAACTAGTTCAGATGTTATGGCTGATATTCTGTATGGGGATGATCAGACATTGGTGTATAGCGATTCAAAAGGTAATGAATGTCTGAAGAACATTCGGGGGCGGAATGGTATACTGAAGAATTATCACAATATCACTGGTGTTATTTTTGTTAAGTCTAATGTTTCTTTCATGTCTGAAAAATTTACAGGCAGTTATTTTCTTAATGAGCTTCATCTTAAAGAAATATGTATTCATCCAAAGATTTTTGAAGAAATGTCGTATTATGTTTTGCATGAATGGGTGTCAAATAAAGGGGGCATAGATTAAATCAGATATCATCCTAACATTCTTGAATCGTATTAAGTAAAACAATGAGAAAAATGATCACGCTTATTTTTAAGGGTAGAACAAATTATTAGTAGAATTTTGACGGAACGTTTATCAAAGTATCAAAAAACTAATTACAAGATAGAGTGGCATGTTAAATTATTGACAAAACCCCATTTTTCCCTTAACCTAGATATATAATGGCAAACAAAAAAGTTAGCTCTCAAAAAGTAACCTACGAAATAGATCCGTTTAATCGGCTTATCATTAATAATTCCAGTAAACAAAGCCAACTCTCCAGATTCAGACAAGTTCTTGACGGCAGATTCAAAATCAATCCCGACAATTCAGTATCTTATCTTGTAAAATCCCCTATGCCCAATGATCAGGAAATGCCTTATCAAGTAAAACTCGAAGGTAAATGGTCTTTGGATAAAGATCATAATCTATGTATATCTCTTAATAAATTGGGCAGAGAAACTCTGGGGGATAAGCTTACCCTAAAGGGTGAGATTATAGATACCTCCAAAAATTCTCTAGCTTTTAGCCTTACTACCCGCACTAAAGATAATATGCAATCAATCTACATTCTTCAGCTTAAAGGCGCATGGCAGGCTGATAAGAATAATCGTTTAACTTTTAGAATCCAGAAGGAAGATGGCAGTTGTGATTTTCTGACTTTTAAAGGTGCTTGGGAAATAAACAAGCAGCATCAGATCATCTATAAATATGAAAAGTCTCAGCTGATAACCAAGAAAAAAGCAATCCAGACTTTGATCTTTCAGGGCTATTGGAATATTAAGGATAAAGGTCGTTTGTCATATGTACTGGATCTGCAGTCTGGCTCAGTTTTTAGTTTTAAAACCAGCGCGGCTGTGTTTAAAGAAAAATACATTAAATATGAATTAGGCATTGGTTTGGCTAAAAAACCAGAAGAGCGGACAATTACGCTTTGCGGTAAATGGAAAATAAAAAAGAATGTTGGGTTAGTGTTTGAAGTGGAATATGAAAATGGTAATGTCCAGGCAATTACTTTTGGCGCGGAAGCGAAGCTGAGCAGCAAGGACAGTATCATCTTTAGCTTAAAGAATGATCAAGATAAAAACATCAGCGCTCAATTACAGCTATCACGGAAAATCCTAAACGGAGATGGATTATCATTTTTGCGGTTTTTGGCTTCAAAAGATGAAGAAGCCGTCTTTATCGGTACCGGTTTTACTTGGTAAAAAAAAGCATCTTGAACCACGAAATACACTAAAGGCACGAAAGTAAGATTCAACCACAGAGAACACAGAGGGCACGGAGGAAAAGATAGAAAAGGTATGCTCAACCCGCTGTGCGGGTATAGGTTATACAAATGTGAATCAAAAGAAAAATAAATTTTCCTTGTTGAGTTCACGATTTGAATAAACCCGGTATTTTTCTTAAAAATACCTTGAGCATTTATAACCAGGATATAAGATTTAGTAGTTATTGCTTTTCTCTGTGGAGCTCTGTGCGCTCTGTGGTGAGGAATTATTAGGGATGGAAATGGATAAATTGACGGAAAAAGTTATTGGTTGCGCAATAGAAGTGCATAAAACCTTAGGACCGGGGTTATTGGAATCAACTTATGAGCGATGTCTTGCTCAGGAGTTAAGCTTATCAAATATAAGCTACAAAACTCAAGTTTCTCTGCCAGTAGAATACAAAGGCACTTATCTTGATTGTGGCTATAGAATCGATATGTTAATCGAAGAAAGACTCATCCTTGAAATAAAAAGCGTAGAAAAAGTTGCTGAAATTCACAAAGCGCAGCTCCTAACTTATATGAAATTATCTAAATTAAAGTTGGGTTTACTTATAAATTTTAATGTTAAGTTATTAAAAGACGGTGTAGAGCGTTTTGTGCTTTGATATTAGTTTTACCACAGAGGACACAGAGGGCACTGAGATAGTGATTTGTTGCATGCTCAACTCGATTTTATCGAGTTATGCCTTGCAGGACTAAACTCAAAAGAAAAATTTATTTTCCTTTTGCCGCTTAGTCCCTTAAAGGCGATAGCTTTAAAAAAGCTATCTTTGAGCATGCAGTGTTTGGAAACTTTGTATGCTTGTTGTCGTTTTAATTTTCTAGGTGAATGGGAATAAACACGCTTAAAGATATACTTCTGGCTGCTGCGCAGCTGGAATTTAATTCAATGGTAACTCAAGAAGGAAAACAAGTTTTTCTTTTGATTATCCATTGAATAAATTCGGTGTGATTTAAAAAATCACACGAGTATAAAATTGGATTGCTTTTTTCGTGTGTTTCGAGATTTTCGTGGTTAAATTGCTTTTCTCTGTGTAACTCTGTGCGCTCTGTGGTGAATATTAAAATAGGAGGATTTGGGAATGGGAAGACTTGGCTGTATTAAAGATGAGTTTGATGGGAAGGATTATTTGATGCGGGCGTATTTGCCGGTTATGAAAATACCAAAGAAAATTGATTATACGCCTAAGCTGTCACCAGTCAGGAATCAAGGAGATGAAGGGACTTGTGTTAGCTTTGCATGTGCAAACGGGATGAAAGAATATCAGGAAATACTTGATTATGGCAAGCTGATAGAGCTGTCGCCAAGATTTATATATAGCGAATGCAAAAAAATAGACGGTATGCCGGAAGCTGAAGGCACTACACTTCGCGCGGCAATGCAGGTTTTAAATAAATTGGGAGTATGCCAGGAAAAGTTCTGGCCTTACAAACCGCATCAGACCGACAAGGCTAAAAAAGGATTTTCTACTAATGCTAAAAAATTCCGAATTAAGACATATGCCCGTATACTTAACTTGGATGAGCTGCGCTTAAACCTAGCGACTAAGGGTCCTTGCGTTATAGGGGTGCAGGTTTTTCAGGGTATGATGACTACCAAAACAGGAATTGTGCCAATGCCCAAGAAGAATGAAAGACCATTGGGTGGACATGCTATATGCCCGGTGGGATATGATGATAAAAAGAAGTTAGTGAAATTCAAAAACTCCTGGTCTGAGAAATGGGGTAAAAAAGGTTATGGGTTCTTGCCTTATGCTTATATTGAAAATTATATGATGGATGCCTGGAGCTCGGTAGATATCGAAGATCCGAATCCAATGACTTTGGCGAGTGTTTTGCAATTCGCTGAAAAGCGAATTAGCTGATGGCTCATGGCTGATAGCTTATAACAGAAATGTGATAGCCTGAAACAGGTTGATAGAAAAATAAATTAACCGCAGATGGACGCTGGTAAACGCAGTTATAAGTAAAAAGGCATAAAACATGAACCACGAAATATACGAAAAGAGCGAAAACAGGATTTAACCACAGAGAACACAGAGGGCACGGAGATAGTGATTTATAACATGCTCGACTCGATTTTATCGAGTCAGGCCTTGAAGGACTAAACCCAAAAGAAAAATTTATTTTCCTTTTGCTGCTTAGCTCCTTAAAGGTGATAGCTTTTAAAAAGCTATCTTTGAGCATGTAGTGCTTGGAAGTTTTGTATGTTTGCTGTAATTTTAAGATTTTAATGTTTTTCTCTGTGGAGCTCTGCGCGCTCTGTGGTGAATAAATTCGGTATTTTTTTTAAAAATACCTTGAGCATATAAAAAGAAATATCTGTTAGATTTGTGTGATTTGTGGTTAGAAAAAATGAGGGTAAGATGAAAAAAAATATATTTATATTTAAAACAATTTTTATGTTGTTAGTTTTTTTAACAACCTTTTCTTTTGCTGCGGATAATTCTGTTGTAAATAAAGAAAATGTTAAAGAAAAACTTGTTAGGGGTAAAGCTGGCTTTACTGATGATGGGTTTTTTTATGTTTATGACGATAAGGGGAGCAAGTTAAATCATAAAATTCCTTCAGGTTGGATGGGAGATTATGGAGATATCACCTTAGATCTCAAC
>JAHITY010000033.1 GCA_018817165.1 Candidatus Omnitrophota bacterium
AAAACGCAGGATAAAACCATTTAGAAGATTTCCGAATACGCAAAGTTGCAAGAGATGGCTGTATGCTTTAATAACTGAAATTAAACCGGCCAACACCATAAAGGTTACAAAGTAAAAGCAACAGAGTTCTTGACACTATGTCTGATATCTTAGGTTTGCTAAATAATGAATTATATGACAAAATACTTATTAAAGCGGCAAATATGAAAAAACCGATATTTTTTGTTGATATTCCGGCAAAAAAAGGTAAGGCTCTCCAGCGAATATACAAGATTTTTAACGGACATTTTAGTACAATTTTTTTCATTATTCCCTTAGTAATTGTGCATAAATTGTTTTTGTATAAATATTTCAATTTTTCCTATGTTTTTATTATCGGTACGCTTTTGTATGTTCACACCATTTTTGCCATAGCTGAGTATCTTTTTCCATCTAAGTTATTGAAAAGAGTGTACTCTTTTTTAAGCCTGATAAATAACTCCTACCAATTTTCAGGGTTAAGAAGTGCTTTATCATCGAAAAAAATTGAGGAACAGGTGGCTCCTTATATAAGAAAATTAGTAGGGGGAAAACCACTGATTCTGATTGAATATGGCAAAGCACATACGGATATGATCGACTATTTAAAAAAAGAATCTCTTAGGGCTAATGTGGAACGATTTCATTCTAAATTACCTTACTCTTATTTATTTATGGATAAAGATTATCGAGAGCAAGTTGGAGTGGTTGTATTGAGTGAAAAGCCGGAGAAGAATAACAGTTTGAATGAAGAAGGCAGTAGCTTGACATTAATTGTAAAAATGCATGCAATGTTAGCTCCGAAACCAATTAATATTATTGACTTTTCTATTTAGAATTAGATAAAATTAGATTAAATTAGATTATTACGACGTAGAAACAGCAATTTTTATTGCCGGAATTCAGTCGCAAACTAGGGGCTTGAGTTCGAATCTCATCTGCTCCATAATTTTAAAGAGGCTATCTTAGCAATAGTCTCTTTTTTTATGACGATAAAGCAAGAAAAAGCTCACGGATGTACTGGCAACAGAAAACAACTGCGCAATTACTATTAATTAATTCAACAAAAGTGTTTATAAAACTAGACAGTTTAATAAGTTATTATTGTATTTTAACAAATTTAAATATATTGTTAGGCTAATATTCTGAGGTTATACAATGATTTGTGAATTGAAAATGAGATTGGTACAATTCTTGCTTTATTAAATTGAAAGAGTAAGAAGCTGAAAAAAAATGCATTATAGAATGCTGAGCAAAAAAGAGGGTTAAGGCCATGAAAACAATCACAAGATTCGCAAGCAATTTACTAGGATGCACACTATATCGTATCATTGAAAACATTGATGGTGAAAAGAGTGCGTTAAAGCTTCTTTCCAATAAAAAAGCTTTGCAGATCAAGATCTTTTGCTTGTATAATTTAATTAATTAGCAACAAAAACATAATAGATTTATTGATTATTAAGGGGTAATCGTTGGATTGTCTCTTTTTTTTAAAAAGCTTATCAGAACAACTGCGCAATTACTACCTATTTATATCAATTATGCTGTATTTTGATGAATTATACTGATTATTTAGGCACAATGTCGGCTTATATCTAATAGTAAAAAAAAAGCTATGAACAATGGACAATTTAATAATAGCTTAAGATATAAGCTATTATTAAATTCAGGCATAACCTTGCTGATAATCAGGTACGATATGTTACAGAATTTATTCTCTCATATTCTCGGAGATTTAATCAATTAAAATCATTAAAAATATAATGGTTTTTAGAACACAAAAAAAACTCGAATATTTTTGCGAAAGACATTAGAATAGGGTAAACTTTGCTCTAATAAGGTATTTATAATAAATAAAATATTAATAAATGTAGGCAAAATGGGCAAAAAAACTAATGTAATTAAAATTATTATTTGTGTACTTATCTAAGCCTTATTGACAACGAGTTTTGCTTGGTGCGGACAAATAAAAACTAATCACGCAAACAGCAGCTATCTTTCGCCTAAGATAAGCACAGATATTTCTTCGCTTAAAAAGGTTTTTGAAGAACACTCAAAAATCTTACCTTCCGTTAAAGAAGATATTGCACTGCAAAAAAGTTTTTTCTTGCAAAAAGAGAGAAATATTTTCAAGGAAAAGATGCGGATTACTGTACCATTATTTTTAGTAGGTGTTTTTACGATTATTTTTGGCTTTGTATTTTTCTATAAATACATATAAATATTAATCTTCCGATAAGCACTCTTTCGGCGGATTATGTAAAAGATAATTCGCAAGCTTTTATCGGTATACTATTATCTCTTTGTGGTATTTATTTTGCACAAGGTTTTATTAGCAAAATTTTAAATATATTTGAAGATAGTTTATTGCGCTATTCTACTCCTTATGGTTGGTGGAAGGAGCGATTTAATAATGAAAATTTGCGAGTTGAAGAAAGAATCGAGGCTGCTAATGCTTTGCTGCTTTTGGGGTCTCGGGGCGCGATTGCGTTTTTATTGCAAGATGGTTTATTTTCTAGAGATATTGTTATGGCAGATGAAATTTTAGATATTTGGACTCAAGACAGTCAAAACAAGCAGAGAGTTATAAATTATTGCATGTCTGAGCTAAATCATAATTTAAAAAAAATTAAAAATAAAAGCAGATTATTACGCAGTATTCAAATCCTAGGAAAAATAAGATATTTAGGAGTCTTTGAAATATTAAATTTGTATGCAAAAAACTCTGACCCCCAAATTAGCAGTATATCCCGGCAGGTTTTAGAAAACATGGGTTTTACTCCAAGAGCGGCTGCACCGATAAATCCAACAATTATAAAAAGTAGAGATATTCAGTTACCCACAATAGTGCCTGCTAATAGGGTAATATCCTCTTTATTAGTTTTGCAAGCGATATAATCTTCCAAAAAATTATTTTTGTTAATTCGGGTGTGTGCGCAAATTTAGCGCAACTGTTAGATTAAAGGATTAAATTAAACTGAGTAAATAATGTTTATATTGCTTGTTGAATTGAATTTAAAGAATTCAATTCAACAGGGTTAAAACGATTGAATTTTTTCGCGGAGTAATTGATCGCGGATTTTGCTTGGCTAATCCTGGATATACCTGTTTCTTGAATAATCTTGCATCTTTCAAAAACAAAATGAGAAAGTTCGGCCGGAACAATATTAGCCGATACAGCTTGATATTGATCAATGTCGTTAAGTAAGCTTTGCAGGTTTGTTTTAAGATCCGGAAAGAACGGGAACCATCTTAGGATGTCGAAAACAGCATTGATAAAATCAGGATTGTTTAGCCTGTTTAAAAGTGAGATTGTTTCCGGAAAAGCGTCAAACATTTCCTGGGTTTTCTGGGAGATATCAAATGATTCTACCATTGGGGCAAGCAGATAAAAACCAATTACTCCTAAATTTTGAGATTCGTAGAGATTTGCAGACAAAAATAATTCAGCATAACTTTTGACTAAAAAAAGTCTTTGTTGAAGATCGGACATTACGCAAAGCCTAGCGAGTATCTTACCCATAAAATAATCAGCCATTCCCAGGTCAGTTAATATCTTTATGTTATCAGAAATTTCGGTTATATTAATGTTAATTATATTTTTCTGAACAATTAGTTGCTCCAGTGAAATGCTGGCTAAACCGTCAATAATCTTTTCAACAGTTTTGGGGTATTGGGTAATTCCGTTTTCCTGAAACAATTGCGCTAAATCCAGGATCAGAGCAGATTTTTCTTTAACATCAGAAGAAATAATCAGGGCTTCAATGATACTATCAGCCGGTACTTGGTATTTTAATAAAAATTTATGCAATAAGCCGATTTCATGGGATGAGTCCATGGCATCGTATGTAAGAGTGGGACAATCTGGCTGAAAAGGGAGCAAAGAAACCAGGCTATTGACGAGATTGTCATCTAATCCTTCCTGAATGAGCAAAGCTCTGAGAAATTGAAGCGCAATATGTGTATCCGGAGCAATTTTATTTTCGCCTTTCAGCGCGAAGATAATCGCTTCCGCGAAATCGCGGACTGATGTTAGATTGGAAACCACAAATCCTGATAAACCCAGACTTTCTTCCTCAGCATCAGAAAGACTGGTGATATGTTGTACGGGGCTATTTTTTAAGTGCAAGCCGATTTTTAAAAACAGCTGTTTAGATGCGTCAGGTTTAAAGTAATTTTCGAAATTATTTACTCCGACATTTATTTGGGGAGATAAACAGGTGGATGCTTCAGATTCGCAGACATTGAAAATTATGCTAAATAGGAGGATTGCGAAAAATAGGCATATTCGTAAAACGGCGCAATCTTTACGCAAGTTTACGCTTAAGCCTAAATGTTTATTTACCTGCTTTATGGTCAACGTCATTGATTTTAGGCGCATGAATTTTTCTTTACTTTTCTATTAAGTATTCGTGTTTTTACAATAATTAGAGAAAGTATAGCATGTAACCATGATCATCGCAAGGAACGAGCAAATATAAGAGTGATTACCCCTGTTGTATGGCCTAAATCAGTAACTTTTAGTGAAGCTATTGTAAGTCTCTTTATATCAATTATGCTGTATTTTGCTGGATTATAGTCATTATTTAGTCTTATAGCTTAAATCTTAAAGCTAATAGTTTAATGCTGCTAATTGGGTATTTCAGTTAAATCCGCGGTTTTTTGCAATAACTAATTAAAAATGATATACTTAATCACTTTGATTTTAGAGATATTAGTATAGTTGGTTCAGCTGGCTAGAGAGAGCGATAATGAATATTACAAAAAATATTTTAATCTCCTTATTGATCTGTTCATTGTTGCAGGGGCCGGCATATGCGCTTAGTCCTCAGATCACTATTGGCAGCAATAGAATAGCGATTGAACAGCTGTATAATCAGATTGCTTTGGATATTTCCACCATGCAGCTGAATATGCCAAGCGAAACAATGGAAATAAATCCTCACGCGGTTATTGTGCGGCAGGATCAATCGGAAAGTAATAATAAAAGCCCTGCCGAGCAATTCGCTGTTCCCGAGGAATATTATGATGACTGGGTGAGTGTGGCTATTCGGCGCTTAACTCACGGGAAAATGGTTTGGGGTATTTTAGGCGAGTATGGAGATGGCTTGATTGAACAATTACGAAATGATGTTCTGCAAAAAAAAGGCACTGCGCTGGATTGGGTTAAAAAGTTCGATGATTCATTTAGCGAGATTAAACAGGAAATGAGTCTAAAAAATAATGATCAAGCAAGAGTGCAAGCAAATCTTTCGGTAGCTAATGCGGCAATAAATTTTGCTCATGGAAAAAAGCAGAAACAGAAAATTGATCTGGATGAGTTACTTATAAGGATGTATAAAAATATTGAAGTAATCATTCCATATGGTATTCAAGGCGAAGCCTTAGGTGAAATAGCTGGAAGTGAGTATGATTTACTTTCAGCTTTTGTTAATATTTTTAATAATTTCCTGGCAGTAAGGACTCGACAATTTAAATACAATGAAATATCATTAAAAGAAATAAGAGAAACAATTATTAATGGAAAAGGTTTTTTGATAAAAAAGCGGATTGAAAACAACTTCGCGATCATTGAATTTCAGGATAATGTGGACGGCATACCCCAGGAATATCTTGTTCCGGGAAAATATAAGTTTAATGGAAAGCAATATCCCAAGTTATTTGATTATGGTTTTTCCAAGCGAGAAGGCGGAACTGGTATTGGTTTGGCTGAGACATTGTTTGTGATCATTATCAATGGCGGCGATATTGATATTATCAGTACCCCCGGCAAAGGCACAACTTTTGTGATTAAATTACCCTTAAAATCCTCTGCTGGGGTAAGCACACCCGCAAATATCGCGCAATCCGCTGTTTTAAAAACAGGGGCTATCAACTCCCCAGCTTTTGACTTAATTCATCCCCTTTTGCAGTCAATTTAGCGGCTTTCCTAAATATAATCTAAAATTAAAAACTTAAATTTGCCTGTATTTGATGTGTTTTAGTCATTTTTTGTCAACAATACGGCAAAGCTTACCAATATAATCATAGATTTAAGTTCATAATGCTAATATAATAGAATTTAATGGGTTTTTAGTGGTTTTGTAATCAATATTGAAGTGATTTTTCCTAAGCAAAAAAGCGCTATTGTTATGGAATTAGTTTAGGTCCTAATGGGGGAAAAATCGCTGAGATTTTCCGCGATTTGGGCAGTGATTTTCTTGACGGCGCAAATAGCGCTGGGCTGGAGACACTTAAAAGAGAAGCAGCGATTGCTGCTTTTCGAGAACATGAGCAAGAAGGGCTGTGTCATATGGTTTGGACTTTTCAGACGCCGTTTATCGCCGGAATTTGCAATTGTGATATTCCCTGCTGTTTAGCAATGCGTTTGAGCGTTAAACACGCGATTCCAATCATGTTTCGCGCTGAATATGTAGCCAAACTTGATTTGGAAAAGTGTACAGGCTGCGGAAAATGTTTGTCTGCTTGTCAATTTAAGGCAATCAGTCAGAAAAAAATTCAGCAGCCGATACAGATTGATTTGCTTAAATGCTATGGCTGCGGAGTCTGCCGGAGTTTTTGTCCTCAAGGGGTATACAGCTTGAAGATCGGCTAAATAGCAAGGTTGCGGCAAATCAATGGATTTAAGCGGGCAAATGTGATTTAATAAATAAAAGCAGCGGCTATCTTAAGGTCGAGTATTTTAATAAAGAGGGGATTGAATATGAAGTGTCCGATTTGTGATTCTGAAACAGAAAAAGGGAAATTAGTGGGAGATAGGTATGCTTTAAAATGGATGGATGAAAAGAAAAAATTATTTCTCGGCTTATGGGCCTTTGGCGGACAAGTTATTGATAGCCGGAAAACAAATTTAACTTTTTCAAGACCATTTGTAAATGGTCTTAAATGCTTAAATTGTAAAAAAATTATTTTAGATATTGAATAAATCCACATTTACAACTCTTAGCGACATAGCGGGAATCAGTTTTATATGCAGGAGCGCATATTTATCCCGATTATGATATATTTCGATGAATCTTTAGTTATTATTTTGTGATTAGTAAAAGAAGAGTCCTGGTAAAATAACTGATTTTATTGTATGCTATTTGTATATATAAATTAATCTAAAGCATAAGGATAGATATGAAAAAAATATTTAATATAAAGCATCCGAAAATCAAAGTCGCTAGGTTAATCGAGGCAGTCAAAGGCGATATTAGAAAGTACATAAGGAGAGAGAGTCGAAAAGCGCTGCCCGAGGGCGTTGATTTCTGGGATTTTGCATGCAAATTCGGACCCACTGCTCAAGAGTCAAAGGTGATTCATGTGGCTGAAATTAGCAAATGCATTGATGCGGCAGAAAAGCAGCAGCTCGAGGCGTTTTATGTGGAAATTTTGGCTAAACCAGGTCATAGAACAAAAAAACCAAAGGGCGATGAGATTAAACCTATAGCTTAGTGGAAAAAAAGTTTTGTCCTTACCAAGGGGCAATATAAGTAACCCCGACATGAATGTGGATGAAAGTGAGGAATATATTATGGTAAAGATACCTGAAGAAGTTAAGGTCGCGATTAATAAGACCACTCCGATATGTGTGGCGACTGTTAACAGTGAATACATACCGAATATAATATACGTTACGTTCTTAAAGTACATAAATGATACAACTGTTGTTATCGCGGATAATAAACTTGCAAAAACAAGAGATAATGTATTAGCGAATCATAATCTTTCATTTGTCGTGCTTGATCCTGAAACAAAAAAAGCATATCAATTAAAAGGTAAAGTCGAGTATTTACAAGAAGGGGAAAAGTTTCAAGCTGTTTTTAATTGGGTAAATGAAAAAAGACCAGATCTTAATCCTAAAGGCGCTTTATATGTAACTATTGAAGAAATATTTTGCGGTGAAAAGCAAATAGCATGATCATTAGTTGGGAATTAGCATATAATAAGTGGCTAATGATTATTATATTTTGAAGAAATGATTTAGATGAATTTACTGCTTGCAATACACAACCTAATTTTTATGGCTATGTTTTTGGTGTTTGAAGATATTATTGCTACGATCTCCATTATAGCCATTTTTATTGACTCAAGTAGTGCAGAAATGGTAAGATTATAGATAATTAATAAAAGGAGATTTTTTATGGCTAAAAATATAATTCAAATCGAACCGCTGGAAGATCATAGCGATGATCGGGGAGTAAGTTTTTCATTGCCGTTGCAAATTTTTGATTTTATGAAAAAAATTAAAGAAATTCATATGGCTACGATTTTACCCGGAGCTGTGCGGGGTAACCATTTTCATGAAAAAAGGAAAGAAGTTATAATGGTTCTTTATTCTGATGCTTGGATTTTTGGTTATCAGGATAAAAAAGCAGAGCAGCCGACATTCCAGCATTTTGAAGGAGAAGCGGGAATTGTAATTAAAATTAAACCAGGAATTGCGCATGCTTTGAAGAACACCGGAAATAAACCTCTTTTGATAGCATGTTTTTCTAATTCAGCAAATGATCCGAAAAATTCTGATATAAATGAAAAAATTGTGTTATAATATTTTCATAATGAAAAAATATATTTCCCTAATTATAGTAATATCTTTAATTCAAATATTTTTTGTCAAAGCTGTTTTTGCGATTGTAGAAGTAGGCAGCTCCCGGCAAGAAGTCATCGATGCTTTTGGTGAACCATCAGGCGCAATGACTAGCGGTAATCAGGAAATCCTTAGTTATCCGGGAGGAATGATTGTAATAGTTGATGGCAAAGTTGACAGCCTGGATAAAGATTTTAGGCAGCGCTTAGAAATCCGCAAACAAGAAAATATATTTAATGATCAGCAGGAAAAAAAAGGGCTTGTTCAGCATCAGGGGCAATGGGTGACTCCTAATGAAAAGCAAAGCGCTGAATATCAGAAAAAGCTGGGACAGCCGATAATCGTGATTAATAATAGCGGAGCGGAAATAACTGTTGAGCAAATCCTTGTGCCGGGAAAAATAACAATCATTGATTTCTATGCGGATTGGTGTCCTCCTTGTAAAAAACTTTCCCCGTATTTAGAAAAGCTAGCTCAAAGCGACAATGATGTATATTTGCGCAAAGTTAATATTCTTAAATGGGGAACTCCGGTAACTAAGCAGTTTTCGATTAACAGTATTCCTGATGTGCGGGTATTTGACCGTTATGGGCGTTTGGTCGGCCGGCCAACGCATGATTTTAATGAAATCCTTTCCAATGTTCAACGCTCCAAATAATTCCTCTCTGCGATATTAATTCTTAACTGATTATAAATTAAAGATTTTTGCATGATTCTTGCAGTTTTTTTGCTATTCAGGTTTACTTTATAATTCGTAACTCTAAGTAAAAGGTTGATATCATGCGGTTTGCAAAAAAAAATCAGGTAATCTTACTAGGGATAATAGTATTTATCAGCTGTTTTGGTCAAAGCAAGGTGCTGGCCAGTAATGAACATTGCGCGCAAGCTGATCAAATCGCAGAAAATATTTTATCCCCGAAAATTGTCTGCGATAGCTCAAAAATAATGAATTCTTTTATTAAGCTTTCCCGCCAAATGAAAAGAACAACTCTTTATACGCCCCGCGAAGATAATCTGCCAAAAGTTTCTTTGACTGACAGAGGGGGGATGGTAAGATAAAAAACGTTCTGGATGTGGCTACTGGCAATGGAGCCTGGATGAGAATGGTATCAGCCCAGCAGTGGGCAGCTGAAGATGTCTCAATAGTCGGATTAGAACTGGAAGAGCCGGATGTTTATCAAAAACAGCAGACCAGTATTGTTGATAAGCAGAGAGACTGGGAAGGATTGAATATTATTCATTCATTTGCTGAATTTAAATTAGCAAATCAGGGGACAACTTTAATTAATGAAACCCTTATTGATAAAAAAGCAGCTGCTGATTTGACTGAGCGTTTAGATCAATATGATCAGATAATCAGTAATGGAGACTGGCTTACTTTGGCTAATATTCAGCATGCGGCATATATTAAAGATCATGAGTTTACGGTATGGCTGGAGAGGAAAAAATATAAATATGAGGTTTTGTTTCCATTAAGAGATTATATTCCTGGTGATTATCCGAAAAGCTATTGGTGGAATCATTTTGCCAATGGATTTTTATCCGCTAAGCATTTTGCCGCGCCATATTTGATTATTGCCCAAAAAATACCTATAAAACCGGCGCGCACCCAAAATAATTGGTCGGATATTTTGGAACAATCAATATAGCTTCAAGAGATCAAATTGCCTCATAAATTGATGTAGGCAAGATCAATTTATCTGAAATTAAATTTTCAGCAATCCTGTTGTTTAAACCTTAAATTCCGCTTAATAATTATGCGCTCAGAATTCCCTACGCTTTGATTAATTTGAGATAGTGTAAAATAGTCTGTTGCTTTTGGAAAAGAAAAATGCTCTTTAAAAAAGAAGCAGAGCATAGTAACCTTAAGGTGTTACGACCAATAACACCAAAAAAGGAGGTTACAATGGAAACGCTCTGCTTCACAGGTAATT
>JAHITY010000034.1 GCA_018817165.1 Candidatus Omnitrophota bacterium
AGGCAAAACTCCTCCGGTTAATAGCCTAACCGGTATGTATTCCCGAAATCGTCATCGAATACATGGTAAAAGAAATCGTGTGGATTAGCCATATTTCGCCCTAAACTTTATTGTAATAGCTTTACGGCTCGTTTCGGGTGCATTCTCTGTCGGATAAATACTTATAGCTAAGACTTTCGTATTCGCTATTGGTAAAGCAGTGTCGGGGTCATTCGGTCTCAATGGGAAATCGTCAAAATAAAGCCAGTGAAATCTTTTACTAAGAACATCCTGTAAATACATCGTTTCAATAGTCATATCAGATGAAGGGAAATCCTTTGGTTTTAATTTCATGTTAAAGGTTTGATAAGGCTTATGAGCCGATAAAGAATAATCTCCTGAGTACTCTAATAGCTCATCCATATAAGCAAGACCTGAGTATGTACCTAATATATTCAAAGTCTCAATTACAACGCCACTGAGAGCCGCTACGGTAGCTTTAAGTGGCATTGCGCCTGCTGCCGTGTCGGTATTACTGCCGTAAAGGATGCACCCCGTTTTCCACGTCATAGTCTCCAACTCTCAATTTCTTTAACTTTAATTTCTCTGTGGTCATCAATCACAACCTTATATCTCTTTCCGGTATTGTCTCTAATATCGCTTAAATATGAATTACTTCTCTGCATTTCTGCAATTAGTTGCATGTTTGGATAATTTACATTCTGAATTTTAGAGCCTTGTTCTAATATTCCTTGCTTGTTAACGAATAAATCCGATATATCTTTGCCTTGTTTCATGTATTCCAAATAAGGTAAATTCTTTTTAGTCTGCATAGCTGGCATTATGTATTCTTTCTCAGCTACCATCATAGGAATAATATCAGTACGTCCGACTCGTTTGTTGTAACCTTTTGTTATTAATCCGCCTTCCTCTGCGCCGATTAATCCTTCGGCTGCGGATAATAAAGCATTCAAAGCAACAACTTTTATAGCAAAAGAAGCAAATGCCGCCGTTCCAAAAGTCGCCCATGAAATTGGATTTGTACCTATTTCACCTGCTAAACCTTGTATTAAAAGCATATTAACCGCAGCCCGTACAGTGCCGATTAATTGCTTTAAAAAGTCTTTCATAGCGCCTTCTTTACCTGTAAAAGCTCCCCCCAGAGCTTCTCCTAAGCCTGCAAAGATTTGCCCGGTAGTATCAGCAAATTTCTTTGCGTCGTTCTCCATTTTTTTGTTTGCTTCTATCGTTTCTTGTGCTATTGTTTCAAACCAATCAACTTCTACCGATTTCGCTTTCTCATATGATTTTGTTAGCTCATCAACCGCTTTCTTATGGTCTTCTTCTGCTTTTTTAACTATTCCCGCTTGTATTCCTAATTCTTTATATTTATCTATTTGTTCCTGTGTAGCTTGTACGTTTTCACCCGTTACGGTTGTAGTCCCTGCCATTGACAGTTTCAAAGTAGCCATTTTATCTATTAACTGGCTAAATGAAAGCTCTTTGCTTTCTATAATACCAAATAATATTTTAAGACGTTCCATTTCGGCATTAAAAGCCTTTGTTTTATCTGCTAAATTCTGGGTTTCCTGAGCAGTTGAATCATATTTATCTCCCAAACTTTTAGTTTTTTCACCTGTTTCTGTAAATCCTAAATTCGAAGCTGCTAACATTTTAAGTAAATATTCTAAAGATTCAGCTTGTGTTTTTAAATTGCCTGTGGTTTTATCTAATGTCGGGTCGAGTTTAGATAAATCACTATTTACATCCGCTATGCCTTTGCCATAAATTTTCCATCTTCCTATTTGAATATTTAAGGCTTCATTTAATATGGTTGCTATTCCTGTGCTTGCTACTTGTTTTTTATCATATCGCTCTAAATTTTCTATTAAATTGCCGATTGCACCTCTCATAAATGAAGTTGTACCTGCAATAAATTCCGGTCCTTCTTCCCATGTAGTCCATACATTTTTTAAGATATCAGAAACATTTTTTTGAAATTGTGTTGCTTCTTCAGTTGACATTTTATAAGCCGCACCACTGCTTACAAATATTTCCGATATTATTTGCTGCGCTTCAGTTAATTTATTTTTTAAATTAATAATATCTATTGCGTCGGCTGCCGCTCTTAAAGATGTTGTCAGTTTATCTAACTTACCTATTTGTCCCTCAATCGAACGTTTAGCTCCGTCAACACTAAGTTGCAAATTCTTCATATTCTCATCCAGTGTTGCCGTATCACTTATAACGCCCGGGTATGCTTTTTTGGCTTCATCTAATGATGTTTTATATTCCTTTGTCTTAGTTGCAGCCTCGCCTTTTGTTTTAACTAATTTTAAAAGAGCTTCTCCGATTTCAATAGTTTTTTCTTTTTCTTTTACATTCGCTTCTAATAAATTCTTTTTTGACTCTATTGATTTTTTCTCTACTTCAAGTTCTTTTATTCTTGTTTCAGTTGATTTTTTAAACCCTCCTGCAAGCGCATAAACCGCCGCCCCTAACGCTGCTGCCGCCGCTATAAAGGGCAATATCGGTGCAATTGCTGCCCATGCCGCTGCCGCCGCCGCTATTAGATTGGCTGTATAAACATTAATTGCTATTGATAATGCAACAAATCCGATTGCCGCCATAGCTACTAAATTTGGTGTTGAGGTAAACCACTTAGTAATAGCAGGCAATATTTTAACTAATGGAATTAAAGCATTCATCAATGCCTGTATAGCAGGCGCAGCAGCTTTGAATAAATCCAATCCTATATTTTCTAATTGCGCCTTAAAAGCCGCCATACGCTCTGCAAACG
>JAHITY010000143.1 GCA_018817165.1 Candidatus Omnitrophota bacterium
AGGCGGAGAGTGTGGCTGCTGTTAGTAATTTAGTTGGGAAGTTGGGAACGGGAGTTACGTCGAATAAAGTTGTAACGATTGTAGATAAAGATACGAATGTTTTCCCTGGGAGTGGTGATGTTGTTGGGGATTATTCTAAGTTGCAAGGTATTGGATTGAAAGATTCGGATAGAATTCAAATTATTACCTATGGTGGAGAAGAATATGTTTCTGTTTTGGGAGAGAAGGATACGAATGGATTAAGGGGAGTTGCTAAGGTTTATTCTTATGTTGATGGTAAGTGGACAGAAAAGATTCCTAAACCAGATTATTTTAACAAGGTTGTTTTTTCCGAAGGTGGAAGTTCTAGTAGTTGTTCTAATGTTTGGGATAAAACTAAGGCTAAGATTAGTTATTATGAGTCTGGAGACAATAAGGGTTTGCCGGCGATTGTTCCGTTTGATTTGAGGAATGGTTGGTATGCGATGGTTTCTAATTCGGGTGGGACTTTTATTGATAGTTCTCCGCAAGGGTATACTGCGAGCGCTGATGTTAAGTATTTTAAGATTTGTAATATTGGGTCGAATAAGTTGATGCAGAGTGGGACTGGGGATGATTTGTGTCAGAGTTTTGATGTTAATACGGTTGGAACGGTTAATAATTTTATTCCGTGTCCTAATATGAAGTCTAGTGAAGTTAGTGCTTTGTATCAGAAAGCTAGAGAGGCTATCCGGAAGGCTTCGCAACAGTATGGAGAAAAGAGCGTTAATATTTTTGATGAGATTATTTCTGTTGGTGCGCCGATGAGTGCGGTTGGTGGTTTTGAATGTCAGGATTTTATGAGTCCGAGTGATTGTAAGTTGATGTTTAATGTTTGTGACCCTGTGATTTGTCCTCCGAGTCGATGTAATCTTGGTGGAAAGTTTCCGGTTGCGGATGTTATTCAGACTGGAGTTATTGGTAGTTTGGTTTTGTGTTTACCTAATGCGAAAGAAGGAATTTATGTTCCGATTTGTTTAAGTGGAGTTCAGGCTGGACTTGATGCTTACTTGTCTATTTTGAAAAGTGAGAAAGATTGTTTGGAACATAATTTAGAAACGGGTGAGCTTGTTGGGATTTGTGATCAGATTACTTCGATTTACAAGTGTGAGTTTTTTTGGAGACAGATGGCGCCGTTAATGGACCAATTGATTCCTGGAGTTATTGATTATGCGATTAGTGGAGGACGTGTTCGTGGTGGTGGGGAGTATGCTTTGGTTGAGCAGTCTTGGAATACAATGAAGCAGAGTGTTAGTTTCTTTAAGGATGTGTATGCTCAAAATGCGTTTAAGGCCTTTAATATTAGGAGCACTCAGGAAATTGGAAGTGCGGTTTGTAAATCGTTTGTTGGAACTAGTGTTCCTGGTTCGGCTAATTTTATTGAGAACTTACTTGCTCCTGAGAGCCCTAGTCAGTTTTACGCACAATTTAGTGAGCAGTTGTTTACTGAGGCTACTGTCCCTTCTACGAGTCAGTATAAAGTTTATTATCATATTTATGCTGGGAATGATGCAGGTGTTCAGTATAAGGTTTATTTGAGGGATCCGCCGCAGATTAGTTATTATAATTCTAATCCTGAGATTTCGGTTAAGTCTGGTTATATTGCTGCTGGAAGTAGTGCGGATGAGTCGATTGATTTTACGGCGCCTTCTGGATATAAGGAACTTTGTGTCGTTGTTAATGCTCAGGAAGAGTGTGGGTTTAAATCTGTGACTACGGATTTTGGGCTTGATTGGATTTCTAAGAAGTATACTGAAGAGCAGGCGTTGCAGGAAGATATTACGAGTGAGAAGGAATGTATCTCGGGGACGCCTTCTGCTTTATCTATGGCGACTTTGAATTTGCAGGCTGGGGCTGAAGAGGTTTTGAATCCTGAGATTGCACTTAGGGGAATTGTTCGAGTTTGTGCTTCGGCTAATCCGGACGCTGGTGTTGTTAGTGGAAAGTATGTTAGTTGCAATAAGGATAGTGATTGTGGGACTGGATTTAGTTGTAGTGCTGATTTAGGTAATTGTGTTGATAAGGCTGGTAGTGGGACTATTCAAACGAGTGGTTCTAGATGGAAGGATGTTGGATATTGTGGTGACTCGAGTTTGAGATGTTGGTTAGATGTTGATTCGGTTAAGGATGACTTGGGAGCTTTGGAGGCGATTAGTGGAACTTCGAGTAGTATCTTGGATGAGAGGAGAGGTTTGATTAACAATACTAGATTGGGACTTGAGATGGTTACTCAGTTGTTGGCGAAGGCTCGAGCGGACATTAAGGCTTTGACTATTTCTAGGAATGAGGCCGAGGGTTTGAATATTACGCATGAGTTGGATAAAGTTATTGGAACTAATGATGCGGCTGGTGCTGGAACGAATGGGGACCGAGCTGAGGCTTTGAGTTTGAAGGCTTCGGTTTATCGGTTGTTGGTTGGGCAGATTAAGGAGACTGAGATTGAGAAGGTTGAGGAGGCTCGGTTTGATGATGAGTATTTTGATTTTGGTGGAGAGGGAAGCAATGGAAGTTCTTCCGTAGAAGAAGATAAAGGACTGTTTGATTGGAATTGGTTTGATTTCGGTGGCGAAGGAAGTAGCGAGAGTGATGATGCTAAACTTTGTAATAATTACTGTAAGAGTACTTCAGGTTTTTTCTCTGGTGAAGTTGTTGGTAAAGATGCGAGTGCTTGTGTTGAGGCGAATGGGGAATATTTTGATTTGTATGGGGGTTGTTGCTGTTATAAAGAGGAGGAAGTTGTTGCTAATCCCGATGCTGATTTGGTTAAGATTATTAGGGCTGGAGTTGATGCGGGAATTTTGGATGAAGATTGTGAGCAATATGCTAGTTTGATTAGAGCTGAAGCTGCGAAGTATAGTGAGTTTGATGAGTTGATGCTTTTGGCTTTGATGCAGAGAGAGAGTAGTTGTAATGCGGATGCTCAGTCTAGTAGTTCTTATGGATTGATGCAGATTTCGTCTTTTGAGATGTGTAGTGAGATTGGAGTTAGTAGTGTTGATGATGTTAGGGGAGTTTGGAATGTTGCGAAGAATATTGAGTGCGGGGCTTTGATTTTGAGTAAGAAATATAGTAGTAGTTCGAAGAGGTATGCCTGTCGGGCGTTTACGAGTTCTAAACAAAATGAGCCGGAAGTTAGTAAACTTTATTCTGGGATTGAGTATGCTTTGCGTGGGTATAATGGGTGGGGTTGCGCTGGGATTAGGAGTGATGGGTCAGAGATTTTTGCGGATCATGATTATGTTGAGAAGGTTTTGGATACTTATGAGAAGTTGAATGGCGAGGCTTCGAAAATTGTTGTTGTTAGTAATGAAGGTAGTGAGATGATTGCTGGAGTTGCTTCGTTTAGTGAAGAGTCTGGAAAGTTTTATTTTGATTGTGATGGGGGTGGTGTTGTGACTGCTGCAGTTGTTGGAGAGGGCCAGAGTTGTCCTCTTTATAGAATATATGTTTTTCCTTCTAATGATTTTTATGATGTTATGCTTGAAGGGGGGGCGAAGAGTGTTTGGAGTTTTTTTACTGGGAAGTCTGAGGATTTGTTGATTGGGCGGATAGAT
>JAHITY010000035.1 GCA_018817165.1 Candidatus Omnitrophota bacterium
AAAAAGAATGACCATAGTATAAAATAGATTTCAAATCGATTACAGATATTTTTTTCATAACATGTTGCCTTTACGGATATTACAAAAATATTTTAAAAAACAACCGGACACTAGTGATAAATTATATATGATTAATTATGAATTAGAAAATAAAAGCGTAGAGGAATTAATAACTAAACTAATTAATCAAGTTCTAAAATTCATAAAGTAAAAAATAGCAAATGGACAAAACAGTACTGAGCATTCTCTTCCCCCTTTAGAGTTTTCAGCTGAGGTTCTTGGATTTAGGTGATGTGGCGGGGTTTCTTCCCGCCAAAATACAGCAAGCCAAGGTTGCTTCGTTTCTTTTAACTGAAAAAGAGCACATTAATCATTGACGTAATTTAACTTAAGAGGTATTATTTATATATTAAAATATCAATTCTAAAAGTACTCAAGTACCAAGGAAGTCAAATATGGGGCATAAGCAGAATAATCAAAGCGATCTCTAAATTAAGGGGGTTGCTTTTTTGTTGTAATGGCGAATTACTGACTTATCCCCTTTTCTGCGCGTATTTTTAAGAGTAATAGAACGTAAACAATTTGTTGAGAAAGCTCTTAGATAGATTTATTATAATCAAGGGAGAAGAAAAATGAAAAAACAAGTAATTTTAATGTGGGCAGCATTTACTATTGTAGTTATGTATTCTTTTTTGGCACAGGCGGCAGAGCTTACTACTACGGAAACCGCGGTCTCTGTTGAAAAAATTTACAAAGCAGTGGAAAACAACAGTTATAAAATCAATGATATTATCCAATCAATTGTTCCTATGGAAAATAAACTTAAATCTGTGGCTTCTGAGATCAAAGCTGATAAACAAGCTATAGAAATGATGTCTTACCGGATCGATAAGATTAAGCGAGAGTTATCTGATGTTCCCTTGAACAAGGAATCCATAAAATTCCTTAGCGAAAAGCTTGATTTAATCGAGAAAAGATTGACTGAAAGCGAGGGGTTGATAAATCAAGAAATCAATAAAAATAAAAAAGCTGATTCTGTTTTCGAAAGCGAGATTAAAACACTAAGCAGTAATTTGGCTAAGTTAAATCAATCTATAGTTGATTTAAATAATACGACAAGACGGGAAATAGATTCTACTCGGATGGAAATAAATTCTACTAAAGATACTTTTGATGGATCAAAAAGAAAGCTAAAAATAATCCTAATTATCATCGGTCTTATTGGCGGATTATTGCTGGGGTATATATTCTTAAGGCTGCGCAAAGTAAATATAGACTCTCAATCTGAGTTAAAAAATATAAAAAGAAAATATAATGAATCCGTATCCAATCTCGACATAAAGATTATTGAAGAGCTCAAACAAGTGTTAGAAGGCTTGAAAGTTCCAAATGTTCAGGATAATCGCAAAATTGATCATTCTCTGCCTTTAAAAGTTGCGGATGAAATTAATCGAATGAGAACCAGAATTGCAAATATGCCGGAAGATACTGTGGGAATAAAAGCTTTAGGCAAAGCCTTGGAAAGATTGGAAGAAAAGTTAAACGACTTAGATTATACTATAGTGGATTTAATCGGCAAGCCTTATTGGGATGGGCTTACAGTTCAGGCAAGATTTGCGGCATCAGATAATCTTAAAAAAGAAAAAAGAGTAATAACGAAAATATTTAAACCGCAAGTTAACTATAAAGGTGTTTTGATTCAAGCAGCGGATGTTGAGGTAAACTTCTGATAAGGCGGACGGCAAAGCAAGATAAAAAGTGTCCCCCCTTTTACACATTGACCGATTATCTATTGGTTAATTGTTCTCAGAATGGGCTGAATGGGGCAAATGAAAAATAGGAGAATAAATGCGAAAGAAAATTTTAGTTTTAAGCGTTATGTTATTTTTAATTTGTGCTACGGTGGTTGCGTCCGGTCAGTGGCAAACTTATAAAAGCGCTGAGGGAGCTTTTCAACTGCAGTTCCCCAATGGATCGTTAGATAAAAGAGAGCTTGTTACGGATACTCCCGCCGGAAAAGTTAAAACTCAAATGATCTCTTTCCGCAATTTAACGGGAAATACCGTATATACGGTCACTGCTAATGCCTATCCGAATAGCCTGGAAGAGAATAGTAAGGCTGTTCTGGACGGAGTAATCCAGGGGATAAAAATTAGCGATCGAATTATTAGCGAACAAGATGTTTCGCTGCAAGGCCACGCCGGAAAGCGAATCCGCTATAAACAACATCCCGATTGGCAAGAGGTAGAGATAGCAGTTTTTGTGGTGGAGAATTACCTTTACATGCTCACTGCAGATAGCAGTAATAAACAAGAAGATATAAATATTTTTTTTGATTCCTTTCAAATCCTAATGTAGCAGACTGCTTAAAGGGAGCACGCAGAGTCTGCCCTCCACTTTAGAAAGTAGTTGACGAATGAGCTTGACGGGACCTTTATTCACCTCATATTGATATTCCTCAAGCCAATCGTCTTTTCTAATCAAATATCATATAATCCTGCTGTTTCCAAAAATACTTTGCCTAAGATCGCTCTTAAGCTGCGCCATTGTTTAGGATTATTCAGGATTTTCTGATTGATTTCCAGCTCAATCCCGAGATAATCAGCTGGCGGCAAATAATTGCGGAAAAATGTTACCAGGCTATTGCTTTTACCTTGATAAGGATAATTACAGCGGACTTGAAATCCCTGATCAATAGCTTGAATCTTTTTTTTTAATATATTAGAGAAACCGGCTTCCGCCTGTCTTGCCGGAGCATAAAGTAAGCCGATATCCGCGTTCCGCTGTTTCCCTGCTAAGACCGGCGTAAAACTGTGCACTGAAACATGCAGCACTTGCTGTTTTTTTTTAACCGCGGTATTTATAATAATTTCTACCGGTCGGCGATAGGCTTTGTAATAGCTCTCGATCAACAGGTTCTTTTGCTCTTTATCTAACAATTTAGTAAAGCCGGAAAATAAACGCGGATGACCCAAAGAGCGATTTGCGTCGATGAGCAGCCGCGTATTACTGTATTGAAAAAAAGGCGCGTTTAGCTTCCCAGCCAGCACACGGGCTAATTCCAGAGCGCCGGCATCATAAGCTTGATGGGTTTTTAAGATCGCCTGGTTATTTTTAAACAGATGTTTATACTCAGCCGGCACTTTATTCGCGGCATGTTCACAGGATACAATTCGCATGTTTTTATTTACCTTCAAACAAATGGTTCTTTTCCAAGCAATCAGCCAGCTGCTGATAAACGCGGATTATATTTTCTCTAGAAACATCTTTGTTTAAGCCGCGCAAAATCCGCTGCGACAGATTACCCTGATTTAAAATAATATCATAAACATGTCCAAAAGCTTTATCATCCAAATATCCTTGGGCGGTAACTTGCTCAATGATATGGCGAAAAAGTTTATCATAACCGCAAGTCTGCTTGTCTTTGATTCCCCAAGCTTTTAAATACGCGGTATCCTCACAAACGGCTTTTAATCCTTTGTGCACCGCGTCCGCGTAAATTTGCAGCAAAGGCTTGTTTGGCCAAGCTAATAGCTTGGAAAAGCTGATCGTCTGTTCACTAACTAAAAATTTTAAAACAGCGATTATAAAAGCGCAGACCGCGGTTTCCGCCTGCAGACATTCCTGACAATCCAATAATTTTATCTCAAGGGCGTAACGCTCAAACCGGGCAATCGCGCCCCGGGAATTAAGCCATTCATATTGCAGCCGCTTCTGCGGGTCAAATTTGGCAATACTTTTATACATCGGAATAAGAATCCGCGTTTCGTAGTCCTTGCGGCTTTTTATATTTGCTTCCGGGATAATCTTACCCGCGTTCCGCGGAAACTTCTTTTGGTTTTGAGCGTAAAAAAGCATCCGATTATCCAAAGATCCAGTCGCTTTGCCTTCGATCAAGGGAGAACTTGCTGCCAGAGCCGGCAATAGCGGCAGTAAAAATCTCACCGCGGCATGCAGACGGCTGAATTCCTGATCATTACTAAAAGATATATTCAGATGCGTTGACTGCAAGTTTGCCCAGCCATGGCCAGAACAATTAAAGATCCGGTCATAGGTTTTATAAATCATTCTGTTACCGTGAGGCCAGACCTGGGTTTCAGTACGCGGATCCATAAACGGATGCGCTCCGCCGGGCAACAGTTTAGCGTGATGTTTGGCTAAAAATGAATTAATTTCTTTTATCTGCGGCTGAAGAAGTCCCGACAGCTGGGCAGTATCCGTCATCGGCGCCAAGGTTTTTATTTCAATAATATGTAAAGAAAGTTCATTGGACCAAGCCACTTTACCAAATTTTCGTTCACAATGTTTTTTTCCACTTCCTCCGGAAAGCAGAGTATCGGCGATCGGGAGAACACGCAGATCTTTATCAGCAACGATCATATATTCAACTTCAATGCCAATACCCTCAAATAGTTTTAATTTCTTTGTTTTCATATGGTTTATCCTGATTTTTGAGTTGTTGAGCGAAAAAGTCGATAACTCTGAGATAGAGCTCGTCTTTGAGCACCTTATCTTCCAATCCTGAATCAACGCTAGGATTATCATTAATCTCGATAACAAAAGTTTTATCGCCTTGCTGTTTAAGATCAACCCCATAAAACCCATTGCCGATCAAATTAGCCGCTTTCAAGGCAATTTTTACGATATTAGCCGGTGCTTCCTCAACCGGCATGATCTCGACCTTGCCATATTGCCGGGTCTTTCTTTTTTCCCGCCAGTTATATATCTGCCAGTGTCCTTCCGCCATAAAATATTTACACGCGAACAATGGCTTGCGATCAAGAACCCCAATGCGCCAATCGAATTCCGAAGGCATATATTCCTGCGCGACTATCAAGTCGGAAGTTTTCAGCAATATATCCAATTCGCGGTTAAACTCTTGTGTGTTTTCCACTTTTACAACTCCCTTGGAAAAAGAGCTGTCCGGCTGTTTTAAAACACAGGGAAACCCCAATTGGCTGGAAACAAATTTTTTATTATCGCGATGGATAAAAAAGCTTTTCGGTGTAGGTATATGCGCTTTGGAAAGCAGTTCCGCCAGATATACCTTATTTGTACAGCGCAATATTGACTGCGGATCATCGATAACCACAATGCCCTCAGCCACAGCGCGGCGGGCAAAACGATAGGTAAAATGATTTGTACTGGTCGTTGTCCGAATAAACAAGGCATCAAACTCAACAAGTTTATTAATATCATCTTTTCCGATGATTTCAGTCCAAAAGCCCATTTTTTCCGCCGCGTCAACAAATTTCTGCAAAGCCTGTTTATCGGAAGGAGGATTTTCTTCCTGCGGATCTACGAGAATAGCCAAATCATAACGATATTGTTTTAATCTTTCCTTATTAAACCGCTTCCGTCTAAAATATTCATTGGCAAATTCCACCAAATATGGTTTATGCGCTTCCGGTACATCGTTCATCGAAACAACATTGATATTTTGAATCTGCCATTTTTTAGTAAATATAAATTTTGCTCTTAATAAAGGCGATTGAAAAAGATTATATATCCGCCGGCTTAATTCATCATAACGCGCAGACACATTCTTCCCAAAATAGATACTCAGGATAAATTCATTTGATTTAAGCGGGGTTAATGTTTTCTGGATCAGCTCCTCGAGATCTGAAGACATTGCTTTTACAATATTCTGCGAAGCGAAATCCTGGATAGTCATAACGCTGGGAAAAACTCTATGATCGCGAGCTTCAGCCAGCAAGGAAACATAATAACCAGTTGCCTGATAACGGTAAGAACGGCAAAGATTAAAAATCCGGGTATGGCGCATATCGACATTTTCACTCTTGTTCAAATAGTCAGCCGCAGAAATTACCTCTACGTTTTCGATTCGCAAATCCCAGGTTTTAGGATTATTTACTACAATAATATTACGCAAAGCTATCCCTTTCTTTTTCTAGGCTTAATGATCAACAAGTTGGCATCATAGGTTAAGATTCCCAACATAATCGCGTTTATCAACCGCCCGATATTAACACTATAGTACTGATCGCTGGATATGGGATTGGCCTTATAGGGATCGGCAACGACTATCTGTTTTCCATGCTCGTCATATCCGCAAAGAACCACAAAATGGCCGCTAGGATAACCGCGCACATCATCATATACTGTTAAGTTGTTCAATCCTGTATATTCGCGCGCGCACTGATACAAATAAGTTGAACTTAAGCCTGCCAATACCGGTATATTTTGCTCAAAGTAATCTTTCAGTAATGATCCCGAAAGATTTTTAAACCGGATAATCCCGCCAGCTTTGATAAAAGACATATACGCCAAAGTAGCCTGTTCGAATTTTTTCCCTTTTTTATGCGCCAGTTGGCTCTGCAGTTTATTTAAAATATCCTCATTTTTCAACCCATCCCATGTTGGATCAAATAATTTTAAATTGTATGTATATATTTCAGCCTCATATCCGCGGCCCAGGGCATGCTTACCCAGTAAAACCGCCAAAGTCCCGCCTTCCTCCAGATAAGAAACCTGTTTAATTACTTGGCGTAAACTAATTTTATCACGATAAAAGCTGTACACCGCTTGCAGACTAGTCGGACCGCATGTTACATCATCTGGCTGAGATAATATTTTCACCTTAATCATCGGAGTTCTCCTTGAGTGATTGCAGTTATTATTTTATAAACATACCAAGCTGCCGTCAATAACTTTCGCGCCCAAACGATTATTGTTATTTCAATTAACAAACCTACACTTTACTTGACCTGCCAACTGCTTCTAAGCAGCTTAGTTTTCATCCATTTTCCAGTGAGCGCCTTGTTTAAATACCAATACAGCGCCTTGAACCTTACCCTTATAACTCATTGTCACCTTGCCCTGATCATCCTTGCCGTTAAACACAAAGCTAAAATCTTTGCGCTCAAAATCACCCCAATTCCCCGGTAAAGTTTTTTTATAATTCTCCAGCACAGTTTGCCAATCATTTGCTGCTAACCTTAATCTTATCCTGGGAGAAAATACTGTTTTAAATAACTTAATGTCCGAATTTTTAACAGCTTTAAGTAAATTATAAATCGGCTGAGCCTGAGGAATAATCCCCGGATTGACTTTGGGATCAGGGATTGCAGAAATTCCTTGCTGTTTCTCCCAACACAAAGCAATATAATTAGCCGTAGGACTTGATCCCATATCGGCCAGACCAAAAGCCGACAATCCTTGATTTGTTGTTATATCCAAAAGTGCCCCGGAATCGATCAACAACTTAACAACTTCCAAATGCCCGCGATTAGCAGCAATCATCAGGGCAGTATCGCCTTGATTATTACGCGCGTTTAACAAGGCCTTTTTAGCAATAAGAAAGCGCGCGATATCCAGCCATCCATTCTCAGCCGCGAGCATCAGGGGAGTAATTCCGGTACTGGAAACCGCGTTTATCCGCGCATTATGCTCGACCAGCAATTTAACAATTTCTAGATTATTGCCCCGTACTGCCACATGTAAAGCCGTAACGCCAAGATCAAAGCTCTGGGCATTAACATCCGCACTATTCGCAAGCAAAAGCTTTACGATCTCAATCTGGCCTTTATAAACCGCGAACATTAATGCTGTATCGCCATTATCAAAAGTGGTATTTACATCCGCGCCCTGCTCAAGCAGCAGCTGGACATTTTCTTTATTCCCGGCAAGAGCCTCTGAAACAATATTCAGATCCTGAGCATACCCATGCGCGTTTAACAAAAACCCAATCCCTAAAAAAAATAAAATATTTTTTTTCATTCGAATAATTCCCTCTTTGCATAAAAAAAAATAAAGCTGTGGATATTTTAAAAAAGCTCAAGCATTGCTAATATTTTTTTAATATTTAAGCAAACTCTCCAGTGATGATCTTAGCCGCAGAGACTTATGTTGATTTTACTATATAATAACCCTCTACGCAAATATTTTACTTGCATCAGATTTTAAATATATCCTCACGGGGATATTTTTCTATTTACTTTTTATTACTGGACTTACAAGCGATTGATCGCGCTCAATACGGCTTTGATCGAAGCAATGCTTATATTAGCATCGATTCCCACGCCAAACACACAATATCCTTGAACGCTTTTTATCCCAATATAAGCTACAGCTTGCGCGTCTGAGCCGCAGGCCAAAGAATGCTCGGAATAAGAAATCATATCAAAGGAGATGTTGAATTGGTTTTTAATCCCGCAGACAAAAGCATCAACCGGACCATTTCCCTTTGCGATGATTAATATTTCCTGTTCTCTGTCCTGAATAGCAAAACAAACAACGGTTTTCTTTAAATCTTCATTCTCAGAATGAACCACATATGATTTCAACTGAAATCGACCCTGACAATTTATATATTCCGCGTCAAAACAATTCTTTATCTCTTGCGTTGAAAGCTCATTACCGATTCTTTCAGTTTTTGTTTGGATTAACCGGGCAAACTCCGGCTGCATTTCCTGGGGAAGCTTAAAACCCCAATCATTTTCCATAATATAAGCGATCCCGCCTTTTCCAGATTGACTATTGATCCGAATAATCGCTTCATATGTTCTGCCGACATCTTTAGGATCGATCGGAAGATATGGCACGTCCCAAATATCCTTTTCTTTTTTTGCCTGAGCTTTCAATCCTTTATTAATCGCGTCCTGATGTGATCCGGAAAATGCAGTATATACCAATTCTCCGGCATAGGGGTGTCGCGGATGAATGTCCATTTTTGTGCATTTTCTGTAAACTTGCTCGATTTTATTAATATCTGAAAAATCAAGCTCAGGATTTACTCCTTGACTAAAAAGATTCAAAGCCATTGTAACAATATCCATATTACCGCTGCGCTCTCCATTGCCAAACAAAGCCCCCTCCACACGCTGCGCTCCGGCCATAACCGCTAATTCCGCGGAAGCCACCGCGGTTCCTCGGTCATTGTGGGTATGCACACTAATAATAACCGCCTGTTTGTTTTTAATCTGCCGGCAAAACCACTCAATCCGGTCAGCAAAAATATTAGGCGTGGACATTTCCACGGTTGTCGGCAAATTGATAATTATTTTGTTCTCCGGAGATGGAGCCCAAATATCAATTACAGCCGAACAGACTTCAAGGGCATAATCCAGCTCTGTACCGGAAAAACTTTCCGGCGTATATTCCAGAAATATGTCTGAATTTTTCATTTCGCTTTTCAATGCCTTAATCAATTTAGTACCTTCCACAGCGATAGCCATTATCTCCTGCTTATTTTTTCTAAACACAACTTCTCTTTGTACTTTGGAAGTTGAATTGTATAAATGGACAATTGCTTTTTTTACACCGCTTAATGATTCAAATGTCTTTTTAATCAATCCGGCACGTGCCTGAGTTAAAACCTGAATAGTCACATCATCCGGTATTAGCTGTTCTGCAATAATCTTCCGGACAAACTGATACTCCACCTCGGACGCGGAAGGAAAGCCAACTTCTATTTGCTTAAAACCAATAGATACTAAAAGCTCAAACATCTTTATTTTTTCTTCAATATTCATCGGCACGCTTAAAGCCTGATTGCCATCGCGCAGATCAACACTACACCAAATCGGCGCTTTAATTATCGGATTGTCCGGCCATTTCCGGTTATTGATCTCAACTGCGGGATATTGTTTGTACCGCTGAAACCGCATTTTATCTGTGTGCATAATCAACCGCCTTTCTTTTGCCAACACTCCTTAAACTTAGCCGGTTTTGAAAAAAAAATACCACCGGCCTCATTTAAGAAGCGGTGGTTCATTTGTTTTATTATTTACTTATTTTAATTTTTATTCAATGAATGAAAACACACCTCTTCCCAAGACTTATCTCAACAGAGATAAGAGTAATCCGAGAAGCAAGCTGTTTAATTTCATTGAAATTTTACTCATAGTGTTATAAGTATATCATCACTTTTAAAACTCGTCAATAGTCCCGCAATAACAGTAAAGCAACAATTATTTCGCACTTTGGTATTTTGGCATTCTCTTAGGTTGTTGAATTTGCTTTAGTTGTATTTGCTGAATAAGCCCAAACATCCAAAGATTAAGGCTTCGTTCACTTTTAAAATAACCCTGGATTTT
>JAHITY010000036.1 GCA_018817165.1 Candidatus Omnitrophota bacterium
CATCGCGGATAATATTAAAATCCAATACAAAAAAGAAGCAGTAATTATTCCCAATGGAGTTGTGATGCCGGAGATAATGAAAACTGATGATGCCCTTAAAAAATACGGGCTAGAAAAAGGAAAATATATTTTAGTTGTCGGCCGCTTTGTTCCTGAAAAAGGTTTTCATGATTTAATAGAATCTTTCAAACAACTATCAGCTATGAGCGATGAGCTATCAGCTAATTCTTGGAATTTAGTGATTGTCGGTGATGCGGATCATGAGGATGATTACAGCCGGGGCTTGAAGCAAAATGCCCAAGAGAATGAAAATATTGTTTTAACCGGTTTTTTAACAGGTCAGCCTCTGCAGGAATTATATTCGCATGCAGGGCTTTTTGTTTTACCTTCTTATCATGAAGGATTGCCTATTGTACTGCTTGAAGCAATGAGCTATGGGCTTTCCTGTATTGTTTCAGATATCCCAGCGAATAGAGAAGTGTGTTTGGATGCGCAACGGTATTTTAAGCCGGGTGATAATGAAGACCTTGTCGGCAAGCTTCGGCAATTCATAGCCAAACCATTAAGTTCCGAAGAACAGAACAAACAGCGCCAGCTAAGTGCTAAAGATTATAATTGGGAAGAAATAGCTAAAAAAACCATCAAAGTATACCAAGGAATAGCCTAATTTTGTAATGAGTAAACCTATACTAATAATCCTATTTTTATTTTTAACAACAATATCTTATGCCGCCACTTACTATGTTGACCAAACAGGCGGATTAGATACTAATAATGGTATCTCTAATTCTACTCCTTGGAAATCACTTGTTAAAGTTGTTGCATTTGATAAGGTAACAGGGTTTTTGCCTGGCGATAATATTAGTTTTAAAAAAGGGGAGAAGTGGAGAGAAACGCTACAATGTTGGAGTAGTGGAGAAGCCGGAAAGTATATTACATATACAAGTTATGGCTCTGGGGATGAACCAATAATAGATGGAAGTGATATAGTAGCCGATTGGACAGATGAAGGCAATGGAACTTGGTCAAATAGTGTTTATAACGAACCTGCGCAAATATGGGAAGATAATGTTAGATTGACATATAAAGATTATCAAAAAAGTGAAGCAATAGATGGTGTAGGACAGTTTGGGTATGACGCAATAAATCATAAAATACTTATTCGTTGCACAGATGATGCTAATCCTAATACTCATATTGTAGAAGTAGGGGCAAGGAATGTTAGTTGTTGGATTTCTCATAATGATGAAACGAGAGCAAAAAATAATAACCACCATATTATATTAGAGAATATAACTTTTCAGAAAACAGCAGGGACATATTCTTATGGGACTGGTGGTAGTCAAATGATAGATAGTAATGGAGATATACTTATTTATCAGATCATGATTAGTCAAGGCCACCATATAATAGTTAGGAACTTAATTACTCGTCAATGTGGTGGTGGTAGACCTTTTTATTTAAGTGAAGCGGCATTACCTACGGTTTGGGCTGCGAATATAGAGTTTTGGCGTTCTCCTTATTCTGAAATGTATAATGTAACTGCTTATGATGGCGCGACTATTCTTTTGAATATGGAAACTTTAATGAATGACGGAGAATATTATATTATGCACGATTGTATAGGTTATAATGCTTGGAATGTTGGTATTGGATTTGGTGGTGGTGAATGCTATAACAATACAGTTTATGATATCGGCTCTGATGTGAATAAAGCGTATAGGTGTGGATTTTGGCAAAATGGGGTTCCAAGGGTAGTAAGTAATATCTATAATAATAATTTTAATAATTGCAGAATAGGTGTTTGGTTTTATGGTGATGGAAGCGATAGTTATGCTACAAACATAAAAAATAATTTATTTACTAATTGCGTTGAATATCTAACTTATATTCAAACAGGGACACGAAACTTTAATTTTTATAATAATACATGGACAACAACTGGTACAGCTAATGGAATATTTATAGGAAGTGATGGAATTACTGTTAATTATAATCTAGACTTTAAAAATAATATTATTAAAGTTGCTGATGGTTATTGTTTTCGAAAAAATACAGGTCAAGATACGTATAATGCAGATTATAATTTATTTTATAGGGGAACTGCTGGAAGTGTTTGGATATATAATGGAATAAACTATACCTATGCTCAACTCGCTAATTACAAAATAGCTTCTGGTCAAGACACTCACTCTATCTCTGGAGATCCGTTGCTTAATTCAAATTATACTTTAAAAGCCATCTCCCCCTGTATAGACGCAGGAGTGAATATAAAAGGATTAACTGACGATTATTTAGGCCATCTCCGACCTGAGGCGGAGGTTGATATAGGAGCATATGAGTATGTGGCTACAACACCGGATATAACCGCGCCTTCGGCAGTAAGTAATATCAGCGTAACCGGGGCAACGATGAGTACAGCGTCTTTGCGTTGGACTTCGTCCGGAGATGATGGGGCAAGCGGTACGGCGGCAAGTTATGATATCAGGTACAATACCCAGATCATCACTGATAGTAATTGGGGAAAATCAACTCAGGTTAGCGCAGCGCCGGTGCCGCAGGTTGCTGGCTCCATCCAAACTATGACTGTAACCGGGTTAACCTCAGTACGAACATATTATTTTGCGATGAAGGCTTCGGATGAAGTGCCGAATACTTCGGGATTATCCAATGTTGCCAGCGGAACTACGTCTGCAGTGCCTGATACTACACCGCCTTATACAACGGGGCACGATCCGGCAAAGAATTCTATTAAGGTAGCTTTAGATGAGAATATTGTTGTGCATGTTAAGGATGACGGGTCCGGGGTAGACATTAATACGATTGTTATGCGGGTGAACGGAGTGGTAGTTACGCCGACGATTACAGGAACACCGGCCGATTACACCTTGACCTATGATCCATCAGTTGACTTTGCTATCGGACAGACAGTAATTGTAACAGTCGATGCGAGTGATCTTGGGCAGTAAGCGCGCAGCTCGTATAAAAATAGGGACAGACACCTAATTAATTGACATATTGAATAAGAATTGTTAATATTAAATTATGCCAAGAATAGCAAGAATAGTAGCAGTAGGATTGCCTCACCATATAACTCAGCGGGGAAATTATAAGCAGGAAATTTTCTGTGATGAATCTGACCGTAGGGAGTATCTTAATTATATCGCCGAAGAGATTCAGAAATATAAAGTAAAAGTATTGGCATATTGCCTAATGAAAAACCATGTACATTTTATAGCGGTGCCGGAAGAGGAGACTTCGATAGGTAATGTTTTTAAATATGCAAACATGAGGTATTCATTATATTTTAATCGGAAGCGGGGTGTCGGTGGTCATTTATTTCAAGGGCGTTTTTTTTCCAGTATAATGGATGAAAAGCATACTTTAGTATGCGCGCGATATATTGAAAGAAATCCAGTGCGGGCGAAAATTTTAAAAGAACCTGTTGCTTGGCAGTGGTCAAGCGCAAGAGTCCATTGTGGGAATGATTTTAATGATTTCTTAGGGGTAAATAAATTATTTAATTATATAGAAATACCTAAGCATGAGTGGAAAAAGTTTATATCAGAGGATGATGCTGAAACTGATATAAAAGAAATTAAAGAACAGACTAGAAAGGGAAGGCCTATGGCATCAATAGAAATTATGCGTAAAATAGAAGAAAGATTGAATAGAAAATTATTGGTAAAGCCCAGAGGCCGTCCAAAAACTAAAAATAAATAGGTGTCTGTCCCTAATTACTCAGGAATCGATATGTCTCGCAAGAAAAAGATTTCATTATTTACAATAACTGCCATTATAATGTTTTTTGCACTATATTGGACTAAGTGCCAATTGGGGATTGATTTTTCAAAGAAATATACTTTAAGTCATTGTCCTGTTTTTAATCTTTTACAAAAAAAATAGTAGCACCGTTGGTGCTGGCTCGTAGCTCGTAAGGAAATAACCGGTATTCCACCGCGTAGGTGGAATGGTGGTAAAGAACTTAGAATGAATTTCTACTTGCACAAATGAATTAACCGCAGATGAACGCAGATGGACGCGGATATAAGGTTAAAGCGCTTGGCTAATGGTCAAAGGGTGTTATCCTGAAAAGGTTGACAGAAAATAAATTTACCACAGAGAACACAGAGGGCACAGAGGGCACAGAGGGCACAGAGATAATGGTTTATTGCATGCTCGACTCAATTTTATTGAGTCAGGCCTTGAAGGACTAAAACCAAAAGGAAAATTTATTTTCCTTTTGTTGATTAGCTCCTTAAAGGCGATAGCTTTAAAAAAGCTATCTTTGAGCATGCAGTGCTGGGAAAGCCTTGCGCGTTTGTTGTGTTTTTAATGTTTTCTTTGTGGAACTCTGTGTGCTCGGTGGTGAAGTAAGAGTGCGGAGTATCTGCGTTGATCAGCGTTTATCTAGCGCATGTCCGCCGTGGTTTTTGGCGGGAAGCGGGCGGTTAATTTTAAAAGTGTTAAATATTGTAGGCCAAGACAAAAACTTAAAGCAGAGCAAAACATTATGATGAATATAATAATTTGGTTACTAACTGCAGTTCTTTATTCTCCGGTCTTTTATATTCTCTATAAAAGCAAGTGGGAGAGCGTGGATTATACTCACGCTTATTTTACTTTGCCTATTTCATTATTAATTGTTTTCTTTAAGCTACGCTCACGAATAAACACTAATGAGAAGGCACGAATCAACACGAATTTAGAACAAAAAGACACTAATGAGAAGGCACGAATTAGCACGAATAGTAAGGCACGAATAGACACGAATGAGAAGGCACGAATAGACACGAATCTTACACGGATATACACGAATGGGGGTGTGTTTCTTGTTATCATTAGCCTGCTTCTCTTTATACTCGGATGGCGGAATGATTATTTGTTTATTCAGACGTTTTCATTAATTCCGCTGCTTCTGGGTATGACCTGCTATCTTTATGGCTTTAAGGTTACCCGATTATTGTTGTTTCCTATTTTGTATCTTTTGCTTCTTGTTCCGCCGCCCTTGGGGATGCTTGATGGCATTACTTTGCCGATGCGTTACGGCAGCTCAGTGGCAAGCGCGATGATATTAAAAGCATTGCATTATCCGGTTACAAGAGAAGGACTGCTGTTGACAATAGGCGGTCATGAGCTTTATATGGGCGCGCCTTGCAGCGGGTTTAGATCGCTGATTACAATGTTTTCGCTGGGATTGGTTTATGTTTATTTTATTCAAGGAAGATTACTGAAGAATTTGATTTTAATATTCTCTATAATTCCGCTTGCTCTGGTGGGCAATCTTATTAGAATAATTACTTTATGCTTGATCACTTATTATTATGGAGAAAAAGTCGGGCAAGGTTTCTTTCATAATTTTAGCGGGATTATTGTTTTTATGGTGATGATTTTGGGGTTGATCTTTTTGGAAAACAAGATCGAAGGAAAAAGGATAAAGGAAAAAGAGTAAAGATTAAAGTAAAAAGGAAAAAATGTTTGGCTTATAGCTTAAAAACCTAAAGCTTATGGTCATAGCTTATAAATTAGTTGACAAAACAGGTATCATGTTCTATGATATTGAACAGTTGTATTATTAAATAGAACAGGAGATGATTATATGCTAATACCGGCCGGAAGAAAAAAGATGCTGGAAATTTTCCTTAAAGATCCCTTTAAGGAGATCCACTTGAGAGAGATCGCTCGCCAATCCAAATC
>JAHITY010000037.1 GCA_018817165.1 Candidatus Omnitrophota bacterium
GAGCGCCAAGGATATTACAAAGGATTATGGAAAGATAAGCCAGGATGTTATTTTTAAGGGTATGGGGGAATTAAGAAGAAGAAAATTAATTGAAGTAATGTATGATGATTTAACTGATAAGGATTATACTAAAAGAAGCCCGAAAATGTATAAAATCGTCAAATTATATGATCCTAAAAAATTAGACCTTGAATTGGCGTTGATAGCGGAACAATACGGAGAAAAAGAATATAAAACAGCAAGAAAATACGCTGAAATAGTGTTTGAAGAATACAACCCGCAAGTAATAGAAGATATAATCTTAAAAACAAAACAATACAGCCCAAAGAAAATTAAAGAGGCATTTGCGATCGTAGCCAAAAAGAATATCGACAATCCTAAACGAAAATATAGCTATGTAGTAGGAATATTGGAGAATTGGGGAGAGTGAATAAGTTATGAAAAAAAATAGAAACTACATTCCTCAAACAGCTTCTATTGCAAAAGATGACCTAATGTTTATTATTATTTTAGGCTTATGGATTATTATTATGCTTTATTTTGATCCTAAGATTCTACGATATTTAAGAGGGAATACCTCTCTGAGTGTTTTAATTCCTGTGCTTAGCTTTATTTTTTGCATTAATATGTTATGGCTTTTTGGTATTTATCATTTAGTTATATCTTTTTTTTCTGTTTTCGTTGCGAGGCCGCAAAAGATAGGGCATGATGTAGGAGCTGGAAGAAGTCCGGCTGTTGCTGTTCTTTATCTGGTTATGAATGATTTTAGGGAAGAAGCGGTGTTGTCGTGTTTAAACCAAAGGTATGATAATTTTGATATTTTTATACTAGATGATAGCACTGATTGTGATTGTAAAGATAAGGTTGATTGTTTTTCTTCGGTGCATGAAAAAATTAAATTAATTAGGAGGACTACAAGGGAGAATTTTAAAGCAGGTAACTTGAATAATGCTTTAAAGTTGATACATAAACAATATGATTATATCGCTATATCAGATTCGGATGGTATATTGCCTAGTGAATTTATTGAAAAATTGATGCCTTATTTTTCATTAAATAAAAACATAGGCTTTGTGCAGGCTAAACAGATCTGGAATGAAAAGCAAAAATCTGCATTTGCTCAAGATTTGGGCATGAATACGGATGTTCATTGGAATTACTATGTTCCAGCTAAGGATGGATTTGGATTTGTAATGTTTTATGGCCATGGCGCTATTATCAGAACAGATGTTTGGGCTGAGGTTAATGGTTTTCCTGATAGCATAACAGAAGATATTGTGTTTTCCTCTATTATAAGGGAAAAAGGATATTTCGGGGTATTTGCACCTGATGTGATTTGTTTAGAGGATTTTCCTTCAGATTATAAGTCTTTTAGGATTAGGAATGAACGTTGGATAAAGGGCACAACAGAGTATTTATTTAGATGGTATCCTAAACTTCTGTTTTCAAGAAATGTAACTTGGTTTGAGAAGCTTGATGTTCTTATCTCGGCAGGAATATTATTACAGCCATTTATTTTTATTTATTTTCTAATTGTTGTCAGCGTTATCCTTCCCTTAACTTCTAAGTTTTTTAATTTATATATTCCATTAGTTGCTACTTTTAGTCCAGGGAATGCTACAGTCGCTACTTTTTTAGGAGGTTTCTATTTTCATTCGAAATGGACATGGGATTTTTTTCTGGTAATGACAGTGACTGCCTTTGCTCAATTTGCATCGTTATCAATGAGGGTTCTTTACCAGCCGATCAGGGTTATAAGATATGTGGGTGCTTTTATGTTTGTTTGCCTTGCGTCTTCAATAGCCTCTTTTGTTAATATACTCACTTTACTTATTACTAGAAGAACAAGGTTTCTTGTAACTGGTGTTAAGGATAGGAAAGATACTTTAGAGCATAAAGTAATAATCTTTTTTGAAATTATTTTCAGTTTGGTTTTTGTTTATTCTGTTTTTTCTACAGGGAATGTGTGGCTCATGACTGTTGTGATTGCTGTGCTCCTCAATCCACTTGTTTATAAACTGGAATGGGATTCTGCATTTTTAGGCGTGGTAACTTATATTCCTTTCATTTTAATTCTAGCAATATTACTTTTGCTTTGTTCCAGTATTGGCTGATCCCCAATATTTTTTGACAACAGAATTAATCTTGACATTATTTTATTGCAAAGTTAAACTATTACTATATTAGTCTCACTAATACGATCTTCCTTAAAAAGAAAGAGAGGTATGTATGAAGCACTCTTGTAATGCCACCATTTAATCAAGCAAATTTTAAGATAGAACCTGCTCTTTGTTAAACGATTCGTTAAATTGACTCGGGGTCATGTATTTTAATGCCTGATGAGGAAAATCAATATTGTAATCCATGATGAATTTTACTGC
>JAHITY010000038.1 GCA_018817165.1 Candidatus Omnitrophota bacterium
CGCAACCTGCTTCAACAATTTTTTCTGTTCATCATTCCCATACTTATTAACTATGAAAGCAGAATATTGGTAAATATCCGGATACTGATTGTCAACCACACTGCTAACCTTAGCCAATATTTTATCTTTGTATTGCAAGTTTTCCCAATTCTTATATAATGCCCCCAAAAGATAATAATTCAAGCTATTATTATCCTGTTCTTCTTTTGACAATTCATTGCCACTTGAAATAGGAAATTGATTGGTTAAGAAAATATTCTCTACTGCTTCTATATATGATTTTGTTTTTTCAATATTTTCTAATGCTATTCTTAAAAAAGAAGCATTCCTTTCCTTAGAAATTATCCAAAGGCCAACAGCTTCCACCTCGGGAGATCTTGTATCACTTAATGTTTTTAAGGCCACTAATCTTGAAGTAGGAGAAAGCCTTCTGCCTAAAATAAAATTGCTTAGCAGTGTCGACATACCGTCTACTCCGCAATATGTTAAACTCCAAATAGCTTTATACTGTAACCCTGGATCATCCGAAAATACATATTCTTTTATTTTGTCTATAGAAGAACCATCAAATAACCCAGGACCGAGAATACTAATTGCCAATTTCTTTTGCTCAGGATTTCCTTTTTCAAGAAATTTTTCGTAATAACCCTGAATTATGTTATATTCTTCTTTCCCTATAGTTGATTGGACAACCTGTCTTCTCTCATCAATATTTTTTCTAAAGATATCTTTCCCCTGAAGAGCTTGCAATGAATTAAGTAATCGCACATTGTCATTCACAGATATTTCTTTCTCCGCCTTAAACATGTCCACAGATTCCTTTACCTGTTTCATATACAGGTCGCGAATCCCCTGCTTATCGTTAAACTGCATAGTAATAACATGATCAGAAGTCTGTGCTGACACATTAGCAGCTATATTTAAAGCCAGTAAACATAATAAACTTATCCTTAAATATCTTTGCATTTTTCTAAACCCCTTCTTAAAATAAGAATTTTAATATACCTATTAGCGCTACTGATAGTTTCATCATTCATCTTATTATATACATGCTTTATTGGCACGTGAACTTTCTGTGTTAGAGGCCCTTTTTACCACATAAAACTTAATTTCAGGATATCATTATCCCCGACTAACTTCAAGCACTTTAGCCTGTCCTTCTTCAGTGCTGTGGCTGTAATAGTTCACAATTACATTTATATCTTTGATTCCTGAAATTGCCATTACATCCACAATCGGCACATTAACTTTGCCGCACTCAGTTAAAAATCTATGCCTGAAATAATGCGGGGTAATTTCCACGCCCAGATATTGTTTGCTTACTTTCTTAAGATACTCTCTGACTTTACCCGGAGTACAGCGCCGGCCAAACATATTCAAAAACAAAAAATGCTCTTTAGTTTTTAATCCAGTTTTATATGCCTCAGCGATTATCCTTTCCAAATCCTGATCCAGCTTAGTTAATGGGGCATTTTGCCGCATTTTCGTGGTCTCTGCCCTTATATTGATTCTTAAAGGGTTCAGGCCTTTCCATTCCACATCTTTGCGCTCAATAAGCGTTGTTTCATTTATTCTGCGTCCGGTTCGATTAATAAAATACAATGGATAATAATAATCCGGTCTTTCATTTTTGATAATCCTAAATAGCTCTTTTATCTTTACACTGGAAACAGCCAGATACTCTTTTTTGTTGCGCTGCGGCTTTTTCATTTCCTTTAAAGCCTCAACTAGATCTTTACTGCAATATCCCAGGCCGTAAAGACGTTTAATTATCGCTTTAACAAAAATCAGCTCTGCTCTCCAGCCATTAGGCCGGTTAATATCATTAACATAGTAACTTTTGTATTCCTTGAAAAAGGATAGGCTTAATTGATTAAAACCAAGCAGATTAGGGAATTTTAAGCTTAGAAATTCATTAAATAAGCGATTGTAGGTCCTTAAATAATGCTGAATAGTTTTTTTAGGCAGGTTATCGGCAAGTATATCCGAGTATAGTCTTTGCCGGGCATCATCAAATCCGGCATTAAGCCGCTGGCCATTAGCTCCCTGAGCAGCGATGTTTCTGCTTTTCTCGGCCATATCTTGTAATTTTTTATTATACGCTTCAGTCAGAGACGCGGCATTAATCCGGTATTGATACCTTCGATTGTTAACAATATAGTTAACTTCGTATTTAATGCCTTTAATTATCTCTCTGACGCCCGGAATCTTTCTTCTCATTTAGATTTAGCCCAGCTTTCAATTTCATTTTTAAACCCACACAACTTCTTACCTACTTTATGCAGCGGAATTCCCGCCTGCTCCCGCCATTTCTTACGCTGAATCGTATTCTGTGAAAGATTGAATAATCTGGCAATATCACCCACAAACAAAATATCTTCTTCTTTCATCAAACCCTCCTTATCTGAATATAATCCTTATTTCAATATCCGCTGATTGCTTAAACAGCCTTGAGTACTTATTAAACATCCCTAGCTTAGGAATGATCTTTTTAAAGATCCGGGCGTAATTTAGCTTGTCCTGGTCTGTTAATCCCTGGCGGTTAAATCTGATTTCTATCATTTCCCCTCCCCTTTTTTAACAACTTAACCTATTTGTCAAGTTTAAGTTCAAAAAAAATAACTTAACTTATTTGTAAAGTTTTACTCCAAAAAAAACTAAAGAAGATCTTTGGCTTTGCATCCTAATGCTCCTGCTAATTGCTCAAGCTTTTTGATCGATACCATCTTCCCTTTTTCAATCTGACAGATATAACTTTCGCTTACACCGATTTTTTTTGCTAATTCAAGCTGAGTTAAATGCATCTGCAGTCTCTTTGTCTTTAATTTTCCCGCGATATCAATAGTCATTTGAAAGAACCGTTCATTTATCCTTTATTTAAATATATCACGACTTAACCTATTTGTCAAGTGAGATTTTTATAATTTTAAGATTTTCCCATAGGAATAAAAAAATCTCCTTAAATATCTTTTCTTTCAAGGAAATCATATCAACTATCCCCTCGCTTCCTTTGATCCCGCAAAGAATAGCTTAATAGACCAGCAATGATTACGAAAGCAAAAGAAATAATAAAAGCAAATTTTATAGTATTACGGATCAGCAGTTTTCTAATATTAGCATCATTCTCCAAGACCATTTTTATAACAGCATCGTCGCTACATTGATTATGTTTCATGACTTCTACTAAATCTTCTCTCTGTTTTTCATACCTGTTTGGCAAAGGATTACTTTTAATATAGTCAATCCTATATATAGATACGCCCCCGGTGATTAATAATAATCCTGCTATCCAAATAATTATTAATTTTTTTTTACTCATCGCCACCTTCCTCCTGCCATATAGATAAAACTTCTCATTCTCCACTTAAATCTACCCTGAAGATTATTTCCCTTCTTTTGACAATATATCAGGATAAAGATTGCCCCAGTAATTTATATTCGTGTTGCCCAAAGATCCACCGCGGGTTATGTTTGGGATTGCCATAAGTAAGGAAATTTGCGCCTTCGCCCATACATCATCTGGATTTTTCTTTAAGTACTTTTTTATTGTTTGTACAATCTGCCATCTTTTTTCGTTGTATTTTTTATTATATATATTCGAGGTGTTTGACATGCCGCCCCAGCATCCTTGGTACGTCGTCCTCCATCGGTCAAATGTTTCATATAATATGGGTGAATATCCACTTCGATTCATGATTTTCGAGAATACTTTGAAACTTTCTTTGAATGGATCCTCGATTCCCCCGCAAATATCTTCATCAAATGTTAACCAACACCGAGTCATCCTCAGGCGAATACAATTTCCAAAAGGGGTGCCTTCATATTTCAGGTCTAAAGCTTTTAACTCTTCATACCCCTGAATAAGCTCCCCTTCATCAATAAACTTTACTGCTTTAAGATATGCTTCCCTGTCTTTCTCATTATTTGTCAGCTTAATTTCTTCGTCAATAGGCTCAAATTTTGGTGGTAATTTCGGGGTCTGTTTATATTTCTTAAAAGCTTTCCTCAACCTTTCCTGATATTTGGAGTATTGTTTATCAAGCAAAGCGAACGCATCTTCTATTTCCTTATCTTCTTTTTTATCGATGTCAGTATATATTGCCTTAAGCGTATCTATAATTTTAATATCTAGCTTTTTAAGCTGACTCAGGTTTCTTGGTAGATCTATGATCTGCAAGTGACTTTTTAATTGCTCCAAATCTCTGACCGCTTTAGGCGCTGCTTCCTTCATCCATTCTTTTTCATCAGGCAACCATCCAATAAATTTATACATCTCTGTAGTCACTGCCGATACTTGCAAATCTATATATGCTATTTCATCAAGATCATCTTCAACATCTGAACTACTATAAGCAACATAGGGGGTTGAAATAATAACAAATAATATTAGAACAACTATGGCTATATATTTCATTTCTTCTTACCTCGCAAAGCGCTTAAATGATTTATCCGCATCCGTAGGGCACTCCTTTGGTTATTCACTTTCCCAATCTTCCAATAATCTTACCATTATTTAACAACCCAAATTTGCCCGTCTTCAAATTTCCCTATTGCTTTACAATTACCTTTATAAGCTTGTTCTGCTATATATGCTGAAATTAAAGCATCTACATGGTCAATTTTTAATTTGTCGATAAACTCGCCTTCTATAGGAAACAAATCTTTTAAAATTTCTTTTCTTTGATTTCTCCCTTTAGATTTCTTCTTAGAAACGGGAGATTTTAAGCCTATCCATCTTTGACTTTCATTAATCTCAGGATTTTTAATTTTTTTAAACATTATTGTTGGATGGACTTCAATTAATTCTTTATTTTTCACTGAATAAGACTTCGCTCTCTCAAAACCCTGACTTTGGATTAGAAAATCCCACAAATGAAATCCAGTTTTCATCCATGGTTTAGCTCCTGATATATTATCTGGTGTTTTAAAATATCCCCCTATACCTAATTTTTCTTCACATTCTCTTTTTCCACCTTTAGTCAAGCAACATCCAGACGGAGCATCTATCGCTATAATAACATCTTTATTTTTAATAAATTCAAATATTTCTTTAAAATCCACAAAACTTTCTTTTTGAAAATTTTGCCTTTTATCTGAAAAGCTAACCACAAAATACTTATCTTCCCCTACATCTATTCCCACAAATTCCATATTTTTCTCTTATTATTAAGTTATAATTCAAAATCCTTAGCCTTTTCCTCCCATATTATACCTTTTAGCTTTTCTTTCGCAATAATAAATGGGTCGTCTCCTGGATTTTGAAACCACACCAAAACTAGCGCAGAACCATCTCCTTCTTTTATCGGAACAAAACATTCCAATTCAACATACACTGTTTCTAAAGGTAGAGCGTTTTTAAAATCGATATCATTGAGATCTGTATTATAATATGGCACATGCAAACCAAATAATTCTGTGGATTTTTGTCCAATTTTAGAAGCTACTATCTCAAGATTCATTGTTTCTTTTTTGCCGCATAAGTAGCCCCCGTATGTTTGCGCCAAATGCAATGTTATTATTTTTATATCTTTCCCTTTATATTTACCTATGACTCTCACATCAAGCTCCTTCTTTAGCACTATTCGTTCTCCGTCACAAAAACATTGTTTTACAGCTGCACTTTAAAAAGTCTTTCATATTCTTCCCCTGCCATCTCTACCCCTTTATAATGTAGTTCATACCAGTAAATATTTCTCGAGTTGTCATGTTTTATCGCTAATGGGACGTGCCTTACATCTATATATAATACTTCTTTCATTATTCCAACTAATTTACCATATTTTACAAAATCCTTTTTTGACAGAGCCAGAAAAAGATTTTGCATCTTACTACCTAATTGTTCAGCTTTTTCCAATGCTTCTTCTCCGTTATCAATACTATATTCCGTATACGTTTCAGGATTAGGAGGAGTAACTAGAACTTCTTGAAACTCCTTATAAAGCTCCTTTATATGATCATCTGTTATCGTTATTTTAGATAATTTGTTTACTGTCTCTCTATCGCTCCATTTATCAAATGCCCTTTTCATTTCATCAATTTCTGTATATGCTAAAACTTGCACCATTGTTCCAAAATCAATTTTTTGTTTATTTGCACCAGTCCCCCAATTTTCCAATATCCCCACAACATAACTATATTTTCGCTTCGGATTATCAATGTTCTTTTTGGCAACTATCGCAAATGCTTCTTTGATTTTCTTTGGGCCGTATTGTTTTGTTTTTAGGATTATATCTTCTATTATCTGCGGGTTGTATTCTTCGAAAACTATGTTTGCGTATTTTCTGGCTTGCTTGTATTCTTTTTCGCCATATTGCTCAGATAGCTTTGCTAAATCAAGATCTAGCTTTTCGGGAGAATATAGTTCTAATAGCTTATACAGCTTGGGGCTTCTTTTAGTATAATCCTTATCAGTTAAATCATCATACATTACTTCAATTAATTTTCTTCTTCTTAATTCCCCCATACCCTTAAAAATAACATCCTGGCTTATCTTTCCATAATCCTTTGTAATATCCTTGGCGCTC
>JAHITY010000141.1 GCA_018817165.1 Candidatus Omnitrophota bacterium
ACCACAACCTCATCTAACTCTGCATCAAACTCACTAGCAGTAGCAAATTGATACTCCAAGGGCATAACTTCTTCACCATGATGTTCTGTTCTATGGTCTGAATCTGCCGCATAGATCATATTAAAACCGGTGACGATATCTTCCACACCAGTTGGTCCATAAACTACCAGATCTTTTTCTCTCCCAAGCATATAACTTCTCTGCATGATCTCACCGAGATCAGCGATATGATCATTATGAAAATGCGTGAGAAATACGGCATCAAGTGATTCGCTGGGAAGATTGAATTGCTCCATCCTCTTCTGTGCATAGTCACCGGCATCGAACAATAAGAACTGCCCATTTACAAAAACAGCTGTTGAGGCCTGTGCTACATCCGGGCTCATCGGACCAGCAGTTCCTACCAGCACAACACTGATTTGATCAGGTGACAATAAATCTTCAGCCACCTTCTGATTTCGCACATTTCTTTGCTTAATGACTCTTGCAATCATAAAGTCAGAGGCAACAACATAGTCGAATGTCTGCTTTCCTATGAGTAGTACTCCGATAATGATCAGTACTGTGAAGATAATGGTCTTAGTAGATTTACTAAGTGTTTTCATTATTTAATACTTCCTTCTCGTAATTTTAATTTTCATCAATTCTGATATGGGCCAGTTTGATGCAATAATATTCCTGGCAGCTTCAGCTTGGGGAAAGCGCTCACATCCTTAGTATCATCATGCCCCAAATGAAAAAACCTAACTCTACGATCGTGGATACAATGGTGACGGCATTCAAGCTCCCATTGATAAAAGCTGGTACTCTGCTAAGGATGAGTAAGCCAAAAACGACCAGCACTGCCTTGATATACGTAGTTTTCTTCATCTTTTTTCCTTTTATTTGAATAGGTCTATTATGGTAATGTCATCGGAATTTACAGGCATTTTGATCATTGTGCCATCATTAGCCATATGAATATCGCCGTCAAACACCTCTCTGGTGTCTGCCAGGAACCAGTCAGTCAAAAAATCAACAGGTACCGGCGGCAATATGTGGGTGATGAGGAGTTGAGAAATGCCAGCCTCTTGCGCAACGATCCCCGCTTGTTCAGGGGTGATATGATAGTCTTTAATATCTTCAGCAACGATTGACGCATTGTTTTCGATATCACGAGTGGCTTCCGACACCATAGTTGACATTTCATGATGCAATGCTTCACTGACCAGTACGTCAGCGCCCATAGCATGGTGGATCAGGCTTTCCGTGAAGATCGTGTCGCCAGAGATGACGACACTTTTATCCCGATAGTTCACTCGGAAACCAACAGCTGGGAACACTGGCATGTGGTGTACATTGAAGGCGATCACCTGTACGCCATTTTGCTCATACACGACGTCACTGGACATGAGATCTGATCCCAGGTCAAATCTATGCACTTCACCACCAGCCCCTGAAGCAGGCATGGCTTCTTCTCCGTGGTGGGCAACGCGATAGCCTACATCAAGTTGATAGGCAGCCTCAAATCCCGCCACAACTTCTTCAATGCCTGGGGGACCGTAGATGGGCAAGGGCTCAGCGGAACCGCCGGTTGCCCAGCGCTTTAGCATCAACTCACCAATATCGCCGATATGGTCCGAATGGAAGTGTGTCAGAAATAATGCGTCAACCGAACTCGCTTCTACTGTCAATTCAAGATTCCGCGTGCTGCCGGGGCCGGCATCAAATACCAGGACCTGATCGCCTGCCAGGACAACGGTTTGAGGTCCAACACGTGTTTTATCCGGCAAGGGAGCGCCTGTTCCAGTTGTGATGACATAGAGACCGTCTTCCTCAAAATGCTTTGCATTTTGATTGGATGACACCATTTTATTGATAAGCGCTTCGACAGCGAAGTCTGGCAGGTTGTTCATGAACCAGACACCACCGGCAGCGAGGAGTATCAGTACAACCGATATGATGCCAAACGTTCGCTTATGCTTCATAATAAAGTTCATCATCTATTTCTTCTCCGCCAATAATCTCAGTAATTCCTGGGCAGTTTCGCCTGATGAATTCTGGTTCTGCCCGGTGACAATATTGCCGTCCACAGCCACATAGGTCGCAAAGAAATCTCGGAAAGCAGTACTACTGACGTAGTTGGCATTCTGTTTGCGCAGCTCGGTTTCAGGATGCAGAGGGGTGTGGTTAATGCCGAGCTCCTGGATCTGTTTATCGGTGACACCGGTCATCGTTTTGCCTTCTACCAGAGGGCTGCCGTCGACCTCGGTTGCCATGCGGAAACCGAGAGCGCCATGACATACCGACCCCAACAGAATACCTTCTGCATTGGCTTCTGAGATCTTCTCGCCAAGCACTTCGCTGAAGCCCAGGTCATATGCTGCGCCCCAACCACCTGCCATCCAGATGATGTCGTAGTCCAGAAAATTCACTTCTTCGATGCTGAGCGAGTGCTGGGTTTTGTTCTGTGCATCCTCATCATCCAGATAGCGTTTGTCGGTAGGGGTGGTCAGTGGCCAGCGCAAACTCACCGGCTCGAAGGGGATCAGGCCGCCTTCGGGGCTGGCAACATCGACGGCCATGCCGGCATCCAGGAACTCGTAATA
>JAHITY010000039.1 GCA_018817165.1 Candidatus Omnitrophota bacterium
AACAATTCGCTCCAGGGCAATCGGAACCCGCCCCGAAAAAGCCGGGTCGGCCTCCTCTGCCTGAGCTCAAATGTTATAACAAACAAAAATGCAAAAATTAAAAATCAGGAAACAAAACAGATTAAAAAATTATGATTATTCGTTAGATGGTTATTATTTCGTTACAATTTGTTCAAATGACAGACAAGATATATTCGGTAATTTTACAAATAACGTAGGGGCGCCGCTTGCCTGCGCCCGTATAGAATTATCAAAAATCAGACAAATAATTGATGCCCAATGGAATAATATCCCAAACCAATATGATAATGTTGAATTGGATCATTTAAATCAAAAACATCTATCGAATATTTGCGATATATTAATGACGAAAAATTGAATATTTCTAGACAAATATGGCAACGATCATTTCATGACCATATTATACGAACCGATAAATCATTGAACGCAATACGCGAATATATCTTTAACAACCCGATTAATTGGAAACAGGATATTGATAATTTAATTAATCTATAACCATTCGCTACAGGGCAATCCCCGCCATAACACGGCGGGATAAACTGCCTGAGCTCAAATATTTTAGATTAAATAAAACTACAATATAGTTGCCAAAAGGCACACAATGTGATATATTTTAATTATGGATATATATTACCAATGGGATAATGAAAAGAATGAGCTTCTAAAACAAAAACGTGACATTTGTTTTGAGCAAGTCGTTATGCGTATCAATAAGGGCGACTTATTGGATATTATTGAAAACCCAAACTGCGATAAGTATCCCGATCAAAGAATTCTTATTATCAATATAAACGGATATGTCTGGCTTGTTCCTTTCGTTCAAGAACAACAAAACGTGTATTTTTTAAAAACAATTATACCCAGCCGGAAGGCTACAAAAAGATACTTGCGAGGTGAAAAATGAAAAAAGATAAATTCGACAAATATGAACAAGACATTATTGATTCCTATGAAAACAATGAATTAAGGTCAGTAAAAAACGTAAAGCATGAAATTAAAAAGCATCGAAAATATGCGCAAAATACATTAAAAAAAGATAAGCGAGTAAATATTCGAATGTCCTCTAAAGATCTTGAAGGAATTCAGCTTAAAGCTATAGAGGAAGGCCTTCCTTATCAAACCTTACTTGCAAGCATTATCCATAAATTTTTAAATGGCAAAATGATAGAAAAGAAAAATCTAACATCTCGCTCCAGGCAACTGTAAACGCTACGCGTTTCCTCTGACTGAGCTCAAGTGTTATCTTAAAGAGAACAATAATTGAATTTATTAACATACCGTTGACATGTACATACAAATGATGTACACTTAAATTATGCGATACGAGTGGGATCCAGAAAAGAATGAAAAACTAAAAGAAGAAAGAAATATATCTTTTGAAAAGATAATATTTCATCTATCCCAAGGGGATATTTGGAAAACCGCAAATCATCCTGATCAAACTAATTATTCAGTTCAGAAAATATATTTTGTTATCATTGAAAACTATATCTATGCCGTACCTCATATTATTGAGAAAGAATATATTTTTTTAAAAACAATTATTCCCAGCAGAAAAGCAACAAAGCTCTATAAAGATGAACAGGAGGACAAAAATGAGGCATAACAAAGAAGAAAAATATATCTTAGATGCTCTAGAGAGCGGAAAATTGAAATTATCTTCTCCATCAACAGAAGAAATAGAAGCAATAAAAACAGCGGCCAACAATACGTTCAAAAAGAATCGAAGTATTACCATTCGACTTTATGACCATGATTTTATAGGTATACAAAAAAAAGCTATGGAGATGGGCATCCCTTATCAAACTCTTATTTCCGGATTAATCCATCGATATGTTGAAGGTAATCTTAAAATAAAAGCCAGATAACCATTCGCTCCATGGCAAACATAATGGCTTATAGCTAATGGTCAATAGTAAAAACATAAAGTTTAAGAACTATTAGCCATCGACTATCAGCTATTAGCTTACCAGCCTGAGCTCAAATGTTCTAGGAAATAATATCAAACATAAACCATTGACAAAACGTACGCAATGTGGTACGTTTTAAATGGAGGTGATTACAATGCCAACATTAACTGCAAGTGAAGCAAGAGCTAAACTATACAAATTGTTAGACCAAACAGCCCTATCTCATGAGCCCATACAGATTACTGGCAAACGCCATAATGGAGTTTTAATTTCTGAGGATGATTGGAGATCTATTCAAGAAACACTTTACTTAGTTTCTATCCCTGGAATGAGAGAATCTATCCGCAAAGGACTAAAAACTCCAATTAAAGAATGCGCTAAAAAACTAATATGGTAAATTGGAAATTAGTATATACAAAACAAGCATTAAAAGACGCAAAAAAGCTCTCCTCAAGCGGATTACACTCAAAGGCTGAGAACATTTTAGAAATATTAGAAAAAAATCCTTTAAAAACTCCCCCTCCATTTGAAAAGCTGGTTGGAGATTTAACTGGCGCATATTCTCGAAGAATAAACATTCAACATAGGATTGTTTATCAAATACTAAAAAGATACAAAACAGTGAAAATACTTCGAATGTGGACTCATTATGAATAATGTATAGCAGTAAGGTCAAACCTTGATATTGAACATTTTGCCTGTTGACCTTTAATAAAGTTGATAGTTATAAATTACGAATTATGAGTTTCACACTTTTGCTATGAGCCATCGACTATCGACCATCAGCCAAACATGCTTTTCACTTTCAACTTTATGAACTTTACAAACTTTTAACTATATTTTTCTACTCTATCCGCTAATCGCTATACGCTGTTTTTCACAGGATACTTCCCGCAGCTAAATTTCTCGCCTTCCGGACAATATTTCAGTTCTTCACACTTTGCTCCGGCGTTTTCAAATATCCAAGGCAGTTTTTCCTGAGCCATGAGCAGAATTTGATGGGTTAAAGCGCGGGATACACCTTCAACCGCAAAAGTAAATTTCACATGCTCCAGCGGACTATCATGACCAGAAGCTACGACTTTGCGCACAAACTCCTGCTGCGCTGGCAAAGAAACCTGATTATTATTAAATATATCTCCGGCAAATTGAGCGCTATAACATTGCCGGCAAGCAGCATATATAACAGAAATCACATTTTCGTTGATTCCAAAAGCTGCAACTTTAAGCCTACTTGTCCCACAAAATGCTCCTATGCGAATTTAATCTATATCTACTATCCTTGTTCTTTTTCTAAAATAATCATAAATAAGTCTACTAACACTGGATCAAATTGCGTGCCCGAAACATCCTTGATTATCTTTATCGCCATTTTCTTACTACAAGCTTTACGGTAACGCCGATTTGCGGTCAAAGCCTCATAAGTATCCGCCAAAGCGATTATCCTTGCTCCCAAAGGGATCTCCTCGCCTTTTAAGGCATAGGGATATCCCTTTCCATCCCAGCGTTCATGATGATGCAGCATCAAGGGAATAATTGCTTGAAAAAAATGAATTGGCCTTAAAATATCCGCTCCAATTTGCGGATGTTTTTTAATCTCTTCATATTCCTGGGCTGTTAACTTAGATTTTTTCATTAAAATTTTTTCGCTAATCCCAATCTTTCCCAGATCATGCAATATTGATGCCTGACGAATTTTTTCTACTTCATCTTTTGGCAAATTTTTTGCTTTGGCCAGCTCTGTGGCATAATGCACTGTTTTCTCAACATGCTCTCCGGTATAATGATCTTTTATTTCAATTGTCTTAGCAAAAGCAAAAATCGCTTCCGCTAAACTCTGATTTGCCCGTTTTGTCAATTTACCTAATTTATCCTGTAAAGCCACAACATCAGTTCCTTTTTCCAAATCAACTGCCGGAATTTGCCGCGTACCGACAATATCCTGATATGAATATACTTTATCGCCTCCGGTCTCTTTAACTTTATCCAGGATCCGATCTGATAATTTAATAAAATCACTAGCTTTGTGAATTTTATCATCCGGAAAACAAGCAACTGCCACACTGATTTTCAGCTTTACCTTATGAGTTTTATTCCCAAAAGTATATAGTTTGACAATTTCAAGCAACCTTTGTGCTAATACCAAAACTATATCCTTATCCGCTCCCGGAGTAATAATAATAAATTCTTCTCCCCCATATCGGATAACTGTATCGTATTTACGCACCATTTGAGTCAATTGATCCGCAAATTGCTTTAAAACTAAATCCCCAAACTGATGGCCATACACATCATTAATCGATTTAAAATAATCCACATCCAGCATGATTACCGAAAGCGGTAAGGCATGCCTTTTAGCCCGCATAAATTCCGCTTCAATTGCTTCTTCAAAGTAACGATGATTATAAAGATTTGTCAAAGCATCACGCAAAGCTAACTGCTTGAGCCGCATATTCATCTTTAGGAGTTCTTTATTTAAAGATTTTATATCCCGATACATCTGACGGCGACTAATCACATTAGCAAACATATCCGCAACAACTTTTAGCAGCACATTAATATCTTCTGACCAGTTTTTCTCTTCCCGCACAGAATCAAACCCCAAAAAACCGATCACTTTCCCCTGATAAGTCATGGGCACATTAATCAATGAACAAATGCCTTCTTTTTCCCATTCTATTTTTTCAGCCTGAGCTTGTTCCGGCAAATCCGCCAAAGAAGAAATATAAACTACTGACATTGACTTAATCTGATTGATAATCCAAGGAAAACTGTTTATTGAAATCTGTTTTAGCCGATGGATTTGCGGCTCAACTCCCGCGGCACACCATTCATGAGTATTGTTCATAGTTTTATTGTTATCGGAAAAAAGAAATATATAACAACGATCGATATCGGCAAATTCCCCCAGCTGTCTTAAAGCATCATTGATTCCATCTTCAAAATTCGAATCACTTAAATCAACAAATTTAGCTGATAATTCTGTAATTACGGTTTTAAAAGCATTTTTATATCTCAACTCTTCTTCTACTTGCTTTCTATGCGAAATATCCCGCAAAACAATCATAAAGGCGATTGGAGCATCTTTTTTATTTTTAATCACAGAACTGTTTATTTCCACCGATAAATACTTCCCCAGTCCGTTAACAATCAGATACTCATTATTGCGCAAAGGAGATTGCAATGTTTTTCGCAGATTAGTTATTGCCCGCTCGCGGTCTTTGGGCGCAATTATCTCAAAAGCGCTTTTGCCCAGAATGATCTCCAGATCCTTAATCCCATAAATTTCTAAAGCCTGATCATTAGCCATAATAATCTTGCCTGATAGATCTAGTAAGATAATTGCTTCCGGAGAGATTTCAACCAAGGTATGATATAATTCAAGACTTTCATGCAGAACTTTCTGAGCTCGCTTTTTACCATTTTCAATGTCCTTTAACTGGCAAATCTGAGTTTTCAGTAATTTAAGCTCTTGCAATAATTCATCTTTTTCTTGTTTTTTATCCATTAGATTAAAAATCCTGTTTATTGAAAGGTTAAAACATTAACTGAGGATAAAAAAATTATATCCCGTTTCGCCTGTTTTATCAAGCGATTATGTTCTTTTCTTGACAATTTCATGTTATTATATGACTAAGGAGCTAAAACAAATGAGTACATATAAAATCAGCATGGCCAAAGAAAACACGCTTAAGCGGAAAATGGATGACTTGGGGATAAAAGAATCCGACATACAAGAGAAATTTATCCGCGCCAGCGGTTCCGGAGGCCAAAAGGTCAATAAAACATCCAGCTGTGTTTATCTTAAACATATTCCCACTGGGATTGAAATTAAATGTCAGCAAGAACGCTCTCAAGTCATAAACCGTTTTTTAGCTCGAAGACTCTTAACTGAAAAAATTGAGGAAATACTTTTAAAAGAGAAAAGCGCCAAACAAAAGCAGATTGCCAAGATCCGCAAACAAAAACAAAAACGCTCCAAACGAGCCAAAGAAAAAATCCTTAATGACAAGAAATTCCAATCCGAGAAGAAACAACTCCGCGCGAACATCATAGTCTAAGAGTCTAAAAGTCTAAGAGTTTGTCTTGTCCTAATATAGTTGACAGTTTTTAACATAAATAATTTACTTAACCGCCCGCTTATCCTGAACAAAGTCAAAGGGCTTCGCTCGATAAACACTGATTAACACTGCTTAAAAGAACTATTTACTCCTGTACGTATATGCTCAACGTGTTTTCTTTGAAAACATTGGTTTTATTCAAAGTGAACTCAACAAGAAAAATTAATTTTTCTTTTGATTCACCTTTGAATAAACTTTAGCCGCGCATAGCGGCTTGAGC
>JAHITY010000040.1 GCA_018817165.1 Candidatus Omnitrophota bacterium
ACGATAAAGCAGGAATAAATATCTAATTTCTAATTGCACTAATTTCTAAAAAGTAAAAAATAAAAGCAGAAGCGTTTGAGTTGACGAGTTGTCGCATTAATAAAGCAAAAGCGAACTTTGTGAAAGATGATCAGTAAATTTTTAAGCTTTCATAAATTTAGGTAAATATGTGTCGGATTTTTGGGAACCCTTTAAATGAGAGCCTGACTTACGGAGTGTTAACGAAGTCAAGTCAGCCAGCTCGAATTTAGTCCGAAATGGCTGCGACCTAGCAGATATTTTCGGAATCATTCTTATTTACGGCGCGGATTTGCCGATCTTGATGTTTACATCAAGAAAATTTATGACCCGCGTAAAATTTACTGATTATCTTGAGTATCGAGTATTGAGTATGGTGGATAGAGTAGAAAAATGTCCCCGCCACATAACGGCGGGACAGACAATTATATTAGGATAAGACAAAATGAATGATTTTGAGAAAGATCTTTGTGAGCAGTTTGGCAAAGATAATTTTGCAAAAATTCAAAAAATCAAGATCGGGATTGCCGGGCTGGGGGGATTGGGTTCGAATTGCGCGATGAATCTGGTAAGAAGCGGATTTAAAAATTTCAAGCTGATTGATTTTGACAAAGTGGAAGTATCCAATCTTAATCGCCAGTTTTATTTTGCAGAGCAAGTGGATATGTTTAAAATAGAAGCGCTTTCAATAAATCTCAAAAGGATTAATTGCGATGTTCAGCTAGAAACAGGGTGTATTAAAATAGAACAAGCAAATGTAAAAGAATTATTTTTTGATTGTGATATAGTTGTCGAAGCTCTTGATCGGGCTGAGGATAAGAGCATGTTAGTTGCTAGTATATTGCCGCTGGAGAAACTAATTGTGGGTGCTTCTGGCATAGCGGGTATTGGCAATTCTGATATGATCGCTATCCACTGGATGAAGAAAAATCTAGTAATTGTCGGCGATCTGAGGAGCGATGTTAATAGGAGTTATCCCATATCCCCGAAAGTAAATATTGCCGCAGCTAAGCAGGCGGATATTATTTTAGAATATGTAATTAATAATTCTTAAAATCGCAGTTTGTGATTCGTAAATTCTAATGATTGCAATCGACGCTTTTTGCTTGACTTATCGATGGTAAAGGAATAGATTAGTTTATAGGTTTTGTTAGGAGTTTTTTTATGGGAAACATACATTGTTAATATAATATTAGGCAGCTTTTTGGAATCAAAGAGCTGTCTTTGTTATTTTTAGAGGTATTTGCGACGATATTAAAATTTCATTTCAAAAATATATGTGCTGGTAAAACAAAAGACTATGTGCATTGCACTTTTTAAGCAGAGAAGAGGATTTTAAAAAGGTAAACCAATGAATAATAAATTTAAAATAACGCGTCAGTTTCTAATTCTGCTGGGGGACCTTGCCCAATTAAAGGAGAAAGAACAGATAATCGAATGTTTTCTAAATGCTCTGGATAAACAGGATATTGGATTAGAATTTGCTTATTCTAGTACAATATCTTGTGTTGATTCTAAGTGTATAGTAATTAAAAGTTTTGAGCATGATTATGGATGTTTTGAATTCAAGGATGATCTTGAAAATATTGATCCGGAGGTTATAGATTTAATAGTCATTCTCACTAATATGCTCGGAGTTATTTTAGAGAATCTATCAAGAGAAAAATTGTTGCAGCAAAAAACAATTGAGGCAGAAAACGCGCTTAAAACTTTAATGGATAATGCCGCGGGCATGGTTTACCGCTGTGAAAATAATACGAACTGGACAATGCTTGATTTGGGCGGAGCTGTAGAGGCGATAACAGGGGGATATACTGCTGAGCAATTTTTAAATAATGAAATAAATTTTGGAGATATAATTTTACCTGAAGATAATAAAAGAATTTTTCATGAAACAGATGAAGCCTTTGCCAAGAGAGAGGATTTTGTTGTAGAGTATCGAATCCGCAAAAAAAACGGACAGATTTGCTGGCTGCATGAGCAAGGTAGAGGCGTTTTTAATCAGGCCGGGGAAATGGTATGCCTTGAGGGTTTGATGATGGATATTACTGACCGTAAACAAGCAGAAGAAGCGACCATAGCTAGTGAAAAAAAGTTCAGGCTTTTAGCTGAAACATCCAAGGATATTATATATCGCATGAATATTCCCAGCGGAGAATATAGTTATATGAGTCCTGCAGCATCAGAAATCTTTGGTTATTCCCCAGAAGAATTTTATAGCAATCCACTTTTAATTAAAGATATTATTCATCCTGAGTGGAAAGATTATTTTCAAAAAGAATGGGACAGTTTATTAAAAGGACAATTCCAACTTATATATGAATACCAGATAATTGACAAGCAAGGCAAGGTTAAATGGCTTAATCAGAGAAACTCTATAATTAAAGATGACCAGGCAAATCCTATTGCTATTCAAGGTATCGTTACGGATATAACTGAGCAAAAAGCACAGGAAAATGATTTAAGAAAAGCCAAAGAAAAAGCGGAAAGAATTGCCATTGAATTAAATAAAGTTCAGGAAATAACCCATGTTGGCAGCTGGTATCTTAATCTAGCCACAAATGAAGTGGTGTGGTCGGAAGAATTGTATAAAATGTATGGTTTTGACTGTGCATTACCGCCGCCTTATAGTGAGCATATGAAATTGTTTACACCGGAAAGCTGGGAAAGGCTGTCTGTAGCGTTAGCAAGGACAGTTGAAAAAGGAACTTCTTATGAACTAGAACTTGTGACTGTACGAAAAAATAAAAGCAATGGTTGTATGTGGGTGCGGGGTGAAGCAATTTTTGATAAAAATAATAAAATAACCTGTGTGTGGGGAGCGGCACAAGATATCACTGGACGTAAGCAAATCGAGCTTGAACTTGCTGAAAGCGAGGAACGTTTTAGGGCTTTGCATAATGCGTCTTTCTGCGGTATCGCGATTCACGATAAGGGAGTAATTCTTGAGTGTAATCAAGGTCTTTCGGATATGACTGGATATTCTCTGGATGAACTTATTGGAAGGGATGGTTTATTGCTGATTGCTCCGGAATACAGAGAGAGAGTGATGAATAATATTCGCATTGGTTATGAAAAACCCTACGAAGCTAATGGTTTGCGTAAAAACGGGGAGAAATACCGGATTCGATTAGAGGCAAGAAATATTTCATACAAAGGAAAAGGTGTCAGAACGGTTGAGTTTAGAGATATAACTGAGCAGAAGAAAGCACAGGAACAGATTGCGAATCTAGCTAAATTTCCTGAGGAGAATCCTAATCCGGTTATGCGGATTAAGCAAGATGGAGAAATTATTTATACAAATACGGCATCAAAGAAATTTCTTAATTTATGGAATTGCCAAGAAAATAAATGCACAGATAAAAATATGCTTGAGGTTTTATTTCGTGCGGTTGATTTAAAACAAATCCAAACAATTGAAAGTAAGTGTGATGATAAAATATTCTCTTTAAAATTTACTCCTATTGCGGATACAGATTATATTAATATCTATGGTCTTGATATTACTGATCGCAAAAAGGCAGAAGCATTATTGTTGGTCAGTAATCAAAGATTTCAACAATTATTTGATAATATGAGCAGCGGGGTGTCAATATATAATGCAATGGATAATGGCGCTGATTTTATTTTTAAAGATTTTAATGAATCCGGAGAAATAATTGAAAAGATCAGCAAGGCGGATTTGATTGGCAAGCGCTTAACCGAAGTTTTTCCCGGTGTGCGAGAATTTGGGCTTTTAGATGTTCTAAAACGGGTATTTTTAACCGGAAACCCAGAGCGTTTTCCGGATAAAATTTATAAAGACAGCAGAATAGAGGGCTGGCGGAGGAACTATATCTACAAGCTGGCTTCTGGTGAGATTGTCGCAATATATGATGATGTCACGGAACAAAAAAGGATAGAACTGCAGGAAAAAGAAATTTTCGCCGCTCAGGCCGCGGCTGAAGTGGAAAAACAAAAAGCCGTGGAATTAGGCGCGGCATATCAGGAGCTTAAATTAATGCAGAGTCAGCTGTTGCAGACAGAGAAAATGGCGAGTATTGGGCAGCTGGGCGCGGGCATTGCCCATGAATTGAACAGTCCTTTGGCCGGGATATTGAGTCTGCTGCGATCGTATAAAAAGGAAAAAGAGCAAAACAGTGAAGAATATGCTGATCTGAATGAAATGGAAAAAGCTTGCGAACATATGGCCAAGATAATCAAAGGCTTGAATTCTTTTTCCCGGCAGTCAACCGGAGAAATAGAAAATGTTGATTGCAACCAGACAATAAAATCTATATTGAGTTTTACGGCTTATCAGCTGGAGAAAAAAAGCATAATGATCGAAACTGATTTAGCTCAGGATTTAGCGATAATCAGGGCTAATGAAAATCAAATTCAGCAGATTATTATTAATATGATTACTAATGCTGCTGATGCTTGTTCACAAAACGGATCATTCAAAATTTGTACGAACAATGTAACTATGCAGGGTAAAAAATATGTGGAGATGTTGTTTGAGGATAATGGTTGCGGGATAAAATCGGAAGATGTTAAGAAGATATTTGATCCGTTTTTTACCACAAAACGTCCGGGCGGAGGAGTAGGGCTGGGATTATCCATAGTATATAGAATTGTGGAAAATTATAAAGGCGAAATCAGTGTTGACAGCAGAGAAGGTCAGGGTACTATTTTTACAGTTAGATTCCCATTAAGCTAAAAAGGGGTAATATATGGGTAAAGCAAAGATTATGATCGTTGATGATCAGCCAATAGTTTTGCGTGCGTATAAAAAGGAATTAGCAGGGCAGGATTACAGCATTACGGCTGTTTCTTCGGGTCAAGAAGCAATAGAAAAAGCCGCACAAGAACAGTTTGATATTATTTTGACTGATCTGGTGATGCCGGGGATGAGCGGGCTGGAATTGTGTCAGGAAATTAAAAAAAACAGTCCGGATACGGAAGTCGTGCTTATGTCCGGGTATCATGAAGAGATGCAGAAAAGTTGGGTTGAGTTTATTCGCAGCGGAGGGCGTGATTTCTTTTTGCGCAAACCCTTGAGTCCGGGGGAATTAAAAGATACGATAATTACTATTATGATTGAAAAAAAGAAAGGCTGCTGAAATGTCAAATAATGTCCTGGTTGTTGATGATGAAAAAATTGTTTGCCGCGCGGCGCAGAAAATTTTAGAAATCGAAGGATATAAAGTCGTAATCGCTTTGAGCGGAGAAGAAGCGGTGGCTTTGGCGAAAAAAGATAAATTTCAAATGGCTTTGGTGGATTTAATTTTACCGGGTATAGATGGCGTGGAAGTATGCCGGCAGTTGAAACTGGAAAATCCGGATATTAAAGTAGTGCTGATGTCAGGATATCTTTCTAAGTTAAAAGAAAGGCAGGACGTGTTTGATTCTTTGGGCGGCTGCACAGAAGTAATGGAAAAACCCTTTGGCGGAGAAGATATCACTCGCATTGCTGCTGATTTTTTTGAAAGGGGGCATGGTTGTTAAATCCGGGAAAGTTTGTGCTGGTTATTGATGATGAGCGGATTGTTTGCCGGGCTTTTGAAAAAGAGCTGGGAGATCAGGGCTATAAGGTGGACAGTGCTAATGATGGAAATGCGGCCATAGAGCTGGTTAAGAAAAAAGAATATGATCTTATTTTTATAGATTTTGTTTTACCGGGCAAAGATGGAATTCAGGTATGTAAAGAAATAAAGGCAATCAATAAAAATGCTAAAATGATTTTTATGACCGGCAATATTGATATTGATCCGATATTTAAAGAAATGGAATTTATTGATGCCGGGGGCAGGACCTATCAGTTATACAAGCCGTTTATTGAAGGGGAATTATTAGAGATAGCGCAAAAAGCATTGCAAGAGTAAGTTTCTTAAAAACTGAAATATTTGAGCAGTAAAGCAAAGCCGATAAAAAAACTTGACAAAAATAAACTTATTTTGATATTATAAAAAAAAAGCTAATTTGGTGGTGATTAGTAATCAAGGATGAATAAAGTTTATTATTGCAGCCTTAGTTTGTTTTAAGAAAGGGGGGAGGATATAATTATCCCAGCTATTGTTTGTTGGAATAAACAGCTAGTTAAGGTATTGTGTTAAAATAAAATTGAAAATTATAATCATAATGTTATCAAGGAGGATAATATGACCAAAAACATTTTAATAATGGCATCGATGCTATTATTACTAAGTGGATTTAATGGAGTTGTTTTTGCTGGTACGGTTGACACGAAATATGATATTACGTTTTATGGTAAAATAAAAGCTGATTTATCGCTCGATGATTCAGAGGTTGTTACTGGTGATTATGGAAAATGGGTTGCCAGTGAAGCGACAAAAAAAGATGTATCTGCTATGAATCTCACTGCTGCAGAAACCCGCCTGGGGATGAAATTCGCCGGTCCTGATTATGAGGATATGGTTACTAACGGAAATATAGAATTCGATTTTTTTGATACTAGATTAGGGGAAAACAAGCCTCAGCCTTATCTGCGCCATGCTTATGCTGAAGTAACTTGGACGGATTCTGATCTTAGTCTGCTGGCTGGTCAAACCTGGGACATTGTTGCTCCGCTTAATCCAACTACCTTAAATTATTGCGTAATGTGGTGGCAGGGAAATATTCAGTATCGCAGACCGCAAGTCCGTGTATCCAAAAGCATAGATATGGATAATGATATGAAAGTACTGTTTCAGTTGGCGGCAGCGAGAAATATCGGCGATGCGGCTAACACTACCACATTTGCTAATACAAACGTAGATACGGGAGTTGATAATGCTTCACCGATTTGGGAAGCGCGTGCGGCTTTAACTCTGCCGATGTTAACTGAAAAGATGTCGACAATTGGTTTGTCTTATGCCACTGGCGCGGAAACTGTTTTTTCCGATGCCGCAAAAACAATATCAAAGGATTATGATGTTTCTTTGATCGCTCTGGATTTTTCTTTGCCATTAGTCGACAAGGTAAAGCTATTGGCTGAATATTGGTCAGGCGAAAATCTCGATGCTTTCTTGGGCGGTATTGGGCAGGGAATAAATACAACGATGGGAAAATCAATCGGCGCGCAAGGTTATTGGGCATCGCTTGCTTTGGGGCCGTTTGATTTTTACTCTTTTAATATTGGTTTTGGTGTGGATGATCCGGATGATGCTGATCTTAATGCTGACAGTAGATCGAAAAACCAAGTTATCTATGCCAATGTTATCTATGATTTAAATGAGGCGGTTAAATTAGGGCTTGAAGTGGCTAATTTAGAAACAGAATACAAGGGGCAGGCAACAGCAGCTGACGCAACTCGCATCCAAGCTTCAATGATCTATACATTTTAATTAATCGACGCAGGCTGATATTTGTGAATATTGGCCTGCGTCTGAATATTTTTTCTTATACAATAATCCATAAAAATATTAAGCTAAGAGTGTATCCTAGTTTTAAATAGGATGATTTTAATAACATTTAAGGCTAATAGGTTTGGATTAGCAATATAATTTGGATAAATCGATAACAAAACTAAAGGGGGAAAATAAGTAATGTTGAAACTCAAGACGTTTTTAGCATTGTTAGTTTTCGTGTGCTTAATTTTTGGGGTCAGGGCTGGTATTGCGCAAGAAACTGTAACTATTGGGATAAATTGTCCCATAACCGGTTCTTATCAAGATCAGGGAGAAGATGAGGTAAGGGCCTATAAGCTGGCGATTGAAGAGGTAAATAAAAAGGGCGGAATATTAGGTGAAGAAGTTGTGTATGTAATTAAAGATAGTGAAACAAACGCGGCATTATCCGGCAAGAATGCTGAGGAATTATATGATGTTCATGGCGCGGTTATGGTTACCGGCGGTTCTGCTAGTTCGGAAGCGATTGCTCAGATTGCAGTGGCTGGAGAACGTAAGAAAATTTATATGTGCGCCCTATCTCACTCTAATGCAACTACAGGATTTGAAGGCAGTGAACAGATAATTAACCGATACGCTTTTCGCTGGTTTAACAATGCGCATCAATCAGCAAAAGCAATGGCCAGCGCTTTGCTAGACGCATATGGCAAGGATGCGAAATATTTTTATATTACTGCTGATTATACTTGGGGCTGGAGCGTTGAAAAGTCTACCCGTGAAGTTTTAGAAGCAGCCGGGACAACAACTCTGGGCGCGGTTTTAGCTCCTTTGGGTGAAAAAAGTTTTGTTAAATATCTTTTAAAAGCAAAGCAAGCTCAACCGGATGTATTAGTATTGGCTGAATTTGGTAAAGATATGGTTAACTGTCTGCAACAGGCCGGGGCAATGGGCTTGAGTAAGGATATGAAAATTGTCGTACCTTTGATGGAGCTGGGTATGGCAAGAGGTGCCGGCGCTAAGTATATGGAAGGTGTGATTTGTTCATCAGTATGGGAATGGCAGCTGGCAGACAAGTACGCCGGTTCCAAGGATTTTGTGACAAAGTTTCAGGACCGTTATGGCCGTTATCCTGGTAGTGCCGCGGCATCCGCCTGGGTAGCAATTTTTCAATATGCTGACGCTGTGGAACGCGCAGGTACTTTTCAAGCGGAAAAAGTCGCGCTGGCTTTAGAAGATCATAAATTCACTTTATTAAAAGATGAAGAATATTTTAAAGCGTTTGATCATCAGGCTGTGACCAGTTGTGTTGTATTACAGGGAAAAGCTCCGGAAGAGATGAAGAATGAATGGGATTTCTTTAATATTTTAGCAATAGTCCCTGGTGAGAAAATCGCTATGACTAAAGCGGAAAATCCAGTAGTTTGGAAAGAAGATTTTAATTAAAACTATTTATAACAATAAAAGTTTAAGGCAAGGAGCAATATCTATGACCAGAAAAATTATTATACTGGTTTTGCTGGTAATACTGGCATTTAAACCTATGGGTGTTTTTGCTCAAGACAAGGTTGTGCTTAAGGTAGGGGTATTGCCGATAATTGAATCATTGCCTTTAGCTATAAGCGGAGCCCAATCCGCAATTGCTAATTCAAACATTACTGTCCAAGTTGAAGTGTTTTCAACTTGGACAGCTTTGGAAGCTGCCTATCGTACAGGGATTGTGGATATTGCGGCGATGACAGCGCCTAAAGCAATAAAAATGGCAGGTAATAATATTCCGCTTAAAATTCTTATGAGTTTGCATCGAAATGGGAATATGCTGGTTACTAATTTTACTCAAGATTCCGCGGAGCAATTTGAGGGCACAATAATTGGAGTTTCCGGTAATGATACAGGCCAATTAATTTTATTGTCAGAATTTATAAAAAAGCAGGGATTAAAGTTAGGACCGCAGGTGCGTTATATTGCTATACCTCAAAGTAAAGCTTTGGAGCTGCTGAGCAGTGGGAAAATCCAGGGGTTTTTACTTTCTGAGCCTTATGGAAGTATGGCTTTGGCAGAAGGCATAGCTAAGCAAGCTTTTCCCGGAGTAGAAATAATGGATAATTTTGTGGATGTTTTATTAATTGCTAATCCATTAATAATAAAATCTCATCAAAAAGAAGTTAAAAAGTTAGTTGAAGCGGTTAATCAGGCCGGTAAAATGATCACAAAAGATGTTGTAAGTTCGAAAGGCAAACAGGCTGCTTTTAGCCAGTTAGAAATTTTGGGTATTGATCCTGAAATTGTGTCTATGTCATTGTGTAGTCCAATAAGTAAAATAAGATTTGACGATTTGACGGTTTCACTGGATGAACTAAAGAAAATTGAAAAGCTTGCACTGAGCTTAGGTATTCTGAATGCAGGTATTGATTTAAGTAAAATTACAGACACTCAATTTTCTCAGTAAAGATAGGTACTTTTATGGGGGATGAGAAAAAAAATCTGAAGTTAACATTAGGTCATAAAATATTAGCTTTAGTGCTTTTGACCATTATTTTAAGCGGCCTGGGTGCGATTATAACCGGGCTTATTTCTCAAAAAGTGCTTAAAAGGGAAATAGCCTCTACTGTTAATACTGGATTTGACGGGGGATTTTCTAAAATTGAGGATATTTTTGTAAAATTTAAGGATTTGGCAGAGCAGAGTGTTAAGGAGACCAGCGGTCTTGTGGCTTTGGATGTTATTAGAAAAATTGCGCTTAAGGGACAAAGAAATCTTCAGACATTTAGTGAAGCGACAATGAATGATGTTGTTAGTGAAGTGGGTAATTCTTTGGGTATTTTGTCTGAAGAAATGAGCAGTGGTTTTGATACATCATTTGCCAAAGCAGCGGATTCAATTGGCAGTTTAGTAGGAGAAAGTACGCATTCCCAATCAGTGCTTAAAGATGTTGCCAGTTTGCGCTTATATTTCCTGGCTGATTCGACATTTGCTAACTCTCTGCGGATTAGAAAAGTTTTGAAAGAATTTAAGGCTGATATGGAGGCTTCAACCAATAAAACGCTATCGGTCATAGATGAACAGACAATTGGCATAATAATGGCGGCACAAGACGCGGCTGCTGGGTCGCAATTTAATAGCGATAAGTTTAATAATTATATAACTGATCAATCGATTGAGTCTTTAAAAAAGCATATAGTTGAAAATAATGATAAGATATTTTTAAAAGCAGAAACTGAGCTATTGCAATTGTCAAATAAGATGAATCTGGAAATGGAATTAATGCAGACCGCGACAGAAGCGGATTTAGCTCGGGAGGCAAAAATTAGTGGTAAAGTGATGGATAGTTTATTTGAAACAATGATTGGTAGTTTGATTACTGTTCAAATGGAAGAGACCCGCAAAGCTTTGGTTACGCAGGGAGAGTTGGGTAGGAAAATTGCTTTAATGAAAACTGAAATGCCGCGAAAACTTAAGGAATATGCTGAGCAAACAGAATCTGAAATTGATGAACGTACCGCGGAAACAGTTAAAGACGCGTCTTTAGTTATTAATAAAGCAAAAGCGAAGCTTGAACAAAGTAAGGAAGAAGTCTCATCAAATCTTGACATTGTTAAAAAAACAGCGGTTGGGCAGGTAGAGAAGAATGTTGAAAGCATGGGAAGAATGCAGGTTACGACAATTACGATAACAATGATTGTTATCGCGATTTTTCTTGTAATTTTTGCTTTGATAATAATAAATGCGATTACTCAGCCCGCGACTTCTATGCTAAAGATGCTTAAAGATATTGCCATGGGTAAAGGTGATTTAACTAAGAAAATTGAAATTAACACTTCAGATGAAATCGGTGAGCTGGGCATATATTTTAATTTATTTCTTGAGCAAATGCGTTCGCTTATATCAAAAATTTTAGAAATGTCTAACAGAGTCGCTGATTCATCAGACCAATTCTCATCAACTTCCCAGCAAATTAATTCCGCTGTCGCGGAAATGGGGCAATCTGTTATAAATATTGCTAAGGGTGCTAATCTTCAGGCTGGAAAAATTCAGGAGATTGAGATAGTATTTAAAGATTTATCCACTAGTTTAGGTTCTGTAGGTGTTGATACTGAGACCGCGGCAAGTCAGGTTGTTGAATCTACTAATAGTGCAAATGAAGGTAGAAAATCAGTTTTGCAGTTGATTGATAAAATGGATAAGTTGACTGAAGCGGCAATAGATTCAGCGGAGGCAATTGAGAAATTAAAAAGTAGTTCTGCTGAAGTAGGAGAGATTGTCAGCACTATTACAAGTTTTGCGGATCAAACGAATTTATTGGCCTTAAACGCGGCTATTGAAGCAGCAAGAGCAGGTGATGCTGGTAGAGGGTTTGCTGTTGTTGCTGAAGAGGTGCGTAAATTGGCAGAAGGTTCTTCTCGCGCGGCTAGTAAAATATCGCATCTAATCGAACAAATTATTGGAGATATTGATAAGGCTGTTGAATTTGCTGTATCGGAAAAACAAAAAGCGCAAGAAGGTAAAGAGATCGCGGTAATGGCCGGAAGGGTACAGGAGGTAATAGCGACGACAACAGAAAAAGCAAAAAAATTAATATTGCGTATCGCGGAACTTGTTCCTAAGCAGATTGAAGGAGTTAACTCGGTGCTGAAAGCGGTTAATGATGTTGCTAATGTTGCCAATACAAGTGTTGAGTCAACTGAATCAGTTTCTTCTTCTGCTGAGGAGGTAACCGGCTCAATGGAAGAAATGACTGTAAGCGCAACAGAGCTTGCTAGAGTTTCCTCGCATTTACGCGAGCTTGTTGAGAGTTATAAAGTTGAGTAAGCTTTTAGTTGATGATTAGTAAACTAAGTGAATAAGGTGGCTAATTGGTTTTATGGTTAATGAGGGTTTTACAGAATAGGTGCATTTGGGGAAAAGACATTTAATAACTCTTCAGAGATAATCTGAAGAGTTTTTTTGATTACATAAAACTATGCTTAATCGTAAATAATCGAAGTCTTTTTTGATCAGACAAAAATTGACATATTCTAATCAAGATAGTATTATCATATAAGCATAAGTTATGTTTGTTCTTTAAAACTTATTTGCAATCAATGAATATTATTGTTATTATTATGTTAGTAGTTAATTAATTAATAAATAAATATGAGGATGGTGAATGATGGAAGTTCATTTAGCGGGATTTAATGTTGATGCTTCTGTTTTGCGTGATATGGAAGCAATGGGGGGAAAACGTGATGATATTACCCCTGAAGTATTATCAGCCGCGTATGCGCGGATTAGTCGTGATCCTCGTCCGATCAATGAGGTCAGGAAAGCATCTCGTCAAGAGGTGGAAAAGTCAAGAAAATCAAATTCAACAATTATTTTTAAAATGGGTCATCACTCTGTGGCCGAGCACGCGGTATTTAATTTTGATATCCTGGGAGTTTCTCGTTTTGCCATGGAAGAGCTGGAAAAATTCAGATTATGTTCTTATACGGAAAAGTCACAGCGCTATATAACTCTCCAGGATGATTTTGTGGTTCCCGCGGAAATTCAGGGTACCAAATTTGAAACAATGTTCCGGGATATGATTGAAGTCCAAAATAAAGCTTATTTTGAACTTTACGATAAGCTTAAAAAACATGTTTTTCAGCAAAATGCTGAATTAGCCTTTGATCCTAAAAACCATAATCTGCTTGAGGGCTGGGCAAAAGAAGACGCGCGTTATATTACCAGCTTGTCTACTGAGTCTCAGGTAGGCTTGACGATTAATGCCCGGAATCTTGAGCTTTTATTGCGAAGGTTTGCATCCCATCCTTTGGATGAAATTAGAGTCTTAGGGCGAATGCTATATGATCAGGTTGCTGAAGTCGCGCCTTCTATTGTAATCTTTCATCAAGCAAATGATCGTGACCAAAAAACATATCCTGAAATTAAGATTCTTGCTGAGGCGCTTATGTCTAAAGCAACGAAAAAAAATTTTTACGATATTGATCTGGTTAGATTGGTTGATTCTACGAAATTCGGCGATGCGATTGTGGCTGCGGCTTTGCTGCATTCAGCATCAAATTATTCATACGCGCAATGTCGAGAGATAGCGGATAATTTGCCGGAATTAGATGTTAAAAAAATATTTAATGCTGCTTGGCAGAATATGCAGTTTTATGATTCTATGCTCCGGGAATTTGAGTATGTAAGCCTTACTTTTGATATTGTATTATCATCGGCTTGTTTCGGACAGCTTAAGCGCCATCGAATGTCGACAATTACCGCCCAAAGCTATGACCCGGAGCTTAGTATTACCATTCCCCAGTCTATTAAAGAGATCAATATGGATGTCTTTTTTCAGGATATTGTCGACCAAACCAATCAAGTGTATTACGCGATTAAGCAGGAGATGCCTTTGGTCGCCCCATATATTCTGACTAATGCTCACAGAAAACGGATCATGATTCGGGTTAATGCTCGTGAGATGTATCATATTTCCCGTTTGCGTGAAGATGCTCATGCTCAATGGGATATACAGAAAGTTTCGCAATCAATGTCCGCGCAGGCTAAAAAAGTAATGCCGTTTGTGTTTGCCTGTATCGGGGGCAAAGATAAATACAATGAAATATATAAAAATATATTTAACGCGGAACCTAAAATTGCAGAATCAAGCCTTCCGGGAACAAGAAAAATAAAATAATTTGGAAAAGATTGAATAAATGCGAATATCCAAAAAAGTAATTTTTTGTCTGCTAACTTGTGTGCTTGTTTTTGGGTTTGTTGAAATATTTTCTTTAGTTGCGTTATACTTCGGAAGGTTAGAAAGTCCGGATTCATTGCTGAGGAATTTATGTCATAATTCCCCAGCTGACTCAGAGATTATTTTACCTCCTTGGATGGCAAAAAATGTGGGTAGGACTATCATCCATCCTTATCAGGGGTTTGTCTATAATCCGGAAAATCTCGAGATCACAAATTTTGGTTTCTTAGACGCAAAAACTCCTATCCAAAAAAAATCAGAAGATAAAATAATTATTGGTATTTTAGGCGGTTCCTCAGCAGAGATTTTTGGGCAATTCGGCTCGGAAACATTGAAAAATGATTTACTCAAGGATGCGGCGTTTAAAGGTAAAGAGATTATTGTACTTAATTTAGCAATTGGTAGTTACAAGCAGCCGCAGCAAGTAATGGTTTTAAATTATTTGCTAGCTTTGGGCGGAGAATTTGATTTTCTGATTAATCTCGATGGGTTTAATGAGCTTGTATTGCCTGTAGTTTCGAATATACCAAGCAAGGTAAATCCTTTTTTCCCGCTAAGATGGGATTTGAAAGTGATTGATACCGCGATATTAGAACCGCAGATTGTCGTGCTTGCTGATATCTTCAGGCTGCAACAAAAAAAACTTAAACAAGCTAACTTGGCATATTGCGGAATTTTGCGTTTTTCCCTAACATTTCGCTTGATCAGCTATTGTTTAGATAGAGGTTTAAATCTTAAAATAATCGCGAAAAGAATGGAGCTTATTAATTTGCAAAATCAACAGGCTCAACATGTGCCTAGTATTGTGGGGCATGGACCGGAGTTTAATTATGATAATCAAAGTGACTTATATGAGAAATTAGCCGCGCTTTGGGCAAGATCTTCCAAGCAGATGAGCGATCTTTGCCAAGCAAATAGGATTCAATACTTTCACTTTATTCAGCCTTGTCAATATGTGCCAGATTCGAAAAGCATGGAGGCGACGGAATTAAAGGCTGCCTTTGATCAGAATGCTTTGCATCGGCAAGTAGTGATAGACGGATACCCTGTTTTGAGAAAGCAAGCTGAGTGGTTGAATCAACAGGGGATTGCGGTATATGATCTTAGTATGGTTTTTAAAGGTCATGCGGAACAATTGTACATAGATACTTTTTGTCATTTTGGAGCAGAGGGAAGCAAAATAATTGCTGCTGAAATTGTCCAAATAATTGTCACGAAGCATAAAAAACAATAATAGCGTAATGGTTTATTCAAACAAAGTCTTGGCTTTGTTGGAATGTTTTGATAAAATTATTTTAACCATAGTGATAAGAAAAGTAAATCTTAAGATTCGGAGGGAATATGATTTCAGAACTATTAAATATGGTATTTTTTAGTAATACGCTCAAACAGTATCTGGTTTCTATTGGAATATTTTTAGCAAGTATTTTAGTTGTAATGATTCTGAGGAGTATTGTTGTTAAAAAGTTGAAAACTATTGCCCAAAAAACAGTAAGTAAAGTAGATGATTTTTTTATTCGGATTGTTCAGAGAACCGTTATGCCGCTTTTATATTTGGGAGCGTTTTATTTTAGCCTGCAGCCTCTGGTTTTACCGAATGTGATTGTTAAAGTCATGCATGTTTTGGTTGTCGCGATTCTCACAATTATGGCAATTCGTTTTTTAGTGTCGCTGATAAACTTTTTTCTTTTGTCTTTTAACATCAAAGGAGCTAAAGATGATGCTAGAGAAAAAAGTTTAAAAGGGGTAGCCAGTGTTATTAAAATCATTGTGTGGGGCGGCGGCATTGTATTTTTACTGGATAATCTGGGGTTTAAAGTTTCTGCTATAATCGCCGGCTTAGGGATTGGCGGGATAGCCGTTGGTTTGGCCGCGCAGGCAATTTTAGGCGATGTATTTAGTTTTTTCGCGATTTTATTTGATCGGCCGTTTGAAGTCGGTGATTTTATTATTATCGGGGATTATTTGGGATCAATTGAGCAGATAGGGATGAAGACAACCCGAATCCGCAGCTTAGGCGGAGAGCAGTTGATATTTTCTAATACTGATCTGACTAATTCCCGGGTGCGTAATTATAAACGAATGTATGAAAGGCGGGTTGTATTCAAACTGGGAGTAACGTATCAAACTCCGCAGGAACAGATGGGAAAAATCCCTAAGATAATTAAAAAAATAATTGAAGATATAAAAGAAGCCAGATTTGATCGGGCGCATTTTTGCGCTTATGGTGATTTTAGCTTGAATATTGAAATTGTATACTATGCGCTAACTCCGGATTATAATAAATATATGGATATTCAGCAGCAGATCAATTTGGCGATAATGCAGGAATTTAAAAAAGAGAAGATTGAATTTGCTTATCCGACACAAACAGTTTTTTTAAATAAAGATTAAAGCGCTTCGCGCTTAGCTAATAGCTGATGGCTTATAGCTCATGGGAAAAGCAAATAAAGAAGATTGAAGGATGAGGGACGATCGCCCGCCAAAAAGCGGCGAGGCTAGGACGAAGGACGATAAAGCAGGAATAAATATCTAATTTCTAATTGCACTAATTTCTAAAAAGTAAAAAATAAAAGCAGAAGCGTTTGAGTTGACGAGTTGTCGCATTAA
>JAHITY010000041.1 GCA_018817165.1 Candidatus Omnitrophota bacterium
CTTGATCAGCCAATGGACTAGTCTGTAATGTCGCAGCTAATCCTGTATTTACTGATTCAGTTACCTGCTCTTTAGTTACACTTATACCTGCATCATTAAGCTTAGTAGTCATTACCTCTACATTAGCAATATTGAGCGCTACTATCTGCTTAGCAGTTGCCTGATTTGCGGCCGGAATATTCAAGCCTGTTTTACCAATAACAATATCTGCAACTTGATCAGCCAATGGACTAGTCTGTAATGTCGCAGCTAATCCTGTATTTACTGATTCAGTTACCTGCTCTTTAGTTACACTTATACCTGCATCATTAAGCTTAGTAGTCATTACCTCTACATTAGCAATATTAAGCGCTACTATCTGCTTAGCAGTTGCCTGCTTTGCGGCCGGAATATTCAAGCCTTTTTCTCCGACAATAGTAGATACAACCTGTTCAGCCAATGGGCTATTCTGCAATGTTTCAGAAATTGTTGCCGCAACGACCTCTTCTACTTTTTCCTCAAGCCTTATAGAGCGTGAAAATAATTGTGGCTGCTCCGCTTTTAATTTACTAGATACAGCCTTAACATCCACAGTTCCTGTGGTCGCTAAGTCACTGACCACTGCTTCAACAATAAAAGCCGCCTGCACTGGTTCAAGCCCTGCTTCTGAATTTTTAGCTGCAGAGGTATTTAACACTGCGCTCAAGACATCTTTTGCTGAAGCTGTATTTACGCCAACATTAGCAATCTTCAATCCGGCAGCTTCAGTCTTCTCTGTTTTACTAGAAGCACTACTTGTAGTAGGAGCTGTTGCCAATAATTTTACCCCTGTTCCAGAAACAGCTGTAATTTGGTCTGCAATATTTGGTTCTTTAGAATTAAAAACCAGCATAGCACTGCTATTCTTATCAGTGCTTTTAACCACTACAGAATCACCCTGCATAGTCATTTGACTGATTAAAGGTTTGATGAACTCCATATCAATATCAGTGCCTGCTTGTTCCATGGTTGCAAATATCTCAACAACTTTTGCCTGAATCTGTTTATCATTTAAACCTGGACTATCCGCAGCAATTGCTCCGAATGTTTCTACAGCTAAAGCCAAAGTTGTAACCTGATCTTCTGTATTAGCCATGGCTTTTAAAGTAGTCTGCGCAGAGGGAGATACCTTATCCAAAGATTCTTGATCAGCTCCTCTAAAAACACCAAGAGTACTTTGCATCGCGGAAACAAAAGTCTCTATTTCCGATTTTCCTCCCCGCATAATATTAAAATAAGGATTCGCATCATTAACTGATGCTTTAGGAGCAATTACTATATAGGAAACCTTCTTTTCCTTTAAAAGTCTTGCCAGCTGTTTTGTATGAAAACCCCCAGTGATTAAGGCCGCACACTCAACATTTTCAGCATTCATCTGATCCAATGTTTTTTCGATAAATGCCGCATCTCTAGTATCAGCCAGTTCATAGAATTTTGCCCAGTCAGAAATATACACATCAATATTAGAAATTTTTGCTGGCAAAGAAACAATAGCTTTATGTTTGTAAGCCTGTGGCTCGATAAAACTAATAAAACTTTCGCTATTTATTTTACTACGATTCTTAAAGAAATAAACAATATCTTCATTAACCATCTTCAATTCAACAAGTTTAACCAAAACATCTAAATGCTGATATAAAACATCCAGCTGTTTTTGATCATCATCAGTGTAAAATACTTTTTTAAGACTTTTTGTTATTTCCTTAATTTCCAGAAAAAGCTTTTCATTGGCAACTTGTTCATATTTTGTAATATAATCAGCATAGGCATTAAAATTAGGATAGGCCCCCATATTCAACTTGAGATCAAAAGCTAAATCTTTTAAAGAATTAGCAAATTCTCCGGCGCTGAGCATCCCTTTTTTAAAATTCAAGCTATCACCAATAAGTTTTGAAATAGTATCTTTATCATCAATCATTTGGGTTAATGCGGTAATAAGCTGCATTCTTTCAATATCAGCTTTCTGAAAATCTACCTTTAATTCCAAACTTATCGCATTTTGCAATTCGTAAAATGTAGGATAATTGACTTTTCTAAGTCCGCTTTCTTCCACAATCTTATAAAGTTCTGTAGCATATTTATCAAAAGAAATTCTTTTAAGATCATAATCATTCCCTAATATATCCAGCTTTTTAAGGTCATTATTATAAATTGACGGCTTGAGAACATCCAAAGAATTTTTTATCGCAGAAAAATATTGTCTGGCTTCGGTTTTAAATGGCTGTGATTGTTGAAAAGCAGCAAGATTATCCATATATAAACGCAAATCTTCTACTCCATAAAGGTTTATGTCATGGTCAGTATTAACCGCAAAATATTCCGCACCTGTGAGTTTACCCTGTCTAACTAAATATAAGGAGACATTTTCCCTTACTTTTTTTTCTGGGAAATTAGAAAGAAGCGGGTTTTCAACTTTTCCAGCCGCACCTTCAAGCCCAATAATTTTTAAGTTAAAATTTGTCGCTAAACGGTTAAGAATATTTGCAATATTTTTCTGCGCTTCAAAATCGCAATGCGCGTCCTGAATATTTATAACCAGTTTATTATTGCCGGAATTATAAGAATCTTTTACTATCCCCCAATTCGAAGGAATCTCTAGCCTAAGCAGCTGCTCAATGCTTTGCGACTGAACAGTACTATTTTTTACCCCGGAATCACTATTTAATGCCCATGCATGGCTGATTACAAAAAACAAACCCACAAACATAAAACAACCCATACGAAACAGCTTACTTCTTCGCATCTTACGCCCTCCTTATTTAAATATAATTAATCCCAATAATAAATAATATTATAACATTTCTGCTGCTTTTTGAAACTGCTGTACAGAATTAAGCATTGTATTTACACCTTTTTTCTCATTAACAAGTTTTCCATTTAAAAGATCGTCAAGCATCATAAATGTTTCCATTGATTTAAGCGATGGATCCACATCAATTGTTTTTAATAATTCTTTATCTAATTTAGGATTTGGTAATTTATCTGAACTGATATCAGCTCGGCTAAATTCATTCAAATTATCTTGTTTGATATTTATCAAAGCATCACTTAATTGTATCATACCATGACTAGATACCGCATCACCTAATCCTTTATCCCAATCCTGAATATTTTTGCCTTTTAAGAAATTGTCATCAATCAAGGCCATCTCAGAACTTGTAACCCGCTTATCACCAGATAAAAGGCTATTTATTTCTGCTACAATTTCATTTGGTTTTGCACTTCTATTCTGCCCTTCTAATTTCTTTGCTAAAGAATCTATTGCCTTTGGCATAGCATTACGCACATCCTTACCACAGCCGCGCAAATAGGTATGACTGCTTACTCCCACCGGGAGCAATTCAGGATTCGCGTTAAAATAAGCTTCTCCAGCCTCATGAAATACCGCCATTGATCCCACCAGCGAATTTTTATTGTCTATTAATTTTTCAGATACAAATATTTCTCCTTTGCCATTAGCAAAACCCATAACATCAGCAGCATTTGCCGCTAAGAAGTTTATTCCTTTTGCTTCGGCAAAGCCAATTATTGCTTCAACAATTATTTTTTGATCTTCTGGTAAATTAAGAGCTGCAGTTTTTATATTCTGCAAGCTCTTGTTCAGATCTTTTCCTATTAACTGACCAGTTATCGGAATTGATATCTTACTTCCATCTTTTTCCCACATACTGCTCATTTCCAGATTATCACCTTTCTTCTCGCCAATAACCGGGATTTGGAAAGATCTGCCATCTACATCTATAGCAAAAGCTTTGCCCATCTGATCGCCTTTACGCTCATCATTTTGATTTACATTTGCAAGGATGTCATCGACTTTGATTAATGCTGTAATATCATTAGATGTAATCAGTCCATTCGCTAATGCAGCTGAACTTTGAAGATTGTTATCCTCCACCACCTGTTTAAATTCATCAAAAGCCTTTGTAGCTTTGTCTTTATCATCAGTCTGAAGCAAGCTCAAGGCTCGATTAAAATAAGCCGCGGCCACAACATACTGCAATCCGGAATTATCCGTTACATTGCCGGCATTTTCAATCGACTGCTGAAACGCATCTGCTGCTTCTTGATATAAACCATCATCAAAGTTCTTAACGCCTTCTCCTACTTTTTGCATGACAGAACCGAATTTAGCTGTTTGCTGTTTAAGGACTATATTTTCTTTCAATGATATTTTATCCTTAACCAATGAACTATCCTGTGCTATATTATCAGCGGCTTTATCAACCATGGCAAATGCAAGAATTGCTTTATCAAACTGTTTTGCTGAAATAAGATTTTCGCCGGTTGTCGCTAATTTACCCACGATCATTCCGCTAAGCGAACTATCACTCTTTGATTTTTCTATTACAGCCTCAAAGCCCTGTTTTGCGTTTTCTAAATAGCCATTATTTAAATCAGTTACAGCTAAATCTAAATCAGCAATAACATTATCTGCTTTCTGTTTAAAAGTTTCCATATCATTTATTTTTTCAAGTTCGACATTAGCTGCTTTTTTAATATCCGGACTTCTGGCAAGTTTATCAGCAGACTGAAATGCCTCTTTTGCCTTACTTACATTCCCCTGAGCTTTATAAACAATTCCTAAGTCATAATGCAGCTGAGGATCTTGCTGGTCTTTTTCCAAAGCAGCTTTATAACAATCTACTATTGCTTCCGCAATAAGCTGCTGTTCTCTTGGACTTTCTGTCTGCGAGATTTTCATTTTAAATACCTGGGCAAGATCCTTGTTAGTTCCCACAACAAATGCGTCCAATTCAGAAGATTCCACGCCCAATTGTTCCATTTTCTTAGCCAAAGAAAGTACCTTTTTATAATTGTCAACTGCTTTCCCATATTCCTTAGCCTCTATATTCTTTTTTGCTAATCCGATATTTACATCTATTACTTGGGCAATATCAGGGATACTTATCGCGTTTATTGTTTGATTAAGAAGAGCCTTAGCCACCCCAATCATATTGGCATGATTGGCCTGACCTTTATCTAAGGATATACATGCTTCGAAATTTTCCTGAGCATCCAAATAATTAGATTGGACTAAGTCAATTCGTCCTAAACCAAAATAAGCACCAATTGATTCAGCATTTAACTCTAATGCCTTTTCATAACTCGTTTTAGCTAAAGACAAACTATCCGAAACATTACTACCTTCTGATTTTATTCCTTGCTGAGCTTTTTCAGTATTAATATCTCCTATTTTTACATAAACATCAGCTGCTAAGCCAGTTAGCTGATTATCTTCAGCTGCATATTTAGCTGCATTTTCCAGATTAGTAATCGCTTTGTCATAACTATTTGTATCATTTTCTGATTGAGCAAAATATATCAGACCCAAGCTATAGCTTGCCTGTGCTTTTTGCACTAATGTAGCATCAGATTTTACATCCAACACTTTTTTATAATCACTGATTGCTCCAGTTTCAGACATGTCTGAATTAATGCTTGCCTGCGCCATATAGTAAGCAGATTGGTTGAAATCCGAGCCTGCCATCCAGTTAATAAGCTTCAGATGACTATCTTCTTTTCCAGTTATAAAATTAGCCTTAACTTTATCAATTGAGCTAATAAGATTAGCAGAAATATCTGATTGATATGAATTTAATAAATCGCCCTTAAAGGTCTTCAAATCCTCATTAAAAGAAGCAACATTACTTTCTCCCACCAGCCCATTAATAATATTTCCTCTGGTTTCAGTATCGATTGTACTAAAATCAATAAGATTATTAAAACTAAGAGTCTCGATACTGCTGCTCATACCCATATCCGCAAATACTGCTACAGTAGAATTAGCTTTATCAAGATTATTAGTATCCATACCGGAATTAAACAACAAAGCCAAGGAGCCAACATTTTCTAGTTTTGTATCACCTAATTGCCTAGCAACAGTTGTCAAATCCTGTACAGTTACCGGTGTTTGTATTTTATTGATCCTTGCCGCTGATAAATCCTGTACAGCTTTTTCACTTTGTTTATGAGCGCTCCAAAGCTGGAATTTAATACCAGCCCTCTTTGCTGTCCGAGAAACGCTGCCGGAAACATTATTATACGCGCGAACCAAAATGTTATCTTTGGAATCAGTTTTGGTTTCTGATGTTTTCTGATTAGAAACCCCAAGATAATTCGCATATAATTGATTTTCTCTGGTTTGCAAATATTTAATTTTTCTCTGTAATTTGTCAATATTATTATTTATCGCATCTTGTTTTTTAGCAACTACGTTAATACTATTAAACAAATCACTATTTTGGTCTTTACCCAGATTGCTTAAAACAAGGTTTGCGATTGCTGTGGAATCAGTGCTATTTAGCGCTTGCTGATAATCTTCCGTGCTTATTTCTTTTAAATCAATCACTCCGGAAAAAGCCTGCAATCCGGTTATGGTATTCATCAGTTTTTTCGCAGAAGACTTTGATGTTACATTTAAGGAAATTATATCTGCTCCGACTAATGCAAACAAAGCCTTTGCTAATTTATTAACCAGATCATCTGGCAAATCAACTGCTTTTACTTTTTCAGTACCCACTCCTTGAGCCATCTCAACAACCGCTGTTTGCATATTCTCAGAAGCGTTCATAAACTGTTTTAAGTAATTAATGAATAATACTCCGCCCTGAGTTAAGCGGCCATTAACTAAATGTCCTTTTGATTCCAAGGTGTCTTTTATTTTATTGACCGCAACATCACTTGCCTGCTGTTCAATGCTTTGAGCAGCTTCTGACCAATTCTCAGCTGGGATATTAACCGCGCTTTCACCGCTTAAAGGCGCGATTTCCGGCATCTGGCTTGCCTGGATATAGTAATTTGTGGATATAATTGCCTCCGCCAGAGTACTGCTTAATGCAATCGCCTTTGGTTTTCTAGCTATAGAGTCAGCATTGAAAGTCAGCGCCGGGGTTTTAGTCACAATATTCTGTATCTGCTGATAATTCTCTGAGGATAAGTTTTCCTCTAAAGAACCATTCTCCAATTTTCCCTGGAAGAATTCGATGATTCCATCTATCTTTTTCTGCAATGCCTCGACTCCGCTCTGAGCAGAATTCTGCATTTTAATATTAGTATCAACTCCTGTTTGATTATTAAAATCAATAATTAAATTCTCAATAAACTTAACTTCTTCGATATTAATATCCGAATCTCTTAATTGTTCAAGATGGGATGTAACCACAGAATCATATATTTCCATTAAACCATTAAGCAGCATTTTCTTCTGAGCTTTTACATCATTTTGCACAAATAATGTCTGTAATTGCGCCTTTTCAATAATCAATTTAGACTCAACTGGCCCAACCTCTTCGGTTAAGCGAGTATTTATAATATCAAGACTTGTCGATGGAGTAAACTCACGGACAATTTCTTTAGCCTTCTCTTCACTTACATTATTTTGAGCTGCTAATCCGGATTCAATCTGCAGCAAGTCCGGAGTATTCTTAACAGAAGCCCCGATGAAATTTACGGTCAAATCATTAAAAGCCTCAGTAAACATAGCTTCTCTTTTAATAGTTTTACCGGTTCTTTGGCTTTCCTGGTCTGCCCAATTATTGGCCATTACTTCTGTAACTATTTCTCCTGTGTCAATATTGCGATACATATATTGATAATTACCTTTGACAGTATCCACTTCATAACCAATAACGTCACCATTTGTATTTTTTGTTTCAACAACAGACAATCTCAAGCCCCTATCTCTTTTTAATAGCTGTTCAGCAACAGTTTTTGTGGTCTCGGCATTAAAAAACGCATGGACTTGAACTTTACCTGTTTTTTGACCAACCCTATCGATCATCTTTGCTTCTTCACTGGAAAGCTTAGTATCAGTTCCCCGGCAAGCACTTTGATTATAGTAAAACAATACTCCCTCATTTGCTTTTTTATCTGTCTCTAGATAGCTCTCTATCTTTTCAGTAGGAACATTTTCTTCTACTATATATCCAGACGCATCTGCTTCCGTTGAATTAGCATCAGCTTTTGTATATACTGTCCAGGCAGTATCCTGGTCTTTTACAATAATTGTATATTCTGCCTTCTGAGCTCTAGCAATTACTTCTGCCTTAGCACTGCTTTCATCGGTCCCCCCTAAACCATTTAATATGGTAACAACTCTGCCTTCCTCAAAAATAATGCCATCCATAGCGGATTCAAAACTATTTTTTTGCTGAACATTTACAGACTGATTAAACATACGGGATACTATATTCCCTTCATTGTGCAAGCTTGAACTAACACCATAAAAAGCCATCGCCTGCTGGGTGATCGAAGAAACTGTTCCGGAAAAACCGCTAAAATCAGCGCCCATATTCATTGCCATGGTAATCGCGCGATTCATTGCCGTGACTTTTGCCCGGCCGGAAACCCCGACTTTATGTAATAAAGGATTCCAGGCTTTTTGTTCTTTTTCTTCCGGAGTTGCTTTTTCATGAATTTCCGATAAAAGAAGGTCTTTAAACACTATTTCAGAATGTGCGGCAATAAACGGATCCCCCACCTGCAAAGATGAAGCCAAACTCATATTAGCAAAAGGTTTGACCAAGAATTTATCATCTCTGCCTGCTTGCCCGGAACCATTTCGATCATATCCTGAATCCTGACCTTCGTACATCCGCAATACTTTAGCGCGCCCGGACATTGAGGCTTTGACATTATTCAAAAATGTTTGCTGAGTATCAGTCAAAGTCACTCCAGCTTTAGCAACAATATCGCCATCATTCAGTTCTATTTTACCTTCTAGCCCTTTGCCGCTGTTTTCCAAGCTGTTTACAATCGCTTGTTTTGCGCCTTGATTAAATTCAATGCCAATGATCTCATAATTATGTTTACCATCCATAGCCTCACGGTCCGCATATGAAATACTTGGTATTATAATCTTCGAATCAAATCTGTTTTGCAATTTAAACATCAAGAAATTTCTTTCAGATTCCAGACGATTAGCAGCTTTAAGCTTAGTGTCTGAACCAACTTCTCCTTTGCCAATAACCACTCCAAAAATTTCTTGATTGCGCAATGAATTATCGACAAAATTAGCTGCTTCAATTTCTTCGGGAGTAAGTGATCGAGGATTTAGGCCCTGTTGAAATCTGTTTTTACTAAAAGCAGTATCAACTTCATCATGGATTATCTTACTGTTTGTAAACATTTCAGTAAAGGAGTCGCTGATAACCTGAGCATTTGGATCAGTTTTTGCGGATTGCTGCGCGCCAAGAGCAAAGAAACCCCAGGTATCTGCCTGCATAAATACTACACCAGCTTTATTTATTTGATCCTTAACAACCTCTGCTCCCTGCCCGCCTCTTTGGAGAGTAGTCAGACTTTCCTGCGTAAACGGCATTGCGAGCATTCCAGCCCCAGCATTAAGCGTCTTATAAAATTTCTGCAATTCTCCATCATTTTCGTATTTATTAACGATATCATTATAAAGCGGAGCATTGTGCAAAACAAAAATTACTTTTTTCCCACTGACCTGATTTGCCAAAGCAGAAGCCAGATAAAAAATACCAAAAGTTTTACCAGTACCCGCGGGAATTTCCCAAAGCGTATTTTTATCAAAAGCCAGCTGAATTGCTTTGGATAACTGATTTACCCCATTACGCTCCATAAGTTTCCACGGATTCGCGGGGTTTTTTGTTTGCACGGTTTCTAGTTTTTGCACAATCGCATTGATTTGTTTTGCCTGTTCTACCTGATGCGGATCTTCACTAGTTTCATCTACTCTGTAAAAAGTATTACCATTTTCTTTTATCGCTTGAATCTTGAAGCTCTTACCATCAACATTAACCACAGAATCAATTACTTTGAATTCATTAGTCTTGGCATTATGCTGTATCTTATATTCAGTTGTTACAGAACCCATAGTAACTTCTAATTTGGTGAACCCCTCCTGAGGACTTACTGTTATTCTGGTGGCATTCTCAAATTCAAGAATAATATTATTACTTGAATCAAAAATTCTTAAATTAATCGTTTCCTGACCGTTGAACATATTCTGGATTGTTTCCTGAAGATTAGGATCATCAAACTGCTCTGCTACCAGAATATTATCCGCGGTTGAAATCCTTACATTAAATTCTTGTTCAAAACCGCTTAATTGCTCTGTATCGTTTGCATTTAAAGCAACCAGGTCTTTAACCGTCAGATTTGCGCCATAAAGCAATTCTTCCGCATTACTAACTCCGGCTGCCAAAACCAAATCATCAATATTTTGCGAAACAACAGCAGTTGATTCAAGATCAGTCATTGACTCTAAACTCTGAACTGTTTCTACAGTAAGAATCTTGGCAAACATTGCCGGACTATTTTGCTTGATCTTTGTTCGGATAAGATCAATGCCCTGGGCACTGTCCAGATTATACAACTTAATTCCCTCTTGGACAGTTACTCCGGTTGCCCGAAAATAAGTCAAAGAATTCATATTTATCCCAACAATAGCCGGAGCAATTTTCAAATTTCTTTCCTGCGCATATTGCTTTATATCGGAAGTTTTAGTTGCAATCCCGTATTGCCTTAAACTAGTTTGGTTTAGATTTACCCGAACTTTAATCAGATTTTCTGTTTTTAACTGACTGGCAACATCCGCTAATCGCAGATCATTAGGATTTGTGATATCATTAAGCCCGAGCTCTTGAGACTTAGTTTCCCCCAGCACTTCTTTTACTTGAGAGACAGTCATATTATCTGACATATAGTTTGTATCCAAACCGCGGCTCTCCGAAACTTTTCCAATGCTCATTCCTTCGCAAATAACAGCTGTGCCTAATTCAATATTATGTGTTTCAAAGCTACTATCAAAATCATAATCAGCATTTTGACTTTGCATTGCCTTGGTAAAAGCACCCACAGTAACGCCTAAGGTATTAGCCACAGTTATTGATACATCACGCTCAAGATTCTGCGAACCAGAAGTACTTAATCGAGAAACGATTATATCGGTTACTTGATTTAATGTCTTACCATTAAAAGAATCAGCGATAGTATCATCGATATTGAATGCAACTTTTAAGTTATCCATTTTTGTTTCAAAATCAGGAATAACTTTAGCCAATTGCTCAATATTCGCCTCACCCAGAGCAGTTCTAAGCCCATAATTAGACTTATTATTGGCAATAATCGCTCCGGTACTATCAGAATTATAAACTGAAATATTAATCCCTCCAGAGCCGCCCGGTAAAAATTCCACAATAACTTCAGCCAGCCCCTGAGGAACCCCGGCACCTTGCAAGATTGAAGAAGCAGTTTGTTCTACAGTGATTTCCTGGGCAGTACGGCTTAATAAACTTTTAAACTTTTCCCCTCCTGATTTTAATAATGTGCTAGTAGTACTTCCAAATTCATTATAAAAAGTTTTTAGAAGCGACTTGCCTCCCGCAGTAATTCCCGCATAGGCAAACCCTAAGCCAAAACCAACGCCAAACTGTTTCCCAACACTCTTTAAAGTATCCATTGACCAAAAATCATCCGGATTATCTCTGGCGATTTGAATTGCCTGCCCCCCAGCATTAATAACCCCAAATGCTGTACCAGCTTGATATGCCCTTATAGCAAATGCACTGCCTTTAGCTGTAACAGCATTAGTAAAACTGCTCAAAGTCTGCGATTTTGCAAGAACAGGGCGAATGCCTCGTTGAACATTATTAGAAATAAAATTACCAGCTTTTGCGCTGAAACCTTCAACAACCTTCATTGCTTGAGACATAACAGGCGCACCCATAATCAAGCCAAAAGCAAATCCAGTAACTATAGATTGCTCCACTGTCCCTTGCCCCATACCTCTAATTGAATTAGCGAGAAAAGCATCTGAATCTGAAAAACCCGTTAAATTCATCCCGCTGTTTAACGCTTTGCCAAAAACATGAAACCCAGCACCAAAGCTAGCAACATTAAGCCCGCTACTCAACATAAACATTCCTGTTGGTGATCCTAATTTAGAAACAAATGTTGCAAATTTTGAAGTACCAGAAAATGCCGCAATCCCAGTTTCGGATAAAGAAGCAGTTAAGCTAGCAGTTGTTAAACTTATTCCCATGCTTAATAAACCAGTATAAATACCCACTTTTACACCTTCTCCCAAAGCACCGGCAATATCCCACAATGCCTCTGAAGTAGTAAAAGTAGCCAAACTCCAGCCTTGCTCCATGCCTAAATCAACCACTTTTGATGCAACCATAGTTGCTGAACAAATACCTACACTCCAAGCCATTGTTTGTAGCCCCGTGGTAACCGCAGCAGAAACTGCGGCACTACCTGCTCCGACCAAAGAAATAGCAGCGCCACCAGTTAACGCAACACCCACCGCAGCCCCAATAGCAGCTGGAGCAGCTACAGCTCCACCCAACATTTCCCAAGCGCTTATTTCAGTCGCCGATCTGCTCAAATCGCCAGCATTAAACATCTGATTAACACCCTCTATCCATAATTCAATCGGAGCGTCGCTTACATTAGCATCTTGGATCTCACTATTTTCAGGAGCAACCATATTGTAAATCGCTTTCGGTACACTATAATTCCAAGCCGACGTAACTATTGTATCCAAAGCTGTTCCAACCATTCCCGCAAAAGCTTTTCCCGCACCAGCAACTTTATTGATTATTCTATAATTGCCATTTACTTCTTCGGTTGAAGCCCAAGTTTTTGCATCGACTAAACTATTCCAAGCACGACCAATATATGAATTTTTATCAACAATTTCACCATTACTATGAGTTTCAACAGATCCTAAAGTAATATGCACCTGCATATCAGCGGCAACATTAATTTGCTTATTATTCACATCAACAATTGCAATCGAATTATCTTGGTTTAAGTTATTTAAATAATCATTTTCCTTTAAAACAAATTGGGTTCCTTGTGCTGTATTTTCTAAATTAATCGTCTGATATTTCTGAACAACTAGCTCACCATTCACGATATCAACATCAATCACGTTTTTACTTGATTCTGTTCCGCCAGTTCCCTGCCCATTAAGACCTGATATATGCAATAGGACTGCACTATCTTTTGATTGGGATTTTAAACCAGTATTAAAATCACCTAAAGTTACTGCCTGACCACTTTCGATTGTAAAAACCCCTTTAGGCGACAAAACACTATTACCGTTTAACAATAATAAATCGGTTTTCGCCCCATTTGTACTTTCTAGCGTTAACACAACTCCTTTGGCAGAAAAACCATTATCAACAGCAAGTCCGCCAAATTCATCAACTATAACTTCCCCTGACTGCATGCCATCTACTTTGATCAAACCACCCTCAAGCGCAGACAACTTTCCCGATATATCGTACACAAAAGTAACTTGTTTACTTTGTTCGGTATTAATAGTAACCGCTTTACCAGTAACATCATTAAACTTTTGATTTTGCAAAAATTGTTTGTCTTCTGTTTTCGATGTATCATAAGTAGTTCGAGAAAATGGAGTAAATATATATTTATTATTTACTTTATCAAAATCAAAAGTATATTGTTTACCCTTTAGTTCAAAACCGCTATCTCTAAAATTACCAAGAACGACCTTAGTTCCATCTAGTTTCCAGCTTTCACTTGTAAAATTAAGTTTACCATCTGCAAGAGAAAGTGAAACTGCTTGTTGTAATAGACCTTTATTTGTTTTTCCAATATCAACAGTGGCATTAGTTTTGCCTGTTAAGTTAGAAAATGTCATGTTACCTGTAATACTATCTGTCTTAAAATTAACACTCGCGTCTAAATCGTTTGCCTTTATTGTTCTTATTCCAGAGCCCATAATTGCTAATTCACCGTTTAATAAGACTAAATTACTGCCTGCTTTATAAGTATCAGTTCCCGCATATTCATTCTTCAAAGATACTGGCTTGGTAGTTGTTAGATCACCTTGCAATTTGGTTAGAGTCTTAATCCCTGTCTCTTTTACAAAAAAGTCTGCGGTTGCTTTGGTGCCGCCAATTGTTACGTTCATTGTTCCTGCGCCTGTTTGCGCTATTAACTGGCCTTGTTTATCCCCGATTAATTCTGATCCTTTATTATAAGTATATTCACCAAATTGCACCCCATTAGTTCCAACAGTTAGTTTTGCCCCTTGGGTATTAAATATCAATGCTTTAAAATCTCTTACTTCTACTGTTCCAGTATAGGCATACCCGTCTTTGGCATTGCCTTCGATTACGATATCAGTAATATTGGTGCTCTCTATTTTATTCTGCTGCTGTGAAGTTGCTCCAGCAACATTATCTTTATTACCGGCAATGTATCCAGCACTAGCTGTATAAACCCCTTGTTTTAAAGCTAATCCTTTATCTGTTATTGCAAATACCGCATTAACTCCTTTATAACTGCCTTGAATAATCCAATTGTTTTTCTTATCCTCACTTACTACCTGTATCTTTGCGCTTTGATCAACAGTCACAGAAACAAGGCCACTACCTTCTACGCTTAACTGACCAAGATATCCATCTTTTGTTCCTTTTACATTGTCAATAGTCAGGGATTGGCCGTTTACATCTGTGGTTAAACCTTTGCTTACATATACAGAGCCTTGGGCTTGAGTAATCTTACCTTCTTTAAATACTATGGTTGCATTTGTAGCTACTAGTCCTTGTTGAAATGCGTATTTTTCTCCAACAAACTTTACCCCTTCTGCAGATGTAGTTAAAGTTCCTTTTGTTCCATTACTGTTTATTTCCGTTGAGCTGCTCATTATTTTTTTTTCAGGCATATTGGCACTGAATGTATTTATTGTTTCAGCATATTTGTTCTGCTGAGTTTCACTCATAAACATGGTAAAAGCAGTGCCAGCAATTACTGTCTTATCTGCCCCAGCAGTAGTACCTAAATTATCGATATTAGTAATTAAAGCATTATAGGTTTGATCATCAAAACTCCCTGTTGCTTTAACGCCTATCTGATTCTGTAATGTTTTTATTTCATTTACCCCGATTACTCCGGATCCGCTATTAGTCAATCCAGATGCATTATAATCCAGCCCTTGCTTTGCTGTATCTATTTGCTTAACATCTTCTGAACGGAGGAATTTATACTGACTTACTGTCTCACTGCCATTTTCAACAGTTTTCCCTTGGGTTTCGTATAAACCGGCATATGACTTTTTGTCTTCTGTTGCTGTCTCAACAAAGCGGTCAAAGCTTCCATCAACAATTTTCAGC
>JAHITY010000005.1 GCA_018817165.1 Candidatus Omnitrophota bacterium
GCCAAGTGTAAGAAGAATTTCACAATCAAAGCAGAAGTCTTTGGTTAGTATTTAAAAACCATAAAACCGGACATTTCTACTTTGGTAAAAAGCGGACATTCTTACTTTGGCTTGACAGCTATGAAGGCTATGGTTGACATTTCCTAAGCCCAGTCTTACAATGGTGTTAATTCATTTATAAAATCAATCAATAAACCAGGGGAGCGAATGAATAAAAATAAACTGAAAATCGGGCTGGCACTTGGCGGCGGTGGGGTAAGAGGCCTGGCTCATATTGGAGTAATTAAAGCATTAGAGAAACATATTTCTATTGATATTATTGCCGGAACAAGCATGGGGGCAATGGTTGGCGCTCAATACGCGCTTAATCCTGATAGTCAGGCAATTGAAGAAAGAATGTTAAGTCTGGTTGATCATAAGGAAATAAAAGAAATTGAAAAAATGATCGGCGGCTATTCTCCGGAAGAGGAGAAAAAGGTAATTGTCAAAGAGCTGTTTACCTTTGTTAAAAGAATGCTATTGTTTAATATCCGAGCGATCAAACGCTGGGTATTCAGCGGTAAAGAAATCGATTGGATATTTGAATATCTGGGTATTGAGCATGATTTTAGTCAGCTAAAAATCCCGTTTTGCTGTACGAGCATGGATTTACGTACTGGCGATGAAATCATATCGCAAGGCGGGAGTATAAAGCAGGCAGTGTTGGCTTCGGTTTCTTTGCCCGGTGTTTTTCCTCCGGTAAAAGTCGGCGAAAGGCTGCTGGTGGATGGGGGAATAATCGGCAGTGTCCCGGTTGACGCGGTAAAAGCCATGGGAGCTGATATTGTGATTGCCGTAGGCGTAGAAGCGCAGGTGGATTATAATAAAAAACTGGGCAATGGGATGGATATAATGTTTCAGGCTGACGCGATCAGAGCTTATTGGCTGAGTGATTTAAGAATAAAAGGCGCGGATATCGCAATCTATCCGGATGTGGGAAAAATCAGCTGGGCCGCTTTTTCTCGAGGTGAGGAATGTATAAAAGCCGGGGAAGATATCGCGGAGAAAATGCTGCCGCAGATTCTGGAAATAATTAAACGCAAAAAACGGGATAAATTCTGGAAGAACTTTTTACCTTTTTCTAAACAGAAATAAAATTCTTAAACTCTATTTTTTGATATAAATCGGAGGGTAAATGTTTAAAAAACTAATAATTGTAAGTATTGTGGTTTTTATCGGAATTATTGGCTTGGGTTCTATATATCTTAATAATGTATACATTCCCAAACATTTAAAGCCTTTGGTCATTGATCTTATCAAACAGAATTTAAATAAAGATGTTAATATTGATAAAGCGTTCTATTTTCCGTTTAAAGGTGTCCTTTTTTCCGGAATACATGTGCAGAACACTGATGGATCACAATACTTAGAAGTAGATAATCTTGATTTAAGTCTTAAATCATTTCCTAAAATAAGAACAAATAAAGTTAGTCTTAAGGCCCGGCTTATTGTCAAAGGCGTAGATTTAAATCAGCAGGGTTTAATTGTTAATGGAAATACGGTTGCTGATCTCGTGCTGGAGATTGTTAAGAACAAAGCTCCTGTTTTTAGAGCAAATATCAAATTAGATGATCTGCAGATTAAGGGAATAAATAATATCGCGGATATTGAAAAAATAAACGGAGAAATTATTTGCGACCAAGAATCATTCAGCAGTACGCGAATAAACGCTATAATCAGTAAACAGCCGCTTAATTTAATTTTTGATGGCAAATACAGTCAAACGGATTTCGTGCTTAATCAGCTGAAAATAAATTATGGGCAGACCAGTTTAGAAATAAAAGCAAAAGCTGAAGATTTTGAAAAATTAAACATCGCAACTACTGCTACGGGATTGATTGATCTGGGAGATATTAGTAAAATTTTAGCAATTGATTCATTGCCGCTTTTAACTGGCGTGTGTAGTTTTACAGCCGATGCTAATGGACCAGTTATTGATTTGGCTAAATTTAAAGCAACCGCTCAGGCCGCAATCAGCCTGGGAGCAGTGGATAAAATAAAATTCTCAGATTTAAAAGCAAATATTCGCTTTGAGCAGGCAGCGCTTAACCTTGCTCCTTTGACCTGTGTTTTTTATAATGGAAAAATTAGCGCGGCTTTAAAAGCAGAAATAAAAGATATTATTCCGATCCAGGGTTCGCTGGAAATAGAACAGGTCAATCTTCAGCCATTGATTAAGGATATTATTGGTCAAGACATGGGTACGGGTCAGTTTAATGCCCATGCTGGTGTTTCCGGCAATGCCATAGATATTAATAATCTTACTGGATCGGGCTGGTTTAAAATTGAACAAGCATCTTTAAAGCCGCCGCCTAATTTTAAAAAAGTGGCTAATTCAATAAATCTTCCTGAGCTGTCAGATATGCGTATTGAACAATCCAACGCGACTTTTTCTTTGATCGATGGCAAAGCTAAGACCGAAGATTTTATTGCTATTTCTGATTATGCGACGCTATATGGCAAAGGATATATTGATTTCGAGCAATATGTTGATTTTGAAGTAAAATTTAAGCTCTCTGATGAATTTGCCGCGCGTTCGGGTAAGTCGGGCCAGTATACTAATATTGCCGCGGGTGGCGTTAAGGTTAAACTTTTTGGTAAAATTCCGCATGTCCAATATAAACCTGATTTTTCTGTGGAAGATATGTTCAAAAATCAAGGCGATGAAATACTCAAAGCCTTGTTTGATCCAGATGATGCTCAGCAAAACGATTCAGAGAAAGTTGATCTGCAAAAGCAGCTAAAACAAGGATTGAAAAATCTGTTTAAATAAAAGGCAGAATACTATAATGCTTAAAAAATCCATACAATCAATAATCATTGATAATGCTAAAATTATTCTGGATGACAATATTCTTAACAAAGCATGGTTACTGATTGAAAATAATAAGATAAAAAGTTTTGGCAAAGGAGCAAAGCCAAAAGTTTCCAATCATAAAATAATTAATGTTCAAGGCGGTTATTTGAGTCCGGGGTTTATTGATCTGCATATTCATGGAAAGATAGAGAAAATATCGAATATGCAGGTAAAGACCGGCACAACCGGTTTTTTAATGACTTTGCATGCTGGTGATTTTAAGCGTTTTGCTCAAAAAATTAAAACAGCTAAAAAAACTGATTTGTCGGGAGCAGCTTGTTTGGGTTTTAATTTGGAAGGTCCTTTTATAAATAAAGATATGGCTGGCGCTCAGCCTAAGAATTTTATTCAAGCCCCGGATATTCCGGCAATGCAGGTTCTTATTAAGCAAACTAATAATTATATTAAAATAATTACTTTTGCTTGTGAATTAAAAGGCGCAGATAAATTTATAAAATTACTTAAAAAACACGCTATTGTCCCGGCTTTAGGGCATTCTCAGGCAACTTATGAGCAAGCCCAAAAAGCAATTGATTTGGGAGCTTATTATGCAACGCATAGTTTTAATCGGATGAGCGGTATTTCGGCGCGTAATCCGGGATTGTCTACTCAAGTTCTTTTAAATAATAAGCTTAGCGCTGAAATTATTGCTGATGGACATCATGTGCATCCGGCTTTGCTCAAACTTTTAGTTCAAAACAAGTCTGTAGATAAAATAGTATTAGTTACTGATTCCGTGGCTGCTATGGATGATAAAACATTAAAAATGATTGCCGGAGTTTATCGGATGGAAGATTCTGCCCTGAACCGAGCTTGCTCTGGTGCAGGGTATACAATTGCCGGCAGTAAATTGACTATGTTGCAGGCTGTTAAAAATATGGTATACTTAACAGATGTGAAATTGGAGTCTGTGGTTAAAATGGCCAGCGCAAATCCAGCTGGGATTCTCGGGCTAGATAAGCGCAAAGGTAAAATAGCTAAAGGTTTTGATGCTGATCTGGTGATTTTTGATCAGGATTTTAAATGCAAAATGACGATTGTTTGCGGGAAAGTGGTTTTTAATAGATAAATGCTACAAGCTACAATCCCCAGGCTGCAGGAAAAAGTTGAAGCTTGAAGTATGTAGCCTGAAGCAATAAGCTAAAGGAAATTTTTATGTGTGGAATTGTTGGATATATTGGCACTAAAAACGCGGCAAATGTTCTGATTGACGGACTGCGTTGTTTGGAATATCGGGGTTATGATTCAGCGGGGATTGCGGTTATTGATCAAAGTAAAAAGCTGTTTTTGGTTAAACGCGCCGGCAAGCTTAAACAGCTGGTGGATTGTCTGGCTCAGCAACCTGTTTGCGGGCATGTAGGCATTGGCCATACGCGCTGGGCAACACATGGTGAACCTAATGAAATCAATGCCCATCCGCATTATGGCAATACATTAGAATTTATGGTTGTGCATAATGGAATTATTGAAAACTATCAGGAATTAAAGCTGAATCTTAAAAAACAAGGGCATAAATTTACTTCTGAAACTGATACGGAAGTTATTGCGCATTTAATTGAGAAATTTTACAAAGGCGATTTGCAGAAAACTGTTTGCAAGATAATAAAACTTTTAAAAGGCAGTTTTGCTCTGGGAGTAATAAGCTCAAAAGAGCCAGATGTTTTAATTGTCGCGCGCAAAGACAGTCCTTTGATTATAGGCTTAGGTAAGAATGAGAATTTTGTTGCTTCTGATGTGCCGGCAATCCTTTCTAAAACCCGGGAAATTATTTATCTTGATAATGATGAGGTAGCAAAAATAACCAGTGAAAGTGTGGTTATTTGGAATAGTAAAGAAGCGATAATCAAAAAGAAAAAAGTCTTAATTGATTGGGATACTGCCAGCGCAGAGCGGGCGGGTTTTCCTCATTTCATGATCAAAGAAATTAATGAACAGCCGAGTGTAATCAAGCAAATCTTAGATCATAGAATAAAGAATAATAAGATAATTTTTGAGAATATTGGTTTATCAGAATCAAAGCTTAAGCATATTAATAATATTCAGATCGTGGCTTGCGGAACAGCCTATCATGCTGGAATGTGCGGTAAGTATATTTTGGAAAAACTATTAAAGCTGCCGATTAATGTCGATACATCCAGTGAATTTCGCTATCGCGACCAGATTATTGTAAAAGATAAAACTCTGATTATTCCGGTCAGTCAATCCGGGGAGACAGCGGATACTTTGGCTAGTTTACGCACAGCAAAGGATAAAGGAGCAAAAATAATTTCAATTTGCAATGTTCTGGGTAGTTCAATTGCCCGAGAATCAGATGGCGTGATCTACACTTTAGCCGGCCCGGAAATCGCAGTTGCTTCTACTAAGGCCTATACAGCGCAGCTGGCAACTTTTTATCTTTTAGCAATTTATTTGGGAGCTTTAAAAGGAGTTATTTCTCCGAAAAAGCAAAAACAACTGATCAATCAGATGAAGCAGATCCCAGATTTAATGCAGCAGGTGCTTAAAGATAAGCATAAAGTGCAAAAAATTTCTGCTGAATATGTGCAACGCTATCATCATCGACTTGCTGATCAGTTTAAATTTCTTGAAGATGATATTGTTGAATTTAAGGATCCTAAAAAAGCGCTTCTATTGGCTGAAAAATGGGCAAAAAGGTCGCATTCAACATATGGCCGGAGGTTTGGCGATTTTCCATTTTTGTATTTAGGTCGTAATGTTAATTACCCCAGTGCTTTAGAAGGTGCCTTAAAATTAAAAGAAATAACATATATTAGTGCTGAGGGTTATGCTGCTGGGGAAATGAAGCATGGGCCAATAGCTTTGATTGATGAATTTCCTTTGGTTGTCTGTATCAGCCCGCAGTCCAGTGTGTATGATAAGATGCTTTCCAATATCCGGGAAATAAAAGCTCGTAAAGGAACTGTTCTTAGCATTGCTACAAAGGGCGATAAAGAAATTGTTAAAAAAGACTATTCTGATTATGTTTTATATATACCGCAGGTTGATGAATTTTTCTCGCCATTGCTGGTGGCATTACCGCTACAGTTATTGGCCTATTATATTGCCGTAGAATTGGGTTGTGATGTGGATCAGCCGCGAAATCTGGCAAAAAGTGTTACTGTTGAATAATTTTGAATCATTAAAGCAATAATATTTAGTTGACAAGTTAAGCGAAATAAGGTATATTACAAAATCTAAACATGGGCGCGTAGCTCAGCTGGTTAGAGCACCTCCCTTACAAGGAGGGGGTCGTAGGTTCGAATCCTACCGCGCCCACCATAAACCATTAGCTTGACTCAGGTTTATGGCGCAGCCACAGTCCTGTACCGGAGGAGAGTAGCGACGACTGGTTCAGGGCAAGTCATAGATAAAAAAATTCCGGAGCTGTAGTTCAGCTGGTTAGAACGTCGGATTGTCGATCCGAAGGTCGCGGGTTCGATCCCCGTCAGCTCCGCCATTAATAAAGAGCCTAGTTTAAAACTAAGCTCTTTTTTTTATAATAAAGTTTCGAGATGAGAACCCGAAAAAAGGGTTATAGGGAAAAAGCGGGTTTTTCCTTATAACCCTTTGCTAAAGCTTCGGAGGACAAGTCGGCGTTTGTTTATCTATTCTAATTATACCCCCTTGATGTGTGTGTGCTTATCTTCGGTAAAACCGTTTCTCATGCTTAAAAGAGTAACTGTTTTTACCCCCCTATTGATATTTATGCTGGTATTTGCTATAATAATTAACTAATATAAAAAAGGAGAAAATTATAATGAATGATAAGCTAAAAAGCTGTTTAGAGAAAAAATGCGTAGCGAAAAGCTATGAAAAGCTTACTGCTTTAAAAAATCAGAGTATAATTGATTTTATATCTGAATACGTGGAATTATGCAATCCTGATTCTGTGTTTGTCCGAACCGATGCGCAGGAAGACATTGATTATATCCGGGCCAAAGCACTTGAAATGGGGGAAGAGATTGCTTTAAATAAAAAAGGGCATACGATTCATTTTGACAGCATGAAGGACCAAGCCAGAGATAAAGCCAATACTAAGTTCCTGATTACGCCGGAAATGAAATTTGGCGCGCATATTAATACTGTTGAGCGTTATAGCGGACTTAAAGAAGTCCGGGGCTTTCTTAAGAATATTATGGTTGGCAGACAAATGTATGTAATGTTCATGTGTCTGGGGCCGGTCAATTCGGATTTTTCCATATATGCGATTCAGATAACTGATTCCGCGTATGTTTCCCACTCAGAGGATATTCTTTATCGTCCGGCATATGAGGCTTTTAAGGCCAAAGCTGCGAATATTGAATTTTTTAAATACGTACATTCTGCTGGAGAACTGGAAAAAAATGTGAGTAAAAATGTTGATAAACGCCGAATTTATATGGATTTAGTCGATGGGATTGTGTTTACTGCCAATACTCAGTATGCAGGCAATACTGTCGGCCTTAAAAAACTTTCTTTGCGCATGGCAATTAATAAAGCGGATAAAGAAGGCTGGCTGGCAGAACATATGTTCTTAATGGGAGTTAAAGGTCCGAATAATCGCAAATCCTATTTTACCGGTGCTTATCCGAGTGCTTGCGGAAAAACTTCGACTTGCATGGTTGAGGGAGAAAGCATTGTTGGTGACGATATTGCTTATTTGCGTAAAAAAGACGGTAATGTTTACGCGGTTAATGTTGAGCGGGGAATATTCGGGATAATAAATGATGTAAAGCTAAAAGATGATCCTAAAATTTGGGATGTGTTAACTTCAGAAGGAGAGGTTATTTTCTCTAATGTGCTGAATGTTGATGGCGTGCCTTATTGGCAGGGAGACGGCCGGGCAATTCCGGAAGCTGGAGTGAATTATTCCGGAGCTTGGACAAAAGTTAAAAAAGACGCTTCAGGAAAAGAAATTGCGCATTCACATAATAATGCTCGATATACAATTCCGATAAAAACCTTAAAGAATTGTGATGCGAAATTGGAAGATCCGCAGGGCGCTAAAATCGAAGGGATCATTTACGGAGGAAGAGATTCTGATACCTGGGTTCCTGTATTCCAGAGTTTTGATTGGGATCATGGAGTTGTTTGTCTTGCCAGTTCATTGGAATCAGAGACAACTGCCGCTACTTTGGGCAGAGAAGGTGTGCGTAAATTCTGCTTGATGGCAAATCTTGATTTTCTTTCAATTCCCTTAGGGAAATATATTCAAAATCATCTTGATTTTACCAAGGGATTAGATAAAGTCCCGGTAATATTTGGAGCAAATTATTTTCTTAAAGACAAAAAAGGTAAATATCTAAGCGGTTTGCAGGATAAGCGAGTCTGGCTTAAATGGATGGAATTACGCGTGCACAATGATGTCGGTGCGATTACTACTCCGATTGGGATGATCCCGCGTTATGAAAATTTGAAAAAGCTGTTCAAAGACGTATTAGATACTGATTATTCTGAAAGTTTATATAATGAACAGTTTAAGATCCGGATTCCTGAGAATTTGGAAAAAATCGAGCGAATCTTCGAAGTATATGAGACTAATGCTATAGATATTCCTCAAATGGTTTTTGCTAAGCTTGATGGACAGCGCAAGCGTTTGCTGGCTTTACAGTCTAAGCTCGGCGATTATGTGATTCCGGATCAATTATAATAAGGATTCCGAAAGTGCCTGCTTGGCCGCAGTCATTTCGGACTAAATTTACGCTGGCTGACTTGATGTCGCTTACGCTCCATAAGCCAGGCGTTCATTTAAGGAGGTAAGAATAATGAGCAAGGCATTATCATCTATTGAATTAAAAAATGTTAAGTTTTTTAGAAGAGGAAAAGTAAGAGAAGTATACGATCTTGGCGATAATCTATTGATAATATCTACGGATCGAGTTTCCTGTTTTGATGTTATATTGCCAACGGCAATTCCGGAAAAAGGCAGGTTGCTTACTGAAATTTCTAAATTCTGGTTTGAGTTTACCCGAGATATTGTGTCTAATCATTTGGTCAGCACTGATGTCAATGATTATCCCCAAGAATTAGCTGAATATAAAGATCTGCTTGCGGGAAGAAGTATGCTGGTAAAAAAAGCCAAGCCTTTGCCGGTTGAATGTATTGTCCGAGGGTATATTTCCGGGTCAGGATGGAAAGATTATCAGAAAACTGGCTCAATTTGCGGAATAAAACTGCCGCAAGGATTGCGGGAATCAGATAAGTTGCCGGAAGTTATTTTTACTCCTTCGACAAAAGCCGAAGTCGGACATGATGAAAATGTTTCTCAGGATTATATAGAGCAGCTGATCGGTAAAGAAATTACTGATATAATAAAAGAGTTGAGTATTGCGGTTTATACCAAGGCGCGTGATTATGCGGAAAAAAGAGGTATTATTATTGCTGATACTAAATTTGAATTTGGGGTTATTGATAATAAAATTATTCTTATAGATGAAGTGCTTACTCCTGATTCATCCCGCTTCTGGCCAAAAGATAAATATCAGCCAGGAAAATCACAGCCAAGTTTTGATAAGCAGTTTGTTAGAGATTATTTAGAGACTCTTGAATGGGATAAAACTCCTCCCGGGCCTCAATTGCCGGATGAGATTGTTGAAAAGACAACAGAAAAATATCAGCAGGCAGTAAATATTTTGATTGAAAAATGATTTTGTTATAGGGCGCTTTTAAATGAGAAGACATATTGATCGATGTTGGGAAGTAATGCGCTGTGATGAAGCACAGACTTGTCCGGTTTATCCTGACAAAGGAGAAATATGTTGGGAAATAGCGGGAACAATGCGTAATAATGAGGCGCAGAAAAGGCTGGAAAAGCAAGCAATGCTTGCTAGACAAGAAGGCCGTGATATCACAGAACAACAACTTATTTTAAATAGCGCGGCAAAACCCGGAAAATTGTGTAAGTTTATTGAACGTTATGGTAGTTGTAAATGTTGTCCATATTACTTATACGCGGAAAAAGAACGCAAAAATATGCAGAGTCCTAAAAAATACGACGCTTTCTAAATTAAGTGAAAGGGTTTATATTTATCTTAATCGAAAAAATCTTCAGAATGCTTGCTACTCTTTTTATCGGTAATCCAACCACATTGTAATAATCACCGATCATTTCTTTTACTAGAATATCTGAATCTTTCTGAATAGCATAAGCTCCGGCTTTATCATGATTTAATTTAGATAGTTTTTTGATTTGGGTATTTGATAGTTTTCGGGTTTTTATCGTAGTTTTTTCGATATCAATAATTCTGCGGCCTGTTTTAATATCAATTATCGCAATTGCTGTATAAACAAATTGAGTTGTTCCGCTAAGTGCAGCTAATATCTGCTGAGCATGTTTTTGATTCTTTGGTTTTCCAAATATTTTATTATTTACGACTACAATTGTATCCGCGCCAATAACTAACCCTGCTTTAAATCTTCGGGCGACACTTTCTGCCTTTGCCAAAGCCAAAAGTAGGGCATAAGTAACCGGATCCTGCTTGGGTTTTATTGGGTTTTCCCTGAGCATACTTGGGCTAATAACAATTTTAAGCCCTGCTTGTTTGAGTAGCTGTTTGCGTCGCGGTGAACAAGAAGCCAGGATTATTTTTTTCATTAAACCTAGTTTTCTTGGGTATAACTCTGAGGATTGGCTGCTTCTTTGACTTTGGAAAACCAATCGTTTAAAAACATATTTTTCTTTTGTGCTAAAACCTTATTGCTATAATTGCCTTTTTCCTGATCAAACTTTTCTTGATCAAAATTAATTATCTGATCGAGTGTGGCTATGCATAAACCGCTGGGAGTGCTTAACAATCCGGTTACTTCATTTTGCTGTAAATCAAACACCGCATTGGTAAAATCTTGAGAATAACCAAGCTCAGCAATATATCCGCCATGAGTAATTGCTTTAACGGATTTAGTTTTTATTCCCAGCTTTTCTGCTGCGGCAGTGAAATTAATGCCATCATTTTTCATTAATTCAATGATTTGACTGCGAATTTTCATTCCATGCTCTTTAGCCAGTTTTTTTGCTTCGTTTTTTTTGTAAGCTAGGATAACCTCTTCTGAAATATTCTCGTATGAAGGAATATATGGAGGTAATTTTTTTATTGGTTTTAAAATATAAAATGCTGTGGGGGTTTGAATGATTTCACTTACTTCGCCGATGCTTAATGAAAAGGCAGCCTTCAGAAAAGGAAAACTTAAACCCACATTTGGAATTTCTTCCAACATTGAAAATGGTCCAGTTTGTTTTGCTTCTAAATTAAATTCAGACGCAATTGTCTTCATTTCCACATCAGCGTAAAGCTTGTTAACTATTTGTCTGGCCAAGTCAAAAGCTCGGGTATTCATTTCTTTTTCGATTAAAATTTGCTTAATATTACTGCTTTCATTTTTTAAGGTTTTGTATTTTGGATTTTTATCATCTGTTTTTTCGGTAATCAAAAAGGTTTCTTTATTATCTTCATAATATTTTTTTATATCATCATCAGTTATTTCAATTTGGGGTTTAAAACTCTCAAGAGAAATTTCTATGTACTGCACATCGACCTGTTCAGGTTTCTTAAAACTTTCTTTAGTCTCTTCATAATAAAGCTCAAGAGCTTTTTCATTATTATCTAAAGAAACTGATTCAACAAAATCAGCGGGATCAATTAAAGTATAAGTTATATCGGCTTGAACAAATTCTTTGGCATACGCGTCTTTTACTTCCTGTTCGTTAACGCTTATATCTTTAACTAGCTGGGCCATGAATTTTGAGATGATCAGAGAATTTCGCATTCCGCTTTCGAATTCCGCGGGAGTTTGTTGGAAAATCCGGCCAATAATCATATTGTAATTTTCCGGAGTAAGTTCAGCAAAACGGAAAGCCGGCAAACTCTGGATATAATCAAGCAGCTCTTTATTGCTTACAGATATTTTTGCCTGTTTGGCTTTATTTAAAAGAATTAATCGCGTCCATGTTTGATCATCAAGATCAAGGGCTTCTTCATTTTGGTCGCCGTATTTTAGCCAAGCCTCATTGCGGGCTGCCCGTTTTTCAATCACAAAATCTTTCCAGGTGACTTTTTTATCAAATATTTTTCCGGCAAATCCGGAGCTGCGTTTACTTACAGCGCTTCCAATGTTCCAAAGCACAAAAGCCGGAACTATTATTATCGCAATTGACCAAACAATTGTTTTTGTGTGTTTACGTAAATTAGTGAAAAGCATGTTAACCCCCTGTATATTTTTAATGTTAAGATAAATAAAGCTACAATATTTTATGCCAGAATAGACAATTTTAAATGTTAACTTAGTATATAGTAAAATAGTTGATTTTGCAAATTTTTTGACAAAAACTTACTTATATGATAAAGTTCAAAACAGGATGAAAGATGCAATTAATCAATTAATACAATACTCACACAGTATAGCAGCGCGGGACCTGGTCCTAGGCTCATCGGGTAATATTAGCTTAAAGTCTGGAACGGATATGCTGATTAAGGCCAGCGGCGTGTGTATGTCCGAATCGCAGAGTTCTGATTTTATAAGAGTGGATTTAAAAAATCTCTCTTATAAAAATAAAAAGCTCAAGCCCAGCTGTGAATCAAAGATGCATGCAATATGTTATGCCATGCGTCCGGAGATTAATTGCGTGATTCATACCCATCCTTTATACGCAACTACTTTGGTTAGCTGCTCAATTAATCCTCGTTTAATTTCTCCGGAATTCATTCTTTCAATCGGCTCTGAGATGAAGGTGGTTGAATATGCTTGTCCTGGGACAGAGGAATTAGCGGAAAGAGTGGGCCAAGCAGTAAAAAGTTCGAATATTGTTTATCTGAAAAACCACGGGCTTTTAGTTGTGGGAAAAACTTTGCAGCAGGCTTATACCAGGACATTGCTTGCCGAACAGATGGCTAAAATGCAAATTATCGGGCAGCTTTTAGGTAAAAAGCTTAAAGGCTTAAGTTCTGCTCAGGCTAAAAAATTATTAGCCCATCTGCAGGTTAAATAATTTTGCAGCCTAAACAGGGAAGGCATTAAATTGCATGCTTGATGAAAAAGTTGCTCAAAGAATAAGCCTTGCCTTGAATTTTAAACAATCTGACCGCATTCCGATTTGTGAGTTTATCGATAATCCAAAAGTATTTGAATATTTTTGTCATGACTCTAATCCTTCGATTGAAGATAAGGTAAAGGCATACCATCAGTTGGGCATTGATATTTGCTGGCGCTTTGAAAGACGGCAAAGCTTGCGTTATCAAGGCATTTTAGAAAAACTGCAAAGATTTGCTTTACGCCAAAAAAAAATTAATGCTTTAAGTCCGTTCGAATTAAGTGAAGAAATTGATGATTTTAAGCAGCAGCAAAAATTATTTTATCCCTTTACTTGTTTGGCTATGTCGGTTGAGGGGTGTTTGAGTATTGCCTATAAAACTTTTGGATTTGAGGCGTTTTGTAAGAAAATGTATGTAGATTTGCTTGAAATAGAGAAGCTTATTGATATTTGTGCTGATAATCTTTATCAAAGAGCTCTGCGTTTTGCTGATGAGGAGCTTGGGCAACTTTTTTTTATAAAAGACCATATTGCTTATGATAAGGGTTTGCTGTTTTCAAAAAATTTTTTGTTGCGGCATTGGATCCCTAAAATTAAACAAGCAATAGCGCCTTTAAAAGAAAAAAATATAAAAGTAATTCTTCATTCTCGAGGAAATTTTACGCAAGTAATCGATGATTTACAGCAAGCTGGTTTTGATGGGATTCATCCGATTGATTCCCAATCAGGGATGAATATTGGATTAATAAAGAAACAGTATGCTAAAAACTTGCTTTTATTTGGGAATGTTGATCTTAAAGCCAGTCAAAGTTCCGGCCCTGATCAAATAAACGCGCTTACTCGAGAATGCATTAAAAAGGCATCATATGACGGAGGGCATTTTATTGGCACTGTTCATGGAATTAATCGAGATTTAAAGCTGCAGCAAGTCCTTTCTTTTTTTTCCGCAGTACGAGATTTGAGCGCAATCTGATCTCAATTTTTTAACCGCAAAAAATAATACTATAAGTTATTGTTAACAGTAATGTTAAATTATTTGTAAAAACTTTTAATATGTGTTATACTATATATGGTAGTCAGAGATGTGATTAACGCCATATGTGGGATAGGGGGTCGGAGTAATGCTTTTTTTTAGTGAACTTATTAAACATATTATAAAACTAAATAAAATATGCTTAATAAGTTTGATTGTTTTGGCCTGTATTTTCTCTCGGACAAGTCAAAACCTAATAAAAGCGGATACTTTAACTGATGTTGTTGCAATTGTTTCAGATGAATATGATATTCCGGAAGAATTAATAAGGCATATTATTCAAGCTGAAAGCAGTTTTAATGAAAAAGCTGTCAGCTACTGTGATGCAAGAGGTTTAATGCAGATTACTCGTCCTACTTGGGAGTGGATAACTCAGCAGTATCTGGAAGTTGACTGGGATTTTGATCAATGCGCTTTTGACCCAGAGAAGAACATTAGGGTAGGAACTCGTTTCTTGAGATGGATTAATGATTATCTAGATCAAAAACAGGAATTGCTGAATGGCCCAAAGCAAGATCTTGTTTTAGCTTGTTATAATGCTGGTCCGGGAAATGTCAGAAAATATAATTATTCAGTGCCTCCATTCAAGGAGACCGAGGATTATATTAAAAAAATTAACAATATGTCTAAAACTGCATATTTATTTGCTCGCAGATGATCCCGTTAATTAAGTTTCCATTAAACTTTTATTAATCTGTCTTGTCCTAATATAGTTGCTTGTCCCGCCTTTGTGTGGCGGGGACACTATTTTTTAATATTGCGTCCTAGCGTAGTAATCGTCCATCTGTCCTCCATAGCCTTGGCGAAGGAGGATCATCCTTCGGTTTTCTGTAAACCTATTTCAGGATTAACAATCCTAACGATAAGCAGTTGTAATTGCCTTTCCTTTATGTTAGAATAATTTAAATCAAAAACCTTTAAGCCATAAATTTCTGCTATGGCTATGTTATATTAAAATAAAATTTGAGTTTTGCATTGTATGGTATATAATATAATTCCTGGAACATTATATGTTGTATCAACGCCGATAGGGAATCTTCAGGATATAACTTATCGGGCAGTTGATGTTTTATCATTAGTTGATTTAATTGCCTGCGAAGATACAAGACGAACGAAAATCTTATTAGATCATTATCAAATAAAAAAACAATTAATCAGTTACTATGAATATAATAAGCTTAAAAGAACAGATCAGATATTGGCTTATTTAAAACAAGGTAAATCAGTGGCTTTAGTCAGTGATGCTGGTACTCCTGGAATTTCTGATCCGGGGTATAGTTTAATTAAAAAAGTTATTGAGGAAAATATTTTATTGGAAGCAATTCCCGGAGTTTCGGCTTTGCTTACTGCCTTGGTGGTTTCAGGGATGCCGATGCATCGGTTTTGTTTTGAAGGATTTTTGCCTGTTAAATCCGGAGCGCGTAGGAAAATTTTAGAAAATATAAAATTAGAAAAAAAGACAACTGTGCTCTATGAATCACCGCATCGGTTGCTTAAAACGCTTAACGCGATTAGAGATGTTTTTGGTAATAAGGATATTGTTATTGGCAGGGAGCTTACTAAAAAATTTGAGGAAATGCTTCGACTTCCAGTGGCGGAGGCTATTACTTATTTTGAAAATAAAAATCCTAAAGGTGAATTTGTAATTATCGTTTAATTTTAACAGGGAGCGATTTTATGGCTGAGAGTCTCAAGCATGTAATTTTATTAATGGAAGATGATGAGGTATTGCGGAGATATCTAGCAAAACTTTTAAGAGCGGATAATTTTGATGTTCTTGAGGCGGGAAGTGTGGAAGAAGCTATTGGCATTGCCAAAAGGCCGAATTTAAACTTGGTTATTGCTGATTTAAAAATGCCGGATGATACAGCAATTGGTTTGATGAAAAAATTGGCTGAACTGCATATAGACATTCCGGTAATTATAATCACCGGGTTTGGCGAATGGGAAACCTATTTAGAAGCTTTGGATTTAGGGGTTTGTGATTATCTTAATAAACCGATTGAATATGCTGAGTTTAAAGATAAAATAAGTGCGATTATGTCAAAAGGTGGTAAAGCAAAAAAAACTAAAAATAAATAGTATTTAATATGTTTAATATAAAATAAATGATTAATTAACTTTTACCAGAAATAGAGATAATTATAATCCCTTTAAAATGAAAAATCTTGCAATTCTCTGCTCAGGGTTTGGATCCAATCTTCAAGCCATTATAAATTCAGTTAAAAAAGGTAAGCTAAAGGCAAATATTGCTTTAGTGCTTAGCGATAAGGTTGATTCTTATGCATTAGTAAGGGCTAAAAAAGCGGGTTTGCTTTTTGTTTTTGCTAGTCCTGATGCCTTTCCGGATAGAGAAAGCTATGACAAATATTTAGTAAAAAAGCTTAAGGTCAGTAAAATAGATTATGTGCTTCTTGCTGGTTTTATGCGGATTGTCAGCCCTTATTTCATTGATAATTTTAAAAACAAAATCATTAATATCCATCCGTCATTATTGCCGGCGTTTAAAGGCACAAAAGGAATAGTTGATGCGTTAAATTACGGAGTGAAAGTCACCGGAGTAAGTGTGCATTTTGTTAATGAGCAGCTTGATGGTGGTCCGATTATATTGCAAGAATCAATAAAAGTTAAGGATGATGACACTGCTGAGACTCTATCTGTACGGGTTCATAAGCTGGAACATAAATTATATCCGCAAGCTCTTAAATTATTGGTTGCTGGTAATCTAACTATAAAAAATAGAAAGGTTTTAATTAAAACAGAAAAATGAAAGATCCAGTAAATATTAAGTTTGGCACTTCAGGGTGGAGAGCGATAATAGCTGATGATTTTACATTTGAAAACGTAAGATTAGTCAGTCAGGCAATGGCAGATTATTTAAAAGCGCACAAGCAGAATAAAAAGGTTTTAATTGGTTATGATACGCGTTTTTTATCTGGGCATTTTGCGCGAATCTGTGCAGAGGTTTTCGCTTCTAATAAAATAGAAGTATTGCTGTCTGATAGAGATGTGCCGACTCCGGCAATTGCTTTTAATATTATTGATCAAAAGCTGGGAGGCGGGATAAACTTTACTGCTAGTCATAATCCCCCGGAATACAATGGAATAAAATTTTCGCCTTCCCATGGCGGTCCCGCGCAGCGTGAGGTAACTCAGGCCATTGAACAAAGAATTAGCCAGTTGCAGCAAAGCAATCAAAGTCCTAAATTGTGTTCAGATTGCGATAAGCATATAAAAAGCTTTGATCCAAAACAGGCATACTTAAAAAGATTAAATCAAATAGTTGATTTTTCCTGTATTAAAAAAGCAAAATTAAAGATTGCTGTGGACTGTATGTATGGTACAAGCAGAGGCTATATTGATCAACTGCTTAACCCAAATGTTAAAGAATTATTCATGTTTCATGATTATCTTAATCCGCTTTTTGGCGGAATGCCGCCTGAACCGGACAAGCCCTATATTCTGGATATGATTAATCATGTTAAAAAAAATAAATATGATTTAGGTTTGGGCTGCGATGGGGATGCCGATAGATTTGGGATTGTTGATCAAGGCGGAGAATTTTTTTATCCCAATGAAATAATTACTTTACTATTTCATTATCTTTTGCAAACCAGACCCAAAGCCGCTAAAGTTGCCCGGACGCTTTCGACTACTCATATGATTGATGCGATCGCCGCGGCGCATGGTATCGAGGTAATTGAAACCTCGGTTGGTTTTAAATATATAGGTGAAGCTTTAAACAAAGGTGATTGTATTATTGGCGGTGAAGAATCAGGCGGGCTTTCGATTCAGGGCCATGTGCCGGAAAAAGACGGGATTTTGGCGTGTTTATTAGTTGCTGAAATGGTAGCGCACGAGAAAAAGTCGCTGGGTCAGATGATCACAGAGCTGCGCAAAAAATATGGAAGTTTTTATTCCGGCAGAAAGAATATGCATCTTGGGCAAAAACAAAAAGAAATTTTGTTAGAAAAATTAAAAAAACTTTCCAAACAGCAATCATTTGGGGATATGCAGATAAAAAGCCGAAATCTTACAGATGGTTTTAAACTAATTTTCGATAATAATTGTTGGGTGATGTTTCGTCCATCCGGCACAGAACCGGTTATGCGTTGTTATTTTGAAGCAAACAGCAAAAAAAAATTAGCTTATCTTCAGCAGCTTATTGATAAATTTGTAAACGTTTAAGTGCGCAAGTAATTTATTAGTTGACTTTTAAAAATTTTAGTTGTACACTTAACCTTAAGTCAAAACTACCAAAGGGTTATTTTGTGAAAAAATTTCCAACTATATTTTTAATCTTTACTTGTGTGTTTTGCTGTGTGAATACATTGCGGGCAGAAGATAAAGTAAAATTAAAATATGATTTTCAGGTTGGCGCGAAATTGAAATATAATATGAAAATTGACGGGGATGTAAATATCCTAGTCAAGCAAAACGGGATTAACGCGGCGCCAAAGAATACTGCGAAAATGGAAGGTAATTTTAGTTATACTCATGAAATTACTGAAAACAGAGTAGCTGATCAAACCGCGAAAATAAATGTTATTTACGGCCAATCAGAGATGAATACGATTGTTAATGGCCAGAAAATTCCGAATAGCGATATTCCTTTGCTTAATGGCAAAATTGCGGTTATTGATGTTGGCTACAATGGGCAAGTGAAAGAATATAAATTGCCAGATAATTTGCCGGCATCTTTGCAAAATGCGGATTTTAAAAATATGTTTACAATTTTCCCGAATCGGACATTGAGTGTCGGGGAAAGCTGGATGGAAAATTCAGAGATTGTAAATGATGATAATGAAAATTATACGGTTACTAATACTGTTTATTTAACTAGAACTTTGCTCGGGATTGAACAAAAAAAATCAATTGAGTGCGCCAAAGTAAAATTAGTCGGGAATACTATTACGATTACAAAATCAAAAAAACCTGAGCTGAAACTTGATGGAAAAGTTGAGGCAAGAATAGATGGAATCGTATATTATGATCTGAACAGGGGCTATATTGTATATTCCTCAATTAAGAATACAATAAACAATGTAGTTACTACTGGTCAGATCAGCGGAGACGCGCAACAAGATTCAAAAGAAATAACTACGATTTTAGATACTGATTTAAATACTGTTGTTGAATTACTCTGAACTAAGGAGAAAATAAGTGAACCAGAATATTAAAAGTATTAAGGCAAGAGAAATTGTTGATTCCCGTGGGAATCCTACAGTGGAAGTTGATGTTTATCTTGAAGGTGGCATTATGGGGCGGGCAGCGGTACCAAGTGGTGCATCAACCGGTGAGCACGAAGCAATCGAACTCCGTGATGGCGATAAGGCACGATATCTGGGTAAGGGAGTACTCAAAGCAGTATCAAACGTAAATCAGATAATTGCTCCCAAAATTATTGGTATGGATGCTCAAAAACAGTCTGAAATTGATGCTGCAATGATAAAACTTGATGGTACAAAGAATAAAGGTAAGCTTGGGGCAAACGCGATACTTGGGGTTTCTTTGGCGGTGGCAAAAGCAGCAGCAAAAGCCAACAAAAAGTCTCTTTTTAAATATCTTGGTGGTGATGCAGCTGTGATATTGCCAGTGCCGATGATGAATATAATTAATGGGGGATCACATTCAGATGCTCCTATTGCCTTTCAAGAATTCATGATCCGTCCGGTCGGAGCGCCATCTTTCAGAGAGGCTGTTCGGATGGGCTCAGAAGTATTTCATAATTTGAAGAAGGTTTTTAAAAATCGCGGTCTTAGCACGGCGGTTGGGGATGAAGGTGGTTTTGCGCCCAAACTTAACGGTACAGAAGATGCGCTAGACAGCATTCTTAAAGCGGTAGAAGCAGCTGGCTATAAACCAGGGGTTGACGTAACTATCGCTCTTGACTGCGCGGCATCTGAATTTTATGTAAATGGCAAATATGATTACACAAAGTTCGAAGGCGCCGGTGCAGCGATTCGTTCATCTGCTGAGCAAGCGGATTATCTTGCGGAGCTTGTTGAAAAATACCCGATTGATTCTATTGAAGACGGTATGAATGAAAACGATTGGCAAGGATGGAAGATCCTTACACAAAAGCTGGGAAATAAAATTCAGCTTGTGGGTGATGATTTATTCGTAACAAACGTTGAATATTTGAAGCGCGGGATTGATGAAAAATCAGCAAATTCAATCTTGATTAAAGTTAATCAGATTGGGACTTTGACTGAAACATTGGACGCGATTAAAATGGCTCATGAAGCTGGCTTTACTGCTGTTATTTCGCATCGTTCGGGTGAAACAGAAGATGCGACAATCGCGGATATTGCTGTTGCGGTAAATGCCGGACAGATTAAAACAGGATCGATGAGTCGTTCAGATCGTATTGCAAAATATAATCAGCTGCTTAGGATTGAAGAAGAACTTGGAAGTGCTGCTGTTTATAATGGTAAGCAGTTAGCTAATAAGTTTAAATAAAAAAAAGATATGAAGCTGAAGCTGGGAATAATAATAGCGATTATAATTTTAGGTATATTATTTTTTCCGGCATATTCAAAAATGCAAAAATTAACATTGAGAGATGAAGCTCTTTCTCGAAAAGTTGAAGAATTAAAGCTTGAAAATGAACAATTAGTGCAGGAAAATGAATTGCTGACCAATGATCTTGTATATATTGAAGAAGTGGCCAGAGAAAAATTGAAAATGGCGCGAGAAAATGAAGTAGTTTTTAGAATTGTTAATCAAGGTGAAGAATAGATATGCAGGAAGATCAATTTAAAATCGGCGATACCCTAGAAGTAGAGGTTATTAAAATCCATAATTTTGGTGCTGTTGTAAAACTTTCCCAGAATGTGCGGGGATTGATTCATATTTCCCAGGTTTCTGATAGTTTTGTTAAAAATATAAACGAATTTTTAAAGATCGGTGATAAAGTTAATGCGCGGATAAAAAAAATCAGTGCTGATGGTAAAATCGATCTTACTTTAAAGAAAAATATTAAAACGGTTGCCCCTAATCCTAAACCAAAAGAAAAAGATAAACCTAAGGAACCGGCATTTGGGTTTTTTGGTCTGGGAGAAAAAATGGAAGAGTTTTTAAAACGCGCGGAAGAAGAAAATATTGGCAGTTAATGCCTAATTAAAATATATTGCGGGGTGGAGCAGCCTGGTAGCTCGTTGGGCTCATAACCCAAAGGTCGTCAGTTCAAATCTGACCCCCGCTACCAATTTTCGTAAGTAGCTACCAAAAATCCAGGCAAAGAGGTACTTAATAACAACCTCGAGAATAATCATTTCTAGAATCTAAACATAGATCTTTTTAAAGTATCTGTTTGTTTAGATTTTTTTGCAAAATATTTAAAATGTGATATAACTTAAATACAAATATTTGATTTTTAATTAGATTAAGCTTATCGAGGAATAAAATGAAATTTGATGAAATAATTGATGTGAAGCACTGGCAGAATATCCAGGATGCATTCTCTTCGATTATTGGTATTTCCCTAAGAACAATTGATTCTAATGGAGAAATCATTGTTAGACCGTCTAATCCGGCTTTAATTTGTCAGGAAGCAGTTTCTGAATCTCCGATAGCCCGCAAAAAATGCTGGCAATGGTATCCTAATTTGGTGAAAAATATTGATCAGACAAAGACAAATGGTTTTTATGAAAATGTTTGTCCTCTGGGGCTGGTTAATTTTGCTATGCCGATAAGTTTAAACGATACGGAAACAGTTTTTCTTATGGTCGGCCCTTTGGTTTATGAGGATTCTAAAAAAGATACGCATCTTACTCAGCGGCTAAGTGAGGCCGGAGTTGATGAGGAAAAATTTTTTGAGTGTTTTAATAAGTTGCCGACAATTTCTCTGAGTAAAATTAATAATATTGTTGAGTTTTTAAGCGCGATTACGGCGTTTATGGCAAAGCTTAAGGATTTTGATAAAAGGGCAAGCAGCAAAGGATTCGTATTTGATAATGATCAAGTGGGGTTTCTGCTTAAAACTTTTTTAGAGTTGGCAATGAAAATATGTGCCGCGGAAAGAGGATCGGTAATGGTCTTTGAAAAACAATCCCAGCAATTATCAATCAAAGAAGCAACGGGATTAAGCCAGGAAATAATTTCTAATACAAAAATTAAGCCAGGGCAGGGACTGGCCGGAATGACCATTGAACGTAAAAAAGCGCTTTTTATAAATGACAAGTTGTCTGATCGAAATATTAAGGTTCATATGCATACGCCTACTTTAAAATCAGCGTTTGTAATTCCGATTTTTCAAAAAGATAAAATTCTCGGAGTAATCAGCGTGGGCACAGCAAAAAATCCCAATAGATTTTCCGATAAATTGATGGAGCTTTTAAATTTGCTTGTCGGTATGGCCTTGGAAAAAGTTGATTTATAATAGAAAAAAAGATTAAAACTTGATTTTTTGTAAAACCTGACTTAGAATATAGAAACAATTTTTTAGATTTAAAGTATTGAAAATTTTAAAGATTAATGTGACGGCCCTAAACCAGAGCTCATGAAATCGCTCGGTTCAGGGTAAACTCCTCTCAGCCCGGGAGTTTGGTTTTAACTTTTAACTTTTTACTTTTATTGTGACGGCGTATCTCAGCCCGGTTAGAGAGAACGGCTCATACCCGTTATGTCGGTGGTTCAACTCCACCCGCCGTCACCAAAATTAACCACCTTTAAAATGGTGGTTTTTTAGTAAAGCATGGATTTGACTGTGCATTATCTTGACTTTATTGACCGATGTAGGTATTATTTAAATATATGGTTTGAAAGTTTTTAGGAGATGTTGTGAATTTAGGCGATATCCATAAATTAAGCAATAAAGAAATAGTCCAAAGCATCGCGAGAATGAATGATGCTCCGATGGAAAAAGCAATGCGGGCTGAGCTGGATGTTCGTTTCATGCAGGCAGTAACTGATTTAAGCTCAAATGTTTACAGTCTAAGGCTTAGTTTGGATAGTATTGCTAAATCAAATAGAGCAAATAAAACACTGTTGGTATTTATTAGCTTATTTTTAATAATCATAATCGGGATTTTAGCGTATTATATTTTTCGGGCAAAGCTTCTTTAAATCAATGAATATAAGCGTTTAAGTAAATAGGCTTTAATCGGATAAAAACATCTAAGATTTAAATAGTTTTTGTTTGACTTTTACCTTGAAAATGATTAAACTTAAAAATAGGGGTAAAATTAGGGGGTTTATTATGAAAAAACCAGAAAATAAAAAGAGCCAAAAAAAAGATATTTGGGAAGAAGATCTGTTTGATTCATATCTTGATGAAATGGATAGTTTGGTTAATAAATACCCTGAAGATTTGAATAAAGAAAATCTTACTGAACAAAAACTCCATGAATTAATCAAAGAACTTGATGATAATTGGATGGAGTTTAGAAAAAAGTGGCAAATGAAACTGGATTTAGCGGAGAAGGTTTTCGGTACTGCTAAAACTGGACAAGATAAACAGGGCATGCGCCATATAGTTATAAAAAGTGATTTTTCCGATAAAGAAATTTTAAATTTGACAGTTAAGCATCCAAAGCATTGAGATCAGTTTATTTAGCTGATTTTTAATGAATAAGCCTCTTCTGATTTATTATCAAATTTAGTCTGAAAAAAATTAATAATCTTCTTGATTTTTTCTTAAGTTATAGTAAAATAAAACTTCAATTTCTATTGCATTCAATTTCAATTAGATTAAATCTCAATTACTACCATAAGGAGGAGTTAAATGAGTGATAAGTTGTTGGTACTTTTAACGTTTTTAGGATCATCCGCGGCCTTGGTTTTCGCCGGCTTTCTTACTGCTTTTATTATGAAGCAGAACGAAGGTAATGATACTATGAAAGAGATAGCGAATGCGGTTAAGGAAGGCGCGGCAGCATATCTTAAAAGACAATATACTGTAGTCGCGGGCTTCTTTGTTATAGTTGTTTTATTGTTAAGTTATTTAGTGTCTAAAGGATATTTGGCAATTTTTGTTCCTTTTGCTTTTTTAAGCGGTGGATTTTTTTCAGGATTATCCGGATTTATTGGGATGATGATCGCTACTCGGGCCAGTTCACGGACTGCGCAGGCAGCAAGTGAAAGCCTTAATAGCGGATTAAGAGTTGCTTTTTCCAGCGGAGCGGTTATGGGCTTGGTTGTTGTTGGTCTTGGTCTGCTTGATTTAAGCATTTGGTATTCTATTCTTAATTGGTATTATGCGTCACATGCTTTGCCGCAGGGTTTAGATAAGATCGGAGCAATTACTTCCACAATGCTTACTTTTGGTATGGGGGCTAGTTCAATGGCCTTATTTGCTCGAGTTGGCGGCGGAATTTTTACCAAAGGCGCTGATGTGGGAGCTGATCTTGTAGGTAAAGTTGAAGCGGGAATTCCGGAAGATGATCCGCGTAATCCAGCGGTTATCGCGGATAATGTAGGAGACAATGTTGGCGATGTTGCAGGTATGGGCGCGGATCTATATGAATCATATGTTGGGTCAATTGTGGCGACAATGGCTTTGGCTGCGGCAGCGGGATTAGGAATCAGAGGAATTACCGTTCCATTAGTTTTGGCGACTTTAGGGGTATTAGCTTCGATTGTTGGTACTTTTTTTGTGCGCAGCGGTGAAGAAGCAAAGCAGGAAGTATTATTAAAAGCCTTACGCAGAGGAGTTTTGGTTGCCGCGGCGATTGTTTTTATCGGAGCTTATTTTATAGTCCAAAAAACTCTTCCAGCACATATGGGGATTTATTGGTCAATTGTTTCCGGGCTGATCGCGGGAATTATAATCGGCTTTTCCACTGAATACTATACTTCGCATCAATACAAGCCTACAAAAAGTATTGCGGATAGTTCGGCTACTGGTGCGGCAACAGTTATTATTTCCGGTATGGCTGTAGGCATGTTTTCAACCGCTATTCCGGTTGTGGTTGTCGGCGCTGCGATATTAGCTAGTTTTTATTTTGCCGGCGGAGCAACTGATTATAATATGGGTTTATATGGAATCGGTATTGCCGCGGTAGGAATGTTAAGTACCTTGGGTATTACTTTAGCAACTGATGCTTATGGCCCGGTTGCTGATAATGCTGGAGGAAACGCCGAGATGGCTGGACTTGATCCAGAAGTTCGCAAGCGTACAGATGCCCTTGATTCCTTGGGAAATACAACTGCTGCTACTGGTAAAGGGTTTGCTATTGGTTCAGCGGCTTTAACCGCGCTTGCTTTGATCGCGGCTTATAAAGAACAATTGATTATTCTTGGAAAAGTAGATTTTGATTTGAGCTTGATGAATCCTCGGGTTATGGTGGGATTATTTATCGGAGGCATGATGCCTTTTTTATTTTCCGCATTAACCATGAAAGCTGTTGGCAATGTTGCTGAAAAAATTGTGTTTGAAGTTAGAAGACAGTTTAAAGAAATAAAAGGATTAATGGAAGGAACAGCAAAAGCTGATTATGCTTCCTGCGTAAATATCGCGACAATCGGCGCGCAGAAAGAGATGATTCTTCCCTCAATATTAGCAATAATTACTCCCGTGGTTGTTGGGCTGTTAATGGGAGTTGAGGCTGTAGTTGGCTTGCTGGTTGGCGGAACTGTTTGCGGGTTTGTGCTTGCGGTAATGATGGCTAATTCCGGCGGTGCTTGGGACAATGCTAAGAAATATATTGAAGAAGGCAATTGCGGCGGCAAAGGCAGTGCGGCGCATAAAGCAGCGGTTGTGGGCGATACAGTGGGTGATCCGTTTAAAGATACCTCCGGGCCTTCGATCAATATCTTGATTAAACTTATGTCCATGGTTTCAATTGTATTTGCCTCATTTGTTGTAGCGAATAGCTTGTTCAAATAAAAATAAAGATAATTAATGATAAGGAGTAGCAGGAAAGTATAAGTATTTACTTGCTACTCCTTATTTTTTTATATATTCTATTATTATGATTATTGAAAAAATTAAATCGACAATTATCGCTAATAAGCTTTTTAAGCCAAAAGAGCGGGTATTAGTTTGCGTGTCCGGGGGACCGGACTCAGTATTTTTGCTTGATATTTTAACGCGGTTAAAAGAGCTCTATGCTTTGAGAATTAGCGTCGCTCATCTTAATCATTGCTTGAGAGGACAAGAATCAGATGCTGATGAGGTATTTGTCAGTCAGCTTGCTGATGGTTATGGCATGTCTTTTTTTCGCGCAAGGGTTGACGTGGCTAAGCTTGCCAAGCAAAAGAAAATCTCGATTGAGCAGGCAGCGAGATTTGCCCGTTACAATTTTTTTTCCAATATTTGCCAAACGCAAAAAATAAAGAAAATTGTATTAGCCCATACAAAAGATGATCAAGTTGAGACAATTTTAATGCGGATACTCAGAGGTACCGGGATTAAGGGTCTGGGGGGGATAAAGTTCCTCAGCGAATTGGATAATATGTTGCTTGTCCGGCCTTTGCTAGATATCGAAAAACAGCAGATACTCAGCTATCTGAAGAAAAATAAACTAAAATTTCGGGTTGATTCAAGCAATCAAGAAAAAAATTACTTTAGAAATAAAGTCCGGCTGGATGTGCTTCCTTTGCTTGAGCAATTAAGTCCGGGGTTGAAAGATAATATTGTAAGAATCGCGGATAATGCCCAAAAAACAGAAAATTTTATTCAAGCAAAATTAAATCCGATCTATCAGAGAATTATATTTTCGATAAAAAATAATGAGATTATTATTTATCGACAAAAATTTTTAAAATTGATGCCGATAATTCGTTCCGAGATTATTCGAAAAGCTATTTTTAGTCTAAGCGGAGACATAAATGGAATTGATTATAAGCATATTAGGATTATTGATGATTTCGCTGGAATAAATGTTTTGAGCGGTCAGGGATTGGATTTACCGAAATCACTGCAGGTAGGGAGGACTAGGCAGTATCTAAAATTTTCGCTTAAAAAAAAATCAAAGATCAGCGTTTTAGAAAATCAAAAGTTTTTATTGGAGCTGAACAAAGAGCTTATAATTAAGAGCTTGGGATATTCTTTTAAGGTCATAAAGCTTAAGGGCAAGATAAACATTAAGAAAAAACTTCCGGGTATTGAATATTTAGATTTTGCTGTGGTGAAGTTTCCTTTAATTGTTCGAACTTGGCTGTCAGGAGATCGGTTTAAGCCTTTAGGTAATATTGGGTCACAGAAAATCAAAAAATTTTTAATTGATCAAAAAATCGATAAAGATCTAAAACAGAAAATCCCCCTTGTCTTATCAGGAAATAAAATAATTCTAGTCGGCGGGATGAGGATCGCTGATGATTTTAAGGTGACTAAACAGACGAAAAATATTCTAAAAATAATAATTAAAAGAATTAAATAATAGCAAGGGGATGGCTTTAGAATATTATTTTTTTCTTATGCCATAGTGATTAATTCTTGGCGGAGCATCTCTGTTTTCTTCGGAGATTCTTACTTGTTTGTAATGAGGCTTATCTTTTCTTACATAACTTATTAAACATTTCACAAATTTTTTATTTACTCTTCCTTTTCTTGATTCAGCTAAAAGTAAATCAAGGGCTGCCCTTACTGTAAATGGTTCATTCCGGTATGGGCGATGACTGGTCAGCGCGTCAAAAATATCGCAGGGAATTATTGTCTGAATATAATTATCTAATTGTTTGATCCCGCGCGGGTAGCCGCTTCCATCCAAACGCTCATGGTGGGAAAAACCAGCTAAGGCAATAAACGATTTTGGATTATTCAGATAATGCGATATCAATAGGTACTCGATCATTGGATGTTCCTGAATAACTTTAAACTCCTCATCACTTAAGGGGGAGTCTTTTTCTAAAATGCTTACTGGTAAGCGTGATTTTCCTAAATCATGGACTAAGCCAATTCGGGCAATTCTTGATGGATCGAAGGAGTGATCATTCATGTCTAAGCAAATTTTAATCGAAAGCGCGGCAACAACCAGAATGTGATCATAAGTGCTGGGCATAAGTTTTTTTATACTGTTCAGTTCTGAGAGAAGTGCCGCGCTTAGCACTGTTTGGTTTAAGATTTTAATAATTTGTTTGGAGGCATTATCTTGGGAAAAAATGGTTTGATAAATGCCGCGGTTAATTGCTAAGATAGTATCATTTCCAATCGAAGACTCAGAAATGCTGATTTCCTTGGAGTTAAAATTCCTATCTCTAACAATATGCTTGATTGTTTCGCAGGTTATTGTTTGCTTTGTTTTAAATAAAATCTCGCCATTTATATTTCTTAATATTGGAGTGAATTCTTTACGGGTCATATCTTTATATTACCTTTTATAAAGGATTGAATAGATAGTTAAAAAAAATATATATATAACAATATGAATAAATTACGATTTTTCTCTCTTTTTTAAATTTTACCATAATATCTAGCTTTTTGCAAATAAATCAAGCAAGCATCGAGGCTTTGAACTGAGAAAGATCTGATAAATTTTAAGTTAAGTATTTCTTGTCTTTTTAGGTGATTTCTGACGAGTAGAACCTTTGTTTTTCGTCCCATTTCCCTTGACACAATTGGCTAATAGTTATATAATCAAAAAGTTAGTAGGGGGAGGGCTTAAAATGTGGCAACTTATTTATTGGAAATATGTTAACATTTATAAATCCGGCGGTTTTAAGCGAATTTCTTTTTTTAATTTTAATCCAGATTTTAGTTAAATATAACTATGCTGTTTTAAGTAAATGAGGGCACAAAAATGAGTGATGATATATTGGATTTGCGGATCAAAAAGATCGAAGATTTAAAGGCGCAGGGCGTGTGTTTGTATGGTGGCAGTTTTCCCAAGAAACATAGCGCTTTATGGATAAAAGAAAATTTCGCGGAAAATGCTCAGGTTTGTTCTGCGGGCAGAATTATGGCTTTGCGGGCGCATGGGAAAAGTATATTTGGCGATATTAAAGACATAACCGGCAGAGTTCAATTCTATATTAAAAAAGATAATGTGGGTGATGAAGTTTTTGAATTTTTGAAGAAACTGGATATTGGCGATATCATTGGCTTGGAAGGGGAACTTTTTTTAACACATACTGAAGAACCGACGATAAAAGTAAAAAAAGTAGAAATCTTGGCCAAGGGCATGCGGCCGCTTCCGGAAAAATGGCATGGATTAAAGGCTGTTGAGGTTCGATATAGAAAGCGTTATTTAGATCTAATTTCCAATGAAAAGGTTAAAGATGTATTTATCAAAAGAAGTAAAATTATAAAAGAAATCAGAAAATATCTTGATGCTCAGGATTATTTGGAAGTTGAAACTCCGATGATGCATTCTTTGGCTGGCGGCGCGGCGGGAAAACCATTCAAAACTCATTTGGATGCTTTGAATATGGATCTGTCTTTACGGATTGCTCCGGAACTGTATCTTAAAAAATTATTGGTTGGAGATCTTGAACGGGTTTATGAAATAAATCGCAGTTTTAGGAATGAAGGGCTTTCAACTAAGCACAATCCGGAATTTACGATGTTGGAAGTTTATACTGCTTACGCGGATTATCGAAAAATGATGGATTTGGTTAAAGGAATTATTATGCATATCGCGGATAATGTTATTGGCACAAAGCAGCTTGCTTTTGGCGATCAGACAATTGATCTGACTAATTGGGAAGAAGTGTCATTTGCCGTATTAATGCGCGATAATTTTGATATTAATCCTGATGATTCTGAATTTCAGTGGTTGGAGAAGCTAAAGAAGAAAAATGTGAAAGTTGAGCTAAGGGAAGGAAAAATCAGTCGGACTTTTATTCTTAATCTGATCAGTGATTTAATTGAAGAAAAATTACAGACAAATCATCCGGTTTTTATCACCGATATTTATACCGAACTTTGTCCTTTGGCCAAAAAGAAAAAAGATGAACCTTTGCTTAGTGAGCGTTTTGAGCTTTTTATGGGCGGCATGGAAATTGCCAATGCTTATTCTGAATTAAATGATCCGATTGAACAAAGAGAGCGGTTTTTACTTCAGGCTAAAGAGGAATGTAATGCTAAAATAGATGAAGATTTTGTCGAAGCTCTGGAATATGGTATGCCTCCTGCTGGAGGGTTAGGGATTGGGATTGATCGCTTGGTTATGCTGTTTACCAATCAGACCTCGATCAAGGATGTTATCTTATTTCCTCAATTAAAACCTGAAGTCCAGATTGCTGAGGCAGAATCAGAAGCGAACGCGCAGGAATAATATATTCCGCAGGAAGTTTAAAGATTTTAATTATATGTCTTATGAAATAAAAATCGGGCTTAGATATATTTTTGGCAGAAGAAAAGAAAAGTTTATTTCTTTGATCAGCTGTATTTCAATTATTGGAGTTGCTACTGGAGTCTGCGCTTTGATAATTGTTATTGGCGTTATGAGCGGATTTGATACTGAATTACGCGATAAAATAATCGGTACAAGCAGTCATATTGTGGTTGATAGATTAGGCGGTCTTGATGATCCGGCTGTGGCAATGCAAACGATTAGCGATGTTGACGGGGTTATTGCCTGCGCGCCGTTTATAAATACGCAAGCTTTATTAGCTGATCATGACCGGCTTAGTTCGGTTGTTGTCCGGGGGATTGATCCAAAGCTTGAGGCGGAAGTTACTTCTGTCCGGGATTTTATTAAAAGCGGCAGCTTGGATTTAGAAGGCGGCAATAAGATAATTATTGGCAGTGGATTAGCTGAACAGTTAGCCTTAAGAGTCGGTAATCAGATCAGCTTGATTTCCGCGGCTAAACAAAAGAAAAAGACCTTGGGTAAAATGCGGGAAAATAATTATACGATTTCCGCTATCTTTACCAGCGGGATGTATGATTATGATACTGGGGTTGTTTTTATTTCTCTAGACGATGCTAAAATATTCTTTGAAAATCCGATATTAGTCAGCGGGATAAGTGTCAAAATAAATGATATTTATGCTGCGGATCAAATTAAAAAAAAGATTCAGGAACAGTTGGGATTTCCTTATTTTACCCGCACCTGGATGGATATGAACCGCAATTTGTTTAATGCTTTAAAGCTGGAAAAAACCGCGATGTTCATAATTCTGACATTGATTGTTTTAGTTGCGGCATTAAATATCGCGAGCACTCTGATTATGATGGTTATGGAAAAAACCAAAGATATTGGTATTTTGAAAACCATTGGCGCGACTAATCAAAGCATTCGCGCTATTTTTACCATGGTGGGATTGTTCATTGGAATTATCGGCACAATGCTCGGCACAGCCGCGGGTTTATTTTGCGCTTATTTGCTTAAAACCTATGAATTTATTAAACTGCCGGAAGACGTTTATTATATTAGTAAATTACCGGTTAGAATTGAATCAACTGAAGTGATTTGGATTGTAATGGCCGCGATTTTGATTAGTTTTTGCGCGACTTTTTATCCCGCGTACCAAGCTTCCAAGCTTGATCCTGTGGAGGCATTGAGATACGAATGATCCTTGAAGCAAGAAATTTACACAAGCATTATAATGCCCAGCCGGCAAAAATTCATGTGCTTAGAGGCATTGATTTAAATATTAAAAAAGGTGAGTTTGTTAGTATTTTAGGCTCTTCCGGAGCAGGGAAATCAACATTACTCCATTTCTTAGCGGGTTTAGACAAACCAAATAAAGGCGAAGTATTGCTTAATGGTCAAAATATTTATACAATAAGGGATAATCAAAGAGCCTTGTTGCGTAATCGGGATATTGGAGTTGTTTTTCAGTTTTACCATCTTTTGCCGGAATTTAGCGCGATTGATAATATAATGTTCCCGGCTTTGATTTCCGGGAAAAAAGTTAGGGATGTAAAAGCTAGGGCCGAAGAATTGATGAATGAAGTCGGACTGGCTAATAGAAAAGAACATAAGCCGTCAGCGCTTTCTGGTGGAGAGCAGCAGAGAGTTGCCATTGCCCGGGCCTTGATCAATAGTCCGCAGCTTTTACTTTGCGATGAGCCCACAGGCAATCTTGATTCGCATACAGGACAAAAGGTTTGCGACTTATTATTAAGGCTTAATAAAATATTAAATATTACAATTATTATTGCTACACATTCAAAAGTGATTGCTGATATATCATCAAGAACTCTTTTAATCAAAGACGGAAAGATTGAATAAGGCAGTGTTTGTTTTTTTGATAAAACCTTTAATCGGAGGGAGTAAATGTCTTTAAAAATTTATTTAGATGGAAAGTTATTTAATAAAGAAAATGCGAAAATTTCTGTTTTTGATCATGGTTTATTATATGGTGATGGAGTTTTTGAAGGTATTCGTTCCTATGGCAGTTTAGTGTTCAAACTTAATGAACATGTTGACAGATTGTATGAAAGCGCTCATACAATTATGCTGCAAATTCCGATTAATAAAAAACAGATGATCAAAGCAATTATTGATACTTTAAAAGTAAATAAATTAAAAGATGCTTATATCCGAGTGGTTGTAACCAGAGGCGTAGGGGATTTAGGGCTTGATCCGCGAAAATGCAAAACAGCCACGATAATTATTATTACGGATAATATTGTTTTGTATCCTAAAGAGCTTTATCAAAAAGGAATGGAGATCATTACAGTTCCTACTGTGCGCAATCTGGTTAATGCGATTGACCCGCAGGTTAAATCATTGAATTATTTAAATAATATCATGGCCAAGATCGAGGCAACTAATTCCGGATATCAGGAAGCGATAATGCTTAATTCAATGGGGCTTGTGGCTGAATGTACTGGTGATAATATATTTTTGATTAAAAATAAACAATTATATACCCCGCCGCAAAGTATGGGGACATTGCGGGGTATTACACGTGATGCGGTTATTGAAATTGCTAAAAAGTCTAAGATTAAAACCCATGAAAGTATGTTAACTCGGCATGAAGTTTTTAATGCTGATGAATTATTTTTAACCGGAACTGCCGCGGAAATTATTCCAGTAGTAAAGGTTGATGGCCGCTTAATCGGAAATGGGAAGCCAGGAAAAATAACGTTGAGCTTATTAAATGGATTTAATAAAATAACCCGCAATGATGGGGTTAAGTATAAAGTGTAATAGCTGATAGCTTATAGCTGATGGTCAATAGTAAAAAAACTATAAGCCATTAGCCATCGACCATTAGCGATTTATCAGGAGGTTTATATGAAATGTCAATTATGCGGAAAAGCAGCAACAGTACATTTAACGGAAATAATTAATGAGAAGATGAGTGAATTGCATCTTTGTGAAGATTGCGCAAAAGATAAAGGGATTGCTGGATTAGGTCAGCCTTTTGGCTTGCAAGATTTACTGGCCGGTCTGGTTGATTTTGGATCTACGGTTCCTGCTGATAAGAAAACCGCGCTGCAATGCTCAAATTGCAAAATGAGTTATGATGATTTTCGCAAAAGCGGCAGACTGGGCTGTAGTCAATGTTATGAAGTGTTTAAAGAAAGTTTAAGCCCTTTATTGAAAAAAGTCCATGGATCTTTGCAGCATATTGGCAAAGGCCCTTCAATTGATGGCGATGGATTTGATGCTAAAAAACAATTGCAGGAACTACATCTTAAATTACAGAACGCGATTCATGATGAAGCTTTTGAAGAAGCAGCCAGATTAAGAGATGAGATTAAAAAACTGGAAAAGGAGATTGACGGATGAATCTCGATGATTTATTAAAACAAACAAGCGGTTGGCTAAAAGGCACAGGTTCTCATTCGGAAATTATTTTTTCCAGCAGAGTACGCTTGGCTCGTAATCTAGAGAAGATCATTTTCTCAAATTTAGCCTCTAAAGCGCAGTTAATGCAGACATTGTCAATTGTTGAGCCAGCATTAAAAAGTCTGGAAGCAATAAAAAAAGATGGCTTATTTCTGAAGATGGAAGATATTTCGGAAGTAAACAGTCAATTATTAATTGAAAGACATTTAATCAGTAAGGAATTAATCAATGATAAAATCGGTCGGGCGGTTGCGATTAGTTCTGACGAAACTGTTTCAATTATGGTCAATGAGGAAGACCATTTGCGCTTGCAGGTGCTTAAACCGGGATTTTCTTTGGAAGATTGCTGGAAAGCAGCGGAAAAAATAGATTCTGCCTTGGAAAAAAAATTAAACTTTGCTTTTTCGGCAAAGTTGGGATATTTAACAGCTTGTCCGACAAATACCGGCACAGGAATGCGGGCGTCTGTAATGCTTCATCTTCCGGCTTTGGTTTTAACCAAGCAGATAAACCGGGTTATTCAGGCAATTGTTAAGCTGGGATTGACTGTGCGCGGGCTTTTTGGTGAAGGCACAGAAGCTACAGGCAATTTTTTTCAGATTTCCAATCAAGTTTCCTTGGGCAGAAGTGAAATGGAAATAATTGATAATATAAAACGGATTATTAATCAGGTATTTGAGTATGAACAAAATGCTCGGCAGACTTTATCCACGAAAAATAAAAGTAAGCTGGAAGATCAGGTCTGGCGTTCTTATGGAATTTTAAAAAACGCTCGGATTATTACCAGCTCAGAAGCAATTGAGTTATTATCTAATGTGCGTTTAGGATTTGATCTGGGATTGCTTAAAGGTGCTAACCAGGAAACGATAAATGAATTATTTATTCTTACTCAGCCGGCACATTTGCAGAAACTAGAAGAAAAAACTCTTACCGCGAATAAACGTGATATTAAGCGAGCTGAATTAATTCGCCAGAAAATGAAATAAGAAGTAATAAATAGAGAAATCAAAAACAGATAAGAATTAAAAAATAAAAGATATAATGGAATGGCTTGATTGAATAGCAGGCATATTGAAAAGGAGGCTATGAATGTTTGATCGATTTACAGAGCGAGCGAGAAAAGTGATTCTTCTTGCCAAAGAAGAAGCAAAACGATTTAACCATGATTATATTGGTACTGAGCATATTTTGCTTGGTTTGATTAAAGAAGGCGAAGGGGTTGCTGCCGCGGTATTACAAAATCTTGGGCTTAATCTGGATATGATTCGTTTGGAAGTGGAAAAACTTGTTCAGCCAGGTCCCAGTACTGTTACTTCCGGAGATATTCCGTTTACGCCCAAAGCAAAAAAAGTAATTGAGCTGGCCATGGATGAAGCGAAAAGTTTAGGCCATAATTATATTGGCACAGAGCATTTATTGTTGGGTTTGATTCGGGAAAGCGAAGGAGTTGCTGCTCAGGTTCTAATGAATTTGGGCTTGGATTTAAATAAAGTGCGTAAAGAAATCATGGATTTGCTGGGTACAACATCAGTGAATTATGATGGACAGCAGTCAAATCCTCAGGTTTCTAATGCCAAAGCGAAAACTCCAGCATTGGATGCTTTTGGCCGGGATTTAAACAAACTGGCCAAAGACGGCAAGCTTGATCCGGTTATTGGCCGGGCAACTGAGATTGAAAGGGTTATCCGGATATTGAGCCGAAGAACAAAAAACAATCCAGTATTACTCGGAGAGGCAGGCGTTGGTAAAACCGCGATAGTTGAGGGTTTAGCTCAGCAGATCGTTGAAGGCAATGTTCCGGAAAGTTTGCGCAATAAGCGGGTAGTTGTTTTAGATTTGGCTTTAATGGTTGCCGGTACAAAATACCGCGGTCAGTTTGAGGAACGGATCAAAGCAGTTATGGATGAAATTAAACGTTCGGAAAATGTAATGATCTTTATTGATGAAATTCATACGCTAGTGGGGGCTGGCGGCGCGGAAGGCGCGATTGACGCCTCGAATATTTTAAAGCCAGCTTTAGCTCGTGGCGAGATCCAATGCATTGGCGCGACCACAATTAATGAATATAGAAAACATATTGAAAAAGATGCTGCCCTGGAAAGACGCTTTCAAACAATCATGGTTGAACCGCCGACAGAGGCGCAGGCAATCGAGATCTTAAAAGGTTTGCGGGAAAGATATGAAATGCATCATCGAGTTAAGTACTCAGATGAGGCATTATCCGCGGCAGTTAAATTATCTGAACGTTATATCAGTGGCAGATTTTTGCCGGACAAGGCAGTTGATATTATTGATGAAGCCGGAGCCAGAGCTCGTTTGCTGGTAATGACCGCGCCGCCGGATTTAAAAGATATGGAAAATAAAATTGAAGATTTAAGACAAAAAAAAGAATCTTCTGTTAAGAATCAGGATTTTGAAAAAGCCGCTTCTTATCGCGATCAGGAAAAAGAATCTCGCGCGGAATTAGATAAAATCCGCAGAAATTGGAATGAAAGCCGTATGGAAATGAACATTGAGGTCAAAGAAGAAGGTATCGCCGAGATTATTTCTCAATGGACCGGAGTCCCTGTTGCCCGTTTAGAGGAAAAAGAAGGCGAAAAACTGCTTAAAATGGCAGATGAACTGCATAAAACCGTCATTGGGCAGGACGAAGCCATAACCGCGATTACCCACGCGGTCAGACGCTCTCGTGCTGGATTAAAAGATCCGAAACGGCCGATCGGTTCATTTGTTTTTCTCGGCCCTACCGGAGTGGGAAAAACCCTGCTGGGTAAAGCCTTGGCGGATTTTCTATTTGGTGATGCTGATTCGATTATTCAAATTGATATGTCTGAGTACATGGAAAAATTTAATGTCTCAAGACTTGTCGGAGCGCCTCCAGGCTATGTAGGCTATGAAGAAGGCGGACAGCTGACAGAAAAGGTTAGAAGAAAACCGTATTCAGTTATTCTTTTAGACGAAATTGAAAAAGCGCATCCTGATGTTTTTAATCTTCTTCTTCAGGTTTTAGAAGAAGGCAGATTAACTGATAGCTTTGGTCGAAAAGTTGATTTTCGCAATACGGTTTTAATTATGACTAGTAATATCGGCGCTGATTTAATGCGCAAGCAAGGGTCAATCGGCTTTACTGCTCAGGAGGCAGAAGTTACTTATAATTCGATGAAAACTAAATTAATGGAAGAAGTTAAAAAAGCATTTAAACCAGAATTTATTAATCGAGTTGATGATTTGATTGTGTTCAGACCTTTGACTAAAGAAGACCTGTATAAAATTATTGAAATTGAAATAACCGAGGTTACCAGCCGCTTAAGTGATCAGGAGGTTACAATCGTTTTAGATAAAACCGCTAAAGATTTACTGATTGCCAAAGGTTTTGACAGCGCTTTCGGTGCTAGACCTTTAAAAAGAACGATTCAGAAATTTCTGGAAAATCCTTTAGCTGAAGAAATCTTAGCTGGTAAAGTCGATAGGAAAAAGCCGATAAACATCAGCGCGGATCTGGAAAAAGACGCATTATCGTTTATCAGCTGAGATTAAAGTCGGTAAATAATCTAGGCTGTTAAATATCAGAAGTTGATTATAAATATAGGGGTATGCATGAGCGCATATTTAGGGGTATTAAAAAAAAGGCTGAGCATTAGTTTTGAATATGTCGGAGGCCTGACAATCCTATTGTTTCGGACAATTGGTTGGGTATTTGCGCCGCCGCATAAACGCTTTCAACTGTTTGACCAGATGAAAAAAAATGGAGTAGACAGTCTGGCGATTGTTACTTTGACGGCTTTTTTTGCCGGAATAGTGCTAGCTTTGCAATCTGCTTATACCATGCGTCAGATGTCAGCGGAAATTTATATTGCAAGTCTTGTAAGTTTATCGATGACCAGAGAACTGGGGCCGGTATTTACCGCTTTGGTAGTTGCTGCCAGGGTGGGAGCATCAATAACCGCGGAAGTCGGGACAATGAAGGTTACCGAGCAGATTGATGCTTTGGAAACATTGGCAACAAATCCGATTAAATATTTAGTTGTGCCGCGATTTTTGTCGCTGTGTATTATGCTGCCGCTGTTAACGATTATTGCTGATGCTGTGGGGATTTTGGGCGGATACATTATCGGTGTTGCTAATCTGCATATATCACATCATTTATATCTTAAAAAGACTTTTGACGCTTTAGTGTATAAAGATGTGTTTACTGGCTTGATCAAAGCATTGGCTTTTGCCGCGGTTATTTCGATTGTTGCCTGTTATGAGGGGATGCGGACAAAAGGCGGGGCAGAAGGCGTGGGCAAAGCAACAACTTCATCAGTGGTTATTTCCTGTATTTTAGTTATTGCTTTGGATTGTTTTTTTACCGCTTTGTTTTATTTTGTTTGGCGCTAATGAACCTGAGTTTTTAAAATAGGATTTTTAATGATAAAAATTTCTAAGCTGTGCAAAAAATTTGAAGGCCAGGAAGTGCTTAAGGGGCTGGATTTAGAAATAAATCAAGGCGAGACTTTGGTAATCATCGGCCGCTCTGGATGTGGGAAAAGTGTATTGCTTAAACACATTATTGGGATTTTAGATCCTGACTCTGGACAGGTGTATGTTGATAATCAGCATGTCGCGGCTTTAAAAGGCAAGGATCTGGTTAAATTGCGGATGAAATTCGGCATGCTTTTTCAAGCAGCGGCTTTATTTGATTCGCTGAATGTTTTTGAAAATGTGGGTTTTGCTTTGCTTGAGCATACAGATTTATCTCGAGAGGAAATTCATCAAAGAGTCAAACAAGCTTTGCTTAGCGTTGATTTGCCGGATATTGAAAAGAAAAAACCCGCGGAGCTTAGCGGCGGGATGAAAAAACGTGTGGGCCTGGCCCGGGCAATATGCAATAAGCCGGAAATAATACTTTATGATGAGCCGACAACCGGTCTTGATCCGATAATGGCGGATATGATCAATGATTTAATAATTCGCTTAAAAGAAAAATTAAAAGTCACTTCAATTGTCGTGACCCATGATATGGTCTCAGCGTATAAGGTTGCTACGAGAATTGCCATGCTTTATGATGGTAAGATTATTGCTCAGGGTACGCCGGAAGAAATAAAAAATACGACTGATCCGTTTGTCCGGCAGTTTATAACCGGAGCAGCCCAAGGGCCAATAACTGATCGTCGAGAACAGATGGCAGAGGATATAAAAATAACAGGTAAAGGTTAACGGTGACGAAGCCCGTATCGGTAAGGTTTAAAGGTTTGGGCTTTAAAAATAAATTTCAATACGATAGCCGTTACCGTAAGACGAAACGGGCATCGTAACCTTAACCATAATCTTTGTATTTATAATAAAAGCTTATTTTGAGGTTTAAGTAAACGGGGGATAAAAAATGAAAGCGCTTAGTCTTGAGTTTAAAGTTGGGGTTTTTGTGTTTGTGTCTGTTGTATTGCTTTCGATGATTGTTTTTCAAATCGGCGGAGTCAATATTTTAGGCGCTAATATGTATAAATTAAACGTTGTCTTTGATTTTGTCGGAGGCGTTTCCAATGATGCTCCGGTGCATGTTGCCGGAGTTGCTGTGGGGGATGTAAAAGACGTAAAGATTTCTTATGATACAGTGAAAAAAAAGACCCAAGTAACACTAGTGCTGCTGATTAATAAAAATGTTAAAATCCCCATAGACTCGACTGCTTATATTAATACCTTGGGCATTTTAGGGGAAAAATACGTGGAAATCGTTCCCGGTGAATCAAGAGATACGTTTTTGGAAGAAGGCGATTCTTTGAAAGGTAATAATCCGGTTCAGATGGAAAAACTTACCGAATCATTGGTTGATATAGTTGGTGATCAAACAGTGCGCGATTCTTTAAAAGAAAGTTTCTATAATCTAAGAGTTGCTACTGATAATCTGCGCCAGGCTAGTGAGCTTTTAAATGATACAATATCAGAAGTGAAAAACGGCAAAGGCACGATCGGTAAATTATTAACTGATGATTCGATTTATAATCAAACTGAAGCAATGGTCGTGAATTTAAATACTAAACTGGATAAAACAATTACAGATTTAAATGTTTCTTTAACCGATTTAGTCAGTGATTTAAAAACTCATCCTTGGAAATTATTTCAGAAGCCTAAGCCGGATAAGAAAACAAAAACAAGAAAAACGGATAATTCTAATTATAACTTTAATTAAATATGAAAACAAAGACAAAAACAGCTTTTATCTGTCAGGAATGCGGTCATAATTCAGCCAAATGGATTGGCCGTTGCCCGGAATGCAGCAGCTGGAATTCTTTGGTTGAAGAATTTAGCGGGGAAAAGAAACCCAGAACCAGGGGTTTTTCGTTGGATACTTTTTCTAAGCCGGAAAAATTAGCGGATGTTAAGCTGGAAAATAAATTAAGGATCCAAACTGATATTGCTGAGTTTGATCATGTCTTGGGCGGCGGAGTGGTAATTGGTTCAGTGGTTTTGATCGGCGGCGCGCCGGGTATTGGTAAATCAACTCTACTTTTACAGGTTTGCGGGGCTTTAAATAAAAAAGGTAAAAGAATATTATACATCAGCGCCGAAGAATCCGCACAGCAGACAAAGCTGCGCGCCGAGCGTTTGGGCAATATTGGCGATGATTTATACATTGTTTGTGAAACAAATTTAGATGTGATTTTTGAACATATAAAAAAAATCGCGCCGGATATTATTGTAGCTGATTCAATTCAGGTCTTATATTTAGATGATATATCCAGTGCCTCAGGCAGTGTTTCTCAAGTAAGGGAATGCGCGGCAAGGCTGACAATCCTGGCGAAAAATTCCGGGATAGCTGTATTTTTGGTTGGCCATGTTACCAAAGAAGGTTCTTTGGCGGGACCTCGGGTCTTAGAGCATTTGGTTGACAGTGTATTGTATTTTGAAGGAGAAAGTCATACTGATTTTCGGATCCTAAGAGCAGTAAAAAATAGGTTTGGCCCCACTAATGAAATTGGAATCTTTGAAATGACTTCCTTAGGTTTAAAGGAAGTGCTTAATCCTTCTTCCATGTTTTTAACCGAGCGTTCGCAGGAAGTATCGGGATCAGCGGTGGTAGCGACCATGGAAGGCACACGGCCTCTACTTGTCGAGATTCAGGCATTGGTCAGTCCGACTAGTTTTGGTCTGCCTCGGCGGAGAACTACGGGTATTGATTTTAATCGCGCGGCATTACTGGTTGCGGTTTTGGAAAAACGCGGACATTATGCCCTGGCAAATCAGGATATTTTTCTTAATGTTGCCGGCGGCGTGAAAATCGTGGAACCAGCAGCTGATCTGGCGGCAATTGTCGCGGTGGCTTCGGGGTTTAGAGAAAAACCGATTTCCGCGGGTGATGTAATTTTTGGCGAAGTTGGCTTGGGCGGTGAGATCAGGGCGGTTTCTAATCCGGAATTGCGGATCAAAGAAGCAAAGAAACTAGGATTTAAAAGAGTTATTCTGCCGCAGAGTAATTTAAAAAATTTAAGTTTAAATAATAAAAAAAATGAAATAGAATTGATCGGTGTCTCTTCGGTAAAAGAAGCTTTGGATATTATTTTTAGTTAAGCGTTTAGCAAGAAATAGATTTTAAATTAAAAATATTTTTAATCCGATTAATAAAGCAAATTTGGTTTATTGATCAATGACTAAAACTTAGGGCAGATTGCTCTAGAAAATTATTTACGTTTTTAAAAATGTAAATAAATCGGAAAGAAAGACGGAGGCAGATATGACTATATTTTTTGTGCGCGCGATTTTTTGTCTTATAAGTATGCTGATTGGCCATCAGATTGGTTCTTTATTGGGAGGAGCTGATTCTAATACCGCGATGGTTGGCTTAGGCGTTGGCTTTACTGTGAGTTTTATTATTATTATAGTGGAGCGCGGCTTAAGAAGAATTTCTGTACGGGGATTGTCCAGCGCGGTTTTTGGCTTGATTTTTGGTCTTTTGGCAGCAAAGTTGTTATCAGAAGCAGTGATGCTCTTACCGGTTGATGAAGCAACAGCCAGAACGACCCGGGTTGTGTTCACTTTAATTTTATGCTATCTCGGAATGATTGTCGCGATCCGCGGCCGTGATGAATTCAATTTAATTATTCCTTATGTAAAATTTACTCGGCATGATCAGGTTCAGCAGAATATTTTACTTGATACCAGCGTAATTATTGATGGTCGGATTATTGATTTATGTCAAACAAAATTTATTGAAGGCAGATTAGTTATTCCGCGATTTGTTTTAAAAGAGCTGCAGCAGATTGCGGATTCTTCAGACGCGCTTAAAAGAAATCGCGGCCGCCGCGGCTTGGATATATTAAATAAAATTCAGAAGCTTGACCGGATCGTGGTTAAAATTCATGATGAAGATTTTCCCGAGATTACGGATGTTGATGCCAAGTTGGTGAAAATGGCTAAAGTTTTGGATGGAAAAATATTTACTAATGATTTTAATTTAAACAAGGTAGCGGAACTTGAAGGCGTAATTGTTCTGAATATAAATGATTTATCGAATGCTCTAAAGGCAATTGTTTTGCCTGGAGAATTAATGGAAGTTAAAATTGTTAAGGAAGGTAAAGAATTTAATCAGGGTGTTGCTTATCTTGATGATGGGACAATGGTTGTTGTCGAAGAAGCGAGAAAACTTCTGGGCCATACTTTGAATGTCGCGGTTACCAGTGTTTTGCAGACATCAGCGGGCAGAATGATTTTTGGTAAAATTGAGGGCAGCAATCCCCAAATCAATAAGAATGTTTAAAGGTAGCTTAAATGCTTAAAATCGCAGTCATAATTCCGGCAGCAGGAACTGGTCAGCGTTTAGGTTATAAAACCGGAAAACCTTATATTAAGCTGAATAATAAAGCTTTAGTATCCTATTGTTTGGAAATGTTTGAAAAAACTCCGGCAATAACCGATATTATTATCGCGGTTGAAAAAGCACAATTAAAAAAAGCAAACAATCTGGTTAAGCTTTTGGGATTATCAAAATTAAAAGCAGTTGTCTGCGGGGGAGTGACCCGCAGTGAATCTGTGTATAATGCGCTTAAATTCTTAGCTAAAGATACTGATTATGTGCTTATTCATGATGCGGCACGTCCGTTTGTTAATCAGGATTTGATCAATAGCTGTATTACGGCAGCAGTAAAATATAAAGCAGTTATTTGCGCGGTGCCTTGTATGGCTACGATCAAGAGCGTTGATAAAAACCGGAATGTGATCAGCACTTTAGATCGGAACAGTTTATGGCAGGTTCAGACACCGCAGGCTTTTAGTTATAAACTGATTATGCTGGCTTATGCCAAAGCGGAAAAGAAAAAGCTGGCTTTTTTTGATGATGCATCGCTGGTGGAAAAAATCCCACATAAAGTAAAAATTGTTATGGGTTTTAATAATAATATCAAGATCACGACGAAAGAAGATTTGGAGCTGGCAAATGCAATATTAAAAGCAGGGAAGCGCTTTGCGCTTAGCTGATGGCTGATAGCTTATGGCTCATAGTAACAGCTGGGATATGTTGACATTCGGTAAGGTTTAACGGTAACGAAGCCCGTATCGGCAACGTTTAGCGGTTTAGGATTAAAATAAAAAATTTAAAGACGACAGCCGTTACCGTAAGACGAAACGGGCATCGTAACCCTGACCGTAACCTTTTTATTTAGCTGTTAGTTTTTTTACGCGATACGCGATACTATTAAATAGGAAAATATATGCGCATTGGTTATGGTTATGATATTCATCAATTAGTGGAAAATCGCAAGCTTATTTTAGGCGGAGTGGAAATTCCTTGTTCTCTTGGGCTTTTAGGTCATTCTGACGCTGATGTGCTGCTGCACGCGATCAGTGACGGGCTTTTAGGCGCGGCTGGATTAGGGGATATCGGAGAGTATTTTCCCGATACTGATCCAAAATATAAGAATAGTGATAGTGCGGAGCTTTTAGGAATTGTTCATCAAAAAATTCAGGCAGCTGGCTATGTGATTATTAATCTTGATTGCACGATTTTTTGTCAGATTATAAAAATAAATCCAGTTAAACTTGAGATTAAAAAAAACATAAGCCGTATATTGGGAATTGATATCCAAGCAGTAAATATAAAGGCTAAGACAATGGAAAACCTTGATGCTATTGGGCAAAATAAAGCAATTGCCGCTGCCTGTGTTGTTTTAATTCAAAAGTAAACTATTTAACCGAGGTGAAATATGGAAGCCATAGTATTTGTTTTGATTCTGGTAGTTATTGCGATCATTTGGATAGTCATTACCTTTAATGATGAGATAAAATCAACTAAAGAACGCGATCCGGCCGCAACCAGTACATTGGAAATATTATTAACTTACGCCGGTCTGCATGCTTTAATTCTTCATCGTATTGCCCAGGCGATTTATCGTTTGAAAGTTCCGTTTATTCCGCGTTGGTTATCTCAGTTTAATCGTTGGCTGACTGGTATTGAAATCCATCCCGCGGCGACTATTGGTATGGGATTATTTATTGATCATGGTATGGGCGTGGTAATTGGCGAAACTACGATAATTGGTGATAATGTTACTTTGTATCAAGGGGTAACTTTGGGCGGAACTGGCAAAGAAAAAGGCAAGCGTCATCCGAATATCGGTGATAATGTGGTAATCGGTGCCGGAGCCAAGGTGCTGGGTAATATTACGATTGGTGATAATTCTTATGTCGGGGCAAACGCGGTTGTCTTAAGAAATGTTGATCCTAATTCCACTGTAGTGGGAGTTCCCGGAAGAATCACCAAACAAGATGGAAAGAAGATTGATACTTTATTAGATCATGCTCATGTGCTTGATCCGGTCAGAGACAAAATGAATGCCTTAAAGCAAAGAATCGAAGCTTTGGAAAAAGCAATAAAAGAAAAGTAGAATCAATGAGCCTTAAAATTTACAATTCACTGACTTCCGCTAAAGAAGAGTTTTCTCTGGTCAAGCCGGATAGCAATAAACTGAATATGTATACTTGTGGAGTTACTGTATATGATTCATGTCATATTGGCCATGGCCGTTCCTTATATCTGTTTGAAGTAATCAGAAGATATTTAAAGTTTAAGGGTTTTGATATTACCTTGGTTAGAAATATCACTGATGTTGATGATAAAATTATTAATAAGGCCAGAGACTGGGCAAAAAAAGACAATATCTCTTTAAACCAGGCTTTTGATAATGTGCGCGATTTTTTTATCGCTGATTATTATAAAGACTTGGAAAGCTTGGGATTGCCCAAAGCCGATAAAGAACCTTTGGCCACGGAAAATATTATTGAAATCCTGGAGTATATTAAAACTTTAATTGCTAAAGGTTTTGCTTATGTAAAAAATGGCAATGTTTATTTTTCTCCGCGTAAACTTGCTGATTATGGCAGTCTTTCCGGTAATAGCTTAGATCAGGTCTTAGAAGCAGTCCGAATTGATGATGATTTGGATAAACAGGATCCAGTTGATTTCGCGCTGTGGAAAAAAGTAAAAGATGATGAGCCTTCTTGGGATAGTCCTTGGGGTAAAGGCCGGCCAGGCTGGCATATTGAATGCTCGGTGATGAGCCAAAAATATCTTAATGTGCAGACATTGGATATCCATGGAGGAGGCCGGGATTTAATCTTTCCGCATCATGAAAATGAAAAAGCTCAAGCAGAAGCATTGACGGGTAAATTATTCGCCAAATATTGGATTCATCACGGACTATTAACGATCAATGGCCAGAAAATGGCCAAGTCTTTGGGTAACTTTTTTACAATCAAAGATGTATTGAAAAAATATTCCGCGGATATTTTGAAAATATTTTATCTTCAGGCGCATTATTCTAGTTCAATTGATTTTTCCTGGGAAAAAATGGATGAGGCGCAAAAAGCTTTGGAGCGAATTTCCCGATTAAAAGAGAAATTAGAAAAATTTTTTCAGGAAACTATTTGTAGTCAGCCTGGAAAAAAAATGCCAGAGAATATCGCTGTGTACAGAAACGCTTTTATCGCGGCGATGGATGATGATTTTAATATGCCCAAAGGCTTGGCAGTATTATTTGATCTGGTTTCTGAATGCAATAGAGTTTTTGATAGTGATAATAAAGATAAACAACTGATATTTGCTTCTGCATTGTCTGTGATCAATGAGATTTCAGGTGTTTTTTGCCTGGATTTTTTAAAACAAAAATTTAGTGGTTTGACTGATCCGCAAATACAGGAAAAAGTTGATTTGCGCATAAAATATAAAAGCGAGCGAAATTTTAAAACAGCCGATGAAATTAGAGATGAATTATTGTCTCAGGGTATTATTTTGGAAGATTTAAAAACTGGTAAAACAGTTTGGAGAATCAGCTGAGCTTGCCGGGTCGTATTGTTCTTGACACTAAAATTTAAAAGTGTTATAATTTTTAAAGCTTTAAAAAGTATTATCTATAGTTCTTTTTAAAGTTATTAATGAAGTATAAGTTTATTCATTGCAAAACGATAAACTGATTAAAAGCATAATTTTAATAATTAAAGGAGCGGTGAGATATGAAGGGAGCTTTATTTAAAGACCAGATTTTATCTGATAGAGAGAGGAAAAATCTCGATATTCTTGAAGTAGTTCGCCGTTATGGACCAGTGACTCGTACAGAAATATCAAGAATTACGAAATATAATATAGTTACTGTTTCAAACTATGTTAATAATTATATAAAGAAAGATCTTGTCGTGGAAAAGGGTTTGGATATTTCAAGCGGTGGAAGAAAGCCTACTTTAGTTGAACTTAATTCGAAAAACTGCTTTGTTATTGGAATTGATATCGGGCCGGATCATATAATTGCCACGCTTACTGATCTTTCATTAAATATGATTACCAAAGTTCATAAACAGCGCCCGGAAGAATCAATGGAAGATGTTGTCAGCAAATCTATAGAATTGATTTATGAAATAATTGAAAAATCTCAGATTGAAGCAAAAAAAATAAAAGGTTTGGGAATTGGGATTTCCGGGATTATTGACGCGAAAGCCGGAACAGTTAGGGATACTGATCCTGTGCGCGGGAAAACAGCGGCAAGTTATATTTCAATTAAGAATTTAATTGAAAGAGAATTTGGCATTCCGACTTTTGTCGGTAATGATGCTACTGTAGCTGCTTTTGGGGAGAAAAGAATCGGGCTTGACGCGGAAATCGAAAATGTATTATACATGTTTTCCGACGTTGGCTGCGGAATTATTATTAAAGGTGAAATTTACGCGGGAGCTGGCGGTAGTGCTGGTGAAATGCAGCTTAATACGTCTAGTGAAGATGATGATTTCACCAAAGATCTGGGATTATTTCGCCCGGGAAGCATAAATTTAGGGATTGTAGAATCAGGTAAGGCAGTAGTTAGAGCAGGAAAGAGTGAAAAGCTTAAAGAGCTTTGCGAGGGTAATCCGGACAATATTACTTCGGCTATTCTGATTGAAGCTGCTCGTCAAAATGATCAAGAATCAATTAAAATGCTGGAAAAAGCCGGGCTTAATCTGGGAGTAAGAATTGCTTATTTGATTAATTTATTTAATCCGGAAATTGTTATATTGGGCGGGGGGATGGAGCGAGCCGGAGACTTGATTCTTGAGCCAATTAAAAGAATGGTTCGTCGACTGGCTTTTGAAGAGCCGGCCAGTATGGTCAGGATAATTCCTTCTCGATTGGGAGAAAACGCGGTTTCTTTGGGAGCGGCAAGTTTAGTAATTCGTGAGATTTTTATTCATGCTTAGTTAAAAAATCGGTAAAGTTTAACGGTAAGGAAACCCGTATCGGGAGCGTTTAACGGTTTAGGCTAAAACAATAAATTTTAAGACGACAGCCGTTGCCGTAAAACGAAACGGGCATCGTAACCCTAACCGTAACTTTTTAAATTGGAGGTAAGGTACTATGGATAAAGAACTTAAGTTTATGAAAACAGCAGCGTTGATTTTTAAGGTCTTATCCTGGTTTTTTGTTGCGTTTTTTATTTTCGTGGCGATAGTTACTTTGCTGGGATTTGCAGATAATACTCCGCGAATTGGAAGTGTTGTATTTATAATTGGAGGAGCTTGGTTTTTTCTTGTTTTTTTACAGTATCAGTAAGCTTGAAGCTTATCGCTGATATTTCTGAAAATTCTCAGAATCAGGAAGAATCAGTACGAAAATTAAGCATTAAGCTTGATAAATTGGTTTCCTTACTCGAAGGAAAGCCTTTGGCTTAATATATTAAAATAAAACTTGTTAAAGCCTTGACAAACTATTGCATGGATGCTATACTTTAAACATAAGAAAACAATTTATAAAGTTTCAAAAAGTAAATTGTTTATCCGAAAAGGCAAACCTGCTGAAAAGTGGGGACGTCTCGATCCTTTAATAAATGGGTCGTGACCGTGAATCCGAACGAAGTGAGTGGTTCACGGCAAAGCTACGGGTCTAAAGCAAAAGCAAGGATCGCCGAGCGCACCGATAACTTAATGCGACGATATGAGCTATGATAGCCGAGCTACCGGAGTGTACGAATAAGTATACTTTGAGTGCGGTTTTTTTTATGTAAAGTGAGGATCTGATGAAAAAAAGTTTCTGGTTTAAGATCATTACGATTATAATAATCCAGGCAATTTTGCTTACCCAAGTAGAATTTGCTTTGGCATCTACATTCAGTAGTAAAGATCTTTGCCGGGAAGCTGCTTTAAAATATCAGAAAATAACCAGCAGAACAATCAGTTTGATATTTGGAATTGGTTGTTTGCAATTAAATTCCAGATCACGCCAATTAGATAAGCTGTTTAGTTTACTTACCAGTGACAGTTTTAAGCTAGCAGAAAATGTATTAGCAAGTAAATCACATAACACTAGTAAAGACATTTATAAAGTTTTTGCTTTAACTGTTTTTAATTGTAATACAGTTAATAATCAATATGTTGCTTTAATTATAAATAAAGCTCAAGCTGCTGTTTGTTGGATGTCGGGAACTCAGGAATCCAGAGGTCCTCCAATGATTACAAAAAATATTGAATCAAATTTTAATAGCCGAATTGTTTAGTTTAGCAATTCGGCTTTTTCTTTTTATCTTTAAGGGAGGTGTGGTTATGGATGAGAGACGCAGGTTTGAAAGAAATGGTGTTGAGTGTCCTTTACAAATTCAGGCAGTAGAAGCAGCGCAGTACATGATTAGAAATTCATTTTGCAATAATGTTAGTCCAGTGGGCATGTCAATAACAACTTTTGATTTTTACCCGGTTAATGGAAAAGTGCATTTGAATTTACTTTCCAATACATTGACTAGCATGGTAGAAGCAATTGGCAGGGTTGTTTGGGTAAGAGAAATGCCGCATCAGAAAAGATTTAAAGTGGGTATAGAATTTGAGGATCCTAGTGAGAGTTTAATGCAAAAAATAAAAGCATTGATTTCTAAAAAATCAGAGAGGCAGTAAACATGAATTATTGCAAATTACCAAGCCATATTATTAAAAGTTTTATATTGCTATTTATATTTATATTATTTGGTTTAATTATAAACCGGCTGGGGATTTGTCAAATGGAGAAAATAGATGGTTCAAAAGACCAACAGCAGAAAGCAACATTAACCGAAAATAGTTCCGTCAATGTAGTTCCTTATACAAAGGGTGCGGCAGCTTCACCTGCTGGATCATCAATTACTCGGGGAGCAAAACTTGAACAAACGGTTAAGGGTTTAAATGACGCGGGATATTCATTAGATGAAGTTACTGTAATTTTAAAAAATGATAAAAATGATGCTTCAACTGTAAGCATCGCATGTTTAAAACAGGGGTTTAATGGACAGCAGATTTATAAATCTTTATTAAAAGCCGGCTATTCAAAAAAAAGTGCTGACTTGGCAGTGCCTTTATCAATCAGGCCGGAGATTCAGATTTTGGGCATATCAACAAATTATAATGAAGCGATAGATTCATCATTAGCGGGGAAAAATAATAAAGTTTCTCTATCGGTCTCGGAAAGTGTAATGCAAGTTCCGGTGTCTGTTGGAGTGACTTTTAATGGATTAAGTAATTGGAATTCATTTCAGGATAAGAGATTTTCAAGTGAAAGGTAGGTATTAAAATGGTTATTAAAACAAATATTTACGAAATTATAATTATTCTTTTTATCAGTTGATTCAATTTAAAACCTAAAAGGAGGTATTTGTGATGAAGAAAAAAATTTTAATAAGTATGATAATGATGATTAGTTTTGTTTGTATTTTCTCCGGGGAGGCTAACAGCCAAATTATAGGCAGAAAAACTGATGGCTCTGAATCGGAGGGTCTCCAAAAATGGATCCTGAAATTGTCCAATAGCTTAGGGGTCAGCTCAAGGCCTAACGTTGTTGCTGTATCAAGTGATGATACCGCGGTAACTGCTGTTCAGAGCGCGAATGAAGAAACAGCGCTCACTCCTATTCAAACCGCGACATCTGTTGCTTCTGGTTTAATTGCTTCCGGGACAATTGATAAATCTGTTGTTAAAGCAACATTGATGAGTTATGGGTATGGAGAAACTGAAGCAGAAATCGCTTTTACAAAAGCAAGTACAAATAATGTTTTAGATAATATGATGGTTGTTCCGGTTGTTGATAAGATAACAATATCGCAGGAATCTACTATGTCAACACTTGCTCCTGGAAATAGAGTTAAGCAAGGATTAAAGCCTCAATCAAAGTTTCAAAAGGGCAGGATCGCTAATTATATGAAAGATCCTAAGCAAACTGTTAGGCAGGATGAAATCAATACAACAACTGAGATGCTGGATGAAGGATATACTGTTGTTCAGGTTGCGCAAGGTTTCGCTGCTAATGGCTATACTTCTGCTAAAACTGCCGCGATATTTCAAGCGTCGGGGATTAGCGCAAAGGATGCTTATAACGCTTTAAGCAGTATGGGGATTGGTGAGGGAAAAGGATCAATCCTAAAGTCATGGGCTGCGGTTTTTAAACGTTTTGGTAGTAATGTAATGATTAAAGACCGACAAGAAACTCAAAAACAGGAGGCGATTAAATCAACAGTAAATGATCTTGCCTCAGCCGGCTATGATGTCACAGAAGTATTAGGTGTAGTTGTGCAGGATTTAAAAGATACAGGAATGACAGCACAGCAGACAAACGATTTTTTAATTGAAAAAGTAGCTGACGGTACAGGAAAGCCAATAGCTAATTTCAGGAATGCTGGCAATATTTCTTTAAGTTCAATTGTAGGCGTAATTCAAGGCAGAAAAAATGGTGGATCTGTCTCAATGACTTCTTATGGTCAGGGAGAAATAGCATTAGCATCAGCAATGATTAAAGCCGGCTATTCAACATCAGAAGTAGCGTCTTCATTTAAAACAGGATCGTATTCCTATACTAACGCGGATACGCAAAAGATACTATCTCAAACAAATATATCCAACCCGGCAAGTCCGGATACAACAACTAATAATAATACTCAAGAAGATTTGCTTAAGCGTAATACGCAAGCATTACCGATTTAATATATTAAATATAAGGGGGAGGTCAAATCATGTATGACCAAACAGGAAAACTGTGGTTTAAAATCATCGCGTTTATTGTGCTGGAAGCATTTCTATTTACAATTGCTGATGTTTCTTGGGCAGCTAATTATCGCGATCAGCGCGGCTCGCAGCAAATGGCGCTTGATTCTCAGAAAAATAAAAAAGAGAAAGATAATGTATCGGCTGATGCTCTGAGCAATCAGTTGGTGCTTACCCAGCCGGCAATGCCTTATATGGGTTTTGGTCAAATTACCCCTCAAGGACAACAGGGATTAGAATCAATATCTTTAATTGATACAACGATTTCTGGTCTTTCAATTGCGGGTAATGATTTATCCGATATTTTTACAACGCTTAAGAGTTCGGGATGTTCAGTCAGTGAAGCTGGCTTTGGCGCGATGCGGCAAGGTTTTGCTAAAAAAGAAATATATCATGCCTTGATCAGCGCGGGATATGATAAAGATGAAGTTAAAACATTGCTGGGCAGTTTACTGAAAATGGAATCAGAAACAAAAAAACAAGATGAAGCAGCTGTTCAAACAAAGACCGGACCTCCCCAAGAACAGTCGGAACAGGATAAGACTCAGCTTAATCAAAAAAAGGCAATATTTGAAATCCCCAGTGTAACTGACCTTCCGATTGAAAAAGATGTGACAAAAATTGTAGAAAAAACAGTTCAACAAGGCGCAGTGCTTCGCCAAACAGTTGAATTTGTTCGTTTAATGATAAATGAAGGAAAACGCGGTAAAGAGCTTATAAAAATTCTTAAAAAAGCTGGACTAAGCAATGAAAGAATCACTACAGCGCTCTCCCAATTAGGCTTTAATCTTAAAGATATCATAACTATATTAAAAGATTCAAATATTAGCTGCACGGATATAGTGCAGGCAATATATAATTCGCAAGTTAACTACAGTGATAAAGACATTTATACCGCATTATTAAAAGCCGGATTTTCCGATCAAGAAATAATTAATGCTTTAAGAAACGTGGGGATGAATGCCGCAGATATTTTAAAACTGACAACCGAGCTTGGCCGAAGTATGACGCAAGTTGCTGACGCAATGGTAAAAGCAGGATTTAATGTCGCTGAAATTGCCACTGCCTATGTGCTTAAGGCTATGCAGTGGACATGGGATAATTCAGTTAATGTTATAAATTGCGCGGTCAAAGCTTTTGACGCTTTTCTTAACAATGTCGGAAGGAAATTCTCTTCAAAACAAGATTTAGCATATGAGCTGATAGTTGATGATATTCTAGCAACCGGAGAAGTCCTGATTCAGAATCAAGATGTTATGACCTCAATGGTCGCGATTAAGAATGTTGCCCAGAATCATGGTATTGATTTAGAGGGATATAATCTCAGCCTTAATAGTTTGCTGGAACTTGAGGGTGTATCAGTAGTGCATTTGGATGGAGATCACTGGGTTACTTTAGTTGGTATTGATGGTGATCAGGTTACGATTATTGATAATGGCACAGAAGAAGTTATTTCACTTAGTGAATTTCAGATTCGCTGGGATGGAAATGTTTTAGCTTTTAATCAGCAGGAAATTAGTCAGGATAAATTGATTGATCTGCAGATGCGCGAGATTCGTGGCGGCAGGGGATTGCTGAGTGTTCTTACTTTAGGTCTTAGTGATGTAGTAGAAAAAGTAGTAGACGTCGTAGTTGATGTGGTTAAGAAGGTGTGGGATGTTATTAAGGTAGTTGTCATCGTTGTTGTCGCTGCGGTATTAACTTATGTAACTGCCGGAGCTTTAGCTCCGGTTTTTGTCGCGGCTTTTGCAGCTACAACAGCTGTCGCTGTTGCTGCTTGTACTGCATTGGCAGCTGCTGTTGCCAGCTTTGCCGTAACTTTTTGTATGGGAGTACTTCAAGGACAATCATTTGGTGAGGCATTTAAAAGCGCGCTTATTGCTGGTGTGGTTGCCGGGATTGCTTCGGGTATTAGTTCATATGCTAATTTTAGTTCACCAACAGGGACCCCAACCACAACAGGAGGTACTTCTTTTGGTGGGTCTGAAGCAGCAGTATCTGGTACAACCGGAGGTGCAGGAGCAGGTGCAGGAGCAGGTGTGGGTGCAGCAACTGGTTCAGTAGCTAGTTCAGCTGGTGGCACAATCTTAGGTGTAAGCACGGTTTCAATTGCTAATGCAGCTATAAGCGCGGTTAAACAAACTGTTGTGAGTTATGCCTTGACTAAGTTAATGGATGCAGCAGGGATTGATAATGTTTATTTACGAGCAGGGATTGTTGGCGCGGCCGGAGCTTGGGCAGGTAGTTCTGCTGGAACACTGAGTGTTGAAAATGGCAGTTGGAGCATGGCAACTGGGGAATTAATGACCTCGGAAATTGCCAAGCAAATGCTCACCGGAGCAGCAACTCAAATTTCCATGGAAGCAATCAAACAACAAGGTTATAAGCAGGGATGGGATCCATTACTCACTGATGGTTTATCTTTGACTGTCGGTACTTTTGCCAATATCGCAACCAGTTCAGCATTAGACATATATAATGGCAAAGAAATAAACACAACAAAATTTACTAATCCGGCTGGTGATCGTTTTGATACTAATTTTTCTAATTTATTTGTACAGAACTTTAAGTCATCTGTTGGAGAACTAATGGGCGCGTTAGCATCCAAAGCAGTTGACCGGATATGCCTTCAAAATAATGTCGATCCAATATTGTCTGCCGGATTATCTTCGATGAGTACAAGTCTTTTTACCAGTTTGACCAACTTTGCAGTAAATGATAGTGATTTTGGGATGACTGATATTGGTAATGCTTTGAGAAAAGGGGCTGGCTCTGCCATGGATGCAGGGTATAAAGATTATTTGATCAGAGATTTAGGTTATACTCAAGCCGAAGCCACTCAGACGGCATATGGAACTTCTCTTGTATTCAATATGTTCAGTCAAAATTTAGAAAAGGGAACATCCCCAACTCTTGAAAGCACAATCCAGTCACTTTTCAATGATGGGGTCAAGAGCCTTGGTTTTACCAATGAATATAATGGTTCATCATATAATCAGACAAAGTACTTAGATACATTTGATTCAGAAATAGATACTCTGGAATATATGATGTATGCCAGTGATGCAGGAATTACTCTTGATGATAATGGGGTATATCGTAATTCTGATGGCAGTGAAAACACTTATATGAATCGCAATAAAGCGAGAACAGAATATAATCAGTATTGGAAAGAGAAAAACCCGGAAGTTTTTGATCGTTCCTCTGGTACTGCTACTGCATCAACCGGAAATTTAAGTTTCGCTGATGCTTGGACAAAAACTCTGGATACGAGAAATCTGAGCAATATGGCCACTCAATCAGCGGCTAATTTTAGTTCAGGGGTAACTAATTTGCAGACTTCTCTTGATGTTATCAGTATTAATGCCGCGACGATGAACACCGGAGTAGCGGCGAGTTTTGGTTATAATGGGGTTATTCAATTATCCCTTGCACAGGGAACAAATGTAAACCCAGCACAAGCAATGCAAAATCTGCTTAATTATGGCCAAAATGCGACAAAGATATATGGCGCTAATGGTAAACAAATCGTCGGGCTTATGTTTGAAAATTCTGATGCTTTCTTTCGCAATAAGGCATCAGCTTATCAGGCTGTAGATACAAGTACTCCTTGGATTAGAAATCAAAGAGTATATACCAGTGATACAGCTTATAAAGATGTCGGAGTCCAGGCAAATAGTATTAAAGATTTAGTGTCAAATCAAAATCTTAGTCTGGTTTCCTACAGTACAAATAGTTTTCAAACTGATTTGCTGTCCATGGCTGCAACAAGTTCATTTGCTGTTAATGGAAGTGTTGTTTATGATCAGTTAAACAATATTTTTATGCTCCAGAATGCGACATTTACCTCAGATAGTAAACAGGAAACCGTTGATTTTTCAACTAAGCTGAGCAATGGAGATAAAGTTTATTTTAGCGTTCAAAGCGGTAATGGGTTTAATAATGCTGTATTAAAAACCAGCGCGGCAAAAGACGCCGCGGTATATACAACCCGGGTAGACGGTGTAGCCAAAGAATTAAAGATCGGCGATATTACTTCCAAGGCCAGCGATAAGGTTTCTTCATTAGAAGTCGCGCTTACTGTCAGCGCCAGTGGAAATTTGAATTTAGAAAGTGCATCATTAAAAGATGCGAATAAAATATTAGCTTCTGAAAATAAGCTTGCAGCAGAGATTATTAACTTGCCTTCAGGCTGTATTGTGGGAAATACAACCTTAGAGTTAGCAAATTCTACAAATGGCTTGGCAGTGACTGCGGTAGAAAATATTGATTCTAATCGGAGCATTAAGTATTCCGGAGAAGACGCGAAAATAACCAGTAAAGCCCAGTTTGTTTATAACCGAGATGGGAAAATAACCTCAATTGTAAATAAGGATATTTCTGGTAAGAATCTTGGTGTAGATATTCAGACTCAAAAAGGAAGTATTACCCTTTTTGATAATCAGATTTCTTTTGCTAATCAAAATAATTCTTTATTAACAAATCTAGGTTCTTTTTTTGGTATGAGCAGCGCGGAAGAGTTTACAATAATTAAAGGAGAAGCATTAGCGGCTACTAATTATCAAATAATTAATTCTGTGGAACAACAGCAATCTGGAGCAGCCGGCGGAGCCGGAGAAGCCCCTGGTCTTAATAAAATAATCCTGATTGGGGATGCTAATGGCAATCAATACATTCAACAAGGTTCGATGTTTACAATCGAAAATAATAATTGGGCGGTTAAAGATAATGATGTAATTCATAATAATAGCGGTAAAACAATAACCGTTAGCGGCAAAGCATTTGAAAACGGTGAAATAGCTGCTGTTCATAAGGGTAATATTTTTAAAGCAACAGTTGCTGATGATGTCAAGGACCGGGAAAATATTGAATATAAACTTGATGTTAGTGGTTTTAATCTTAATCCCTTGAATATTATACAAGTTGCAGATACAGTGGTTTCTCTGCCGATCGGAGTAATGAATGCAAACGATATTTATCTTACTGACTCCGGGGCATTAACAATTACTCAAAATATTGCTTTGCAGGGACCTGATGTAAAGGGATTATACATATCAGCTGCAAATACTACTTTTACTCTTAACTCAGATGGCAATCAGGCTTTAAAAACTGAGTTCAGTCAGATTGGATTAAGCGGGACTTTGGAAAATCAAGGCGCGGCTGGTCTAAAAGTCGGCAGTAATCAGTTGATTGGGAATACCCAAGTAGTAGATAATAATCTTTCGACTACAACTGCTGAAAGTAATAAGATAAAAATCAATGTGACTGAGGATGCCTCTTATTATCAAGGCGGGCAAGTAACCCTGACCAATAGCGGCTTGGTTTATAAACCATCAGATATTCTGGAAATCACAGGATTGGGAAGCAGTGCTCCGAACTTTAATGCTAATACCGAACTTTACAGCGGATCCTTTGTCAGCGTGGGAAATCTTAAGCTCACCACAGATGGCAGTTATAAAATAACTCAAAACAGTGTAATGACCACAAACGCAGACAGCAAAATTCTGATCACACTACTAAATCAATCTGGACAAAATGTCGATACTATCATGAATCTCCAAGAAGTCAGCATTCCAGAAACCAATAAAACAGTAGAGTATTCTACTCCTGATTTTCAGAATTTTAGTGAAGCAACCGCGGGAATGAGTTTTAGTACACAGGGAATTGAGTTTACAATTCAGGATAAAGGATTAAATAAATTTGAAGCACGCAGTCAGCCAATATCTGCTGTTGCCGCCATTGAGTTGAAAAATAAAGATTCGATTTCCAGTAAGATTGATTTCAAAGAAAATGTCGAGTTGACAATCAGCCCATTGGGCAGCATTGTTACCGCGGATAATGTAACTTTTAATCAGGTTAATACTCTAAAATCCGGAGCAGAAGTAAAAGTTAATCAGGACAAGTCGGTTGAGATCGTTAGCGGCCAAATTAATTTGGCGAAAGCTGATGCGCTTAAAGGTCAAAATAGTGTAGCCACAATCCAGCCTGATAAAAATAAAGAGCAGAATAAAAAAGATAATGATACAAAACCAGTATATGTCGGAGAAGCTAAAATTGATCTTTTAGGAAATAATAAATATGACTTATATGGAGATCTGAGTTTTAATAAAGATTCAGGGGTTTATTTAGCAGATAATACAAAAGTTACTATTAACAATTTAGCGAAAGATGGCAAGGATTTTGTTAATATTGGTAATACTCGGGCTGTTGCAGGAACTTTTGGCGTAAGCCAGGGACAGATAACCGCGATAGCAGGCGGCGCGAAGCTTTTAGAGCATATTACCAAAAGCGGTGAATATATAACTTTAGAATATAAAGGAACAAAACAAGTATCCGGAAAATCAATAGATCAAGGCTGGAAGATCAATGCCAGTCAGGCAGCAATTGACAGCAAAGAATCCTGGTCTGGAACAATTCAAGGGCAGTCAGTAAATTATAGTTTAGCCAAAAAGAACAATGAGACAATCATCCAGATCAATAATGGCGCTGGAGTAGAATTAAAAAATCAAACCCTTATTGGGTATGGGAATCAAGAGTTAAAAAATGTAACAGTATTCGCCACTCAGAAATTAGCTAATGGAAATTTTGTTTATACGACTACAGATGAAAAAGCAATTGGCTTTCAGCAATTACAGAGTACATCAGCTGGTGGACCAGCCAGTCAGATGCTGGGCAAAACAATTGTTAGTATTTCCGATTCTTTTGATAATGGGCAGAGGATAAGAACATATGGCGCTCAGACAAATGGCGCATTTTGCTTAACTTTTACTGCTGATAAGGAACTGAAAGGAATCAATGTAGCAGAACAATTGGCCGGCAGTTCATTGGAAATAGTTGGCAGTGGAGCAAAAGTCAATGGTGAGACATTTTTAAAGGGAGCAATAAGTTATAACTGGAACGGCAAAGAGATCGCCAGCAGTTATAGCAAGGGCACAACACTATTAGAAGCAAATACGAGTTATGGTCAGGTAACTCGAGAATATTTAGGAGCAGACAGTTGGAAGTTTAATGCCAGCCAGTCGGCAATAGATAATAAAGCAGTATGGAAAGGAACATATAGAAATCAGTCTGTGGACTATAATGTAGCTGATAAAAATGGTGAGACCATAATCCAGATAAATAAAGGATTAGGCCTAAAAGTAGAGAATCAGACTATTGTTGGTTATGGCAAACAGGAATTAAAAAATGTAGATGTAACTGTAACCCAGAAATTAGCCAATGGACAGTTTGTTTATACAACAACTGATAAAGACGCGATTGGCTTACAGCAATTACAGAGCACATCAGCCGGCGGCGCGGCTAGTCAGATGCAAGGCCGGACAATTGCCAGTGTTTCTGATTCTTTAGTCGGTGGTAAAACAGTCAGAACCTATGGGGAGACTTCAGTAAAAAAAGATGGAATTAATTTTGCTCTGACTTTTACCGCAGATCAATATCTTAGTACTGCGGTTAATGTTTCAGAGCAATTAGCTGGAAGTTATTTAGAGATCGCGGGTAGCGGAGCAAAAATCCAAGGCAAAGATATAATCAGCGGATCAATTGATTATGCGGCTAATGACAAGGGAGTGGTTGTCGGAACTTTTAGTCAAGGCTCTGAACAATATCAGGGGACAATAAAAGGTACTAATCTCAAGGTAATCAGTGTATATAATGGCACAGTCAATGGTGTGGACAAAGGTTGGACAATGCAGTATCAAGGCATTGGGGTGCTCAAAGAAGGCGCGGCTAAATTTGATGTCCAAATAAATGGCAAAACATTTGAAGCAACTTTAGTCAGTAGTCAGGAAGGGTATTCTGCGCAGATTAATCAAAATGTTGGTATGAATAAGGATTTCGTGGATTCCGAAGGCGGCAAACATGGTGATGTAGAACTATTCGCCACCCAGCTTTTAGCCAGTGGTAATGTTGAATACATGGCAAAAGATAAGGGTAAGGGCGATTGGAAACAGGAAATCACAGCAGGTGTTGCCGGTGCGCAGATAAAATATGAAGGTGCTAATAATCTGAGCGTTAAAGATCAGATAAATGCTGATGGCAAAACAATCAGAACATATACTGCAGCTAATGATGGTAATTTCCAAATAGTATTTGTCGCGGACAGA
>JAHITY010000042.1 GCA_018817165.1 Candidatus Omnitrophota bacterium
AACCTGGAACAGACTGGATCAATTAAGAGTTAATATAAAACTTAGCAATAACGATAATTATCATTTAGACACACTTGATCTTTACAGTTCCCGTCAACGGCAAACCTTTATCTCCCAGGCCAGGAAAATATTACACATAGATATCGCTGATCTAAATATTGATCTAAATTTTATTGTTGAGCACTTAGAGGATATCCAGGCAAAAAAACTTAATGAACAAAACCAGGATTTAGAAATAAAACAGGAAATGACAGAAACAGAGAAAGCCCAGGCTTTGGAATTTTTAAAATCTCCGGATTTAATCGCCGAAATTATCGCGGATTTTAAAACCTGTGGCTACGTCGGAGAACAAAGCAACGTAATACTTGGTTATCTTGCCGCGATATCAAGAAAGTTATCTGATCCTTTAGCCTTACTAATCGTATCCAGATCCTCTGCCGGAAAATCAGCTTTACAAGACGCGATCTTAGACCTTACTCCTGATGAAGACTTTGAAAAATATACCCGGCTTACAGACCAGGCATTATTTTACAAAGGAGAAGACAGCTTAACGCATAAACTCTTAGCAATCGAAGAAGAACAGGGAGCCAGCGGAGCAAGGTACTCTTTGCGCAACCTGCAGTCATCGCGATCTTTGAGCACAGCCTGTACGATTAAGGACCCGATAAGCGGAAAACTCAAGACAGATGTTTATACAGTCAAAGGCCCGACGGCGATCATGCTCACCACGACTTATCATGAAGACTTTGATTATGAGACATACAATCGCTTTATCCTTTTAACTATCGATGAATCCATGGAGCAGACCAGGTTAATTTTAGAAAAACAAAGACAAAACCAAAGCATTGAAGGGATTATATTAAATAGGCAAAAAGAAAAAATAAAAACCAAACATCACAACGCACAGAGAATATTAAAACCCATCGAAGTAGTTAACCCATATTCAGAGCAGTTGACTTTTATTGATAACGTGCTCAGAGCCCGCAGAGAACAGCCGAAATATTTAGCCTTGATAAAAACTATCGCCTTATTAAAACAGTACCAGAAAGAAATCAAAACCAGCTTTTCCGCGAATGAACCTTTTGAATATATCGAAGTAGATTTAAAAGATATAGAAATTGCTAACAGAATCGCCAATCAGATCCTGGGCCATTCCTTAAGTGAAATGTCCCCGCCGTCGCGGCGGTTGTTAGAAGAAATAAAAAACCTGGTTGATCAGAAATGTTTAGAAGAAAACATCAGCCAGGAAAAATGTATAATATCGCGCAGAGACATTAGGGAATTTACCAAATGGAGCGAATACCAGATCAGGGCGCATATTAGGGAGCTGGAAGAATTAGAATATTTAATCCCCGTAGCCGGAAGGAAGGGAAAAAGATTTACCTATATTTTAGTCTGGGATGGCCAGGGCAAAGACGGAGAGAAATTTATTCTGGGTTTAAAAGATACAGCGTGTCTTGAAAAGTTCGAGGCTAAAAACCTAACTTCGAGGGTACTTCTTGCTAACTTCGTGGAGCAATTAACACATTAACAGCAAAGAAGATAAGTTCAACTTCGTGGGTTCGTGGGCAAAGCATATATAGGGCGTGGGGGTGAAAATGCGTACATTTAACTTTTTAACCGCGAAATTCCAGGAATATATGAGATCAAAAGATTACTCAAAGCGGACAGTCAAAGACTATGGCTATCAGTTGAACTTCTTTGGGAGATTTTTAACCACAGCCGGAATTAATAAAATAAATGATATCACTAAAGAAATCATCTCTAATTATCAAATGAGCTTGTTAACTCAGGAAAAATCAATCAGCCTGGAAACTCAATACTCACGTATTGTATCAGTTAAAAGTTTTTTTCATTATTTAGCTAAAACAAATCAAGTGCTTTATGATCCGACGGCTGATATCGAACTGCCCAAACGAAAAAAGAATATTCCTAAAGACATCATGACTAAAAAAGAAATCATGAAAATACTTTCCCAACCGAATCCTGATACAGCCGTAGGCTTAAGAGACAAAGCAATCTTAGAGTTGCTTTACTCAACCGGTATCCGCAACCAGGAGATCCGCCAATTAATAGTCTACGACATAGATACCACAAACAACTATGTGCGAATTACCCAG
>JAHITY010000043.1 GCA_018817165.1 Candidatus Omnitrophota bacterium
AACGTGTTTTCTTTGAAAACATTGGTTTTATTCAAAGTGAACTCAACAAGAAAAATTAATTTTTCTTTTGATTCACCTTTGAATAAACTTTAGCCGCGCATAGCGGCTTGAGCATATACTTTTTATCTGCGTCCATCTGCGGTCATCTGTGGTTAATTCATTTTTCTGTCAACCTTTTTCAGGATAGTACATTTCTACTAACCGCTATACGCTGCTTTTTAATATTTATTCGCGAAATACTCCGCGTATTCATGAACATGAACTTTAAGGTTTTGAAAACCATTCCCCGCTTGCTGAAAAATAATTTGCTCGGAATTTTTCATAGTATGTTCAAAAAAAACTTTATCCCTAAGCATTTTTTCATACTCCGGTTTATACTTCGGATAATGCTTTTCTATTGCTTTAACAATTAAACCTTGCTTTGCCATATTAAAATTAATCATCTCAAATTCCGCTTGCTTAATAACCCCTTTGGCTGAATTAACAATTTGTTTAATATCCGAGATCATCGGCAGAATCGGGCAAAAATAGCCGATCACCTTTAGCTTTTCATTTTGCAGCTTTGCTATTGTTTCCAGGCCTTGTTTAAAATCAGGCGCCTGCATATTAAACTCATCATTGAGAACCTGGGGCAAAGCATTGACTGTAAAATAAATACTTTGGCAATTCCCCTGAGTTAAAAGATCAAGATAATCAATAATTAACATCGAACGGCTCATAATCGTAAACGGAACTGCCTGCTCATTGAGCAGTTCCAATATTTGGCGGGTTATCCCGTATTTTTTTTCAATTAGCTGAAAACACTCAGTGATTGAACCCAGCAAAACACTTTTCGGCTGAATTTGTTTGAGCTCTTTTTTCAGCACGTCAATCGCGTTAATTTTAACCTTAACATAACTACCCCATGGCTCAGTTTGTTTCTGAGCGACTTTACTAAACTGCGCATAACAAAAACAGCAGCCCAGTGAACAGCCCTGATAAGGATTAATCACAAATGGCGCCAAATTTATACTAGTCGGACGCAAAATCGTTTCCACATTTTGTTCAATAACTTTCATAATCCACTTTCTTGCTTTAAAATCGGTTAGCACGTTTTCACGTTAACGCTTTCCTATTCTATCCCATATACTTAATACTCAAGATAATCAGCAAATTTTACGCCAGTCAAAAATTTTCTTGCTATAAAGCAGCAAGATCATTAAATCCGCGCTGTAAATAATATTGATTCCGAAATACCTGCTTGGTCGCAGATATTTCGGACTAAATTCGAGCAGGCTGACTTTACTTCGTTAATACTCAGTAAGTCAGGCTCTCATTTAACAGGTCCTCGTGCCCTAACGGGTCCCCAAAAATCCAACACGTATTTACCTAAATTTGTGAAAGCTTAAAAATTTCCCAATTATCTTTCACGGGGCATTTCGACTATTTGCTAAGTATTTTTGATTTTTTCTTTTCGCTTTTTCTAAACGCTATCCGCTAATCGCTACTTGTCCTCCATAGCCTTGGCGGAGGAGGATTCGCTGCTCTTAACAATCAAATTATTCAAAAAAGCATTAGTCATTTTGAATTTATGTTTTTTTAACTGGCTGATAAAATAATCAACCTTAGCCGCTATTGTTTTATTATTATAGAAATCTTTTTTCCTATCTACCTTTGTCCCGGAATAATACACAAAAGGATTAACCTGCTCGATTTTCGGAATTAAATGCTTATTCCTGATTAAGAACTCCAGACTTTCCGCTAGATCATCTTCAGATTCATCAGGATAACCCACAATAATACTTACGCCAAAATAAAGCTTTGTTTTTTTTAATTGTTCGAAAAACTGCACAGCGATTTGCGGAGTAAAACCTTTACGCATGCTTTTTAAAGTATTTTTTGCTCCTGACTCAAGACCAATAAATAAATTATAACACCCGCTTTGCTTTATCTTGGCAAAAAGCTGATCAGGCATATCAGCTCTAATCCCCATCTGGGCTTCCCAATTAATTTTGCCAAAATTTTCAATTATCGCGTCACACAAATTTTCTAAAGTCACTAAGTCCATGTTTAGCATCGAATCATGCAAAATAAACGTCTGAACCTTGTTTTTTGCCAGATGTCCCGCGATTTCATCAATTATATTGGCGATGCTTCTTGTTCTGATATTTTTATACAGCAACCGCTCCGAACAAAAAACGCATTTCCGGACACAACCGCGGGAAAACAATAAAGAAACAGTTTGTTTGCGAGGATAAGCACTAAAATTAATTTGTTTATATCCCAATAAAGGATTATAAACATCCAGATCGTTTAGTTCAGAAAACACCGCTATTTTATTTTCATTTATCTTTCCCTGCAAATAATCCGCTAAGGCCTGCTCTCCTTCTCCTACCACTAGCAAATCGATATTAGCAAAAGCGCTGATCGAGAAATTTTCCGGATCATTAAAATATAAACGGGTTATTTGCGGGCCTCCCAACAATATCTTTATCTTTGGCTTCTTCTGTTTAAGCAAGGCAGCCAAACTGAGAGTTGTTTGAAAATTACTTTGATAGCAGGAAAATCCCACAATATCAAATTTTAACAGCTCCTCAACTGTTTGATTTATTTGCTCAGGATAGAGTTTCTTCAGCCAAGAAAAAATATTTTCCTCAAGCTCTAAATCAATACTTTTTAGCCACTTTATTTTTAAATCATCCGCTGCCAAATTATAAAACCGATTATTTAGATCCAAGATACTCACAGCATAGCCTTTTGTTAAAAGGAAGCTTCCCAGACAAACTAAACTTAAGGGGGGTAATTTCGGCCAAAAAGTCGGAGCCAGGCAAAGTGCTATCGATGAATTCATAATTAAAAACTTTCAATTGCGGAATAAAAATTAAACGCCTTTTGCTTTTCGGAATATTTCACATACCGCGTCCCAGGATCTCTCAGGATTTTCACAGGTTTCCGAAGTCCCGATTTGCCCCTGATAGGCCCAAGCATAAATCGCGTCCGGCTTTTCTTGCAGCAGAATTTCTCCCTGATCAACAATTCTTGATTCTCTTCCAGATTCAACTCCCCAAGCCTGCAGCCATTGATGATGGCTTTTTTTATTAGCCTTGCATAAACCAGCCATTTCTTTTATCAGCGGACGCATTTGCTCCACATCAGTTTGCTGATTAACCCAGTATATATCTGTACCCAAATTATCCAAAGTATCTATCCGGGAAATATCTTCCCACGCCTTTTTATCATGGGGCATCATGCAGCACATTGTCTGCATCTGCGGATGATTTAATCTGATATAATCAGCTAGCAGACATACATAGCGAACAATACTTTTTCTGCGGAAATACTCCTGCTGCTCTGAGTCTGCCGCGAATAAATTAGCTCGATGCATTGCGGTATAGAGCTCCTGACAAGCCGGGCAATAGCATTGAATTACTGAAGGCTCATCAATAAAATAACCATCAAACCCCACGCTGGCGATTTTATCAATCAGACTTTTAATATACACCAGACTATCCGGATTATTATAGCAACCGCAGGGATTATATGAACCGTCTTTATTAACTTGATGAGCTTGGGGATCATTCAGTAAAAATTGACTGGATTTACCGCCGCCAAAATAATTCAAAGCTCCCCAGAAAATCGCCCAGGCAGTCAATCCATTATCTTTAGCGATCTTTGGAAAAAAATCCACCTTGCCTGTCATATAGACAAAATCATTCTCTTGGGCAGCAAGAAAAACATCATCACAACCCAAAGCCTGGATCTCTTTTAAATCTGTTTGCATATGTTTGGGGTTATGATGCCCCATATAAGCTAAGCCTGTACGCATAAATAATATTTTACCACAAACTTTTAAAAATCGTATATTTCTTATCCAAGCTTTTCAAATTATCTATATTGCTTGTTCTATATTCATTTTTGTTTGCAAAGCTCCTGCTAAGTCTTTGTTGAAATTCTTAATCAGATCTTCTTGATTTACCGGAAAACCTTTTTCAAAAATCGAATTAAGCTCCAACTCTACTTCCTCTTTTTTACTCTTAGCAAGCTCATAATTAAATCCTTTAAGATTTTCAATCCAAAAACCAAAAATATCCGCGGCGACTTTTCTTTCATTTTGCTCGAGCATTCTAAGATTGACGATTATATGCTGATATATAAATCCATTTACCACCAGACCGAATTCCTCCTCAAATTTCTCAGATACCTTCGCGGGAATATTTTTCACTAATCCTTTTCTTAAAGCAAGAAAATCAATATTATTTTTTATGAAAAAATTTTGTATATCGATCATTTTATCAACACTCATAAAGTCGGCAGAGGGCTTAATCCTGCCCCTTGGTTTACCCTCGGCTTCGCCCATTGACTTACCCGGCTCATACTTGTTTTTCATGAATCTCATTTCCCAGCCCATTGCTAAGAGCTGATCATTCAGCTTTTTTACTTGAGCCCAATTTTCCAAACTGCTTTGAAATTCCGAGTCATTCAGCGTTAGCAAATCCAGGTCAAATTGCTTTAGTTTATCTTGTACCTGCCCATAGGAAGCTTTAAGATTTTGAAAGAATATCCGCACAATCCTTATCACCAGGCTATTTATAAAAACCTTCTCCTCTATCATAGGCTCACTTTGATTGGAAAATTCTGCCCGCCAGGCTATTAACCCCGATTCAACTTTAAACAAAACTTCCTCCCGGCCATAATCCCCTTGCCGATATTCCAAGTAAATATTCCTTATCTGTCCAAACATCTTAACAAATATCGTATATTCTTTTTCACTTAAAATAAGTTTTGCTTTGTTTAAAAATGAGATTTTCGGAAGCAGAACATTCTTAAGCCGCAAAATCTCTGAATCTTTTATTAACGAATATGTTGAGGCAAAACGGATTAAATCAATAAGATCATTCTGATCCGCTTGGTCAGACAAAGTAAAACCCTTGTTCACAGCATTAACATATAAAGAAGATAAGGTTTTCCGATCATTCGGCGCGAACAATCCAGCAATATTATCCATAAAATAAATTGCGGTTTGGTTTATTTTCTCTTGCCTTTTCGCTTCCGTCTGTTTTTTAGCGCTATTGTTTTCAGCTTTCGGTCTTTGATCTTGCTTTAATTTTCGAGAATAAGCTCTTATTTCCTCAGGAAGATCTTGTTTAGGGCAGCTCAATTTCCATATGCCTGAAGATAAATTTTTATTGTATACCATCGGCTTACCCTTAACATCCAAAAGGATATCTCGATAATCTTTACTGTTCAAAAATTTTACCTGTCTTACTTCCTCGCCTTGATGAATATCAAACATCACCCAGTTGCCCACAGCCCATTGGGGAAATTTAATATAAACCCTTCCCCCGCCGAATTTTACTGCCCCGCCATATGTTGACTTGGTTACTTTCTTGACAATAGTCACATCACCCTAATGCTCAAGCGTATCTTTTGCCATCGCATTAAAATAAAACAATACTTTTTGGGCATTCAGATCCACCGCATAATAAAAATTATCAATCTCAGCTAACTCGCATTCAAAACTAATAATGATCCCATTTTTTACAACCAATTTTCCGGCTATGGGATATTCCGTGCCTTCCGGGATTATTCTACCCAAGTAGATCATTCCCTTTGAACCCGGCATATCAGCTGGTTTTCCATTGGCAATATAAATCCAGTTTCGAACCAAAGCATAGTCGATAGTGTGATCATTTAATCCAACAATTGCCTCTAATGTCATATTCCTTATAAAATCAGTAACCTTGCCTTGATTATCATAAACAAGATGAATTGTTTTTTGCCTTACTAAAATGTTTTTATTATCATAAACTTCCACTTTGCTTACCCAGCCCTGCTTAATAAAATACTTAACCCGATAATTCGGATAATCAATGAAAGTGCACCAAGTTTTTCCTCCTACTTCCAGTGTTGATTGCTTGGAAAGCCGGCCAAGCACATAGTGATCATTAAATTTCGCCATTCTTTTATCCGCGATTTTGCTAACAAAAGAAAAAACCGGCAATTGCGTAGCTGATTCATAAACAATGGTAAGCGGTAAGTCAATATTATGTTCAATCAATACAACTCTTACCACAACTCCATTATTGATCGTCAGGCTTACTGACTTACCCTCAAGATTAAATTTTCTGCCATCCTCGTCGGTATACTGCTTGCCCCAGGCCAGCCTTGCGCCGGTTGCCTCACCCACAGGGATTATCCCCTTTTTAATCAGCTCAAGGATTACCATATTATTTTTCAAGTCTTTAAGCTTAACTCCCAATTTTCTGGTACACTCAATTAATTTTCCCTTCTTATCATATATTCTGGCGATTTTATCCGCGTAAGTATTATCACTTAAAAATTTTATTTTGGTAATAAAGCCATATTCAACTGTCACCTCGACATCTTCATTGGGCCGAGCGGTAAATCTATACGCTTCCCCTTCAAACTTATCTAATTGCCCATTATCATAAAGCTTATGCTTTACAATCAGCTTGGGGCCTAAAGCTTCCATCAACTGCTTGCTCAAGCCATAAGCCAGCTTATCCATTTCCAGATACAATACATTGTCCTGTCTTAATTCTGCGAGACCAGTTTTTATAAAAATATCCCGCGCGTTTGTCTGCTTAAAAAAATCATCTTTTATCCCATACTGCTTTAATTTAGCGTAAAAATCCGCCAACGAACATCCGATTAAGCGAATAACCGAGATTTTCATGCCATTGGCCATGACCAGCAAGCTTAAAATAGTTTCTTTTTCAGCTAAATAGCCGAGCTTATTCAGCCTATTATAAAGATCATAAAACTTCTTATCTTCTTTTATCTGATCAGTTAATCTGACAAAACTATTTTTAGTTAATGATTCGATTTGCTCTACATTTACATCCTTTTTGAAATACCCTCTAAAAAAATCGGCATTTACCTGCAATACCGGCGCAAGATTCTGCCTTGTCAAAAAATTAGATACAGACATAGCAAAACAAACCTGCTCACTCAAAAACACAGTCAGGATAAAATATATTATGAGATTTTTTATAAAATTTTTATTCATAGGTTTAAATTAACTGTCTTGTCCTAATATAGTTGCCTGTCCCGCTTTTGTGTGGCGGGGACACTATTTAACACCCATAATTTACTTAACCGCCCGCTTATCCTGAGCAAAGTCGAAGGGCTTCGCTCGATAAACACTGATTAACCCTGTTTAAGACAACTATTTACTCCTTTAAGTATAAGCGCAATATGTTTTCTTTGAAAACATTGGTTTTATTCAAAGTGAACTCAATAAGAAAAATTAATTTTTCTTTTGATTCACCTTTGAATAAACTTTAGCCGCGCCTAGCGGCTCGAGCCTATACTTTTTATCTGCGTCCATCTGTGTTCATCTGCGGTTAATTTATTTTTCTGTCAACCTATTTCAGGATATTACATCTTTCCTAACCACTAACCGCTAAACGCTATATGCTAATAAGTTAGCCCCATTCAGCTTAATTAAAAAGTCATAAAGTATACCATGTTTTACGCGATTCAGCAAAAAACCTATAAAACAAAAAACCAGCTGCCTAGCAGCTGATTTAAGTATGTAAAAAAACTATTTTCACTCGAAATCTATTTGTTTTTCACTGCTAAAATCCTCAACATTTTCTTCTGAATCAAACCATTGCTCGCCAGAATATTCTTTTCATAATTACTGAATTTACTGCCGTCAATCTTGCTGACTTTGCCTCCTGCCTCTCGGACAATCAACTCAGCCGCCGCTGTGTCCCAAGGGCAAAGATCCAGTTCCCAAAACCCGTCAAACCTGCCGCAGGCCACATAGCATAAATCCAGCGTTGCCGCGCCGGCCCGGCGCACTGCCATTGAAGCCATCATAAAATTAGAAAAATTGTTAAAATTATTTTGTTTGGTTGTTTTAAAATTGTAAGCAAAGCCAGTAGCTAAAAAAGCCTTGCCCATATCTTTTACCTGAGACACACTGATTCTTTTTTTATTTAAAAAAGCGCCCTTTGTTTTACAAGCAGTAAACAATTCATCACGCATCGGATCATAGACAACGCCCAGAACTGTTTCTCCCTGTTTTTCCAAAGCAATCGAAACCGCGAAAAAAGGAAATCCATGGGCAAAATTAGTTGTTCCGTCAATCGGATCAATAATCCATTTACAGTCACCTTTTTTTTCTTCCGGCCTTTCCTCTGCTAAAATACCGTATTCCGGAAAAGCTTTGCTCAATTTTTTAACAATTAGCTCTTCCGCTTTTTCATCAACCTCCGTAACAATATTAATTGCTCCTTTATAGCGGATTTTATTCAGCTTGCCCAACCGCGATTTTATCAGTTTTCCAGCCAAAAGCGCGGCATCTCTCGCAACTATTAGTTCTTTCATAAAATATCTATTCCTCTGGATTTAATCTATTTATTTGTTTTTTAAGAATTTCCTCGATATCAGGATGATATCCCATATATACTGCCGTAATTAATCCCTGTTGATCAATAACAAAAGTTTTAGGAATTGAATCTACTTCCAGCTGCCCGGCTAATAGCGCTTGAGAATCAATTAACACGGGAAACGAATAACTATTCTCCTCGACAACTTCCAGCGCTTTGTCTTTGTCTGTAGTAATTGTAATCAGCTGCACATAATCATCAGTATATATATCTTGATACAAATTTTCCAACAAAGGCATTTCTTTTCTACAGGGCGGACACCAATGCTCCCAAAAATTCACAATTAAAATTTTTCCTTGCATATCTTTATAAGCATATTTATCATTAAAAACATCATTCAAAACAAAATCCGGAAAAACCTGGCCGACTAATTTATTATCCACCCCTTCAAATTCTCTAAGACCTGCTTCCTGATCAATAATCTTAGTCATATCGATTACCTCTATTCCCGGCGCGGGAGTATAAGTAAATACCTTATCTTTAATCCCGGAATTAAGTGAAATATCACTGTATTCGATCAAGGTTTTAAAATCCTGGTTTTTACTCTGAGTTTCGATTTTCACCACAAATTCTTTATTCCAATCCCAGTAAAAACTTGCTTTTTCCGGGACCATTAACTCTGCCTGCGCCTGACCTTGGGCTTTAAGCATCTGAATCATTTGATTCCGCTCTTCTGGCTTTATTTCCATATCCAGCACATAAATACTAGCATCTTCATCATTAAGCAACCTAACATCAATAACATCATACATTTGAATAAAATAAGCAAACTGCTGTTTAGGATTAAACTCGCTGCTGATTTCCCGCGCTTGAACCGAATCATTCGCCAACTCGGATTTAAACACACTGATTTTCTGAGTATCCTGATTCAACTGCTCCTGCCATAATATACCATTGCTATAAACCAGAATATTTTTTGCTCTGTATTTACCGGAATTAGCGACTATTTCTAAATCGACTTTTATTTTATCCGGAGATTTGAACTGGAGGATTCCCTGAGCATCTACTTGCGCGTCCTGACTGCGATTTTGCTCAATAATCCGGACTTTAACATCTGCCAATTTTTCATAGCTTTGCTTGATCTGGGAGACAATAGCCTGCGGATCAATATCTTGAGAAGCATATCCCCATTGACAAAAAATACTCGATAAAATAATCAGCATTGGGAAAAATTTACGGAATTTATTCATTTACAACCTTCCTGATCAAACATCGCGGATAATGTTATTTTTATATTTCTATCACTAATTCGTCAAAAGCAACAATGCTTTCTGAAAATACTTTTCTTGCTTGCTTTTGAGCAATTTTTCGGGCTTTTAAAGTCTGATAATTATCCGCGTCAAAATGAGTCATCACCAGTTTTTTAGCCTTAGCTTGTTTTGCCAGCATTGCCGCCTTTTGCGGATCAAGATGCGGCCACCCCTGATCATCTTGGCCATAAGCCAAAGCGCATTCCGTGATTAACAAATCTGCCTTATCCGCTAAATAAAAAGCATTTTCGCATAATCCCGTATCAGTGCAATAACTTATTATTTTATTGCTAAAAGATAAACGATATCCCAGGCAAACACTAGCATGGATTAATTCCCGCGCTTTTATATTTATATTCCCTATCTTAAAATCAGGCTTGGAATTAACAATTTTCAATTTAAACGGCAATCTTTTTATTGGCATAGTAAACGGCTGATCAATATACTCTAATAATGCGGATTTTAACTGTTTTGGAACAAACAAGGTCAGCCCTTGTGAAAATTTAAATTTTGCCAAAGCGTGCAGCCCGCAAATATGATCCAGATGCAAATGACTTAAAAATATATACGCCGGCAAAGAGTCATCAAGATATTTGTCTGCCTTGGCCAGCCCCATCCCCGCGTCAAGAATAATATTAGCTGATTTAGTTTGAATTAAAGTACAAATGGTATTGCCTGTTTTAGAATCAAACCAACCATTAGTTCCCAAAAAGATTACTTTCAAACTCTTGCCTTTCCTTTGCCCTTAAACCCTAGGATCCAATTAATCCCCGCGAATTAAAGCCAGTATTGCCGCGTGGGGAACAATAATATATTTCGCGTTTTCATATTCAATTTCCACAGCCGAACTGCGCAAAAAAATTGCCCGGTCATTTACCTTTGCCTGTAATGGTAGATATTGGGTTTTATCTTCTGCCTTTTTTTTCCACGGCTCATCAGTTATATCCTGCGGTTCAGACACCGGGATCCCCGGACCGACTTTTATTATCAAACCGCTGTGCACCTTTTCTTTTTCATAAGCTCCCTGGGGAAGATACAATCCGGAATTGGTCATATCTCTCGAGCTATCCGGCTTTATCAAAACCCGGTCACCAATAATAATCAATTCTCTTGCCATAATTATCTCTTCTTTTTTCTGTATTGCGTCGTGCGTAACACTCGAAACTCAAGATGACCAGCAAATTTTACGCGGGTCATAAATTTTCTTGATGTAAACATCAAGATCGGCAAATCCGCGCCGTATTTCCGGCACTGCGGAACTCGCCCTTAAAATTTCAATGAATAAGCTCAAACA
>JAHITY010000044.1 GCA_018817165.1 Candidatus Omnitrophota bacterium
AACGTGTTTTCTTTGAAAACATTGGTTTTATTCAAAGTGAACTCAACAAGAAAAATTAATTTTTCTTTTGATTCACCTTTGAATAAACTTTAGCCGCGCATAGCGGCTTGAGCATATACTTTTTATCTGCGTCCATCTGCGTCCATCTGCGTTCATCTGTGGTTAATTCATTTTTCTGTCAACCTTTTTCAGGATATCACACTTTTCCCATTAGCTATGAGCCATCAGCTATCAGCTAAGCGCAACGCGCTTCCTGCTTTTCACATCCCCAAGCCGCCATCAACCCGAATTACCTGACCGGTGATATAATCTGACTGCTCTGTTGCCAAAAAAAGCACCACGCTTGCCACTTCTTCAGCTGTTCCGAATCTAGCTAAGGGGATTTGCGGCATAACATGTTTAATATAATCTTCTTTTAAAACGCTTGTCATATCTGTGGTAATAAAACCCGGAGCAACCACATTGACCCGCACATTAAAAGCCGCGACTTCTTTGGCCAAGGCTTTGCTAAAGGCGATCATCCCGCCTTTTGAGGCTGAGTAGTTTGTTTGACGAGGAATTCCAATTATTCCGCTAAGTGAACTGATATTTATAATATTACCCTGTCTTTGCTTCATAAAAGTAACCGCAAAACACTTGGTAACGTTAAATACGCCGGTAAGATTTGTATCGATGACATCAGACCATTCTTCTGAGCTCATCAGGGCCAGAGCTTTATCGCGAATAATCCCGGCATTATTTACCAGAATATCCACTGCTCCATATTTATCGAGGATTTGTTCTTTAAACGCGTTAACTTGATTAAAGTCTTTTACGTCGACTTTAAAGCCGCTTACTTTTAAATTTTCTTTTCCCAGGCTAGATTCAAGTTCTCGCGCTTTGGCATCGTTGTTTACATAAGTAAACAAGACTTGCGCTCCTTGTTGAGCTAAAGTCTGAACAATGGCTTTGCCAATGCCGCGCGTTCCGCCGGTAACAACAGCAATTTTGTCTTTTAGTTTCATTTACACCTTCAGTAAATAAAAAACAACAGATTCATTATACATCAACAAAAAACCACTATTATTATGGGCAATCAATATCAGGATTTAAAATATAAATAAATCCTACAAAGGAATGTTATAAAAACTCTATTCTTAAGGCCTGTCCTTAACTTTTAATTATCTTTTGAAACTATTATAATTAGAAATAATCCCTATGTCAAGCTAAGTAAGCGCATAATATTAATCATCCAAAATAAATAATTTCTCTTTTTTCTCCGATTAGTCATTTCTCAGACGATAAATTAATTAAATTTAATTTAAGATTGTTCAAAAAACGCAAAAAATAGTTATTGCAGAAGTTTTGCAAAAATTTATTTAGCAACTTTTTGTATAAAAAATTAAACACTATTTTTAAGATAAAGCAGATTTATGTTGAAATGTTTAGACAATATCAATAAGGAATTTTAAAGATTAAGGCTGCTCAATTTGAGCAATATCCGCGATCTGCTTGGCAGCCAGCAACTGCTGCGCAGCAGTGGAAAGCAGCATATAATGAACATTTGCCTGATTTTTTGCTTTGATCGCAAATGCCTGGACTTTCGGATGGCCGAATTTATTCAACAGATTATCATAAAGCATAATCCCCTGAATTTGCGCATGAGCATCTAAATTTAAAGCCTGATAATCATGTAGCGATTTTTCGTTTTCGATTCGTTGATCACTAATATCCGCGCCAAAAAAATCAATTAACTCAACCAAAGATTTTATAATTTGGCGCTTTTCAGAAATAATTTGATTGTACGGTATAGAAATACTAAACTGTTCACTGTGCTCTTCACATTGCTGCATTATGTGTATATCCCAGATTAAAACCTGATTTAAGGCTTTTATCAGCTCTGGATTCATCTGGGCAAAAACAGCTTGACTTAAAATAAACAGCAATCCGATTGATAAGATTAAGACTTGTCTGATTTTTTTTAGCATGGTTTTATTTTCCTAAAACTGTTCTTCCCCGCCGCCGGGCATTTGAGGAGGCATGGGCGCGGACATTTCTTTACTGCGCAGCATCGCCATTACTGAAAACTGAGCAATGTTATCAAACATCATATAATAATACTGACTTTGGTCTCTTATTTTAATTGCCACCTTATTCACTTCCGAATCATTGTATTTATAGATCAGCAAATTACAAAATGCCACTGCGCCAATCTCCTCAGAGGCGTCTAAAAGCAATGCATCCCCGATACTCGGCGCCTGCTCGATAATAATATCTTCTTCCTTAATCACATCAACTTTACCGCCTATTTTTTCCAAAACAACTTTCAACTCTTTAATTTGCTCAGCTTTGCCAAGTACAGTTTCCATATAAGGCATCTGCACTCTAAATTGTTTTTAGCGGGATTCATACTGGAGTTTTGCTTTAGTAAACAAAAAAATCCCCCGGTTTAAATCAATCAATAAATTCGTATTCTTCTCCGCGGCAAAACTAGAACTGGTGATTAACAGCATAAACGCTAAAATAAAACTTATTTTTTTCATACACCCTCCCTTTAGATTTAATTAAATATATTACATTCTATCAAATAATTAGCATAAGAAGAAGTTTAAATTTTATCCATTCATTTTAAAATAAAACATTAAACAATAAAAACATAGCTAAAATAAAAAACAGCACTGTCAAAAGCAGTTTCGATAAACCAAGATTTCGCGCAAAGAACTTATTAATCTGAACAGAACTCACCCCGGCATAGGTAAAAGCAAAAACCGACAACAATGGAATAATAAACATAAAATTATATAATAGCAAATAAATAAATGACTTAAACATCATTTTTTTTTGCTGTAAGATATACACAATAGTTGGCAGATAAACCTGCCCGGTGCATACCGACTCAAGCAAAGAAACCAGAAACCCTAAAAGCAAAGCTCCCAGGATTAAATTGCGCGTCTGCATTTCTGATCGAATCAATCGATTAATCCTCGTCCGAATTGATTTTGGAAGTTTGATTTTTATATCTTTGGGATTTTTTGTGTTTTTATATATTAGAAAATCAATAAAATTAAACACCGCTAAACCCAAAGCCAAAACAAACACGATTATCGACACTGATCTGCTGATCCCCCCATTAACTGAATAAATCTTAATTAATTTAAATACCCCCAAACCTAATAAGACATAAGTTAAAAACACGGATAAAGCAAACATTCCACCAACAATTAGAATTTCTCGCTTAGTTTTTTTAAGCAAAGAAAGTACAGAAACAAAAAAAACAATTGTAATAAAAGCGCAGGGATTGATCCCGTCGATAAGTCCGGCAAAAGCGACCACTCCCGGAGTAAAACATGAAAACCGATTGACTAGAGATTTTTCTGGAGAATATTCTTTTTTTTGAGCAAGGATCTGGCTGGGAGTAGTTGTGATTGATTGTTTACTTAATTCTTCATTGATCACAGCCTCTAGCTTTAACTGGATCGCCTTAATCCCGGACAAAGCTTGCTTACCGACAAACAGCTTAACTGATTCATCATCTTCAATTGCATATGCCTGCTCATACATAAGCTGTAAATTGAAAGCCGTCGCATCATCAACCGGGATATGCTGATAAACCACTTCGCCTTGAAACTTTCGCAAAATCTCTGGCAAGAATTCTTTTTTCAGCTGCTGACACTGTTCACAAGTTGATGAAGAAAATAAATAGATCATTAAAGGCTGATTTTTACTTTCTCCTTGGGCAAAGGAAATCCCGGCAATCAAAAATACGCTCAACATAAACAGAATAGTAGATATTTTCATGCTTTTAATATATCATAATATTCACCATGAAAACCACTATTTTAGCTAAAATTTCAACCATAATTATATTTTTAAGTTTGCTGATCGGCGATCCCGGCCTAAGCTTTGCCTTAGAAATATCCCCGCGAACAATTAACCTGGGAAATATCATCAAAGGTAAAACAATCACTCAGAACATACAAATCATAAATAATGAAGCACAAACAATAAACCTAAAAAAAGCCCGCTCTTCCTGTGAATGCATTACTCTAGAATACGAAAAAGATATATTAATCAAAGAAAATCAAATCTATACAATTATTTTAACATTAAATACCGCTGAATTAGCCGAAGGAAAATTAAAGAAGTTTGTTTTTTTATATTTTCAAAACTCAGAAAATCCAATTTCCTCCATTGAGCTCAGAGGAAATATCCGCAACTTTTAGGCCGCACACTAATCAAGGGTAATAATTATCAATCTAGCACTTTCTGTTTAAAAAGACTTTCCACATAAGATTCAATCTGATTAAAATCATCAGTTGACGCTCCGACAAGCTTACCCTCCTTATCATACACCCTGACATTCGGCACTGACATTACTTTGAATTGTTTTGCTACAGGAGATTGCTCATGCGAAATATTAACTTTGCGCAAACAAACATTTTTATGTTTTTTCACAAGTTTCTCAAGTTTAGGATCAATACTACTGCAAAGCCCGCACCAGTTGGCATAAAAATAAATTATATTGATTCTATTGGGCACACGCAAAACAGCCGGATCAATTTTCTTCCCATAGCTATTTATATCTTTTATTTTTTTATACTTGTCTGATTTTCTTGCGAATAATTCATATTGATGCGGAATAATTTTTGCAATAGCGCTTGGGGGGAAAGACTTATTAGTTGCAGACTCTCCTATTTCCGCTTCAGCATCCGCAACCACCGCGCCACTAAAAAACAACAGGAACAAACAATAAAAACCAATACCATATTTCATACTAATATACTACGCCTTAGACACTGATTTTGTCAATAAAAGACAGCCTGCTTTGCCCCTGACTAAAAAGTAATTCCCTTTAAACCAAGCGATAAAATTAGCGTATAGTTTATCCCGCTTTAGCGGGGCGGTTAGGGAAACACAAGATCTGCGGGACTTTAATTCGTTTTTTTCCTGCTGAGAGGTTTGCCCCCCCTATTTATTCTCTTTAGTAATCTTTTCCAAATACCACTCAACATTTTTATAACTAGAAGTAGGTTCTCCTACCATATTCCCATCTTCATCATAAACGCGTACATGCGGCACTGATTCTATCTTAAATTGCTTAACAACTGGAGTCTTCCAATTAACAATATTGACTTTTCGCAAATACACATCCTTATACTTACGAACAAACTCCTCTAATTTTGGACTAATTTTTTTACAAGGACCACACCAATCAGCATAAAAGTCTATTATTGTTACTTCCCCTGGAACTAATAGAGAATCAAGCTTAACACTTTTTCCTTTTTCATTAATAGTTCTTATTTTCTTATATTTTTTAACTTCCTTTTTTAAAGACTCATACGTAGACGTTGTTTTTTTTATAACAGGAATATTTAGTTCTATCTTAGTAGATTTTTGTTCTACAAAAATTGCAGAAGGTTCTTTAACTTTATTCTCCAATGACTCAACCACCTTATCATCTTTAAGAATTATTCTAAATGATGAATATTGCAATATTGTAGTATTATCGCTTACAGCTCTGCCTAATGGCTCTCCTATCAGCGCTATGACTTCTTCTTCAGATATACCAATATCAATACTATTCTCAGCATAACATACTCCCCCAGAAATCAATAAACCCAACATCAATACAATCAAATAACTAACAAAACATTTCATAATAAACAACCCCCTATTATTTGCTCATTCATAGGCCTTTGCTACTTCTATTTTTTCTCGAGTTGCCCCTGCTTACCCCAGGGTTCCCCCCAATTATTTCATAAAATTATTTTCACTACATTCTCATTGCCAGTCAATTATTTTCAGTGCCTGACCCTATTCTTCCTACTTCTCCATACCACACTTTTAAACCAATAAGATCTATGCCAATCAATGCCAATCTGTTCTTTACTTCGTTTTCTATTTCACTTTCTAATTTATCTAAGGGAATATCTAAAGTTAAACCTTTAAAATATTTACTGCGAAACAAATAGGGACAGCGACTATTTTTTAGCAGGCCTACCCCAAGGTAATGCATGCAATCTCTTCCCTAACTTATTTTCCAACCTTGAAATAAAATCTACTGATCCTAAGGGCCTTCCACTCGCTGTATGTTTTATTATATTATCTCTGTCTTCTTTTTCATCTTTTTCTACTATATATTCTTTCCATTTCTTCGCATCAAACTCAATATAATTAAAAAGTTCTTTAACTGAATGCACGAATTCTTCTTTCCCTCCTGTATGCGCTTTTGCACTGGAATATTTCCAGTCCCAAGGCTTCTTTACCATTTTTGCCCGCACCGGATTCCTCTCAACATAGCGAACTGCAGATATTAAGTGAGCTTCATCTAAAACACAGGAAAAGAACCTTCCTTGCCATAAATGCCCTTTTAGTTTTCTTTTCTTATTAAAGTATTGCGAATATCTCATGTGCGCGGTATTAAAAGCTTTAGCTAAAGAGTTTTCTTCTCGGGGAATCGCTATGAAATGGACATGATTAGTCATTAAACAATAGGCAAGTATTCTAAGATTCGCTGCATCGCTTGCTTTACAAATAAACTCTAAATATATTTGCCTGTCTCTATCATTAGCAAATACATCATTCTGATAATTGCCTCTTTGTGTTATATGATGAGGCAAGTCAACTGCTACTACTCTTCCCATTCTTGGCATAGTTATATGTTAAATCATTCCAACAACCTTGTCAATTTAAATAGTCGCTGTCCCTATTTATGTCCAAACTAACTTATCACAATTTATCACAATACATCTGCCCTATATTTTTACTCCTAATCGCTTCAAATAAATCTTTAGTACCATATTTCTCAGCATTTTTCATAGCATCATGAATACCCTTTAAATAGTCATAAGTCTCTCCAGTCATCCCTCCACCGCCATCAGTACTAGGAATTCCTTCTGGAAAAGGATAATTAATGGGCCAAAATTTTTGTTGAGTTATTACTTCTACTTGCATAAAATCTCCAGTACATGCGTTCTTCATCTATCTGTGGTCCATAGACAATTTCATTAATCAGATTATTATCAGCATCATATTTGGCGATGCAGTGGATGCCATCATAGATATAGTATTGCGTATTGAGTGATGCGGATTGCGTCTTAGAACCAAGATTGCCGTCTTCATAATATACATAGTCTATGCTTTTGCCCAAACTTGAGCTGGCTTTGATTAATTTGTTTTCCGCATCCCAATTATAGTTCCAGGTTGTGCCATTGACTGAATTGCTGATCAGATTACCATCTGAATCATAACCATATATTGCGCTTGCAGTATTATCCAAAGTAATATCAAGATTGGCTTGAGCACTATTGCCGGCTCTATCTTGAGCATTTATGTTTAAGATATTTAAGCCGGGATTGAGCACCAGATCATTTATCGTAAATGTATCGCTATCAATGGTAGCAGTCTGACTGTTCACACTGATATAATCAATATTATCATCCGCCAATATCCCTGACAAAGAAACAATATCTCCTCCAGCAAGCAAAGAACTGCTCCAACTATTCAGCTGATTTAATTGATTGAATTGGGAATTAATCGTTTCAGTCTCTAAGGAGGTTATTTGGGTAAAGTTAATTCTATTGCCGACATTATCAAATGTATATGCTTGATTTATAACCGTTTCCAAACCCGCATTGGAATGTGGTCACAATTCGGTGCGTAACAAGTATCTTGGCTTGTTTTTGAGCCTAGATTGCCGTCTGCCCTCCCCCTTGAAACCAAGTGATCTGATTTTCTTTGGTTTAAGAACGGAGATGAAGCCAGGACGGCGAAACGCCACTGAGGCAGGATGGCCGATTTGGCGGCGAAGTCGTAGTTACTAAACCATTAGAAAATCTTCACTGTTTCATCTGGGGGCGGGGTTTCTTTGCTTCGTTTCTTTGACCTGATGCAAAGAAATGAAGGCTAGGGATGTTTTAACGGGGCAGCATCGCCCGCTTTTTTACCCCTTTGTCTAATATCAAGGGTTGGCCCAAATTTTCGTTTCTTTGATTATTGACAATCAAATGTTTTCAGTTTTCAGTGCCTGACCCTATTATTTTTACTATTATTTTAACTACTTTACATTACCCTTGCTCAATTAACTGAAAATCTAATTCTTCAGAATCTTTTATTTTATAAATATCTTTAAAAATAGTTAAGACAATCTGTACCAAAAATTTAGCGTCCGAAGACAACTCATAAGAAAGATGTCTTATCTTATCAAAATCAGACAAATAATCACTGGACAAGCCCACGCCTTGATTCTCAAAAAAATCCATAATAGGCTGTTCATGTTCCGAATATTTTCTACGTGAAAGTGAAAAACTAATTTCGACCTTATCATTGATTTTTAAAAGCCCTAGACTAACTCTTTTGTTATTTGTAAAAACTAAAAGCACAGTTCGAGCAAATTTAGAATCTAAAAATTTACCGATTTGTTTTTTAAAATCCTTAATTTTTTCTTCATCAATTTGTTTTAAAGCAAACTCATCACAAGCTGGCCCTTTTTCTAAAATCTTAACATTATGATTTTCATCCTGGAGACCCTTCAAAATATTTATTAAACCTTCTAAATCATAAACTTCTGATAAACAGTCAACGCCTATGTTTATTTTTTTACAATGAAAATTAATAGTAGCTTTCAAATAATTACCATTTTCTAAAAAAGATTTTACATCTTGAAAAATTATTTCTTCTTTATCTTTTCCAACAAAAACATAAGTTTCTATCTGGGGAATTGATAATTCTTTATCAAAAAATGACATAAAAAAATATACGTGCCCCACCAATAAATTATCCGTCGTTTCCATAGTACCCCTTTTACGCTTTTTAATTAGAAATCATATCAAAATAATCCTAGAATCGGAATAAATGGAAATCCAGTCCACCACCCAGGATTAAAATCATATTGCTTCCCATTATTCCTATCTTCCTCTTCATAATCCTCACAATGACAACTTGGAGGAAACATTCGTTCTCTTTTTTTTGTCCCATCTAATCCACAAGAAATCTTAAGCTTTGCCATACATTTAATTAACCTTCTTGATTGGCAAACAACAAGTCGACAATAATCGAATTCTGCTCCATTACAAGGAACCCAATTAAATCTTATTGCTTCCAATCCCAACGGGTCAGTTTTATTTACTGGCCCATTCCCCACATACCCATACAAATTAATCCCACCCCTAGTACCTATCGGATCCCTTGATATAAACCTCCCATTATCCGCATCATACCAGCGAGCTCTGTAATAATACAGCCCCGTATCCTCATCCAGCCATCGGCCAGTGTATGTTATTTCATTATCAAAACTACCTGTCTTATCTTTTATTTTACCATATACATCGTACTCATATACAGCGCTTTTATTGGCAAAGCCATCTGTGATGGCTACTACACTCTGTAATGTGTCTTGGTGGTAGTAGTGCGCTGTATCAGAGCTGTCTATACTACACAACACTTCATCTATTTGAGGGCCGTAGACTATTTCATTGATCAGATTATTATCCTGATCATATTTTGCAATGCAATGTATGCCATCATAGATGTACTTGGTAGTATCTTGAGATGTTTTAAAACCAAGATTGCCGTCTTCATAATATACATAGTCTATGCTTTTACCCAGGCTTGAGCTGGCATTGATTAATTTATTCGAGAGTGTATAATCTAGTGTGTCTAAAAAAAAAGACACCGACATTTCCTTAATGGTAAAATATAGTTTGAGAAAACAGTATTTACCAACAAAAAGAAAGGAGAATGTCGATGCAAAAAGATTATAACTCGTTTTTGGAAAAAAGTGTATTAGATTTATTACAATAT
>JAHITY010000045.1 GCA_018817165.1 Candidatus Omnitrophota bacterium
ATATTGTAATAAATCTAATACACTTTTTTCCAAAAACGAGTTATAATCTTTTTGCATCGACATTCTCCTTTCTTTTTGTTGGTAAATACTGTTTTCTCAAACTATATTTTACCATTAAGGAAATGTCGGTGTCTTTTTTTTCAGACACACTAGATTATACACTCTCGTCGTGTCACTCCCCTTCGCTTCGCTATGGTCCACTCACTCCCTAAAGGGAAACCCTTATGTTTTCCCTTTAGTATTTCCCTTCCTTCCGCAAGAAGTACTCGTACGCCGATAGGGAAAAATTAGATTTTTCCCTAAAACCCTTTTACTGGGTTCGAATCCCCTTGGGTACTTAAACAAAAAAAAAGACCACTCATTTAAGAGTGATCTTTTTTATTGGCGTCCCCAAGGGGATTCGAACCCCTGTCGACAGCTTGAAAAGCTGTTGTCCTGGACCAGACTAGACGATGGGGACATAATGTTAGCCCAAAGCATATTACTCTTTGGGCTCAATTTAGTGGTGAGCCGCCTTGGTCTCGAACCAAGCACAACCGCCTTAAAAGGGCGGTGCTCTACCAGATGAGCTAGCGGCCCACTAAACTTTAAACTTCCATTATATCTTTTTCTTTTTTCTTGGAAAGAGCTTCTAATTCTTTGATATATTTATCAGTAAGCTTTTGAATATCATCTAAAGCTTTAAAACTTTCATCTTCGGTGATTTTTGAATCTTTTTCTTCATGTTTTACCGTCTCATTAGCGTCACGCCTTATTGCCCGCATCGCAATCCGATTCTCTTCTGTCAGCTTATGGATAACTTTAACCAAGTCAATGCGTCTTTCCTGAGTTAAAGGCGGCACATTCAAACGAATGATTTTACCATCATTTGAAGGAGAAATCCCTAAATCAGATTTTTGAATTGCTTTTTCCACAGCACTCAAACAAGATATATCCCAAGGCTGAATAACAATTAAACGCGGTTCCGGAGTAGCAATACCAGCAAGCTGTTTTAAAGGAGTAGGCGTTCCATAATAATCCACTCTGATTCCTTCAACTAAAGCTGCGCTCGCCCGACCAGTCCGAACCATACTAAAGTCACGACTTGCCACTTCAATTGTTTTTTTCATCTTATCTTCTGACTGAAAAACTATTTCTTTAATACTCATTGACTGATTCCTTTAATATTTTTCATCTAACAAGGGTTCCAATTTTCTCACCCTGAATAACTTTTTTAATATTCCCTTTTTTAAACAAATCAAAAACCACTATTGGTAAATTATTTTCCATACATAATGTCACTGCTGTCCGGTCCATAACTTGTAAATTCTTGTTCACAACTTCAATATAACTTAGTTCACTGAATTTCTTGGCTTTTTTATTTTTAATCGGATCATCGGAATAAACACCATCAACTTTTGTTGCTTTAAGAATTATATCAGCATTTATCTCAATTGCTCTTAAAGCCGCGGCAGTATCTGTTGTAAAATAGGGATTACCTGTGCCTCCGGCAAAAATTATAATTCTCCCTTTTTCCAGATGCCTAACTGCTTTTCTCCTAATATACGGCTCAGCTAATTCCTGCATATCAATTGCTGTTTGCACACGAGTATGCACTCCGATTTTTTCTAAAGCATCCTGCAGCGCCAAAGCATTAATTACTGTTGCCAGCATGCCCATATAATCAGCAGTGACCCGCTCAATTGCCCGGCCAATTGTCGATGCTGCCCGGAATATATTACCCGCTCCGACAACAATCGCAATCTCAAGCCCAAGCTTTTTTGCGTCTTTTAACTGTTCCGCTATATTTAAAAGAACACCAGCATCAATGCCAAAACCTTTTTTTGTGTCCTGCAATGCTTCGCCGCTGAGTTTTAAAACTACCCGGCGATATGCTGTTTTTTTCTTTGCCATAGATTTATTTTCTATTTATCGTAATTGCTTAACTGAAATCTAAATTTCTTCGCCGATTTGGTAGCGGGTAAATCTTCTAATTCTGATATTTTCCCCGATTTTGGCAATAATTGAATTCAAATAATCTTTTATCTTTAGTTTATCGTCTTTGACAAAAGTCTGTTCTAAAAGACATACTTCCTGATAAAATTTATTGATCTTTCCTTCTACCATCTTCTCTACTACATTAGGCGGCTTATCGCCTGTCTGAGAAGAAATAATTTCTTTTTCTTTATCTATAAGTGCTTGCGGAACATCTTCTTTGTTTAGATACAAAGGACTTGCCGCGGCAATTTGCATAGCCACATCTTTTACAAACTGCTGGAACTGTTCATTGCGGGCAACAAAATCAGTTTCACAGTTAATTTCCACTAAAACCCCGATTTTTCCACCCAAATGAATATAGGATTCAACCAATCCCTCTTTAGCAGCTTTATCAGCGCGTTTAGCAGCAACGGACAAACCTTTTTTCCGAAGTTCAGCAACCGCTTCTTCAATATCGCCATTGGTTTTCAATAAAGCATTCTTACAATCCATAAAGCCAGCATTAGTCTGCTCTCTTAATAATTTAATTTGATCGTTAGTTACTGCCATTATTCTGCCTTTCGTTTTGCCTTTGGAGCTTTTTTCTTTGAATCGTCAGCTGGCTTAACTGTGCTTTTTTTTGCCGCTGGGTTTACTTCTTTATCATTTTTTTCTGTTGATTTTTGCAAAGCTTCTTTTTCTGCTTTTCTCTCAGCAGCTTCTTTTGCCGCTTTTTCAAACTGTGCCGCTTTTGTCTTTTCATATCGGCTTGTGCCTTCAATAACCGCGTCAGCGACTGTTGAAGTAACCAATCTGATTGATTTTATCGCGTCATCATTGCCAGGAATAACATAATCTAATATATCTGGATTAGAATTAGTATCAGCTAAAGCAACTACCGGGATATTTAATCTTCTTGCTTCTTTAACCGCGGTTTCTTCTTTTTTTGAATCAACAATAAACAGCGCACCCGGGAGCTTACTCATCTTGCGGATTCCGCCTAAATTTTTCAGTAATTTAGTCATTTCTTTATTTAAAACAGAAACTTCTTTTTTCTTAAGTCTATCAAATGTTCCGTCTTCACTCATCCGCTCGAGTTCATCCAAACGCTTGATGCTTTTGCGAATTGTTTCAAAATTAGTCAAGGTCCCGCCCAGCCATCTTTGATCAACATAATACATCTCGCAACGAGTTGACTCATCAACAATCGTCTGCTGCGCCTGTTTCTTAGTTCCTACAAACAAAACACTCTCACCACGCGCTGCCACGCTTTTTAAAAATTCACAAGCGTTTTTTAACTCAATTTCTGTTTTCTCTAAATTAACGATATAAATACCATTCCGCTCGGCAAAAATATATCGAGCCATTTTAGGGTTCCATCTTCTTGTCTGATGGCCAAAATGAACGCCTGATTCTAAAAGTTGTTTGATTGTAACTGTCAAAATTATTCCTCCTTTGTAAACTCTTATCGACTAATGCAATACTTTAAGCATTTTAAGTAAATGTTAAAATAATATACCACACCTTTTATTTTTTACAAGCATTTTTTTTATTTTATTAAACTCAGCCTTTTTATTTAGCTTTTTCCAACAGCATTGGGGAACTCACTAAAAAAAGCTATTAAGCCAAAAATTCCAGCTCAAATAGTCGCTTATAAGCCCCATTCTTCTTAAGCAATTCCTCATGAGTACCGTGTTCGACAATCCGGCCGTCCTCAAATACGAGGATTTTTTTAACTTTTTTCACTGTGGCCAGTCGATGCGCAATAACAAAAGCCGTGCGATTGCTTAATAATTTATCCAACGCTTCCTGAACCAAGCGAGTTGACTCAGCATCAAGCTGCGAAGTTGCTTCATCTAATATTAATATCGGCGGATTATCCAGGATTGCTCTGGCAATCGCCAACCGCTGCTTTTGCCCGCCGGAAAGTTTCATCCCCATATCGCCAATAACCGTATCATACCCATCAGGCATACTCATGATAAACTCATGAGCCTCAGCAATTTTCGCTGCTTTTATTACTTCTTCTAATGTCGCGTCTTGTCGGCTATAGGCAATATTATTCCTAGTCGTATCATTAAACAGCATCAAGTCCTGAGTAACTATGCCGATTTGCGAACGTAATGATTTAAAACTAACTTCCCGAATATCGATGCCATCGATTTTTATTGAGCCTTTGATTGGATCATAAAACCGCGGGATTAAATTAACCAAAGTAGTTTTGCCCACGCCGCTGGCGCCAACCAAGCCAATTATATCGCCCTTGTTTATGGTTAAATCAATATCTTTTAAGATCATCGTATCATCATATCCAAAACTCACATTTTCAAAAACCATATCTTTTTTAAATTCCGGCAATTCAATAGCGTTCTTTGCTTGGGCTACTTTTACCGGAGAATCCAATACTTCAAAGATCCTTTTTGCCGCGGCTAAACCCTGCTGATTTATGCTATGAATTTCACTTAACCTGCGACAAGGCTTGATTAAGGACATAAACGCTCCGAGAAAAAGGATAAAAATCCCAAATGACATGCCGCCTTCAATAACTCCTTTACCCCCATAATAAAGAAACACTGTACCGCCGCAAGCGCCAATAAGTTCCGTAAACGGCCCGAGAACTTGCGAACGTTTTTCCAAACGCATCATAATTTTATAAAAAGAATGATTATGATTACCGAATTTAATAATTTCCTTATCTTCCATGGAAAACGCTTTTACAATTCTTACTCCGGAGATTGTTTCAAACAGCTTCCGATTCAAATCACCCATTTTTTCCTGAGCCTGAGTACTGATTTTCTTGATCATCCTGCCGATCTGAAAAATTGGCAAAGCAACCAAAGGCGCCAAAGCCAAAGCCATCAAAGCCCATTTCCAGCTGATAAAAAACACAATACCCGCTAAAAACACCATGGTAAGAAAATGATAGAACATCATCAATCCCACGGATATTGAGCCTTTTAATATATCCACATCATAGGTGATCCGGGAAACTAAATGTCCGGTAACGCTTTGCGTAAAATAATCCAAAGAAAAGTTTTGAATTTTTTTATAAATCGTATCTCGAATATCGCGAATAACTAATTGACTTAATTTAGTGATCAAATATGTCCGGCCAAAAGAAAATATTCCTTTTAAGACGAACACGATCAGGATTGTAAATACAATTATATTCAGCATTTCTAAAGGCGGAGTAGCATTTATATTATCAACGATCTTAGCTAAAAATCCCGGCAAACGGCGATCCAAAATAATCTTATTTTGGCCAAGGACTTTATCACTTAAAGGAACCAGCATGGTCAAGGAAGCGCTGTCAAAAAAAGCAGATAAAACCATAAATACAACAGCCAACCCTAATGTAAACAAATGCGGCCGGATAAAGAGTTTTATAATACGGAAATATAATTTCATAAAACACCTTTCTAGACTAAGGATAAATTTATTTATTTTTCTTAGATTTATTAATATATTTTAAAATAACTTTTTTTGCTTTGCTAAATGCTTTTGCCCGATGGCTGATTTTGTTTTTAACTTTCGGACTTAACTGGGCGAATGTTTTTTTATAAGCAGCAACTTCAAACAATGGATCATAGCCAAACCCTTGGGCCCCTTTTGCCTCAAGAGTAATATAGCCCAAACAAGTTCCTTCAACCACTGCAATAATTCCATCAGCGTCAGCAATCGCCACAGCGCAAACAAATCTGGCTTTACGGGCTTTTTTGCTGGGCAAATCTTTTAGAACTTTTAATAATTTATTATTATTTGTTTGATAGGTCGCCCCTTTACCCGAAAACCTGGCGGAATATACTCCGGGAGCTCCGGCTAAAGCATTTACTTCCAAGCCAGAATCATCAGCAACTGTTAGTTTTTTAGTACTGCGCGCAATTTTTAAAGCCTTGATACTAGCATTAGCGCTAAAAGTATCCCCATCTTCTTTGATTCTTTTTGGTGCCTGAGGAAATTCTTCCAAACTAACGGCTTTTATCTTTCCATCAGCTAATATTTTACTGATTTCCGCAAATTTATTTTTATTTCTGGTTGATACAATAACTTCCATTTTAAAGAGTTCTCCAGTTAGCCAGTTGCCCAGTTAACGCGTTATTTACCTTGTATCTTTGCAACCAACTTATCGAAGGCGGTCCGGAATCAATCATTTTGGCTCATTCTCGTCCCGCATCGTGCGGGACTCCGAGGATGAATCTCTGATTTTGCCAGTCCTATCAAAATCAGGTTTCAAACCCGCCTAAATAATTATTCCCGCCCTTATAGTAGGGGCGCTGCTTGCCTGCGCCCGCTTATTAATGATTTCACCTTGTCTATTATTACGGGCCGGGGCAAGCGCGGCCCCTACTTTGCAACCTTGTATCTTTTTTCTGTATTATGCTTTTTCTATAAGCTATCGACCTGCATTTTTTTAGTTTTGTTTTTACTTTATAACTTTACGAACTTTATGAACTTTTAACTTGTGTCTTTGTGTCTTTAAATGTTAATCGGCAAATCACTTAATGCTTTTTTTTGCAGTTTAATCAAGCGATCAATTCCTTTTTTTGCCAATTTAGTCAATTGCGCCAGCTGTTTTTGATTAAACGGTACTTTTTCCGCTGTTCCCTGCAATTCAATAAATTCACCAGAGGAAGTCATTACCACATTCATATCCACATCAGCATTCGAGTCCTGTTCATAATTAAGATCCAATGTCGGCTTGCCGTCAATAATTCCCACACTAGTCGCCGCAACATATTTTTTAACTGGAAATAAAGCGATTTTCCCAGATTTCTGCAATGCATACAGCGCGTCAACCAAAGCCACAAAACTCCCGGTGATACTAGCAGTTCTCGTGCCGCCATCAGCCTGAATAACATCGCAGTCAATCCAAACCGTGCGTTCCCCAAGTTTTTTCATATCAACAACAGTGCGCAAAGATCGGCCAATCAAACGCTGGATCTCATGCGTCCTTCCGCCAACTTTTCCTTTGCTTGATTCTCTCGGACTGCGGGTCTGACAGGATCTGGGCAACATGGAATACTCCGCAGTTATCCAGCCAGTGCCTTTGTCCCGTAAAAAAGACGGTACCTTATCTTCAATTGAAGCCGTGCAGATAACTTTAGTATTGCCGACTTCAATCAAACATGACCCTTCAGCATATTTCATATAATTTCGAGTAATTGATACTTTCCGCAAAACATCCGCTTTTTTCTTAGTTATTCTTGGCATAAATATTATCTCCCTTAGAATCTATCGCCACAATTAATGGAAAATCTTTTACTGTAAACGCGTAAACCGCTTCCGCGCCTAAATCTTTAAAACAAATCAACTGTTTTTTTATCACATACTGCGCCAGCAATGCACCGCATCCAGCATATGTCGAAAAATAAGCTGACTTGTATTTTTTAATTGCCGCAATAACCTCAAGCGAACGCTCGCCCTTACCAATAGTTGCTAATAAACCGTTTTCCAATAATCTAGGCGTAAACTTATCCATCCGGCTGGATGTTGTCGGCCCGCAGGAACCAACTACCTGACCTTTAAGGCTGGGAGTCGGGCCGCAGTAATAAATTATTTTACCCTGGATATCAAACGGCAGTTTTCTCCCTTTATCAATCAGCTCAATCAAACGCTTATGAGCTTGATCCCGCGCTGTATACAAAATTCCAGTATACAAAACTTCCTGCCAAACAACCAGGTCTTTTATATTTTCTTTGGTTAAGGACTGATCTAATGTTTTCATTTTCTCTCTTCTTGCTTTTATTTTATTATGCTTTTTCCAAACGTACTCTCTTTGGCAAAAACACGTCTTTTCGCTAAGCCTGAGCCTGCATCGTGCAGTCTCAGCCGCGCATTCTCACTAATGATTCACGAATAAGCAGCTAACCGCTGCTTTTCGTGCTAAATTCCCACCGAGCAGGCTAACTTGACTTCGCTAACACTCCGTAAGTCAGTCTCTCATTTAAAGCGCCGCTCAAAGAGAATTTTTGCCCAGCGGATCGTCTATTAGCTATAACTACTTTATAATTTTCTACTCGATTTTTCTTTTTGTGTTTTGAGCTTTAGTCATTTAAGTTTATTTAGAGTTTAGAAATTAGTAATTAGAAATTTGTCCTCTGTTCTCCGCTTTTTCGTCCATCGTCCTAGCGTAGCGATCGTCCCTCATCCCTCAGTTTTCAGTCATCTGTTCTCTGTATTCTGTTTATCCTAAACGCTATATTATAGCGCTTGCGCTTCTAAGCGCATGGCAGCTGATATTAACTGCTACCGGCAATCCAGCTATATGCGTGGGATAGGTTAAAACATTTACCTTTAGAGCAGTTGTCTTGCCCCCAAAGCCAAATGCCCCGATATTCAGTTTATTTATCTTCTCCAGCAAACGCTGTTCTAAATCCGCTAATTGTTTTCGTTTGTTTTTCATGGTAACTGGCGTTAACAATGCCTTTTTAGCCAGCAAACCCGCATAATCCTGCGTGCCGCCGATTCCTACTCCTATTATATAAGGAGGACAAGCTCCAGCTCCGGCGGTTTTTACTGCAGAAACAATAAACTGTTCAATATCATCAATACTCGCTGTGGGATTAAGCATTTTTACCTGAGCTTTATTTTCACTGCCAAAACCTTTGGGCAAAACAGTAATTTTTATTTTATCGCCTTTTACTATATCAATATGCGTAATAATCGGAGCATAAGCTAATTTATTTTTACGACTTATTGGGTCTTTTTGAATTGAAGCCCGCAGCCCACCCTGTTTATAGCCCAGAGCTATGCCTTGCGATATAAGCTGATTAATATTATCCTGAACATAAACATTATTACCAATTTCTACAAATACCACGGCTAAGCCAGTATCTTGACAAATCGCCCGTTTCTGTTTTAAGGCAATCCGGGCATTATCAATAATCGCGCTTAAGGCTTTTCTCGCCAATGCGCTTTTCTCATTTATTAATGTTTTTTTCAAAAGACTTAAAACATCAGTGCGCAATTTAGTATTAGCTTTGATCGCGATTTCTGCTGTTTTATTTTTAATTAATTCTGATGAAATTGTTCTCATCTGATTATTTCTTTTCCGGATTATATTCCGCGGATACACTGGTTTTTATTCCACCGCGTAGATTAAATTCGCCATGCACGCTCATTGCCCGCGGCTTGCAAGCCCGAATCAAATCATCCATGATTTTGTTCACCACATGCTCATGGAATATTCCCACATTGCGATATTCATTAATATACAGCTTGAATGATTTCAATTCAAGACAGGATTTATTCGGCATATACTCAATTGTGATCTTCGCGAAATCCGGCAAACCGGTTTTTGGGCAGATGCAGGTAAATTCCGGCACATCCATTTCAATCCAATAATTTTTATCTGAGTACATGTTTTCCCAAACTTCAATTTCCGGCATCTTTAAATCGCGGATATCTTTCTGGAGATTCTCATACAAACTTTTATTTTTTTTCTGTTTCTGCATCAACGCACTCCTATCAGTTTATGTACTTGAGGTATTATTCTAACATCAGTTAAATCCTGCTGAGCGGCTGCCTGCCAAAGCATTGTCTTTTTTATCAGCTTGGCTGATAATTGTTTAGCAACCGGCTGCAAAACCAATACAATATCTTTATCAACCGCGGCAATTATTTTAGCCGCCTTTTTTATTTCCGCGGCTTTGGTTTTTAAGCCGACAACTGCCTTAACAAATACTTTTTTATTCTTCGCTGCTTTTAAAAACCGCTGATGTTCCGCCCAAAACGCGGCCAGACCAGTCGCGCTGGGAATTTTAAAATCCATAGCCACGATATCAATATATTTTTTTATCCGCAAAAAATCAGAGCAAAGCAAACCATTTGTTTCTAGATAGATCTTTAATTTATCAAGCTTTAGTTTCTTTAAAAACATTTCAACAAACTCTGTTTGTAAAAGCGGCTCACCTCCGGTTAAAGATATATATTTAACTTTATGTTTTTTAACCAGTTTATCAACCGCCACGGTTAATTCTTTGACGCTATACTGCTTGAATTTATTTTTATCCGTATCGCAATAAGCACACTTAATATTACAGCCAAAAAACCGAATAAATAGATGCCCTGTGCCCAGATAAATACCTTCGCCCTGAATACTGTAAAATATTTCGGATATTTTAGCTGTTAACATCCTGCGGGATCTTTCATTTTTGCCTGGGCAAAACCTTGGGCTCGCAAAATGCAGCTATCACAAGTTCCGCAAGGCTTTTTGCCTCCGCTATAACAAGACCAGGTTAATTCCAAAGGCACGCCTAAGCGTATGGCTAATTCCACGATCTGCTGTTTATTTTTTTTAACCAATGGCGCGCAAATAATCGTTTTCACCCCTTGGGTCCCGGCTTTAGTCCCTTTTTGCAAAGCCAGAGAAAAAGCGTCTAAAAACTCCTGACGGCAATCCGGGTATCCGGAATAATCGATTTCATTGGCTCCAATAAAAATCGCTGACGCATTTACACTTTCCGCAAAAGAAGCGGCAAAACTTAAAAATATAATATTTCTTGCCGGAACATATGTTGATGGAATCTCGGCATCAATTTTTCTATGTCTAGGAATTTTTTTGGTTTTATCCAGTAAAGAAGAACCTTTCCAAGGCAAGCTGATTTTTACCAGCTGCCATTGACATCCGGCTTTTTTAGCGATTTTCTGAGCGGCTTTGAGCTCTTTTTTATGCCTTTGCCCATAATCAAAACTCAAGCAAGACACTTGATAACTTTCACTCAGCGCGCTATAAAGGCTAACTGCTGAGTCCAACCCTCCGGACAATAAAACAATTGCCTTGTTTTTTCTCTTTTTATTAAATTTATAATTTGTCATTTGTAATTTGTCATTTCCAAGTAATCCCGATTACTCGGAATATGTTGCTTTACTGCGCAAGCTTTCCCAAACACTGACTTGCTTAACTTGGCATTTATATTTTTTTACTTTTTTAACTAAATTCTGATATATAAACTTAGCAATATTTTCCGAAGTAGGATTATACTTCTTAAAATATTCCGTTTGATTAATATAGCCATGATCAAAATAGTGCAGCTGTTGTTTGAGTATTTTCTTAGCCAAAGTGAAATCCATGACCATATCGCTTTGGCCCAGCTGCTCAGCAGAAAAAACCGCTTCTACCTGCCAATTATGCCCATGCAGATTTTCACATTTTCCTTTATAGTCTCTTAAATTATGCGCCGCGCTGAAATCCATAATCACACTAATTTCAAACATTTGATACCTTCCTTACTTTATTCAATTTAAACCCAAGAAATTTTTCTCCCTGCTGCGCGAAATTGTCCGGTTCATCACTAACATAAAAACAAACATTTTGCCCCTTTGCTTTTTTCCTATTAGTTAATAAGCCCTGCTGTTCCAATATCTGGCTTGCGCCATATGCCACTTGCCGAGCAGAATCAACCAGCTGAACTTTTTTACCCAAAACATCTTGAATCACTGGCTTAAGCAAAGGATAATGCGTACAGCCCAGAACAATTGTATCAATATCTTTGTTTTTCAAAGGCCTTAAATAATCCGTCACGATCTGTTTGGTGATCTTTGTCTTCAGCCAGCCTTCTTCCACCAAAGACACAAACAAAGGACAGGCAACGCTATAAACCTGAATGCTTGGATTGATTTTTTTTATCTGCTGTTCATAAGCGCGACTTTTAATTGTAGTTTTTGTACCGATTATTCCAATACGTTTATTTTTGCTTATCCGCACTGCCGCACTGACTCCTGGCTCAATTACTCCCATTATCGGGACTTTAAAGTTTTTTTCAATTGCCGTTAAAGCCACGCTTGAGGCAGTATTACAAGCGACAATAATCAGCTTTACATTATTTTTTAGTAAAAATAAAATATTTTCAATTGAAAAACGAATAATTGTCTCTTTAGATTTTGGACCATACGGCACGCGCGCTGTATCACCAAAATATACAATCTTTTCATTAGGCAAATTACGCATAACTTCCTTTACCACAGTTAATCCGCCCATTCCTGAATCAAAAATTCCAATTGGTCTTGTATCACTCATCGGCTAAACCCATCACTTAGTTCAAATATTTTTTTATATTCCAGGATGCCCTGGGCAATTGATTCGGCAAGCATCTGACGATAATAAGGATTGTTTAATTTTGCCCCTTCTTCTGGATTAGTTAAATAGCCTACTTCCAGTAATACCGCAGGCATCTGCGCGCCTTTTAATACTAAAAACTTAGCCCCTTTAACAAAACGGATTCTCAGCTTTAAACTTTTTTCCAACTGCTCAGCAATTGAATTAGCCATTTCAATTGACTCGATTCTGTTTTCCGAAAGAATCATATCCCAAAGCGTAGCATTTAAATCAGAGGATTTATTGTAATCCGCGTTTTCTTCAAATTTTATAACAGCGTTTTCCCTGATCTGCACTGCTTTACTAAAATCATCATAAGTTGTCGAGAGAAAATAGGCTTCAAATCCATAGGCAGATTTAGCTTCCGCGGCATTAGCATGAATGCTGATAAAAAAATCCGCTTTGGCCTGATTAGCGATTTCGTAACGTCTTTCCAATGGCTGAAATAAATCTGTCTGCCGGGTTAAAACAACTTCAATCCCGTTGGCAACCAGTTCATTTTTCAAACGCTTGGCAATATCCAAAACAATCTCTTTTTCCTGTATTCCCTTAAAGCCAATTGCTCCCGGATCCTGATCTCCATGTCCGGCATCAATCACAATCTTGCGAATACTAAAACTGCCTGACTGTGGTTTTAACTCTTTATAATGCAATGTTTTTCCGCTAAACAAAGCAGCAAAAGATTCCGGCACCATGATCATCCCCTGCTGGACAATAACCGGGCTGTTTAAATCAGACACCTGATTATCATATAATACTAATCTGCTGCCAGGATACAACTTGGCAGTGACTTTCAGGTTTTTAACCGTAATAATCTGGGAAAAACCATCCCATTCCCAAAGTAAATTATTATCCGCGCAAACCTGAGCAATTGATCGGTATTTAGCTCTGCTGGTTCTTAATCCCTTTTGGGACCCAGCACAGCCGGATAAGCTGATTATAGCAAACACAATAATCAAGCTTAATATATATATATATTTATTTTTTATAAGCATAAGATTCATTATATTATTAAAGAGAAGGTTCTAAAAATATCCCTGGCATGTTAAGCATTTTATCACTAAAAAACCTTTTTACCAATATAAAAGCTAAATTAGTGATTTACGCTTGGGAATATTTATAAGTAAACGTTTCAAGACTGGACAAAATAGAAGGGAACGAGCATTCAATCAGCTGCGCAGCGCAAGCCGAAACATTTATCAAAAACACGATTCTCCGTACTTGTATTTTTTCAAGTTCTACTATATTGAACGTTCCAGGAATAAATCACCTAATTTGTCATACTCCGCTTTTACAGAAAGATGATTTTGCTCGATTTCACTGGGCAATATAATACCGCTTGATATTAAATAACCGATAAGAATATCACCGATTTGCCTGCCAGTTTTATTTGTAACCAATAAGGATATATCCGCTTCTTGTTCTGCCCGCACAGTAAAACTATCTGTACCGGGTTTTAATCCATCTCTTAGTGAAATATCTTCCCCATCCCAATAAATAAGATTTTTCACCCTTTCCGCCAGCGGGGCGTGCAAAAAAACATTAATAATTTTAAAACCGGGTTGATCCTGCCAAGCTAGATCACTTGACCATAAATCCGTGGATTTAATAATTACACAATTAGCGGTTGCCTCTTTAATTGCTTTTAGCCCGTCCTCAAAAGAAAAAGGCTCAACGATACTTTTTATTTTCGGATGATTACTTAAAACATAAAAAAAGCGCATATGTTCCTCACGATTAGTTTCTTCCTTGATCCTATTGCGCAAAGAAGGCTGTCCCCGTTTGCCAGAAGCCGCGGAATCAATCCAAACTCCGGAATCATCCCTGATCATCCAAGGATCTTTGACCATTTTCACCCGCGCTTGCGCGCCCAAGAAATACGCGACATAGGGAACAATTTTATCTTCGATTAATTTATTAAGCTCAGCTTCTCCATTTTTTTCATCCGCTAATTGATTAAATTCAGCCACCCATTCCGGATGCTCTTTTATCAGATAATATGCCACTACCCGCATCAAAAAACCAACATTTTCCGTTTTGCCACCAAGGACCGCGGCTAGATAGTCAATCGACTGTCCTCTTTTCACACCGGCGTCTCCGCTAACAACAATAATCGGATGACTGGCAAAATTAAACTTGCGGCAAGGTAAAATTTTAATATCCGCTTTAATTGGCAGCCAAAGGCTAAAAACCAATCCCCCATCAGGTAAAACAGCTGTTTTTGCCAGCCCATTAGCACTATCGACATTTTCCTTTTGCCTTAACAAAAATCTATTCGCGTCAAATTCAGTCTTTTCCTGAATATTTGTTTCTACCTTCAATTGCCGATTATCCACAGAAACATTTATAAATACATTTTTTATTTTTCTATCGTGAGCCGCAAACAGAAAATCGCCTAATATCTTACGCAAAGCAATTTTAGGAAGAAAAACTTTATTCTCTTTTAAACCCGCCTTTTCAATAGCTGAAAAATCCAAAGTTATATCCCCTTGTAATGCCTTAAACTGAGGGCGATAAAAATCCGCTATTTCATTTATTTCTTCCACAATCGAACAATTTTCCGTGGATCGAAAAGCCGAGACTAAAATCCCTAAAAATATATCCAACACTTCCGCCGCGTTGTTTTTTAGATTGATTGTATCTTTTTCCTCTTCCCCAATTTCTTCTAAAATTCCATATTGAGTGATAAAGTCTCCTCGCTGTCTTCTTAAACTTTTCATTATCGCATCAAAAGGCATGTCTCCTCTTTCATACGTCTCGATCAGCATTAAAAGATTATTCGCGTTTTGCCGAAAATTATTCATAATTTTTATATCAGCGGATTTTTGATCAACATCAAGAAAATTCTCCGGAATATCATTCACTGCTAGCCACTGATCAATTTGCAATAAAACAGTTTGAAGTTTGTGCTTTAATCGAATAATTTCTCCGACCTTAATCTCATTACCCGCCACAGACGGCAGTTCAATAACAAACTTTGTGCCTTTTAAAATACCACTTTTTTCACTAAACAATGAAATTTTTCCACCATAAGAATTCAGTACCTGTTTGATCCGCCTGAGGGTAAATGATTTAGTATAAATCTCAGTAGTAAAAAAAGGCGAAAACGCGAAAAGCTTTTCATATACACCCATACCGGTTCCATTATCCGCGATTGATACTTCCACCTTATCCAAGCTTTTAGAGTCAATTCTAATTGTTATTTTTTTCGCATAGGCATTGACTGCGTTAGCCAGCATTTCTTTGATGATTTTTTCAAACTCATCACTGACAATAGTCTCTACCGGTGAACCCGTAGAAATAAACTCAATATCTATTTCCCGGGCAGCAATAACCCTCTCCAGCAAAGTTTTTATTTTAAGCATATCAAGACCTGATCCCTTAACTCCTGCTGTTCTTGCTTTTGTTATTATCGCGACTGCAGAACGAGTTATTTCTCTGGTGCCAAGAGGAATGTTTGCCAGCTGTTCTTTAATAATCTCAGCCAAGATATCTTTACCTGATGAAAAACTTAAACCATTTAATTCCCGCTTGATTATATTCTCAACCTTAAATTCTCTTTTAAAATTATCACGACACTTTAGCAGAAAATCGTTTAATTCTACTTTTTTTAAAGACAGCTCTAATTGCTCAATGCCTATGGTTTTTTTAAGATTATCCATCATCTCGGAAATAATATTGAATTCAGTATTCATTCTTTTTATATATTCTTCTATTGTTCCTAATTTTAGATTTTTTATATCCGCGTTCAATTGCCGCATAGTTTCCTTTATCTCTTTGATCGGCTGCGACATTTCACTCAACAAAGAATCCACTGCTGCATTTATCGTAATATCATCACTTAAAGCAGCAATATACTGTGTTTCCCTAAATATCCGCTGCTCCATTTTATCAAAAATCCCAGCAATTATCTCTACCGATAATTGAGTCTTTTTATCTTTTCCTTCTTCTTTCGCCAGTTTTCTCACTATCAGCCGGGCAAATCCGCCAATACTAGTTATTTTATTACGAATATGATGAGTAAGCCCTTTTATATACAAAGTTTTTTCCAGCTGCCAATAAGCATGCTGCGCAGCCGCGCTGACATCGCTATTTTTATCATTCAAAAGCTGATATAGAAATCCGGATATTTCTTTCGCTTCAAAATCTTCTAAATCCTCGGCAAACCGCTTACGGACTTCCGGATCAGGATGTTGACAGATTTCGTTTAATATCTTTCTCGCCTTCCTATTTTTTTTAACCCAAGAGTGATTAATCAGCGTAAGCAAATATTTTATTCTCTCTTTTCCTGCTGACATATCAATGTATTTCTGGCGTAAAAAATCAAAAGCCATTTCCGACCGGGAAAGCATCAAATGCTGCCGATCTCCTTTGGATTCAGGCTTTAATTGATCCTGTTTTTTTCTAACATTATTTAATGTCCGCATTGCCAGTTCAAATACGCTTTGATCACTATCAATGAGCAGCGGGGTCAAAAACGGCATAATATCATCCATATTAAAAGCTGCCAGATCAGTAATAATTTGTTTTTTTATTTCTGGAGATTTATATATTATTTTGTCGACCAATATTTTTTTAACAAATTCATCTTTTTGATCCACCGCATAAAACAACAATACGCCTAAGATCTCACTCCTTTCCTGTTGATTTGAACCATCGAGATATTTTTCACAAAGATGCTCATAAAAATCACGCCTTTGCTCCAAGCTTAAGATAAAATCACCCAGCAGAACAATTTCCATTACAGAATTATTTTTCCATTTTGTTGTATAATGAAAATCATCGCTTGACTGCGGATTTCGCGGATTAAAATACACGGAAAACTCCATGATCCCGTTTCTTTCCGGATTATCGGGATATGTCGGTATTTCCAAGGGAATAATTTCGCACTCCAGCCGGAACTCATTTCCTAGCTGTCCTTTATAAGCAAACGCTTTCTGCATTAAGCTGATTATCTCATCGGCAGTTATATTTTTTAGGTCTTCAGCTTTGACTGTCTGGGCTAATGTCTGGACTAATTCGCTCAGTTCCTCATCCAGCAGCATCGGGGTTTTTATTATTCCCAGCAAGTGTTGTCTCAAATTATCCGCGTTCACCGCAATATGCCTCTCGGTTAACTCTTTGGCGGCCTTTTTTATCGCCACGGCAATATCAATGATTGTCTTCTTTTGCTTAAGCTCTATCCATGGTCGGACCCAGAGCTTTTTCCCATCTTTTTGCATCTCCACTACTTTTACCTTGTCTCCCCTTTTAGCCAAAGAAGATGTCCAGACCCCCATTCGTAGCATTTCTTGCGAAAATAAATTTTCCACATCAGCTTTACTTAGCTCCCGATCCAGCTTTAATGTGCCATAAGCGTAAAAAGTATCGCCAAATTTAATCCGTTTATGATTTTCACCAAACTTTGCTTCCGGACTAAATTGCCCAATACCTCGCGCGCTGATAATTCGCGGCAAATTATTTAACAAAAAGACATTCACCATCTCTTGATTGTTAATATTAATCACAGGAGAAAGGCATTTACTCTGCCCGACATCGGCAAAACTCGTGCCAAAAGGCAGGAATATGATAATCAGCAAACCAGCAATAATTTTAATTGTGTTTTTTTTCATTACAATCCGCTTTTTTAATATGAAAGTCTTAACTATATACAAATGAAACTGTTTAGGAATGCCAAAGTATACCTTATTCAAGCGGATTTTGCAATAAATTCACTGAATTTTTAGAGATATCATTTTCAAAGGATTATAATGATATTTGAGCTATGGACATTATATCCTTTGACCATTCAATGCCATAAACTTTTTTGGCACCCAGTTTTTTACTTAAAATTGATAAACTGCCATCACCTGAACCAGCATCCAAAACAATTGCATCTTCAAAAACCTCTTTTTCAGCAATCATGGCATTGATAATTACTTTTGTAGCTATATAAGGATAATTTGCCAAAGTTCTTTCTTCATATTGATTAACAATCCAATTGTAATAGGTCTTATCCTGTTCAAAATCAACAATTTCAATATTCTGGACATAATCACTATTCTGTTCTTTTATTAAAATCTGCTTTGTGCTAAAAGATCCATCTTCCGTGATCACTTCAGTATTTAAGGTATGTCCTGATGGAAAATTACGGAAGGAAAACAAATACTGAATTGTTGAATTATTTATCTGGATATTGGGAGATAAACAGTATTTAAGGAAAGCGGCATTTTGTGAACATACAAAATCAATATTATTTAAGTCTACTGCCCGTGCTAATACAAGCAATGGTAAAATCAAAATTATAGATATAAAAATATTTTTACATGTTTTCATTTTAAAAACTCTTTAAGGGGTTAAACAGAAAAATTAAATTGACTGCTCAATGATTAGCATGGATTTTGATATATCAGTATTGTTTAATTTAATAGAATCAACAGACTCCACTTTAATCTGATTCGAACGCTCTATTGCAGCCAAATTAATCAATTTTTTAAAATCATCAGGGGATCCCTGTGCAGCATGGGCTAAAACAATTCCATCTTTATTCAGCTTGCCTTGATTATTAAATATTTTTTTGATTTGTTTTGATTCTTGTTCTGCTGTAAACTCAACAATCCCTAATCCTGGTTTATGAAACCCTGCTGCAGGAAAACCAATATGATGAGAAAAAGATGCAGAGAAATTCCGCGCAGTAAATAATTCTCCCCATTTTTCAATTGATCTGAATTTATAAGGAAGTGGCATATCATCATGACGAATAATATAATTAGCATACCAATCATTAAATGCAAAAAAATCTATCGCAAACTGCTCCCCATATTTTTTAACTAAACCAACAAATTCCTCAGTCAGCTCTTGATCAGATTCTTTATCAAATTCCAGTTCTACAGAATAAGTATCTTCAATCAGAATGATCTTTCCTCCGGGTTTTAAAACTCGATGTATTTCTTTGATACAATCTTCAATATACTCATCAGCAATATGATGAAAAACAGCATTCATAACAATAATATCAACTGAATCATCTGGATAAATAAAATCCATTGGTGATGTCTGCATCTTAAATTCAAGATTATCCCGATTGTATTCCTGAATCATATTTCCATCTTTATCTGGAAATTCTATGCCTTTAACATTTACATGTTCTAAATTCTCAGCAATAGTAAAAGCCAGCGCTCCTTTACCTGTCCCAACATCCATAATAACCGAACCTTTGGCCAAGCCCTGAAATCTGGGTTGTATTTGCTCATAAGTCGCATTATATTTTAATGCTTGTTGATATTTACCATACGATTCATCCCAATTAGTTTTAGCACGAAGCTTATCAACCTGTTCCCTGGCAATAAGATTATCCTGTGCACTTGTAAGTAAAATATTGATAATATCTGAAGCAAAATTATCAGATAACCCCCAATGAGTATAACGTTTTTTTAAAAATTTTTCGATAAATTCTCTAAGCTGCGGTTGCTCACTTACAAGCTTAAGAGTATTTTCTGATACCCCTAAGCTTAAATCAGAAACTCGCAAAATTTGCGGCATCCATACTTTGCTGAAATTACTTGTTTCAATAGCCAATCGTGGAGAAAGAAAGCTGGGTATATCCACACTCCATAGCGGCATCTCAATACTTTGATGAATAAAATCATCAGCAATAGCTACATGTGCCCATCCTGAATTAGTCATTAGAATAATAACTAATAATAGTTTAGTAATTTGTTTCATACTTAACTCTTTCTAATTACTTAAATTAAAATTATTTATGAGTTATAAAGTATCACTAGTGTCCGGTTATAAGTCAAATAATTCTAGTTGGTTACAAGAATCAGTTAATTTGTTATTGTATTCATAATCTGTAAGTAGTTGCAAAATAGAGACTTTCTCAAAAACAGTGACACTGAAAATTTGTAAAATTG
>JAHITY010000046.1 GCA_018817165.1 Candidatus Omnitrophota bacterium
AAACCATTTAGAAGATTTCCGAATACGCAAAGTTGCAAGAGATGGCTGTATGCTTTAATAACTGAAATTAAACCGGCCAACACCATAAAGGTTACAAAGTAAAAGCAACAGAGTTCTTGACACTATGTTCAATGACTATTATACCAATTTCTTATCTTTTTGTGGTAAAATAATCCTATTCTCGGTCAGCCTGATGACATCTGTCGCCGGAGCAATGCAGCAGGCGGGATTTAGTAATGTAGAAATCGCGCAAGCTTATATTGCTAAGGCAACTGATTGGGCCGCTGATACAACAGTTGATGTGGTCAACTGCGCCGTGCAGTCATTGGCAGAAGTATTATCCGGACAGGGAAATCTTGGTTCCACGGTACAGCTTGCTTATGAAGTTATTGTCAGTGACATAATGCAGACGGGTTCGGTTAATATTCAGGGTGGCCAGATCATGAGTTCAATGAACTCAATTAAAGATATTGCTGCTGAGCATGGAGTTCAATTGCAGGGCGCAAATGGATCAATTGCTGATCTTGCCAATACACAGGGTGCGGCAATCGTGCATTTAGATAATAATCACTGGGTTACTGTAACTAGCGTAAATGCAGATAATGTAACTGTGATGGATAATGGTAAAGAAGTGACTATGACTAAATCAGAACTTCAATCCCGCTGGGATGGCAATATGCTGACTCAGGGGGCGACTAGTGCTACTGTATTGACGGGCAATCAAATGGTTAATATTTTAGGTGCTGACATCGGAGGTGCTGATGGCGGATCGCATGGTGCCGGAAATGAGGGCGGTCATGATGGTAGCGGAGATATGGGCGGCGGTAATGATAGTAATGGCGGCAGCGAAGGCGGTAGTGAAGGTGGTAGTGGTGAGAGCAGTTTTGGTGGACTGTCTGGCGGCGGATATAATGGTGGCGGATGCGGAAATGGCATGGGGGGAGCGGCTAATGGAAACCCAGGTGGAGCACCCAGTTCTAGTGGCGACATTGGTGGAATGTCTGGGGGCGTAAGTGCTAACCAAGCTTCTGGTTTTGGTGGATTTTGTAGTTCTGTAGCTGATGCTGTTAGTTCAATAGGTAAATCAATTAGCAGCGGATTTAGTTCAGTTGCTGATACAGTTAGTGGTTGGGGAAATAGTTTAAGTAGTTGGGGAGAGCAACGTGGTGGATTTTTCGGTGGAGCAGCTCAACTGGCGGGTGGAGCCTTAAGTGCAGTGGGAAAAGGCATAGGAGCGGTTGGTAATGCACTTGACAGTATTGGTGATTATGCTTCTAAAGCAGTTGATAGCGTTAAATCATCTTGGGGTAATATGAGTACATTGGGTAAGGTTGGAACTGTGGTTGGAACCGTTGTAGGGCTTGCTGTTGGTGTGCCGGTAGGCTTAGGATTGCTTGGAGGATTTGTCGGTGATACAGTAAGCGGATTGGCAACAGGTCATTCCTTTGGTGTTGCAGCCTCAAATGCTTTTGGTAATTCTCTTGCTGGAACAGCAGTTAATGCTGTAGCAAATACATTTTCTGGGGTGAATAACTCAGTGGCAAATATTAATTCTACATCATCTAACCCCGCTTTAAGCTCAACAGTGAATGTTAATCCTCTTGAACATACTGAGGATAATCAAGGTAACTCGTGGCCTCTTGCGAATACGCATTTGGTCTCACCAGTACTATAGACTGAGATCGAGCAATAATTTTTAATAGTCGTGTTTGATTGTTAAAAACCCTGCCTTCTTTTCCCAATATATTGTATAATATAATAAGCTTGTTTAATGGCGATTTTTATTAAGGATATATCTAAAAAATTATGGATAATGCTGATGAGAAATTCTTCCTTTATTATTTTAATGCTTATAATTAGTTTGATTTGTCTTTTTTCTTTGAGCCATTATTTGTTTTTTACTCAAAAAGGTTCTGAGAGAATCGCTGTTTTTATTTTAACTAAATATTTGCAAGCCCAGAATATTCAGTTTGAAAAAGCTGAAGGAACTTTAAAAACAAAAATTTCATTACATAATGTGTTGATTGAAAATGCCCAAAAGCTTCCTCCCGGGGCTTTAATTAAAGTGCAAAGAATTGATATCAGCTTGAAAGAATTGCGCTTGAGCAAGTTGTCCTTGATGGTATATAATGGCCGGCTTAAATTGCCTTTTTCGGATACAATTCTTTTTTATGGTAATTATGCTGATAGAGTATTAGACCTGAATATTTATTCTAAAAAAGTCAGCGCACGAGAAATAATTGATTTGTTTACACACAAACGTTTGCTTAGCACAATGTCCGGAGTGTTTAGTGATATTAATTTGCATATCACCGGAAAAAAGAAGTCTTTGGCAATGGAAGGGACATTTTTCATTGATAAGATCATTAAAGAAAGTTTTTCGCTCAGCGGATGTGCCGGTTCGGTTCTGATGTATTGCGATGATCTTTTTGAATCAATGACTTTAAACGGAGAAATTGTTTTTACTTCTGGGACAGCAATGGGGCATAATACGGCAATTGTTTTATTGGATGTCAGTAAGATAGTATTTGAATCTGACCCGCTAAGTCCGCAATTAAATATTCGGGGTAAGGCAACAGTCGAAGACGTGAAAATAAGTGCTGTGCTCCAGGGAACAACGCGCAATCCAAAATTAAGATTAAGTTCTTATCCCCCCTTGACTCAGGACCTTTTATTGGTTATGCTGGCAACAGGCAGAAGCTGGGGAGCGCAATCAATGGGGCTTGGGCAGGGGATGATATCAGCAAATTTAGTGCGTGATTTTGTGGATTATTTTCTTTTTGCCGGTAAAGGCACTGAGATCGCTCGGCATATTGGGTTTAGTGATATTTCACTTACTTTTAACCGCCAAACAAAAGGCGTGGGCGTTACGACTTCAATCGCCGATAAGGTGCAGGTCAGTTATGAGATTGAACCAGGACAAGCCGGCAATGCTCAGGAAAACTTAGCAACCCATAAGGTCGGTGGGCAATTAAAAATAACTGATACTGTATCTGTTGCCGCGGAAAAAGAAGTTAAACAAAATTCAATTGAAAAAAATAGAGAAGAAACTTTGAACGAAGAAGATAGAGTGTATTTGCAGTTTAAAAAACAGTTTTAACTGATGCCATAAAACGGGGGTATTATGAAATGGAAATTTTGGTTTTTAATTGGCTTGATGTTATTGTTGGTAATTTTTGTGACCCAAAATTATGAGACAATAGAAATAAAATTTTTATTTTGGGGGTTTACTACCAGTCGGGCGATTGTTTTATTTTTAACTTTGACGCTGGGCATGCTTATTGGCTGGACAACAGCAGTGTATTTAAATAGAAAACAGAATCAATTAATTGAAAAAGAGTCAGATAATTAAGTCTTAAGTAAAATTTCGCGGAGGAAGTCATGAATGTACTGTTGTTTATTATGGCGCTGGCTGTTTCATTTATCGTTGTGCGGTTAGGCGCAATAGCGTTTGAGTTAACAGGGTTGGATTGGTCAATGGCAACTTTTCAAGCATTATCTTGTTTTACCGGTACTGGCTTTACCACTAAGGAATCGGAGTTGATAACGTCTAATCCGCAAAGGCGAAGGATTGCCGGAGTGCTTATTATTATCGGTCATGCCGGTTTTGTGACCTTGGTCGCGACTTTTGCTAATTCATTAAGCCCTAATTTATTTTCAGCAGAAAAAACAATATCACTTTTTAGTGGAGTATTTTCTCCGGGATTGGTTCCTTGGGTTAATCTGGGAATTATTATTCTGGCGATATTTGCTAGTTATAAGTTGGCTAAATTTGGCGGGTTTGATAAAAAATTAACTAGTTTTTTAAGATCAAAAGTAATTAAGAGTGAGATGGTTAAAAGAGTTTCTTTTGAAGAATTGGTTGTTGCTACTGGCGGCTATGGTATTTCTCAAATCGAAGTAGGTCAGGATTCGCCGGTATTAGATAAAACTTTGATGAATTCAGAGTTGCGCGATGCGGATATTACTATTCTTGCGGTGCAGACACGGGGAACGATTATTCCCAATCCGCCGGCGCGCACTAAGATATCTTTGGGGGATAAATTAATCTGCTTTGGTAAATTGGAAAATATTCGGAATAAGCTTTGCGTGGCTAAATAAGTTAAATATCCGAAATAATTTTGCGATTCTTAATCAGAAAATCGAGAAATGAATAATATAAAATCTAATAATAATCTATTGAAAAAAATAATCAAAAAGCCCGAATTGGTTGCTCCGGCCGGAGATTGGGCCGGGCTTGTGACCGCGGTTGAAAATGGCGCTGACAGTGTTTATTTTGGGGTCAAAGGCCTGAATATGCGTAATCTTGCCGGAAACTTTGATGGCTTTGAATTAAAAAAAGTTATGACTTTTTTGAAAAAGCATAAAAAGAAAGGTTATCTGGCGATTAATGTTATTGTGATGGAGTCTGATTTAAAAAAAATCGAAACAATCCTTTGTCAAGCAAAAGAGGCTAAGGTCGATGGAGTAATTTTCTGGGATATTGCAGTAATGAAAATCGCGAAAAAACTTAAGATCCCGATGCATATTTCTACACAGGCCAGTGTTTCCAATAGCAATGCTTTTGAAGCTTTTGCCCGAATGGGCGCGCAGACAATTGTTTTAGCCCGGGAATGTACTTTGAAAGATATTAAAGAGATTATTAGTAAAAAACAAAGCAGTGGAATTAAATGCAAAGTTGAAGCTTTTATTCATGGGGCGATGTGTATTAGTATATCCGGCAGATGTTTTCTTTCCAGTTATACTGCTTCTAAATCAGCGAATCGGGGGGAGTGTTTGCAGTATTGCCGCAGAGAGTTTCAGATAAAGGATGTGGAAAATGAAAGTGAATATATTTTAGGAACTGATTATGCGCTTAGCGCAAAAGATCTGTGTACTATTGATTTTATCGATCAGCTGATAGCGGCAGGCATTGATTGTTTTAAAATCGAAGGCAGACGCAGGGCTCCAGAATATGTTAAAGTGGTTACCAGTGTTTATCGCCGGGCAATCGATGCTTATTTTGTTGGTAAACTCACATTGGGACTAAAACAGAAGCTTAAAGAAGAGCTTTCCCGGGTATTTAATCGCGGTTTTTCTAAAGGGTTTTATTTTGGACAGCCGCAGAAAGCATTTAGCAGCGGTTTAGGCAATACTTATGAAAAAGTGTTTCTGGGAGAGGTTGTGAAATTTTTTAAGAAAATCAGTGTTGCTGAAATTCGGTTGCAAAATAAATCTTTGTGTAAGGGGCAGGAACTTTTATTTATCGGGAAAGGGACCCCGGCAAGTTTTAGCACGGTTGTTGAATTACAGCAAAATTATCAGTTTGTGGAGAATGTAAATAAGGGTGAGATTGTGGGAGTCAAGTTGCCTTTTATTGTTAAGCCTAAAGATAAGGTTTTTTTATGGAGTAAAAAGAAAGAGAGTGAAATAGATGAAGATTAGTTTTTTTGGATTAGATTTGCCTGAAGGGAAAACAAAGTATAATGATGAAATTATTATTAAGCTTACGGAAAAATTCGCGCCAAAAAAAATATCGCCTTTTTTCGCGGAATTTAAAGACGGCGATTTTATTAATGCCGACTGCATAATTATTGCCAAGGAAGAGTTGCTTGATTTTTTGATAATGGATATGGAAAAAGTCGATAATCGCATAGCTAATACCAATGATCCGGCGGAAAAAGCGGCATTGTTGAAATGTCAGAAGGAATTAGAAAAAGAGATTCCGGTTTGCGATATTAATTTTACGGAAGATGAATACCTGAAAATCAAAGAACTTGCTCCTTTAAGTTTCAAGCCGACTTTAATTATCGATGGCGAAGTAGATATAAATGAGCTGATTGCTCAGGCTTTTGCTAAAGCCGGGATGATGTTTTTTTATACCGCAGGAAAGGATGAAGTCAGGTCCTGGGCAGTAAAAAAAGGTTCAGATGCGGTGACTTGTGCTGGAAAGATTCACTCGGATCTTGCTCGCGGGTTCATTAAGGCGGAAATTGTTAATTTTAAGGATTTTGAAACGGTGCATAATATGCAGGAAGCAAAAACCGCGGGATTTGTCAAATTAGTCGATAGAGATCATATCATTGAATATGGCGATATGCTGGAGATTAGATTTAATGTTTAATTGATTTAGGATTTTCGTAAGCGGAAGAGAGCATAATGTTAAAACAAAAAAAAGTAAAGTCAAAGAAAATAACTTCTCTTGAAGCCTGTCAAGAATGTCCGGCGATATGCTGTCGTGATCTGGCGATGATTATTGGTAAGCCGCATACTAAGGAGGAAATAGAAGATCTTAAATGGCAAGTACGTTTTGATACGGTAGATATATTTATAAGACAGCATCATTGGTATTTGCGAGTTAAGGGCAAGTGTATGTATTTGGGTAAGAATAATCTTTGTAAAATATACGCAGATCGGCCGGATAAGTGCAAAGAGCATAAAGCGCCGAATTGTGAGCGCTTTGGTGAATATCATGAAGTGCTTATTACCACGCCTGATGAATTAGTCGAGTATCTGGATAGCAAAAAACGACATAAAATCAAAATAAAATGAAAATTATTAAAACCAGATTTATTATTGCTCTAATAATAGTTTTAGCTGTTGTGATATGGGATTTTCAAAAAACAGTCAGTCCGATAAAAGATGGATTAGATCTAAAATATATTACTACGCTGCGTTCAGCAGGAAATAATAATATTTCGGAGCAGCATTTATTGTTTAAAAAGAAAAATAAAAAGGATTATCAGGTAAATATTGAATCCACCGGTTTTCTGGCAAATCAGCAAACATATATTGTTGATGAAAATTTTCTTGATGAAAATGGGTCTTTTTTACCTGGGCCAACTGCCGCGGTTTTGTGGACTGATCCTGCTTTATTATCAATCGGTAATAATCTTACGGCGGGAGAAGTGATTAAGTTTACTGTTTGGGAGGGGTATGCTGTGGCCGTGATTCAAGATCCAGCTTTGGCTAATTGTTACGGCTTTTATGATCGCAAAACAGGGCTTCAGGTTGGGTATATAAACTGTTTTTCAGTAAATAAGCTGATAACGGTGATTAAAGAAAATAATAGTAAATAGTGTGTTTTATTTGCATTGAAAAAATAAATATGTTAAAATTCCCTTTTACTTTAATTTTCAAAAACAGCCAAAAGGAGTGATTAATGCAAGTTAAAGCTATTATGCAGTCTAATGTGCGCTCAGTAAAAAAAGGCACTACTCTTGGCCAGCTGCTGGTTAGTTTTAAAGATTTTCATAGTTTTCCCGTGGTGCCGGTTGTTGATAGCGAACAGGTATTAGTGGGAACAGTGCATATCCGGAGTTTTTTTGAGATATTTCAGCCGCATAATCAAGATCTTTTGATGCGCAATCCCTTATCAATGATCAGCCGGGAACCGACTGATATATTTAATCTGGATATCGAAGCGGAAATGGGATTTTTAATTATAATGGCTGACATTATGGATACTAAAGTTGTAAAAATCGAACAAAGTGCTGATCTTAGAAAAGCTTATGATTTAATGCAATTGCATGGGAAAACCGCGATTCCCGTAGTTGATGATAATAAAAGGCTTGTGGGAATAGTCAGTATTTTTGACATAGTTATGAAAATTTTTCATGAAAAAGGATTGATTTGATCAATGAATATTATTTTGGGTATGGGAATAATTCTAGTTTTTGGACTTTTATCCGGAAAATTAGCGGAGAAAGTTAAAACTCCGGCAATCACAGCATATTTGTTGCTGGGAATTGTTTTTGGACCGTTTGCCTTAGGTATTATTTCTGAACATATTATAGCGGTTTCCGGGACTATTTCGCATATTGCTTTAAGCTTAATTGCTTTTAGTATCGGCCAAAATTTTTCAGGTAAGATTTTTAGACAAGTAGGCAATCAAGTAATGTGGATATCGATACTTGAAGCAGTAGGAGCCTGGCTGATTACGCTTGTTGGTTTATTATTTTTTAAAGTTCCTTTATATATGGCTTTGATTTTTGGGGCAATTGCCGCGGCCAGCGCGCCGGCGGCGATTATAATGGTTGTCCGCGAATATAAAGCTAGAGGGCAATTTGTCGATATTTTAATGGGGGTTGTTGCCCTTGATGATGCATGGGGTTTGATAATATTTTCTCTTTCTTTAGCAATTTCTAAGGCAATGTATTTGGATTTATCTTCAAGCATTGGGAATGTGCTTATGGGTGCTATTATTGAAATCAGCGGTTCTTTCCTTGTGGGGGGTGTGCTTGGTGTTATTCTTAGTCGAATCGGGTTGTTTCTTAAAAATCAAACTGATCTTTTGATCTGGACAATCGGTGTTATTTTTGTGGCAACCGGAATATCCTTGCATTTTCATTTTTCTGTTTTATTAACATCAATGTTTTTAGCGGCAGTAGTGGTGAATCTTAATAATGAGAGTTTTAAATTTTTTGATATATTAAACCATATCGATTGGCCGATTTATTTGATATTTTTTGTTTTAGCCGGAGCTAGTTTAGAAATAGACCTGCTGGGTAAAATAGGCGTTATCGGTATTGTTTATATGATATTTAGAATTGTTGGAAAATTTGCCGGAACATATTTGGGCGCGCATATTGCTAAATCAGATGATGATGTAAAAAAATATTTAAGCCTCGGTCTTTTGCCACAGGCGGGAGTTGCTTTGGGTATGGCCTTGATCGCCAAAGAACAATTTCCCCAAGCCGGTAATATTATTTTTACAACCGTTGCCGCGACAACTGTTGTCTACGAAATAATCGGGCCTTTTTTCGTTAAACTTGCTTTGCATAAAACTAATCAGATACACAATTAAGCCTTTTTGTGCTAAAATAAATTATAGGGTTTTATGCTAATGCGTTGATTTTGTAGAAATGCGAGGTGTTTATGTATGTTAAAGATATTATGCAAACAGAAGTTATCTCTGTAAAAAGAGGTACCACTCTTACCCAATTGCTTAATATGTTTAAAAGTTTTCATAGCTTTCCTAAAGTTCCGGTTATTGATAATGATGGGATTTTGTTGGGCGTTGTTCATATTCGCAGTTTTTTTGAAATATTCCAGCCGCACAATCAAGATCTTTTAATGCGGAATCCCTTGTCAATGATTAGTCGTGAGCCAGCGGATATATTTAATATAGACATAGAAGATGGTATGGGGTTTCTGGTGATTGTCGCTGATATTATGGATACAAAAGTAGTTAAAGTAAACCAGAACGCTGATCTTAAAAAGGCTTATGATCTGATGCAGTTGCATAATCGGGATTCTATTCCAGTAGTTGATGATCAGAAAAAATTAGTGGGAATAATCAGCGTATTTGACATTGTTATGAAAATTTTTAAAGAAAAAGGACTTGTTTAAATGAATGCCCTTCTTGGGATAAGTTTAATTCTTCTCTTGGGCCTTTTGTCTGGGAAAATCGCTGAAAAAGTTAGAACTCCTGCAATTACCGCGTATCTTATAATCGGAATATTGATTGGTCCATTTTCTCTGGGATTTGTTCCGGAAAGCATCATTGCTGCTTCCGGATTGATTTCAAATTTTGCTTTGAGTTTTATTGCTTTTAGTATTGGACAGAGTTTTTCCAGGGGACTTTTTCATCAAATAGGCAAGCAGGTACTCTGGATTTCAATATTAGCGGCATTCGGGGCAGGGGTTTTTGTTGTAGTCGCGATGAGGGTGATGGGTTTGCCTTTATATGTTGCTTTGCTTTTTGGCTCGATAGCCACCGCAACAGCTCCGGCTGCTTTGATTATGATCATAAGGCAGTATAAAGCAAAAGGCAGATTTACGGAGATCTTAATGGGCGTTGTCGCGATTGATGATGCCTGGGGCTTGATTGTTTTTTCTGTATGCCTTGCTTTTGCGCGCAAGATTCATTTTAATCATGCTGACAGCGTATTCCAGGTAATGCTCTCAGCATTTTGGGAAATAGGCGGATCTTTTGTCTTGGGGGGTATTATTGGCTGGATGTTTTCAAAATTTTCCAGGCATATCCGCAATGAAAGGGATTTATTGATTTATACTGTGGGAACAATTTTGTTTACCGCGGGATTAGCGATTCATTTTCATCTTTCTGTGCTTTTAGGCTGTATGGTATTATCGGCAACTATTGTTAATGTGCATAAGGAAAGTTTTCGTTTTTTTGAAGTTTTGCAAACAGTTGACTGGCCGGTATATCTGATATTTTTTGTATTAGCCGGAGCAAATCTGGAAATAAATCTGCTGGTTGAAATCGGCGCTATTGGCGCGGTATATGTAATTGTCCGAATTTTAGGCAAGTGTCTGGGGACATATTTTGGTGCTGTTATCTCCAATGCTGGTTCAGATGTGAAACGCTATATGGGAATTGCTCAGATGCCGCAGGCGGGTGTTGCTTTGGGTATGGCATTAATTGCAAAAAGTACTTTCCCGGAGTGGGGGGCGATGATTTTTACCACCATAGCCGCGACAACGATAATCTATGAAATAATTGGACCTATTTTTGTAAAAATAGCGCTGCATAAAGCAAATCAAATTCCTGGAGATTAAAAATATCAGCTAGCAGAATTGGCAGATGCGGGTGTTTTTTAATTAAATTATTTCAGACCTTTTAAGGTATCGCCATTTTCCCACTTGCAGGGAGCCTAATTCTAGTTTTCCAAAACGAATTCTTTTAAGATTAATAACCGGGTGTCCAAACAGACTGAACATTTTGCGGATTTCTCTTTTTCTTCCTTCAGTAAGGGTAATGACTAAATCAGTATTTGCTTTTGTGCGGCTGCGAACTTTGATTTTACATTTAGAAGTCACGTAATCTTCTATTTCTAGTCCTCCGGCTTCAATTTTTTTAATTGTTTGAGCCGAGAGGCCTTTTTGTACTTTTACCTCATAAATCCGGTTAATTTCAAATTTGGGGTGAGTTAATTTAAAACTCAAATTACCATCATTAGTTAAGATCAATAATCCGGAGGTATCTTTGTCCAAGCGCCCCACCGGAAATAGTCTTTCCGGTATGTCGGGAAAAAGCTCAGTTATTAGTTTTTCAGCATGGGGGTCTTTTATTGTAGTTGTATAGCCGACAGGTTTATGCAGCAAAACATATATTTTCTTCTCAGTTATAAGCAATTTTCCATTAAATAGAATTTTATCTTTTGTTATGTCAGCTTGGGTTCCTAGGGCTGTGACGGTTTGGCCATTAAGTTTGACTTTACCGGCTGATATTAGTTCATCGGCTTTTCTTCTGGAGCAGATACCGCTTTTAGCGAGTATTTTATTTAACCGTTCATTCATTTTGTGTGTACCGATTATTAGATTTAAGAATAAATTTTAGATGTTTGCTTTTTTACGCATCTTACGATATCATAAAATAGTCAAGTTGACAAGCTCGCGTGCTTTGTGCGCACTGATTTATATATTGATAATCAAACCTAGGAGGTTATATGGTCGCAAAAGAGATTATGACCAAAGATGTGCAGTCTGTTGATCCATTAATGCAGATAAGAGAATTTGCTACTTTTTTAATTAAAAAAAATGTCAGTGGAGCTCCGGTAGTTGACTCTAACGGTGATTTTTTAGGCATTGTTACTGAGGAAGATCTGATTTTTCAAGACAAGAAAGTTAATCTGCCGACTTTTTTAAATCTCTTTTCTAATATAATTCCCTTGGGAATAGCACGGACCGAAGAGGAGCTAAGAAAAATAACCGGAACTGATTTAAAAGATGTAATGCAGGAGAATCCTCCGACAATATCTCCGGAAATGTCAATTGAGGAAATCGCGACTATTATGAGCGAGAATAAAACTTATTATCTTACGGTCATAGAAAATAATAAAGTTGTCGGGGTGGTTACAAAACGAGATTTAATCAAAGCTGTGGCTAAAGGTAAAATCTGGTAAATACCTGCTTGAGTAGGTAATGACAAATATCAAATGAGCAAATTTCAAATGTAAATTTATTATTTATATTTAAGTTATGAATCGTTTGATTTTGGTATTTGGAATTTGACATTTAACCAAAGGTTAGGGGGTCTGAATGAATGAAAAAGAAGATTTTTTAAAAATGATGCAGAGTCTCAAGGCAAAAAAAATACTGGCTCCGCTGAAGATTTTTTCAAAGCTGGCAATTGTCGCTTTAGTGGCAGTAGTTTTTTTTGGAAACTGCATTTTTTATGTTAGACCTAATGAATTTGCGATCAAGCAAATAAATATTGGAATTAATTCAGGAATAAGAGAGAAAGTTTATACTACAGGATTTCATGTTATCGCTCCTTTTGGCATCCATATTATGCATCGTTTTCCTAAGGATCTACAGGTATTTGAATTAAATGATTATCTTGAGACTAAGGCAAAAAGTATTAAGTTTAATCTGGGAAGGTCGCAAATGCCTTCGGATAGCTATGAGAAGAATAGAGATCCCGGAGAATCCCAAAAGTCAGCGCATATTCAAACATCTGATGGTTTTTTTGTGGATGTGGATGTGAGTATTATTTATCATATTGTTGATCCCTATAAGGTAATTACAACAGTTGGCCCGGGAAAACTGTATCAGACAAATGGTATTGTTCCGAAGGTTGAGCCAATACTTAAGGAAACTTTAGGGGAGATGACCACGGAAGAATTCTTTAATTCTTCGCTGCGTGTTTCTCGGGCTCAGCAAGCTAAGGAATTGCTGAACATAGAGCTTAAGCCTAAGGGGATAGCGGTAGAGAATGTGTTGATTCGTTATTTTAAATACAGTGATGAAATTCAGAGAAATATTGAAGAAAAAAAATTAAAAGACCAATTGGTGTTTACTAATCAATCAAAGGCAAAAGCTTCAGCTGAAGAGGCTTTGGTTAAAAAAGTGCGCGAAGAAGGGGAAGCTAATATAAAAATAAAACTTGAGCAAGGTCAAGCTTATGTTGTGAAAAAGAATGCTGAACGTGATCTATATGTTAGAACAAAACATGCTGAAGGGGATCTGATGGTAAAGCTTGCTGAAGCAAAAAAGAAAGAATTAATCAATAATGCTTATCAGCAAAAAGGATCGGATAAGCTAGTGGGATTGAAAATGGCGGAAGTTTTAAATGGGCTTAGTGTGATCATGCTTTCTTCTAGCGGAGAAAATGGATTTAATCCTTTGAACCTGGAAAAAGGTCTGGAGCTTTTTGGGGTGAAGGGGGGTAAGGAATAATGGAAAATAAAATAAGAATGATCAGAATAATGTTAGTTTCACTTTTAATTGGAGTTTCTGTAGGTGCTTCCGGCTGCATGCCACATTCAACTGGTTCGACAGAAGTCGGAGTTAGAACAATTAAGTGGTCGCCATTTACTAAAAGCGGAGTTTTGGAAAGAGTATATGCGCCGGGAACAACATATTTCTTTTTGCCGATTATCAATGACTGGAATGTTTTTGACACAAAGCTGCGGAATATGGAGATGACGATTACCAGAGGTCAGGGCGCGCATTTTGGCCCGGATGACTTATTATTTAAAACTATTGATGGTAATGATATTAGTTTGGATATTATTATTGCTTATCGGATTGCTCCTAAGAAGGCGGCCTACATTCTTCAGTATGTTGCAAAAAATAATCTTGAACTTGAAGAAAAAGTAGTGCGGCCACTTTCTCGTAATATCACTAGGAACTTGTTTGGGGAATTAAAGTCAGAAGATTTTTATGTGGCGACTAAGCGGACTGAAAAAGCAGATAAAGTGCTTCAGCTGTTAAATGAGGCATTAAAGGATTACGGTATTATTGTAGAGAATGTATTGTCTAAAGATTATCGGTTTAATCCAGCTTATCAAAAGGCAATTGAAGAAAAGAAAATAGCTGATCAAATGGCAGAGCGATTTAAATCAGAAGTTAATGCTACGGTTGAAGAATATTTGCAGAAATTACAGTTTGCTCAAGGGGAAGTGAATCAGGCGATTGCAAAAGCAGATGGCAACTTTGAAAAAGAAAAAATCCAGTCAAATGCTTATTTTGAACAACAAGGTCTGATCGCGAAGGCCATTGAAGTAGAGGGAAATGCCGAAGCTCAGGGAATTCAAAAGATGGTTGAGGCTTTAAATAATTCGGGCGGCATTACCATGGTTAAGCTGAAAATGGCTGAGGCTCTGATGAATAAGCCGATATATTTGCTTCCTTTTTCGGAAACTAGTGGTATGGATCTAAAAACAACGGATGTTAATGGGCTGCTTAAGACTTATGGATTACAGAAGGCTGCTCAGGATAAAATGCAAAGATAATAGTTCAATATTACTTTAAATATTATAAATAGTTAAAAAAGGTCTGCTAAAAGAGTAGGCCTTTTTTATTTTTCCTTGTCAGCTTCCTTTCTAATATGTTAAAATAGCCATCTTGTTAAATAAAAAGAAAAAATAGCTATATTGAAACTGGAGGTATTAAAATGTATAGACCAGAGATTAAAGTGTTAGATTGTACTATTCGTGACGGTGGATTAATTAATAATCATGATTTTGAAGATGCTCTGGTTAGGGAAACATATAAAGCTCTTTCTGAAGCAGGCGTTGATTACATGGAAATCGGATATAAAAACTCACGTAAGATGTTTTCGCAAAAAGATTTTGGTAAATGGAAATTTTGCGATGATGATGATATTAGGAAAATCACTGATGGCATAGATTCTAAAATGAAGATTTCAGTAATGGCTGATGTGGGCAGAGTAGATATGGATGATATTAAGCCAGCTTCTGAGAGCCCGGTTGATATGATCAGAGTAGCATCATATGCAAAAAATGTCGATAAAGCAATTTCCATGGTTAATGAGTTTTCTGAAAAAGGGTATGAAACTACGATTAATATTATGGCGGTATCCCGTACTTTAGATAGTGAGATGACAGAAGCTTTGCATCAATTGGAAGAAGAATGTAAGGCAGAAGTGATATATGTTGTCGATAGTTACGGAGCTTTGTATCAAGAAAGTACTGAGTTATTGGTAAAAAAGTTTAAGCGCATATTAAAGTCTAAGGAAGTGGGCATTCATGCTCATAATAATCAACAGCTTGGGTTTAGCAATACAATAGAATCAATAATCCATGGAGCTAATTATCTGGATGCAACGGTATATGGCATTGGTCGCGCGGCAGGGAATTGTCCTTTAGAGTTGTTGATCGGGTTTCTTAAAAATCCTAAATTCGATATCCGCCCGGTTCTCGATTTGATTTCAGATCAGTTTATTCCTTTGAGAGATAAAATAGAATGGGGTTATATTATTCCTTATGCGATTACGGGAATGCTTGATGAGCATCCGCGCACTGCAATGGCTATGAGAAAAACCGATAAAAAAGAAAATTATCGAGCTTTTTATGATAGTTTTAGTTCTCAGGGAGTAGAATAGGTAAGGCGAGATATTACAAATTATGGATATTAATCGTTTTAAAAAACTTCCGATTATGGGAATCCTTAGAGGTATTAAAGCTTCTTCAATGAATGCCTTGGTTGAGATCATAATAGGATCAGGGCTTGAAACCATTGAGATCACTATGAATACTCCTGATGCCCCTAGGATCATTGACCAGACTGTAAAATCAGCTAAGAGTAGGCTGATGGTTGGGGCAGGAACTGTTTTGAGCTTAGCTTCAATGCACAGAGCATTAGCTGCGGGAGCTAGCTTTATTGTTATGCCTATATTTATTAAAGATGTTGCGGCTTACTGTGCGAAAAATAATATACCGTTTTTCCCGGGAGCTTTAACTCCCCAAGAAGTGTATACCGCGTATTCCAGTGGTGCTACTATGGTAAAGGTTTTTCCTGCAGGTTTATTTGGTCCTAAATATTTTAAAGAGCTTAAAGGCCCTTTTGAAAAAATAGCACTTTTAGCTGTAGGCGGGGTGCGGCTGGATAATATTAAGGAATATTTTGATTGTAAAGCCGATGGAGTTGCTGTAGGAGGCAGTATTTTTAACTTAGACCAAATCCATTCCGGCGATCTTAAGCCCATACAAAAGGGGATTTCTGAATTGGTTGCGGAAGTGAAGTCAATTACTGCCTGAATCTTTGTCTGCTTTTTCTCCTGGGACCTGGTGTCTTTTGATTTCTTGACAGTAATTTTTTTATAGGTTAAAATATATACATGATACATTTCATCCTTAAACCCTTGATTGTTTCAATATCATTTTTAATTGGCTTTTTTCTTTTAGAAAACATTTTCATTATTAAGCTTAAAAATAAAAAAATTTATTCAATTTTAGTGGAACTAAGTTATTTTATTTTATTTTGGGGTGTGATTTATGTGCGTTTTTTATAAAATGGGGGTAATATGAAAAAGCTAGCTATTTTAGTAAGTTTTTTATTGGTTATGGGATGTACTCAACCGCAGGCACAGGTTTCAGAAGGTGATTTTACTTGGATTAGAGATATTAATATTGCTTTGGATACGGCTAAAACAGAAAATAAGCCAATTTTAATAGATTTTTATACCGAGTGGTGTGGATGGTGTAAAAAACTAGACAAAGATACTTATGCTAACCTAGAGGTGCAGGAAGGGCTTAAGCAGTTTGTTTGTGTTAAAATTGATGCTGAGAAAAATAAAGATCTGGCTAAACAATACAAAATCAATGGATTTCCTTCCACGGCGTTTTTAAAATCTTCCGGGCAATTAATTGAAGTTGTGCCTGGGTATCTTCCTCCTAAGGATTTTTTAAAACTATTGGATAGGATGTTGTTGAGTAGTAAATAGTTGAAATTTGTAGGTATTTACAGATATTATTAATAAATTTTCTTAATAATTCTGTTATATATAATGTTTAGGCAAAATTTGCTTATGTGGAAAAATAAATCAACTATTATTGCAGGATTAATAGGGTTATTAGTTCTTATTCTGCTGAATGCGCAGTTTAAGCCAGTGCTTATTGGCGGAAAAATAATTTTTGTAGAAATAGCTGATAATCTTAATGAAAGAGCTCAAGGTTTAAAAGGGAGAAAATTTTTAGCGGAAAACAAGGGTATGCTTTTTTGTTTTGAAAGAGAAGTATATCCGCAGTTTTGGATGAAAGATACGCTAATCCCTTTAGATATTGCTTTTATAAGTATGGATAATAAGATTGTCGATATTCAGCACATGTTAGCTTTTGATGATAAATTACGGTATGTGCCTAAAACTAAAGTGATCTATGCTTTGGAGATGAATTCAGGCTGGTTTGAGCGGAATAAAGTTGATATTGGCGATAAGCTTTTTTGTTTGAATAAATCAATAAAAGAAAAAAATTGACGTTATAATTATTTTTTGGTAAGATAAGGTTCACTCTAGTTAGTTAGGAGCTTGCTTGGAATCAAAGAAAACAGTTATTATTATTGATGATGACATTAAATCGTCTGGCAAAATAAAAGATTTTCTGGAAGAAAAAGGATTTATTGTTTCGAATGTTAATGATGGAAATATTGCTTTGCAAATCATTAAAGAAATGAATCCCGATGTAATCCTTTTAGATATTATTATGCCTGAAATTGATGGTTTTACTTTGGCTAAGCAAATAAGATTTGAGGAGAATTTAAAAAATATTCCGATTATTGTTTTTTCAGCGCAAGGAGAAATGAAAGATTTATTTGCGATGGAAGGCCTTAACGATTATATGATTAAACCAGTGAATAATGATCAACTTTTAGAATTAATTAACCAGCGGATAGGATAGTAAGTCAACTCAAAAATAAAATATACTGAGCAAACCAAAGCATGACTTTGTTGTCCCTGCCCTAAAAAAAATCAAAAAAATGCTTGACAATCTTTTTTTATATGGTATATTTTAAACTTTACATATCGTATATTCAGTTTAAATGTTAGGCGCCCTAAAAAGCGCTGCTGTGGCTCAGTCGGTAGAGCACGTCCTTGGTAAGGACGAGGTCATGGGTTCGATTCCCATCAGCAGCTTTAATTAATGAGGAGGTGCAAAATGGCAAAAGAGAAATTTGAACGTAATAAGACACACGTAAATATTGGAACAATCGGACATGTTGATCATGGTAAGACAACCTTGACATCAGCGATCACGAATGTATTAGCATCAAAAGGATTAGCCAAAGCTAAGCGTTAT
>JAHITY010000006.1 GCA_018817165.1 Candidatus Omnitrophota bacterium
AAAATCTACGGAATTCATGGCATAGCCTCCTTTGCTGGCCTTTCGGCTGGTTAGGTTAATAATTTGCGTTATCAACCTATGAGGTTATGCCTTTTTCTTTCCTTTAGCAATATCAAAGTGCGAATTATATGTTACATTATCAATAAAAAAGAATTTTAATTAAAATAAGCCATAATTATTAGTAAAAACAGATTTCTTGATTAATCAACAATAATACTGATACAATATCTATTACTGATTTAAAATTAAATCAATTATTTGCGGATTTCATCTTAGGAATCGTTAGCAAGCTACCAAATATCATTTTAATTATGTTTAGAACTTTAAAATTTTATCTTAATCAAACGATTAACACTCATCAAACTTTTGAGCAATTTATTAATTTTGGCTATGAACAAGTTGATGCCATTAGCCAAAAAGGTGATTTTGCTCATCGCGGTTCCATAATTGATGTCTACCCGATCAATTATGAAAGCCCTGTGCGCATGGAGCTTGATTTCAATCAAATTGAAAAAATATTTACTTTTTCAAGAACTACAGGCAAAAAAATAAGCAATCAAAGCCCGCTGATTATTCTACCCAAACGCTCCGCGATGCATACTATTGAAATTGAGCGATTAGCGATCAATAAGTTTGAAGAATTGGAAAAGAATGATTTCATTGTACACATTGATCATGGTATCGGCAAATATTTGGGAATTACTACACTTAAACATGTAAAACACATAAAAATCGAATACGCGGACAATGACAAGCTGTATATTCCCCTATCTGAGAAACATCTACTGCAAAAATATATTGGTTTTGCTGGTCATGCTCCGCGACTGCATAAGCTCGGCGGCAAGCTTTGGCAAAACACAAAAAATAAAACCAAACAAGGGATAACCAGTTATGCCCTCGAGCTTTTAAGACTCCAAGCAAAAAGAAACTCCTTATCCGGACTAACATTTTCAGCTAAAACTCCCTGGCAAAAAGAATTTGAAAAAAGTTTTCCCTACACTGAGACTCCTGATCAAAAAAAAAGCTGGCTGGAAACAAAAAAAGACATGGAAATGCCCAGACCCATGGATCGATTACTCTGCGGAGATGTGGGATATGGAAAAACTGAAATTGCTTTTCGTGCTGCATTTAAAGCCGTGATGAATAATCGACAAGTTGCCATGCTTGTTCCCACAACTATTTTAGCTGAACAACATTATCACAATCTAAAAGAAAGAGTAAAAGATTTTCCGGTAAATGTCCAAATGCTCAGCAGATTCAAAACTACTTCTGAGCAAAATAAAATAATTGATGATCTAGCCAAAGGAACTGTGGATATTGTAATAGGTACACACAGACTCTTATCCAGTGATATACATTTTAAAGAATTGGGGATAATTATTATTGATGAAGAACAACGTTTTGGCGTAAAAGCCAAAGAAAAACTCAAACATATTCGAGAACTTGTTGATGTCCTGACATTAACAGCTACTCCTATACCCCGGACTCTTTACATGTCATTACTCGGAGTTAAGGATATGTCGACGATTAATACTCCCCCGGAACAAAGAATGCCGATTGAAACTTTTGTCTGTCTCTATGATGATGAATTGGTTAAAAACGCGATTACCAATGAGCTTGAGCGCAATGGACAAGTGTTTTTTATTCACAACCGGATTAAAGATATACATGAAATGCTGGAACATTTACAATCACTTGTGCCCAGCGCGAGAATTACTATTGGCCACGGCCAAATGCATGAAAAAGAACTAGAGAAAGTAATGCTTGATTTTATTGAGCATAAAATTGATGTTCTTCTGTCTACAACTATTGTTGAATCAGGCCTGGACATCCCCAATGCCAATACTTTGATTGTTAATAATGCTCAAAATTTCGGCTTAGCTGATTTATATCAATTAAGAGGCCGAGTCGGCAGATTAAATAAAAAAGCTTATTCATTTTTTTTAACTCCTAAACATGCCACTTTTAATCCCCAGGCAAAAAAAAGACTTAAATCAATTCAAAAATTTACTGCCTTGGGTTCTGGATTTAAAATCGCCATGGAAGATCTGGAAATCCGAGGGGCAGGAAATTTATTAGGAGAACAGCAGCATGGTTTCATCCTCGCTGTAGGATTTGATTTATACTGTCAGCTTCTGAGTAATGCCATTGAGCAGATAAAAAAAGCTGTTCCCGCTGGTTTACCTTAAATATTTTTGATTATTTACACAAAACTTGTTATTACAAAAATTTTATGCTATAATTATAATCTATATAAACCTATATTTTTAAAGGACTAAACGAATGACCCGAGTATTTACTCCCCTAATAATAATTATTATTTGTTTTTCTTATACATTGTCTGGTTTAGCCCAAACAGAATTTACCCAAAAAATTATTGCTGTTGTTAATAGCGAAGCGATAACCCAAACTGATATTGACGAAATTCTTGCCCCGATTTATCTGCAGTATAAAAGCACTTATTCCGGGGCTGAGCTTGCAAAAAAAGTACAAATAGCCAAAGATGATATTTTAAATCAGCTGATTGAAGATAAACTAATCCTCCAACAAGCAAAAAAAGATGAAACAATCACCGTCAGCGAAAAAGAAATTGATACGCTTGTAGATGAATTACGAGCGAATTTTAAAACCGCTGAAGAATTCGCTCAGATCTTAAAAAATCAAAAAGTGACTTTAGTCGATCTTAGAAAAAGATACAAACAACAAATGCTGATTAAAAAAGCTGTTTCTAAAGAAGTTCTCTCGAAAATCTCAATAGCCCCTTCTGAAGTTTCGGACTACTATGAAGCAAATAAAGATAAATTTGCTATCCCCGAACAAGTTAGATTAAGAAGCATATTCTTAAGTTTTAGTGAAACCCCAAAAGAAGAAGTTGAAAAAAAAGCAAATGAAATTTATGAACAGCTTCAAAAAGGCGTAGAGTTTGTGGAACTGGTAGAAAAATATTCTGAAGGTCCTAATGTTGTTGATGCCGGAGATATGGGCTTTGTAAAAAGAGGATCATTACGTCAAGAAATCGAAGATAGTGCATTCCAGCTCGACATCGGCAAGATCACCAAACCAATAAAAACATCTTCCGGGTTTTATATTTTCAAAGTCGAAGATAAAAAACCGGCTAGTGTTTCTAATTTAAAAAGTGTTCAAGATCAAATACGTAATAAGCTCTACAGTACTAAAGTAGAAAAAAAACTGGATGAATGGATCGCTAAACTTAAAAAATCAGCATTAATTGAGGTGAAAACTAATGAAAAAGAAAAAAGTTAGAATCGGAATCACTTTAGGTGACCCTGCGGGAATCGGGGCTGAAATAACTTTAAAAGCTTTAAGAGATAAAAAGTTGCGAGAGTCTGCCAGTTTTCTTCTAATTGGTGATTATGGGGTAACAACCCATATTCAAAGACAACTTAATATGAAAGCTTTTAATTTTCACATACTATCTGATATCGGAAGATTAAACTTAAGTGAAGAAATGATAAATTTCATTAATCTCGGCAATGTTACTTATAAAATTCCTTATGGAAAAATTGATGCCCGCTGTGGTAAATCAGCTTATGAATATATTAATATGGCTTGTTTGATGCTGCGTTCTAATAAAAATCTCGATGCGCTGGTCACCGCGCCAATAAATAAAGAATCCTTAAACTTAGCCGGGCATCATTTTCAAGGCCATACCCAAATACTTGCGGAGCGCTTCAAAGCCCCTTATGCTAGAATGATGTTTGTCGGCGGAAAGCTAAAAGTTCTGCTTGTCACCATCCATATTCCCCTGAAAAACGTAGCGCCATTAATTACTCGCAAAGAAATCCAGGATACTATATTTGTAGCGCATAGAACTATGAATACATTTTTCGGAATTAAGAAACCCAGGATTGCAATTTGCGGCTTAAATCCTCATGCTGGTGAAGATGGATTGTTCGGAACAGAAGAAAAAGAACATATTATCCCGGCTATTAAAAAAGCTCGAGCTCAGAAAATTAATGTTGAAGGTCCCTTCCCTGCGGATAGTTTATTTTGGAAAGCAAAAGAAGGTGAATTTGATATCGTAATTGCCATGTACCATGATCAAGCCTGCATTCCATTTAAAACTCTCTATTTTGACAAAGGAGTAAATACTACTCTTGGATTACCGTTTATCAGAACTTCTCCTGACCACGGGACTGCATTTGATATTGCCGGTATGAATCAGGCCGATCCTACAGCAATGATTGAAGCAATAAAGCTTGCTGTTGATATGGCCAATAATATGCCCCGAACAAGAAAGAAAACAAAGGTTTATGTCCCACATCAAGACCATTCTGGATAAGCATAAAATCCATGCTAAAAAACGTCTGGGACAGAATTTTCTTACTGACCAGATTGCTCTAGATTTGATCGTCAAATCTGCTAATCTCACTAAAGAAGATACAGTACTAGAAATCGGAGCTGGTATTGGGAACCTAAGCACGGTTATTGCCGAGCAATCTGGTATCCTCTATGCCGTGGAAAAAGACCGCAGGGTTGAACATATTCTCAAAAAAGCGCTCAAACCATATCCCCATGCCGAAATAATACTCGGTGATATTTTAAAAATTGATATAAAAAAAATATTTCAAGATAAAAAAATTAAAGTAATCGGTAATCTGCCCTACTATATCACGACTCCGATAATAAATTATTTATTAGACCATAAGCAATACATCAACAGCATCTGCATTACTGTGCAAAAAGAAGTGGCTCAGCGAATAGTAGCTGTTCCGGGCAAAAAGGATTTTGGCAGATTATCCTGCTTATTACAGTTTTATACTAAGCCGGAAGTTATCGCAGTATTTCCCAAAACTATGTTTTTCCCCCAACCGGAAGTTGATTCCGCCTTAATCAAACTCTCGATCTTAGATAAACCAAGCATTAATGTCAAATCCGAAAAAATGTTTTTTAATGTTGTAAGAGCGATATTTGCCCAAAGAAGAAAAACTCTGATCAATGGCTTATCCAATGCCGGCTGGAATTTAAAAAAGGAAGACCTTTTGGCGATCCTTGAACAACTTAATATCAGCCCATCTATCCGCGGAGAAAGTTTATCGCTTGTCGAGATAGGCAAATTATCTGATGAGATTTTCAAAAGCACAACTTAAAAATAAATAGTCTATATTGCCTGCTCAATAAAGTTCAGATTATTTGACTTAAAATCAAGCTTAAACAATTTATCAATCTTGGACACAATATTTATACCAATAGTTTCCTCTATACTTAAAATAGCCTGTTCTTTTGCTCCAGAAACAAATCCCGGCATTGAATAAATTGTACCGATTAGCAAAGGAATCCCGATTATAGCCCCTAAACTTAAATGAGTCGACCTACGATATATAAACTTTTCTAGCTTCTTTTTGGGAATAGTAATCTTAAAAACCGCTCCTGAATGTTCTTTAGCATTTTCAGCCGTTATAGTACCTTTAAAATGTTTCTCGATTACCTGGCGACAAGTCATTAGCCCCATTCCATGAGCTAACCCTTCCTCAGTCGTTTCAATGAAACTCTGTCTAAAGATCAAGTCTATTATAGCAGCATCTGAAGCTATTTCAGCAGTCTCATAGCTTAAAAATCTATCATCAACTGCTTTTTGCCTTAATATTTCTATATCAAACCCTTTCCCATAATCTGTAAATACAATGATAATATCTTTTTCATCCTCACTAATTTTTACATTATAATTGGATTGCCCAGAATGTTGCCAAACATTATTCCTTAAACTTTTAATCACGAAATTCAAGCCACTGCGGTAGCCAAAAAACTTGGGATTCTCCAGTCCAAGTACATCCAAAATCATGGATCTTTTTTCTTTCTCAAATAAATCCTTTATATCAAATTCAATTTCTTCTGCCCCAAATACAACAGAATTTACATGTTCAATTATAAAATCAATACAAGAAATTCCTTTTTCTAAGCCATATTCATAGCCCTTACTTAAAGTGCCTTTAGCTTGCAAAGCCTTCAAATCTGGATATTTCCATGTCAGTCCATTTGCCTGCATGATAATTTCATTAAGCATTTCTACGCTGGGGAGGTTCCCCTCTTCAAACTCAGGGGCCAAGGTTCTTTGAAAAAGCATTAGGTCTTCAACCATTATTTGTATTTTTTTCAGATCATCTTTATTAATAGCATCTTTTTCAGCTTGGGTGACAGGCATTGCAAATATCGGAGCCACATACGAATCAAATTCATGCTTAATTATACTTAGTTCAACAAAAACTCTGCCCGCAAGAGTTAAATCACCATCACTCTGGATTAAAACACTTGGATCATAATCTTTAAGAATTCCAGCCAAATAACCCTCACTTAACCTAAAAGAAAAAACCGGTCTCAAAACATCATTATTAATCATCACTCTAGGCGATAATGTATCAGAACCTTGCCGCAAGCCAATTTCCTGAGCAAAGCAAATATTAGTCACAAAAAAAGTCTGAATTAAAATCAGTATAAATATTTTTTTCAGTTTATTCATTTTTCCCCATTTACTTTAAATTGCATTATTGATCAACATTTCCGCTTGCCCTGCTTCTGACAAGCTATTACTATGCCCTAAAATTATCTGCACAGAAACATTCTCCTGATAGATCCTATTAATATCTGCCTCTAGTTTATCTCTAATTAAAGATTCAGATAGATATAATCTCTCTGCTGTTAGTTTGACATTAACATTTGTTTGCTCAAGCATCGGAATAACAACACTTCTCAGTTCTTTCACAAGCTTTCTTTCCTCAGCCGCCTGCTGTCTAATGTAAGCTATTTCCACTTTAAATCTTCTGCTGATCGGTTCATGACTTAGCCCTAATATATCCATAGCGCTGCGAACATTTCCTTTTGTCTGCCATAGAACCGGAATAATTATTTCCGGGCGATAGATAACATTATAAATATTGACCTTCACTTCTCTGAACCTTTGGATTAATTGAATCTCATCAATCCCTAGTTCCTTTGCAACCTGTTGCATCCAATCTTGACTATCAATAAATTTGTCAACTGCCGTCAGTAATTCCTGTCTTCTGGGATCTACTCCGGTAGCGTTTAAGCGTATATTATTAATATTAATCCCTGATTTTCTCATCCTGTCGCCCAAAGTTCCCCGCGCCAAACCTAAATAAGCCTCCACTTCTTCCCTACAATTTTTTTTGTGTATAAATATATTAATCGCTGCTAAAATCTCTTGTTTCTGGGATCTTTCAATTCTTTCGATATTTGCTTGTTTTTGCTTATCTATCCATCCATCAGTAAACACTGAATACAGAATATACTTACCAACTTCTTGTTCAACTAGTCTTTCATCTTTTAAAGCACTCTGAACATTCCATTGATTATCTTCTAAAACTTTAATTATCAGCTCTTTTAATTCTTGTTCCGCAATAGTTCTATTAACATTGATCACATCCGAGGGTATAAGTTCATAAATCCGTTTTTTCCAAATCCCAGTTTCTTGGGAAGCGCGCTCAACATTCCAGCGATATGCCTGTAAAGCACAAACAAGCATTTCTTTTTCTAATTTAAGTTCCTTGGCTCTTTGCTCTTCCCTGCCCTGTGCAATAACTTCTCTGCCAATTATTTTATTTATTTTCTTCCGACCCATCCTAAGATATTTTTCTACTTTTCCCAAATTAAATTTATATTTCACAAGAGACCGCATCACCAAATGATATTCGCTTTCTTTCTCAGATATATGCTCTGAAGAAGTTTGTCCGGCTATTTGCGAATCATAAGTTCCACTACTGTCATTTTCTTTACTTGACCAGCCATTTGACTGCAAAGCAGCAATTACTTCATCATTCTTCAATATTGCGACAAAAGCATCCTGCAAACCGGCATCCTGAATATAAATACTCGGCGACATATTTTCCCGACAAAAATCATCCGCGAAATTAAACGCCTGAACCGGCGCTAATAATACAATCTGGATTAATAAGCATATTGTAATTGTTTTGAGTGGTCTCATATTTTAAAATTAATTTATATTGCTGATTGTACAAAATCATTCGCTGATATTTCTTTGCTTTTACTTAATTCTATATTCTGCATATCCAAACAAAGCTGAACTTTACCCTTATGATTAAACAGACATGAATATAAATGATTTGCCCGCGGATAGTTTTGTTTTGTCAAAACATCCAAAGTTTCTCTATCACCGATAACATTAAGTTTACCTTTATTCCGGCTTAGCAGTACCAGCAATGCCTCGGGTTTTGCGAATTCAGGCTCTGACAAAAATAATGGATTTGTCTTTTTAAACCCGTTTCCATTTACTTGTTCCCTAATATTTTTTTCGCTTCGCACTAATGAAACCAACACTATTTTATTTTCTCCGCCCTGAATACTTATCGGAGTAAAAATATTTTGTTTTAATATTTGCGAATCAGCATCTGAAAAATTAGCATCGATCAAATCACTGATCAGTTTTATCTGTCCGTTGTAATATGTAATTACCGTAATATCTTCCGGTTTATTTCCTTCGGCCAAAAAATATTTTATTCGTTTTAAGATCCAAAGCGCTTCTGTTTTATTACAAGGGCTGCTTCCATATTGATAAGGTTCAGCAAATGATTGTTTTTCCCAAGTTGCGGTATCTTCAACAACAAAAGTATCAGCGTCTATTTTATCACCCCGTTGATTACTAATGCTTTGCAAATTAATCACTCCCCGGTACCATTCTTTGAGCAAATCAACACTAATCCATGGATTCCGGTAATTAACCAACAAACTTACTCGATTAAACGGCATTGCGATCAACTCTTTAAATGAACTGATATGATACCGGCAAATAGCTTTCTGTGAAATATTTTTTTGAAATAATTCCATTATCTTCCCGGAAAATCTTGATGCTAATTTATAGGGAGAAAACTGCAGATGATCCCCAACTAAGATCAAAGCATCAGGCTTGAGAATATACAAAGCCGTAATTAATTCCGGATAATTTATCAGGGCTGCCTCATCAACAATCACAGTAACATCTTTTAGAAATTTTGCTGATTCAGGATTGCGTAACTGATTAATCAGCAAATCCAAACTTGCGCCCATATCAGTTCCCACAAACAAACAGCCATTATCTTCTTCGGTTAGATTAAGTTCTTTATACCTGCGCATGAATTCTTCTTGGGCTGATGTTGAATGCCTACTGTATTTAACCAGAACTTCTGAATTAATTTTTCGCTGATTTTTACCACAACGTATCACAGGCATTTGAGAATTTCCGGCAGCTAAAGTAATATCATCCGCGATCTTATGTTGCGGCGCTATAATAAAAACCGGTTTTTTCTTTTTCAAGATAATATTTTTTGCTGCAGCCAGTAATACCCTGGTCTTGCCTGTGCCAAACGGACCTAAAACTAATCCAAACTTTGTTTTTAAAATCATATTAACCGCTGCTTTTTGAAATTTGTCCATCCCTTCTGCGTAAGCAATATCTTGTTTCAACTCTTCAATATCATTAATATCTTTTGCCGCTGATTTAATCCTTAGAAAATAATCCAGAACGGCGATACCAGTACTTTTATCTTTACCATTGATTTTTCTGATAATTGTTTGCAATGTTTTCCTCTGCAAATCTTCAGAATGCGTACTCGGAATATAATAAAACTTAACTTCTTTTCGATCTAAAGGTAAACCTTCTGGCAAGTAATTTTTTTTATTTGCGGGTTTTAAAAGCAGTTTACTGCCGGCATTAAGGATATTACTGCATTTAAGCTCATAGTACTTTCCTTCCGACTCCATGACGATATCACTACCAGGCTCAATTTTCGCCAAAGCCTCTGAGAATCTTACCTGAATAACCAGTCCATCAGTTTCCCTGTTTATATTGAATACAATCAGCTGCTCCATACCGCTATCCATTTCAGCATCAATAACTTGTTTAAGCAATGCAACTTGCCCCTTAAGTTCATTCTTAACAGCATCAACTGAACGAAGCGGAATATTCTCAGGATCACATAAAATTACAGCCTGAGCAAACTCATCTAGTGGCTTTACTTGTTTTTTAGATTTAGATATTTGAGGATTACCCTTATCCGGCTGAGTTATTTCAGATGTCTGAATACTTTCATTTTGCGGCTCTGGCAATATCTCTGCCAATTTTTTATTATTTTCTTTTATCGCAGTTAACAGCTCTGCTTCTATTGTTCTCAGCTGTTTTTTAAGTAAGGAAAATTCGCCTTTTTTTACAACAGCAATACCTTGCTGCAATTGATTAATCTTTTCTTGAAACCTTATAACTGTATCAACAGGTAATTCTTGATATGCAGCATCAAAAACTGTTGTTAATATTTCTAATGCTTTTACTAAAACATGTTTTCTAGCAGAAACAGTAGACGGGATAAAACCATCTAATTGCTCTGAACTATCTTGCGATGCTTGATCAAGAATCACTGATTGTGTGTTCAAATTATCTCGTTGAGCTTCTTCTGCTTTAGCTTCAACTTCAAACAGCTCATGATTAGAAAATGATTTATCGTGATCTTCGTTTGTTAATTCAGGCAAATCATTAGTATTTTTAGGTCCAGGCTTTAAGGTTCGATTCTTAAGTTTATTCTTTTTTAAGGATTTTCCCTTTTTACCCGTATCACCAATCCGAGATAATTCACTGGCCAAAGCGCCATGTTTTAATAAAGCTTTATTTAGTTTGATTCCCAGTTCCAGTAAATCATCCCAATCCCCTTGAGTTTCAACAGTATTAAATGATTCCTCAAGGCTATTTATCTGCTGTTCATATGCTTCAATCAAATCCAATGACTTAATCCATTTCCTACGTTCACTGAAAAGTTTTTTAAGTTTTTTAATATCCTTGATAAATTCTTTCTTTTGCCTAGCTTTAGGAGTATATAGCGCATCACGCCTTGCCAGTCTTTTTTTAAACAAAAGATAAACCAGATTATTCGTTTTTCCAGCAGTTTTTTTTGCTTTGGCATATTCAGTCAATCCATTCAAACTTGTTAAACTTCTAAAAAACCCCGGATTTACAGCTACTTCTCTTTCCCATACACTATTAATAAACATGCTATTTAAATCAGGAGTATTTAACATAATCCGCGGCGATAGGTTTCCCTGTTCAGTTTTATGTTTTGTGAAATTCCGGCTTTTGATTTCACAAGCCATCCCCATATTACCCAGCAAAAGTACTTGGATTAATATCAAGCTGATTATTTTAAATAATATTTTATTCATTCACCGATTCCCTATACTTGAAAACGAAATTTAGGATATAAACATGCCATAAACCATTGATTTTAAATTAACTTAAGATTAATATTTGGCCCTAACCCAATGAATAACAAAAGTGTTAAAGTATACCATATGAAATCTTATTTTGCAAAATTAAAGCGGATTTTTTATTTACCATAACTATTTGATAAATAATAAGATAGGGTATCTGCAGGGAGTAATTGCCTGTTTTTATTTATTGTTAATTAAAGACTTGCTAAAGAAATGATTTTTTCTGCTATTTCTTGTGGAGATGTTTCCTCGCCTGCCAAAGTCCAAATTATGTCCTTATCCTGGCGAAACCAGGTAAGTTGACGCTTAGCAAAACGCCGGCTGTCGCGCTTAATTGTTTTTTTAGCAAAATCCAAACCACATTTAGCTTCTAAATATTCACTGATTTGTTTTATCCCCAAGGCTTGCTTAGCAGTAGGGCTTAATTCTTTACTCAATAAATTTTTCACTTCATCCAAAAAACCTGCTTCAAACATTTGATCAACTCTTTGCTCAATTCGCTGATATAGTTCTCTTCTCTCTCTCTCTATGCCGAAGATCTTAAAATCATATTTTTCATCCAAACCCTCAATCTCGGTTTTCAGCTCAGAAATTTTTCGACTGCTAATTTCAAAAACTTCCAGTGCCCGGATAACCCGGCGCATATCATTGTGGTGAATTTTCTTTGCTGCCTGAGGATCGACACTCTGCAAGCGAGCGTAAAGATGTAAATTGCCCTTATGTTTTGACTCCTGAGTTAATTCCTTGCGCAGCTGCTCATCCTTGCCATTATCAGAAAAAAGCCCTTTAGTCAAAGCTTTTACATATAAGCCTGTACCCCCGACAATCAAAGGGATTTTCCCACGGCTTAATATATTTTCAATTGCTTCCAAAGCTTTTTGGCGAAAAATAGCAACACTATAATCTTCATTGGGCTCTAATATATCAATCAAATGATGTGCCACCGCTTTTTGTTCTTCCATTGAAGGTTTTGCACTTAGAATATCCATGCCTCGATAAACTTGCATTGAATCAGCAGATATAATTTCGCCATTAATCTTTTTGGCGATTTCAATAGCCACCGCGGTTTTACCACTGGCAGTTGGGCCAACGAGAAACAATACAAAAGGTTTTTTACTATTTTTCATTTCAATCTCATTTCTTTATTTATCTTGTCCTAATATAGCTAACACTTTTTAACACCAATAATTTACTTAACCGCCCGCTTCGCTCGATAAACGCTGTTTAAAACAAATAGCTTATCTTAAGTGTATATGCTCAACATGTTTTCTTTGAAAACATTGGTTTTATTCAAAGTGACCGCAACAAGAAAAATGAATTTTTCTTTTGATTCACCTTTGAATAAACCTTAGCCGCGCGTAGCGGCTTGAGCGTATAATTTTTATCTGCGTCCATCTGTGTTCATCTGCGGTTAATTTATTTTTTTGTCAACCTATTTCAGGATAGCACACTTTTGCCATGAGCTATGAGCCATCAGCTATAAGCCAAGCGCGGAGCGCTTTACGCTGATTTAGGGAAATATATGGGTTGGCAAATGTTCTTTATCTTTCAGTTCCTGCTCAGTATGTTCAGCGGCAATCAAGGAAACGAATTCTCCGACTCTTACTCTATACAATTTATTGCCATTAGAATCAAACGGCGTAACAAAAACCTCATAACCTTTGCTCAACAAATCTTTGCTTAGTTTATCCGCATTTTCCGGACTGGAAAAACAACCGACCTGAATTGTAAAAAAATTACCGCCAACAGAGGAATTATCCACAATCTTTCGCTCAAAACTTTGAGGGTATTTTTTTTCCAACAGATCAAAATAATATTTTGACTGAGTCCACTTGCTGTTTTTCTGAAACGCCTTGCCTAATTTAAACAATAAAGCAGCTTCATAATCTGTTTCTTTTTTTTCCAGGAGCTGTTTATAAATACTTATTGCTTTGTCATAACCATGCTGCATAAAATAAGTATCCGCTATCGCGATATATATTTTGGTTGAATGTTCTTCTTTCGTTTGCTTAAGCGCCTGCCTAAAAATATCGCGAGCCTGTTCATAATTCTCTAATTGCGCAAAACAATCACCCTTAAGATACAGCATTTCCCTCTTATCATGCCCGGACAAATTTGTCTCCAAACGATTACATTCATCAATTGCCGCATAATAATCATTTTTCAGCATTAGTTTTACTGTCTGATCTAATTTTGCAGTATAAGCATAGGTAACAGCACCCAGATTAAGGCTGAAAAACACTATGGCTAAAAATATATATTTTCTCATAAACTATTCCGCTATTCTTTTTTTTTGTGCGATTGTCTTTGATAATCAAGCAAAATCTTATGTCTAGCCTTCTTAATTTCTTCAGATACATCGTCCTTAAGCTCAGCAGCTTTTGTATACAGCCGAGGCGAATATTTAAACAAATATGCGGCTTCAAATTTTATTTCCTGCATCAGCTGATAAGTATCCGCAAAATCTTTTTCGCTTTCACTAGGAAACCCTACCATAACATCAGTACCCAGCCTAAGTCCAGGAATAATTTCTTTTGCTGCTTTGGCTAGTTTTTTATAATGCGCCACAGTATACCCCCTATTCATTTTCTTTAATATTCTATCTGAGCCGGACTGTACCGGCAAATGTAAAAATTTCCGGCATTTATTTAATTCCGCCATTTTTTCAAAAAGCGCGATATTCGCGTCTTTAGGATGAGAAGTGACGAAATCGAATTTCTCAAGCCCATTAATTGCATTAACCATATCCAGCAACTCAACAAAAGAAACGCTTTTATCTTTTCCTTGTGTCTTGTGGCTTGTGTCTTGTGACTTGTAAGAGTTGACATTCTGCCCCAAAAGAGTTATCTCCTTTACACCTTTTTTAACCAAAGAATTTATCTCTTTGATTATCTCCTCAGCATCACGACTTCTTTCTCGGCCTCTAACAAAAGGCACAATACAGTACGAACAAAAATTATTGCAGCCTTCCATAATATTAACATTGCAATGCGACTTATCGCTGATATATTCTGTATTATAAACAAAAGCATCTCTTTGCTCTTTACCTACCGCGATTGCCCGGCCAAAACCAGCTTCTAAATCATCGAGTAATCCCGGGATCGCACTGATATTATTCGGGCCAACAACTAAATCAACCATAGGCGCTTTATCAAATACTGCCTGCTGCCAAGCCTGAGCCATACAGCCAATCAATCCGATAATCGGCTTGCCAGTAAGTTTTTTCCGTTTTTTAAGTTTGCCGATCTCAGACCAGACCCTATCCTCAGCATGTTGCCTTACGCTACAGGTATTAACCAGCACAATATCAGCCTCTTTTTCTATTGCAGCAAGCTCATAGCCTTTTTTAATCAGCAATCCGGCAACCAGCTCAGAATCGCGGATATTCATCTGACATCCGAAGGTCTTTAAATAAAATGTTTTACTTTTCATATATCCGCTATTAATTCTCCTGAAAATTACACACACCCAATCTCACGTGATTTATATTCTCTTTGTATTCTTTCTAAAAATGAGCTTTTGAAGTTCAGCAAATATCATTATAAATAACCCCGCGGCTAAACAAACACAAAATTGTTTTAAAGATAATGGCTGAGTTTTAAACACCTTGTTTAAAAAAGGATTATAAATAATTGCCAATTGCAGAATAAAGGTAAGTCCTACTGCCGCCAACATTGGTAAATTACTAAAAAATTCCTTTGTGAATATATGGTCTTTTGTTTTTCTAATACTCATAACCAGAGATATCTGACAAAAAGCTATGGTTGAAAAAACCATTGTCTGCCATATACGTGAACTAGGATCAAGCTTCCAGAAAAAATAACCAATAGCAATTGAAACAACTCCTATAATAGTACCCATAAAAAGAATCTGTTTACCTATCCCTCGGGAAAAAACTCCTTCATTTGGAGAAAACGGCGGGCGATTCATAATATCTGACTCTGCTTGTTCATAACCTAAAGCAACCGCAGGCGCTCCATCTGTCACCAGATTAATCCAAAGGATCTGAATCGGTAAAAGCGGAAGCGGCATGCCAAAAAATGGCCCTATAATCATAACCATTATTTCACCCATATTACCGGTTAAGATATATTTTATAAACTTTCTAATATTATCAAAGATTGTGCGCCCTTCTTTTACTGCCTCAACTATAGTCGCAAAATTATCATCCAGTAAAACCATATCTGCTGCTTCTTTGGAAACATCAGTACCGGTAATTCCCATTGCTACACCAATATCCGCTGATTTTAAAGCCGGCGCGTCATTTACTCCATCACCGGTCATTGATACAATTTCATTATCAGCCTGCAAAGCATCAATAATAATCATTTTATGTTCAGGCGAAACCCGGGCAAATATTGAGACATCCTTTATGCATTCCTGTATTTGCTCAGCACTCATTTGACTAAGCTCTTTCCCGGTTAAAAACTTTCCATTTTCCGCCAGCCCTAATTTTTGACCAATTGCTCTTGCTGTTAAAGGATGATCTCCTGTTATCATCACAACACGAACCCCGGCATTTTTACAAGTCTTTACAGCTTCAATTGCCTCAGGCCTGACCGGATCAATCATACAGACCATACCAATAAAGATAAGCTCTTTTTCTTCGCTGTTAATATCAACTTGCTTGAGATCTGGGATAATGCGATAAGCCATACCCAGCACACGAATGCCCTTAGATGCCTTTTGCTTATTCTCTTCAAGAATTTCTTGTTTTAAAGCATCAGTTAAATCAACTATCTGATCATTAACTATAACCTTGGAACAAACTTCAATGAGGCCATCAACAGAGCCTTTAGTAAAGATTAGATTACCTGCTTCAGAGTTTTTATAAGCAAGATCAAATACTCCCTTTAGCCCATCAGAAATAGATTTAACAGCATGCAGCGTACTCATCCTCTTGCGATCAGAATCAAATGGATATTCAGCTAATCTTTGAATAAATCGCTCCGCATCGTTTTTAACAATTGCCCCTTTTTCCGCAGCAATAACCAGCGCACCTTCTGTAGGGTCCCCAATCGCTGTTTTTTCATTCTTTTCGGATTTTGTTATCACCGCATCATTACAAAGAGCAGCGCAAAGCAAACAAAGCCGTGCTGCAGGATAAAGATTTGGGTCTTGGGCTATTTCATCAATATTCAGTTTTTTATCTGTCATTAAAATATCTGTTACCGTCATTTCATTTTTAGTCAGAGTCCCGGTTTTATCACTGCATATAACTGTAACACTCCCTAATGTCTCAACAGCCGGAAGATTTCTGATCAAAGCTTTTCTTTTGAACATTCTTCTTGCTCCTAAAGCCAAGGAGATTGTCACAACTGCCGGCAATCCTTCGGGAATTGCCGCAACAGCTAAGCTTATAGCTGTCATGAATATTTCTTTTACTCCAAGGCCCCGGAAATAACAAATCACCGCTACAACTCCAATTAAAATGAGCGCAAAATAGGCAAGTTTTATTCCAAGCTTCGCCAAGCGTTTCTGAAGCGGAGTTTTCTCATCTTCTACATCTTGAAGCATGGAAGCAATCTTTCCCAATTCTGTTTTCATGCCAATACCGGTAACTACCGCTTCTGCTCTTCCATAGGTGACAATCGTCCCCATATATACCATATTTTTACGATCAGCAAGCGCAATATCAGCTTTATCCATCACTTTATCGGTTTTTTCAACAGGTTCGGACTCTCCGGTCAAAGCAGCTTCCTGCACTTTAAGATTAGCGCAGGCAATTATCCTCGCATCAGCAGGAATAAGATTACCCGCTTCCATAACAATAATATCTCCAGGCAATATCTCTTTAGCGGGTATTGTTTTTTCTACTTGATCCCGTCGCACTCTGGCATTCGGCTGAGCCATTTTTTTTAAAGCCGACATTGCTCTTGCGGCATTAAATTCCTGCCAAAAACCAAGCACAGTATTAAGCACCACAATAATCAGAATAACAAATGCATCAATTGCTTCATGAAGAAAAAAAGAAATAGCAGCAGCTGCGATTAAAATCAGCACCATTACTTCTTTTAACTGATCAAATATAATCGCTAAAACAGTCTTAGCTGCTTTTTCTTTTAAAGCATTAGACCCATATTTTGCCCTAAGAGAGATCAAAGAACTCTCAGCTAAACCATTCTTTTGTTCTACATTAAAACTTTCTAAAACAGCCTGTTTAGTTTTGTAAAAAAAGTTTTCTCCCATATTTTGTCTCTATTTCCTTGATTTTATAAATTAAAAAATGATTAACTGGTAAGCATATTGTATAATTAAATATAAATTTAGGCAAGCAAACCCAATGTATTATCTTAATACAATGTAGAGCAAACGCACCCATAGAATGTTTTAATAGTACGTTTATTGTATATCGATACAGATGTTTAGGCAAATATTGGCTAAAAACCTTTATTATTAATTTTATATTTATTTTTATATTTATTTTTATATTTATTTTTATATTTATTTTTATATTTATTTTTCTTTTTTAATATAATAATCTTGAAAAGCTTCCCGGACTATATCCCAAAGCCGCGGTTGATCAACATCTTTCAGCATATTATCACGCACTCTCACATTACTCATCACAGTTGCGATACCCCTTAAAATCTGCAATTGGATACAATCACTATCCTGAGAAGTGAGGATCAAGAATATAAGAGTTGTCTTATTCCCATCAATAGAGTTCCAATCTATACCTTTTTTTGAACGCCCTAAAACGATAATCGGATGCAGCAAGTCCGGTAAGCGGGCATGCGGAATTGCTATCCCATTCTCAAGCGCTGTCCCAATAGAATTTTCACGGCTCATTACAGCTGTATAGCTTTCTTCTTTGTCTATCAAATTATCTTGCTCTGCGACTAATTCGATTAACTCTCTGATCGCAGTATCTCTTTGACTTGCTTTTAATTCAGGGACTATTGCTCTCTTATTAAAAAACTCTGTTATATTTATCTCCTTACGTTTTTTTAAAGCATGAAACATCCACGGTCCAATAATCACTGAAGAAAAGATAGCACCAAAAACAATCGCTACAAATACCGGCTCTTTTATCAATCCATATTCCAAGGCAAGTATTCCCACAACAATCTGCATCTCTCCTCCCGGAGTATGCGCGATTGCTATAAGTGACCTATTCACTCTCGGATGATCAGTAAAAGTCACACCTAACCAAGCCCCAAGATATCGACCGACGATTCCGATAATTGTAATAAACGCGATAAGAAACCAATCAAGATTATTTAAAAAATCAATTTTAATCCCAATGTTAGCAAAAAACAAAGGAATAAATATTGCATGAACCATTTGGGAAATCACATTACGGGTTTTATCAGATAAAGCTTTTGCCTCTCCGACCATTATTCCAGCAATAAAAAAACCAAATAAAGCATGTATGCCTATTTTAAGTGTAATTGCTCCGCAAACAGCACCTAAAATACAAATGAATGTAAGCGACGATCCTGGTTCTGGCATTTTTAACTCTTGGATCTTTTTAATAAAAAAATTAGTTAAATACTTGCCGCCAGTCAAACAAAAAACACTAAACAAAACTGTCGAAATCAAGACAATACTAACACTAACAATATTAAACACAGCAGATGTTACAACTCCCAAAACAAGCGTGAATATCGCCCAACCAATAATATCATTAAGCGAAAGCGCTCCCATTATTAAAAAACCGACATCAGTCTTATGAAGATTCAGATCTTGTAAAACACGCGCGGTAACAGGCAATGCGCTTATTGTCATAATCGTCGCGATAAAAAGCGAAAATAAATACTTTTGGCTAGGATCTACAAGATATTCTGATGATAAAAACAATGCCGGAACAAAAGCAATAACCATCGGAATAATAACATCCGTTATAGAAATAGTAAGCGCCTGTCCTCTCTGCCTCCACGCGCTTGAGAAATCCATTTCTAACCCGGTTTTTAACAAGAAAAAAAGAATACCAAACCAAGCAACAGTCTCAAGCATATTCTGCTGAATTAAATCATGAGGGAAAATCCAATTAAATACCGCTGGAGACAAGCGGCCTAAAATAGTCGGCCCAAGTAAAATACCGGTAAGGATTTCCGCTGTAATAGTCGGCTGTTTCCACCTGCGGAATAATTCTCCGAATCCTCGAGCAAATATCCAAAGTAACGATATTTGTATTAAAAATATAAAAATGTTTTGCTCATTCAAATAATGCATTATAGTGTGTGCTCCATTAAAAAGTTTGACTTATTCCCCTTAACATTTTCATTGGTTAGCCTTTTTTCCAAATCTTCTCGAGTAAAAGAACCCATTCGGCAAACGAATATTTTCATAAAAAAGCTTTTTCCATATTGGATACATTGTATATCGAGAAGGGATTTTAGGCAAGGAATTACAAGACAAAAACAGATGTTTTTATATCGCGCTCTCGACCAGACTTACTGACTTCAAAACAGACTTATTTTAAGCCCTGACCAATTTTTTTCATTCAATACTAATATCATATTTATCTAAAAGGCCAACAATCCCTTCTAATGAAAATTTTGCTTTTTTAATCCGATTTATCACTGGGTTAATTGAATAATTGGATGCTGTCCTCAAATCTGCTTTTTCTAAATTTGTCCGTTCAAAGACGGCTCGAGTTAAGTCGCATTGCTGAAAAACAGCTTGGGTTAAATTAGATTCAGTAAAATCAACATCATCCAATTGCGATTCTTTAAACTGAGTCTTCTGTAATTTGGTTTTATAAAAAGTAGAGTGTTTAAGCTGACATTTTTCAAAACCAAAAGCCAAACCAAATTGATTACAGTCTTCAAATCTTAAACCCAGCATTTTACATTCCTTAAACTGCACATCTCTAAATGCGGTTTTGTTTAATTTAACTAAACTTAAATTGCAATTAACAAACCTGCACTTTGCGAATTCTCGATCAATTAAATCAGAGCTAGAAAAATCACAGTTGATAAACCTGCAACTTTCATACTCTCCTTTACTTAAAAAATTCTGAGTATAATCTAAATTCTTAAAAGTTTGTCCTTCTATAAACATATCGTCCATAACAGGGTATACCAATCTTTATCCTGGTATTAAGTTATACTAAGTACATAACTTGCAATTTTATACCCAGTTAAAAATTCATTTGGGTTTTAATTCCAATGTTGTATATTTTTCCATTTTATAATCATCAAATTTTATCCCATTACCAAAATCTCTCTCAATTAAACCTAGATTATTAAAGCCTAATCGCTCATAAGCCTTGATCGCGCTCTGATTTTTAGAAAAAACCGTAAGCGTAATTTTTGATAATTTATTGTCTTTACACACCTCTTCCAAGTACTTTATGACTTGTTTGCCTAAACCTTTGCCCCTTTGACTTGCAATAATATATATTTTACTTAAAAACAGTTCTTTCTTCGCTTCAGCTAATTTGTAAGCAAAATATCCTGACTGGAAACCTTTATCTTGTATAAAATAATACAAATACCCCTCTTGTATTTGGTTTAAAATCGCTTGTTTTGACTGAAGACTATTAATTAAATACTCAAGAATTTCCGGCTCGATCATTGCTCCAAAATGACTTTGCCAAATATCCTTAGCCAAATCAGCTAAAACTTTAATTTGATTTTGAGTAATAACCTGGATATACATATCATTATTCATATGAATATATTTCTGCGGATAAAAGAAATGCCAATTAAAATTTGCCTAACATAAGAACATAGCCTATTCTAAGCTTTATCTTTCTGACTGGATAATAAAGCCACTGGAAAATATTTCAATACATCTCCCAGATAAATGCCGCCTTGAACCTTAAGCTTTTGAGAGGTGATTATATCTTCCCATTGACTTTGTTTTTGAAATGGCAGAACAATCCGCGTATCTTTCCAAACTTCAGAACCAAAAGGATATCCGCCCGGTTCAACAAACTTTGTATAAAACCGCGGAGCAATTGTTATTGTTTTATTTTCATTTTTTTGGCGCATAAACGCTATCACACAATCAGCGAATTCTCCCTCCACAGCAAGCGGAATATATTCCCCTTCTTGGAATAGCTTAATCGCTTTTTGTCGAAAATGGAGTAATCGGTGAATCAAAAATAGCTTGATTCTGCCGTCTTCTTTGCCGGAATATAGTTCTTCCAGCAAAGCCAATATATTCTCCGGAATTTTTCGAGCAATATAATCTATATGCTTATCCAATGTTTTAAAATCAACCGGCCTTCGATTATCAGGGTCCACCAAACTTAAGTCCCATAATTCTGTTCCCTGATAAAAATCAGGTGTTCCCGGGCTTGTCATCTTAAGGATTACTTGAGAAAGAGAGTTTAGCATTCCAAAAAAAGCTATTTTTTTCTGAAATGGAATAAATACCCTCAAAAACGGATTATCCTCAAATGGAACCAGTATTTTTTCGATAAAAGATACAAATTCTCTTTCATATTCTTCATCAGGTTCTATCCACGCGGTATGCACCTTTGCTTCTCTAACCGCTTTAACGCTATACTGCTTAATTCTATCCACATAATTTTCTTCAAACTTAAAAGGAAATGTTCCTAAAAGTGTCTGATAAAGAAAATATTCATCATTGGCAGTAGGGATAACTTTATTACTTGCCTGGTTTTTCTTTGCTTTATTCAGCTTTGTCCATTGCTTCAAATTTACTTCCCACTGATCAGCAAATTCCGAAAGGACACTGATACGCATCCTTACATCCTCACCACGTTTTGTATCATGAGTTGCTGTTGTATTTATACTCAAAGGAGCTGAAGCGTATCTTTGTTTATTAAATTGATGAAACTTTTCAGCTAGACAGCCAAATCGAATCGGGTCCCCCCCTACCTCATTAAGCGAAATAAGTTTATTGTAGACATAAAACATTGTATCTTCTAATCCCTTTGCCATCAGCGGACCTGTCTGCTGCTGAAAGATCATTACAAAATGCAGCCACTTATCCTTAACTTCTTCAGTTTGATTGCTATCGTATTGCAATAAAAGAAACTTCTCAATAAAATCAAACTCATAACGCAGTTCCGGCCTTAGCATTTTTACCTTTTTTAGCGTGTTTAAAATATATTCCTTATCCTGAGCCATATATATTTTTGAATTAATATATGTCCGATAAATCGGAAAGTGCGCTAAAAGCTCAACAAGCGCCCTGCGTAAAGCATATAAGGTAATATCACGGCCAAATCGATCATGCGAAGATATCTTCTTTATATACTGAGCGAGATTATCGACATTTCCCGCCATATGTTTACCGATAATCAAACGTTTTTTTTCACAAACAAGCGCTTCATATGATATCCGCAGTTCGGCATAACGATAATAAAGCCTGCTTATCGCACGTTCATTTTCTTTATCGCAAAAAAACATATTAACCTGTGCTAAAAAATCATACCCGGTTGTACCCTGTATCGGCCATTCGCTGGGAATTTTTTCTTCTCCTTCTAATATTTTCTCAATTACAATATATGCCTTCGGCATTGCCTCTCTTAACCATTGCATGTATATTTTAGGATCATATAGTCCGTCAATATGGTCAACACGCACGCCATCAATATAATTATCATTGTAAAGCTTTATAATTAATTCATGAGTTATATCAAAATTTTTCCGCTCTTCGACTCTTACCGAAATAAGATCATTCACTGTAAAAAAGCGTCTGTAATTGATCTCTTCAGTCGCGACTTTCCAAAAAGACAAACGAAACATTTGCTCCGCGATCAGCTCATCAAGCGAATCATAACTATGGCTATCTCCGGGAGCCCCATTAAAATTCTTAAGAGTATCACTCATGATCTTCTGAACAAACTCGCTTCTCGCGTGCAAATCACTAAGTGCTTGTTTACCATAAAGAGTTTGTTCATAACGGTCTGTTTTACTGTCGATAGATTCAAACGATTCAAAAAAATGCTTTATCCCGATAAACTCAACTAAATCCTTGTTTAAAGAAGAATCCTCTTTTTCAACCAAAGGAATTAACCGAGATAATACTTTTGAATAAGATTCAACCTTAAGCGGAAAAAAATGATCATAATATTGAATGCCCAGTCTTTGGTCTCGATACACTAACTGTAATTCTCCAGACTCAAGACATTCAGCATAGAACTTCCCGAGCACGGGAACTAATACTCGGCCACGTAAATTATCATATGGATGCCCCCAGTCAATATCAAAAAAATCATAATACTGCGAATAGCTTCCATATTCAAAAATATCCATAAGAAATTTATTATCATAATGAAAAGCCATGTGATTAGGTACAATATCCTGAATAATCCCTATTCCCGCGCTATGAGCTTCCTGTGATAAAAGTTTGAATTGCTCCTCGCCGCCTAATTCTTCACTGATTACGCAAGGATCTACAATATCATATCCATGAGTGCTTCCGGGTCTTGCTTTAAATATCGGCGATAAGTAAAGGTAAGATATCCCCAATCGCTTAAAATATGGGATTAGTTCCCTAATATTAGCAAAACCAAATAAAGGAGTAAGCTGCAGCCGATAAGTAGATACTGGATTTTCCATCAGACAACCCTCACTTTAATCAAATGTCCTAGTTCATCAAATGCGTCAATCCACTGATTACACCGCAAATCGCCCTGGTCTCTTTTAGCTATCATCTCATCAAGCATAGTCTTCCCTTTGGTAAAATATAAATTTTGCGCTTTCCATATATCCAAATCAAGCTTAAGCTTTTCAATCTCAAACAAAAGACTTTTGATATAAACCATCTCTTGGATATTATCAATCGCTTCTGCCCATTGCTGAAATAATTGATCGATTCTATTACTTGCCAAATAACTAAGCATCGCATTATCCAACTTAATTTTCCAATGTTTGACATCATCAACAAGTCTTCGTAATACAAGCAAATTAACTCTCTCTTGCTTAAGAACATTCCGAATATCCGCGTTTAATACATACTCAAGAACCGAAAGTAAATGCTTGGGCAGCGCCATATTCAGCCCCCCCACACCGCGTATAGCAGGATAATAACGGTCGTATATTTGTCTAAAATAGTTTTCCATTTCTTTTTCTGTATTCGTGAACATCTGATTCAAAACAGCTCTTTGTTCATCTCTAAATAAATGCCATAAAGAATAGTTATGGGTCTTAAAATGTTTATCAATAGCGTGAATAAGCTCTGACACCTGATTAAATTGAAAAGTTTTTATAATTTCTAACCGCATTTTTTCATAATCATCAGCCTGAACATATTCCCTTACCCCGCCAACGATATTATGATCGCCTAAATAAGCAACCGCAAAACTTACCAAAACTTTTTCCAGCGTACCTAAAGATTGAACTTCAACCAGTCCGGTAACTAACTTCTGCCTGCCGATTTCTATCTTTTCGCTCTTAATTTCCTTGATTGAATAATTAAAAAGCAATGTTGTTTGTTCGTATTCCTTGAATAAAGACGATACTGCATAGTGCACCCCCACCCGCTTTAGATCCAGCATGGCAGGCTGCACAAAAAGTTCATAAATATGCGCCCCATGTGAATATTGCGCGATATTGCTTTTCGCTCTTTCCAGCAAACCAATAAATGAAGACTCTAATGATATCCCGCTTATTTCTTTTACAAGTTGCAGCGCGCGCGCCGCATACTGAATGATTTGAACAGTCTCAATCCCGGAAAGCTCATCAAAAAACCATCCGCAACTTGTATACATTAGCATCGCGTGTCTCTGGCTCTCCAGCAATTTCAAAATTTTAGTCTCTTCCTCTTTTGAACATTTACGTTTTACATGTTTCTTAAAAAACTCCTGAATCGCGTCAGTATCGCGATCTAACAACATTTCGATATAATCATTTCGCAGGTCCCATGGCTCAATATTATATTTACTTAAAGTCTTTTCATATACTTGGGCCATATGATCACGCAGCCAATCAAGCGCTTCTCTCAAAGGGGCGCGCCATTGCTGATTCCAACCGACATTGCCTCCTGAATTACATCCGCAATTACTTTTCCACCGCTCAATTCCATGAATACAACTCCAGGAGGAGTTTTCAAATATTTCCACTTCTTCTCGCGGAGGATACTTTGCCAGATAATCGCCGTAAACAGTGATCTGAGCTAAATTCTTCGACTCAATATTATACAAACAATACGTAAGTGCCATTTCTCCTTTGCGATGATGGTGCCCATATGTCTCGCCATCAGTCGCTATATGAACTAGTTGCGCAGACTCACTGTCCGGGGTAAAAGCAGAGATAAGCCTATTTGCGAATGTTTCCCCATTATCTAATAATCCGCTAAAAGCGATATCCTGCGATATTAAACCATCGTAAAAAAATAGTACAATGCTTTTTCCTGATGGCAAGTTACAGCGATAGGGCATCTTTGGATCAATTCTTCCATCCTTAACAATCCGCCAACGGCCGCCTTCAATCTTACGGCAGCGGTGTGCTTGGCGCGGAGCGAGAATGGTAAAAGAAATATTTTGTTCTGCTAATATTTCTAAAGTCTCCAGATCAACCGCTGTTTCGGCCAACCACATACCTTCCGGCTTTCGCTTAAAACGATGTTCAAAATCTTTAATTCCCCAGATTATCTGAGTCCGTTTATCCCGGGAATTAGCCAGAGGCATTATCATATGATTATAAACCTGCGCCAAAGCTGAACCATGACCATTATATAACTCAAGACTCTTCTTGTCTGCCTCTAAGATGGCCTTGTACGTCTCAGGATCATGCCGCTCCATCCAGGAAAGCAATGTCGGCCCAAAGTTAAAGCTTATTTTTGAATAATTATTAACAATGTTGATTATTTTTCTTTCATTATCTAAAATCCGCGAAGCTACATTCGGCTGATAACATTCCGCTGAAATACGCTCATTCCAATCATGATAAGGATATGCCGAATCCTGACATTCAATTTCTTCCAGCCAGGGATTTTCTCTTGGCGGCTGATAAAAATGCCCATGTATGCAAATATATTTTTCCATTATTTATTCGTCTCCATTCCATACAGCGCAAAATGATATGGGCTGAGATGGATTAATGATTCTGGCTTTAAATCATTGGGCGAATTTCTCCCAATACTACCCCATTGTTTATCATATGAATCTATTATTTTAGAAGCATTTGACATTTTTTCATCAATGCTGATAGTTTCTACCTTAGCACTAAAATTCATTATACATAAAATATTTTGATTTTTATTTTCTCTTTTTAGCAAAACAACATTTGTTTCTGGCACAAGCCAAGCGCGGTTTTGCGAACGCTCAAAAACCTGCGGACAAATAAAGCCCTTTCTGATTTTAATCAAGTTCTTATACCACATTAATAGCTGTTTATGTTTATTCTTAGTCAATTTTTCCCAATCAAGTTTTGACTGTTCAAATGTTTCTTGGGCAAACGGATCAGGAAGTTCTACTTCCCAGCCAAATGACTTAAATTCATCCTTACGTCCATTGCGAACTGCTTCAATCAGCCAATCATCAGAATGACTTATAAAATAAAGAAAAGGATTGGTTTCCCCATATTCTTCGCCCATAAATAAAAGCGGGATATAAGGCGAAATAAGCATGCATCCCGCGGCCAGCTTTAGACCCTCAAATGGCACTAAAGCTGAAAGTCTTTCTCCCAGCATTCGATTACCGATCTGATCATGATTCTGAACAGAAACAACAAATTGATCCCCGCTCAAATCTAAAACAGAATTGCCATAAACCCTTTTCCTGAAAGAAGAATAATTTCCCGAATAAACAAAAGACTCATTCAGAGATTTAACTATATTCTTAATATCATTAAATCCCTCATAATATCCTTTTTCTTCCCCAGTCAGGACAGCATGCACTGAATGATGAAAGTCATCTGACCATTGGGCATCGATCCCGTATCCGCCCGAGTCTTTAGAGCGAATAATCCGCGAATCATTCAGATCACTTTCCGCGATCAAATATAATTTTCGTTGTGCTTTGTCTGAAAAAGCCTCAACCTCTTCCGCCAGTTCCTGTAAAATATGCTTTGCGCTGGCATCAAATATACCGTGGATTGCGTCAAGCCTAAGCGCGTCAATATGAAAATGTTTAAACCAATAAAGCGCGTTTTGAACAACAAAATTTCTTACTCCATAACTATAAGCATCATCAAAGTTAAGCGCGTCTCCCCATGGAGTCTTGTATTTCTGAGTATAGTACGGAGCAAATTCGCGCAGATAACAGCCTTCTGGGCCAAAATGATTGTAAACAACATCAAGAATAACCGCGATTCCATTTGAATGACATTCATTGATTAATTGTTTCAAACTATCAGGATTTCCATACGAATTATGCACGGCAAAGGGATATGTCCCATCATACCCCCAATTTCTTTGCCCGGGAAATTGGGCGATGGGCATCAATTCAATTGCATTGATCCCCAGATCTTTCAGATACCCTATTTTAGGAATAATTGAATCTATTGAACCCTTTAAACTAAATGTTCCGACATGGAGTTCATATATAATCATTTCTCCTAACGGTATTCCCTGCCATTTATTATCAGTCCATTTAAATGCATTATTATCGAAAACTTTTGATTCTTTATGCGGCCCATCAGGCTGATACATTGAGCCAGGATCAGGCCGATATTCTTTATCATTTATCTTATAAAAATATTTCGTGTCAGCTGAAATGTTTTTTACAGTAGCAGTCCAATACCCCCACTTATCTTTAAATAAAGATACTTCTTTCTTTTCTGGAAAAGTAATAAATAAAGACAGAGCCTCACAGGCAGGACCCCATACCGTAAAATCACACATACCATTCTGGCTATAATGCGCGCCTATATTCCGCTTATCCATCGGCTGATACCTTTAACCCCTCTTTTTTAAAAACTACTATTCCCAAAGGAGGCAATGTTAAAGATAAAGAATGATATCTGCCATGGGCAGCTACAGGTGCCGATTCACATCCGGTTAAATTTCCGTAGCCACTACCGCCATATTGCTTCGCGTCACTATTAAGCACTTCCTTCCAAAACCCTCCCGAAGGTACGCCTACCCGATAATTAGTACGAGGTTCAGGGGTAAAATTACAAGCTACCAATATAATATCTCCCGATGTCTTTGCTTTTCGCAGATAAATAACAACACTTCGCTCGAAATCATTACAATCTATCCATTCAAAACCAGCTAAATTAGAATCTAACTCATGCAAAGCTTTCTCATTTTTATACAAATGATTGATATCGCGCACCCAAGACAATAACTCTTTGTGCTCAGGGATATCTAATAAATTCCAATCAAGATGCGTATCATGATTCCATTCATTCCACTGACCAAATTCACACCCCATAAACATTAATTTTTTTCCCGGATGTGTATACATATAGCCAAATAATAATCTCAGATTTGCCATCTTCTGCCAATTATCTCCCGGCATTTTTCTAAGCAAAGACCCCTTACCGTGAACAACTTCATCGTGCGATATAGCCAGTACAAAATTTTCATAAAACGCGTACCAGATACTAAAAGTTAATTGACTATGATGATATTTTCGGTGAATAGTCTCACGTGAAAAATAATCAAGGCTATCGTGCATCCAGCCCATATTCCACTTAAACCCAAATCCTAATCCCCCTAAATGCGAAGGCCGGGAAACCATTGGCCAGGAAGTTGACTCTTCGGCGATTGTTTGCACATCCGGAAAGTTTTGATAAATAACTTCATTACATTGTTTCAAAAATTGGATTGCTTCGATATTTTCTCTGCCGCCGAAATTGTTGGGGATCCATTCCCCGGGTTTGCGAGAATAATCAAGATAAAGCATTGATGCTACAGCATCAACCCGCAGTCCATCGATATGATATTTATCAAACCAAAACAGAGCATTACTTATCAGAAAATTTTTTACTTCGCTTCTGCCATAATTAAAAATGTCGCTTTTCCAGTCAGGATGAAATCCCTTTCGCGGATCCTGATGTTCATACAAATGTGTCCCGTCAAAAAAAGCAAGACCATGCTCATCAGTTGGAAAATGAGAAGGCACCCAATCGAGAATAACCCCAATATTGTGCTGATGCAGATAATCCACAAGATACATAAAATCCTGGGGTGTTCCATAGCGGCTTGTCGGCGCGAAATACCCGACAACTTGATATCCCCATGAACCATAAAAAGGATGTTCCATTACCGGCAAAAATTCAACATGTGTATACCCCATATGATGCATATATTCCGCGAGCAATGGCGCGATTTCTCTATAGCTGAGAAAACTCTCCGCATTTCCTTCCGGTCTTTTCCATGAGCCTAGATGCATCTCATAAATCGATAGCGGAGCTTCCAGCTTATTCTTCTCCTGCCTTTTTTTCATCCAGTCCGAGTCTTGCCATTCATAATCAAGACTCCAGACCCGGGATGCCGTTTTGGGCGATAACTCCAAGCAAAAAGCATACGGATCACTTTTATCAACAACATATTCATTGCAGCTTGATTCAATATGATACTTATAAAGCGCACCCTCAATAACATCCGGTATAAAACCCTCCCAAATTCCAGAACTATCCCATCGCGCATTGAGAAAATTTGCTTTTTTATCCCAACCGTTAAAATCCCCGATAACCGATACACTTTTTGCATTGGGCGCCCAAACCGCGAATAAAACACCCTCTTTCCCATCTTGTTTTATTTTATGCGATCCAAGTTTATCATAGAGATGAAAATGATTACCTTGTTTAAAAAGATGTATATCATAATCATTAATACGCGGATCATTTAATTGAACATCCTGTACTTCAAGAGAAACTTCTGGTTTCTTCTTTTGTTTTTTTTTATTTTTCTCAGTTTTTTTAACAGCCATTTATGTCCCCTTTTTATTTAATCCCCGATTGCCTCAACAATTGTTGAATTCCTTTTAAAGGAATAGCAATCCACTCCGGACGATTATTTAATTCATAGGATATTTCATACATTGCTTTCTCAAGTAAAAAAACATGCAATAAAAGTTCAAGATCATCATTCGACTTTGGTACAATCCCGCGGCCTTTGACATTAGCACTGTATGATTTCAGAAATGCGGCACTCGCATATTCATACCATGGCTCTGCCCATTTCTTTAAAAATGAAACATCTCGCAAACGAAATGATGACTTTAAATGTAATCCGGCATGCGCGGCATAATGCATTGATCGCATCATCCCCGCCACATCACGAAAAGGCGAATATTTCAATCTTCTTTCACTCAATGGCCTCATCGGCTCACCTTCAAAATCAATAATCACAAAATCATTCCCCGTAAATAATACTTGCCCTAAATGATAATCGCCATGTATCCGCATTTTCCGCGTAAGTATTTTTTTCTTAATAATCGGCTTAACCGCCTCAAGAATAATTTTCTCCTGAGCAAGCACCTCTTTAGCTTCAGCCTTGAGCTCATTAGGTAGTTTTTTTATTCCTTGAGCTAAAAACTGCATTGTTTTTCTCGTCTGAGTCTGAACAGATTGATAAATAGATCTCTGATATAAAAGAGAAAATAATTCCGGAGAAAATTCTCTATCCTTAACATCATTACTCAGATTTATGTGCAGCTCTGCTGTCCTCTGTCCCAAAAGTTCCATCATTTCAATAAATACTTCACCGCTACAGTCTCTGACAATTTGGCCGATAGCCTCTTGAGATATACCCTGATCCAGACTTATTTTCTCTAAACTATCTCTTCGAGCCAGTATCTGTTCATAATATTTCCTCGCGGCATCAACAGCGTAATTCCACCCATCACCCACATTATTAACAAAACCTTGCATAAGCGCTATGCTTGCTAAACTATTAGACTTACCTTCATATTCTATTGCCCCATAATAAGGGGAAACCTGTTTAAAAACATTACGATCTGACAAATAACGCGAAATCTCAAGATCAGGATTTATTCCTTCCTCTATTTTCCGGTAAAGTTTTAAAACAATCTTTTGCCCAAAAATAATATTCGTATTACTTTGTTCACCTTTTAACACATAGGATTCTTCAGCTGAGCCAATATTAGATAATAGCCCCTTATTCCCTTTAGCAATTGTTCCCTTTAATAAACTATTATCACTTTTTATCTTCTTTGTGGACTGAACCATATTAAATAAAGCAGCCCGAAACGCGCTATCATATACGCTATCGTAAAGGATCCCTGTTTCGCCTTCGGCAGTTATATGCGCGATAATCGCCTGAGGATATTCCGTAATAATATTCTGGATATTTTCATCTTTTCCAAAAGAAACAGGCAATAAATAAGTTTCCGATGCTCCTTCATAATACCGGACAAGCACAAACAGCAAATAAGCAATACTATGCTCTTTTACCAAAGGAATATATTCTTTAATAGTAATATTCCTTATCGAACGGGCTTTTCCGCTAAACCAGCGACATTTCAATAAATAAGCCAGTAGAATATTTTGTTCAAACAGCTTCCTTACATTTTCATCAGTCACAAGCGAATTCCATTTTTTCTGAACGACTAATTCTAATATTTTATTTTTATTTTCATTATCATTTGGCGCCTTTTCTTTTTTTAATAAAAGCCAATAAAAATCATGCGGGCCTAAAGTTAGCACATAAGGTTTTTTGTTTATCGGAGTAAATGCGTTCTGGCTAAATAATTCTTCAGGGATGCTTCCCGCGTATTCCGGCAGTGCCAAAGTTACCGATTGAACAAACCGAGATAAATTAGCAACAACCAGAACCGCTTCATCTTCATACTCCCGGATATAACTCAGCACTTTCATATTATTTGAACCCACGAATCTATTGCTGCCGCGGCTAAATGCCTTATGCCTTTTACGTAAGGATAAGATTCTTTTCATCCACCACAATAAAGATGACAAATTGCGATTCTGGCTCTCAACATTAATTGACTCATAATGATAATCCGGATCGATTATCACCGGAAAATAAAGCTGCTGCGGATTAGAACGGGAAAATCCCGCGTTCCGATCAGGACTCCACTGCATCGGAGTTCTAACCCCATTTCTATCCCCTAAATAATAATTATCACCCATCCCTATTTCATCCCCGTAATATAAAACAGGTGTCCCGGGTAAAGAAAGCAGTAATGAGTTGATCAATTCGATTTTCCTTCGATTATTTCCTAAAAGAGGAGCCAAGCGGCGCCGAATACCCACATTGATCTTTGCTCTCGGGTCAGACGCGTATGAACGATACATATAATCCCGTTCTTCATCAGTAACCATTTCCAGGGTCAATTCATCATGATTGCGCAAAAATATCGCCCATTGACAGTTCTCCGGAATATTAGGAGTGGAATTAAGGATATCTAAAATAGGAAAACTATCTTCCATTTGTATTGACATAAACATCCTGGGCATTAAAGGAAAATGAAATGACATATGACATTCATCGCCATTGCCAAAATACTCACAAGCATCCTCCGGCCATTGATTGGCCTCAGCAAGAAGCATCTTATTCTGATGATTTTTATCAACATGCTTGCGCAGCTTTTTTAAGAATGCGTGTGTTTCTGCCAGGTTCTCACAGTTCGTCCCTTCTCTTTCATATAAATAAGGTATTGCGTCCAAGCGTAATCCGTCAACCCCCATATCAAACCAAAAATCTAAAATATCAAGCAAAGATTTATGAACCGCTGGATTATCAAAATTCAAATCCGGCTGATGCGAATAGAACCTATGCCAATAATATGCTTTTGCGACCGAGTCCCATGTCCAGTTTGAGGTCTCAAAATCAGTAAAAATAATCCGTGCGTCTTGATATTTTTCCGGAGTATCACTCCACACATAATAATTTCTATCTTTCGACCCGGGTTTAGCGATCTGAGCGCGTTTAAACCACTGATGCTCTCTTGATGTATGATTAAGCACCAATTCCGTAATTACTCGAATACCTCGTTTATGAGCTTCTTTAACAAATTCTTTAAAGTCTTTTAGCGTTCCGTAATCTGCGTGTATTTTATAATAATCCGCGATATCATATCCATCATCTTTAAGCGGAGAAGGATAGAATGGAAGCAGCCATAATGCGGTTATTCCCAATCCTTCAAAATAATCCAACTTCTGGATAAGCCCTTGAAAATCACCTATGCCGTCATTGTTACTGTCATAAAACGCGCGAACGTGCAATTCATATATAATCGCGTCTTTATACCATTGAGGATCTTTTATCATCACTGATTCAGCCATACCGCTATATCCTTTCTAAAAAAAGTAATCAAAATCCGCTTCTTTTCTCATGGTTTTTTTGACTTTAAAAATATGTGCTGGTATTGAAAAAGGATCGAGTTCTATATAACTTCTTACACCTTGCCATATATAATTGTCATCACTAATTAAATCATGCACTAAATATGGTTGTTCACTATCCAGCCCCAATTCCTTGAGCGGAATATTCACCCACCCTGATTGCTTATGATAAGGATCCAAGTTAACAGCCACAAATATAATACTCGATAAGTCAGCTGATACTTTACTATAAAACAGAATCGAGTCATTATCTATCGTGTAGAAATTAATATTCCAGGTTGATTGCAATGCTTTATTGTCCTTTCGGATAGCATTAACCCGTTTTATTATGTCCTTAATATTGCCCTCTAAATCCCGATTCCAATGTTTAATTTCATATTTTTCTGAATCTTTATATTCTTCTTTCCCGGATAAGGCTTCCCCCATACATAATTCAAAAACCGGACCGTAAATTCCATAGTTTGAGGACAAAGTCGCGGCAAGGATAAATCTTATAATAAATCCTGGTCTGCCTCCATACTGTAAATATTCCGGTAAGATATCCGGGGTATTAGGCCAGAAATTAGGTCGCAAATACTCCTTAACATTACTTTTAAGCATAGATTGCATGTACTGGGTTATCTCTTGTTTAGTATTGCGCCAGGTAAAATAAGTATAGGATTGAGAAAATCCTCCCTTTGCTAGCCTGTTCATCACTTTCGGACGAGTAAATGCCTCAGAAAGAAATATCGCTTCTGGATATTCTTTTTTAACTTGCGCAATAATCAAATCCCAAAATAGAAATGGTTTCGTATGCGGATTATCCACTCTAAAGATCCGAATACCCTGCTTTGCCCAATAAAGCACAATATTTTTAAGCTCTTCCCATAATTTCTCCCATTCACTGTTTTCAAAATCAAAAGGGATAACATCCTGATATTTCTTCGGCGGATTTTCCGCGTACTGAATTGTCCCATCCGGTCGAGTTCTAAACCATTTTTTATGCTGCTCCAAATAAGGATGATCCGGCGCGCATTGAAAAGCGATATCAATAGCCATATCAATATTATGTTTTTTTGCCTGCTTAACTAATTTTTTAAAATCCTCAAGAGTTCCTAGCTCAGGGAGGATACTTGTATGCCCCCCCTCTTTAGCCCCTATTGCCCAAGGACAACCCGGATCTTCGAAACTAGATATTTCGCTATTATTCTTTCCCTTTCGATTAACCTGGCCGATAGGATGAATCGGGGGAAGATATAAAACATCAAAGCCCATTTCCGCGATTTCCGGCAAAAGGTCAATACAATCTTCAAACGTTCCGCTGCGCTTAGAATCAGGGCTTGCGGAACGCGGAAATAATTCATACCACGCGCTGAAATTTGCTTTTGGCTGCTCAACCATCACCTCAAGTTCTTTGGGATACGTAACAATCCGATCTCTGTCAATATATTCGGCCATAAGACTGCTTAATTCCAAATTTTTTGTTAACTCGATTGTCCGCGCAATTGTTTGCTTACGCAACAACCGGGATAATTCTTTTAATCTTTTAGCGTTTTTCCCCACCGCCCGTGTTGCTGCCTGATCGATCAATTGCGCTCCAATTTCATATTCCACAGAAATATTCTGCCCTGATTCATACTTTTTCTGGATCACCTTTTGCCATGTCCAAAAATAATCAACCCATCCCTGAACAGTATAAACATAACTTGTTAATGAATCGATGCTAAACATCGCCGAAAAACGATCATTTCCCAAACATTGCATCGGAATAATCTGCCATGCGGATGAACCCTTCTTCCGGGACAAAAGCTGTGCCCGGACTTGATCTTGTCCGTATAAAAATACATCCGCTTCTACTACTACATCTTCACCCACAACACGCTTAATTGGAAAAATTCCTCCGTCTATTTCCGGACTGACATTTTCAATGATAATTCTACTCGGGTACTGTCTTCCTGTTTTTGCGACATGAGAAAGCTTATTTTCAGAATTTAACATATACTTGCTCCTCCATTATTTTTTTCAATACCATGCAGATATATATTCCATAATGTTTTAAATTTATTAACCGGACTCACAGTAAAATTAGTCAAAGCGTAATGGGCAGATGATGACCTAATCAGCCCCCAAAAAGCAAAACTTGCGGCTACAACGTCGATATCTTCACGTAAAAGCTTATCTTTTTTGGCCCTTATTAATATTTGGCTTATTCGACTAATATACCGATCCGTTACATCTAATACTTTATTGCGCAAAACATCATCTTTAATATGAATTGCCGCCGAAGTAATAGCATAGAGCAGACTTTTCCGCTCTTGGGCAAACCCCATATGGGTTTGCATTATTTCCTTTAACTGGATTATAGAGTTATCCTGTTTTTTCATCGGAATATCTATCGCCCTAAATAAATCCTCTTCAAATTGGTCGACTAAACCCAAAAGAATATCTTGTTTATCCTTAAAGTGTCGATAAATAGCACTTTCTGATATCCCATTTTTAAACGCAAGGTTTTTAATCGTAAGATTATTCAGCCCCTCTGAAATCAAGATCTCACCGGCAGTAGTAATAATCTCTACTTTTCTTTGTGCTGTAGGTTTTTTGTTCATTCGAAGTACCTTTATTTGCAGTAAAAAAACGAAGAAGACATTATGTAAGTGAACGCTTACTTACATAATACCGCTTATCGAGGATTTTGTCAATTACTTTTTCATTTCGAAATTTATTACCCGAGTATTCTGATAAGTTTTCTCTGAGAAATAATTACCCCCATGATAGATACTTTAAGCTGCTCTATCTGAAGAATCATAGCCTTTGCCCTTATTCAAACAGACTGATTAACCCGAAATTAAAAACAGCCAATAGATCATTTTTCTGTCCATTGGCTGTAAACTATTAGCCCGTCTAATTACCTTGGGCTATGCAATCTTTTATTTATTACAAGAACCGCAGCTTATAAAGGAGCCTCCCAACTGACTTGTTGCCCCTATCCCCTCCTAATATTGCAATTCAGTTTATGCCCTTATTCTTAAATATTTTTCTTTAATTTTGCCCAGGTTCCCCGGCCGACAACTCCATCAACTTTCAGATTATTCTTACGCTGAAATTCCTTAATCGCTGCTTTTGTTTTAGGACCAATTTTACCATCAACATTCCCATTATAAAATCCTGCTTTTTTTAAAGCTGCTTGCACTTTACTTACTGTAAGTCCATTAACTTTGATAATATCATCATCCTGGCCATTTGACTTAGCTTTTTTATTCACTTTTTTGGCTGATATTTCGGAATTTTTCTGTCTTGAATTTTCTTTTACAGTTTTCCTTAACTCATTACGCATACTCACAATTTCCCGATCTTTTGCATTTAATTCATCTTCCAAAAAATCTATTCGGCTCTGCAGGCTCTGGAGATCTGGATTTACATTGTTTTGAGTAGTAGCGCATCCAGACAAAATAAAACAGCAAACAATTAAAATTAAATTTTTAGCCATTATAACTCCTATTGTTGATGGTTATTTAACAGACATTTATATTGTATATCAGGATAGGGGCTTAGGCAAGAAATTAGAAAACCTATACTCAAATTTTATATTTTGCATAACCAGTGATCAATAGTATCAACTAACATAAAAAAAGGGCAATACATTTTAGTATTGCCCTTTTAACCGATAAATATTTACTGATTAATGTTTTGCGTTATTTCTCAGAGAACTTTGATCTTGATTACGATCATAAACCTGTTCCTGGGCCTGAGCCTGAACCTTTATTCTTTGCCCTTGAAAATTCATTTGTTGCATTTGGGCCTTTTCCTGCGCTTTTACCTGGGCTTTAGCCTGACTCTGTTGCTGTTTCATTTCTTGTTTCTGCACTTGCATTCCTTTAGCTTCCATTGCCTGAGTCTTTGCCTCAACTCTTGCTTGAGTCTTTGCCTCAACTCTTGCTTGAGTCTTTGTTTCAGCTTTTATCTGTGCTTTGGACTGGATCATTTCTTGATTCTGTACTTGCATTCCTTTAGCTTCCATTGCCTGCGTTTTTGCCTGGACTCTTGCTTGAGTCTTTGTTTCAGCTTTTATCTGTGCTTTGGACTGGATCATTTCTTGATTCTGTACCTGTGAAGCAGATTGAACTTGTTTAAGCTGCGGTACTTGCGCTTCTTGTGCACAAGCAACTGATAAATTAATTAATAATACAGAAATAATTGCGAATAAACCAACATATTTTTTCATTTCATTTCCTCCTAATATATTTTATAATAATAAAGTAATTCTACAATAATATCCCTGATCAACTTACTCCATCTATGCGCCCGATTCCTCCCTTCTTTATGAATTTTTAAATTAATATCCCATTTTTAATTATATTAAAGTATACCTTAATATAAAAAAATTTGCAAATTATCCTATATTCGCCTTAATCAAAAAATTTAAATAATTATTTTGAGTCAAAACTAACTATTAATTATGCATCTACGCTTTATTCTTCATACCTAACAATATACAAGATAATCACTTAAAGAAACAGGCTCGGACAAATTAGGATTTATCCGAGCCTAGAATCAAACAGCTATATTCTTAACCATTAAATCAATACGCCTAGTACATTTTAAACATTTATTATTTACTTTTTAAGTATTTTTTCTTAGTTTTGCCCATGTCCCCTTACCCACAACCCCATCAACTTTCAAATTATTCTCTTGCTGAAAGGCTTTAATCGCTGCTTTTGTTTTTGAACCGATTTCCCCATCAATCTTCCCCTGATAAAAGCCCGCTTTTTTTAAAGCAGATTGAACTTGCTCGGCAGTCACACCGCTAACTCTAATAATCTCTCTATTTTCATCAGGATTAACTCCAGTTTGGGGTTTAGCACGCTTAGTTACTTTCACCGCATCATTCTGCTTCGCAATATATGCCTGCTTAACCTGCCTTAATTCATTTTCCATCTTTTCAATTTTATAATCTTTTGTTTTTACCTCAGCCTCTAAATCATCAATCCGGCTCTGCATCGCTAAATTTGATGTTCCCCGCGTAGTAGCGCATCCCGATAAAATAAAACAACAAACAATTAAAATTAACTTTTTAGCCATTAAGTCTCCTACTATTATTACTTATTAGATACAAATTTATAATCTCTCCCCGGCTTTAATCCCGGCTGAACTTCATACCTGCATAGTTATTCAATAGGAATAATGATTTTCTGTCCAACTTTTAATTTATTCGGATCTTTAATTGTATCTTTATTTAGCTCATAAAGATATTTCCAACGATAACCAGCGCCCAGTTCCTTTTGCGCTATTTTAGACAAAGTATCATTTTTTTGAATAATATAATCTCGGGTTGATACTTTAACCTCGGTCTCGACATTTACCTCTTTTTCGATAATATATTTCCCCTCTTCAAGCACCGTAGCCTCTTCAATTTCCGTAGCATCCTCTAGGCGTGCCTGTTCCTTGGCTGGAATCATAACTTCTTTAACTTCGGCAACCATAAATTGAGCATTCCTATCTCTTTGCATACCCTCTAAATCATTTATCGGCGCAACTGCATCAAGTTTTCCCCGGCTTACAATCAGAATTCTCTCTTCCGGGATGCCTTGCTCAAGTAAATAAGTTTTAACACTTTCCCCTCTTTTTTTGCCGAGTCTCATATTATATTCATCAGTTCCCCGTTTATCACAATTACCGGTCAGCAAGATGCTTGCTTCTGGATTATTACTCAAACTTTTTACGGTTTGATCTAAAACAGGATAATGATCTTCCCTCAGCTGAGCTTTATTATAATCAAAGTAGATCTTTACATTCTTTATGATTTTCTTAATCAGTAATGATGGCTTTAATTCCTGAACCTCTGTTTCGACTATCGGCGCATATTCATCCGCTTTATAATCAAAAATTATCTTATTAACAAATATATATCCCCGATTCCCCCAAGGCCTGACTTGCCCGGGTTCTTTTGGCCACCACCAATACCCACTGCGTTCCTGATCTTTGAATACACCTGGTTTTGAATCACTCGGCCACCACTGAAATTGATCCTGCATATCAAGTATTTCTTGTTTAACTTCTCCCTTAGGCGCTTGCTCTGTCATGGCAATTTTTGTAAAAACAAGCGAACCTAAAAAATAAAATATTAGATTCAAAATTAAAAACACATTTCTTTTATTATTCATATTACCCTCATCTTTCCTACTTTAAAAATTTTTCAAATTAAACCTATAGTAAACAACCGTAACTCTCCTCCAATAAAATACGCAAAAATCCAAGCATCCAGCTCCATAAAGCAAGCTCAGTTTTCCTCCGTTTCTCCTTGCCCCCAAAAGGCAAGATTAAAAATATCAAAAAGTTTCAGATTTGCTTGATTCTATTTTCCCTAAACACAAATAACTTTATTTTTTTGTTAGGATCATTGCAAATTAACTATTACTTATTTAGCTTATATTGTATAACTTTAACAGCTTTTAGGCAAGATTTATAAGATTTTGAGTTTTGGAGTTCCTTCCCCTTATTTTATATATAAAAACTTTGGCAAGAATGTTAAAATTAGCAGCTTATCATTTATCTGCTCCAACATCTTAGCCGCTACTTCTTTTAGCGAATTTTTACCGCTTATCCGCGTAGATCCATATTAGCAAGAAACTCTGTATTTATTATATCTAAAAAATCCTCCAGCCCAGAAAACTCGGTTAATAGCGCAGAAGGAATTGATTTTTCATCTTTATTTATTGCTTGAGAGTTAAAAGCCCCTTGCAAAATATCTGAATTAATCTAATTGCAGTTATTTTAAATAAACTCTTCATAAACATTATCTTTCTTTATATCGCCTGTCCAAGCAATTCAAAACTCGTTTTTTTTAATTCTACTTTTCTGGGTCTAAAAAAATTATCCGCAATTGGAATACTCACTTCAAGCCTCAATCCTTTATTCAACTCAGGATCCTCCACAATTCTAGAACGCCAGCCTTTCTCGGATTTAGCCTGATAGAAAACTCTGTATTTACCATGCGCGCTCATCTTTACTTTTCCCTTAAATTTTGCCACTACCAAACTAATTAATTCCCACAATCTTGTTTTTCCCAAAACGATTTCCCCGTTTGCTAAAGACTTAATCCCTATTTTGGGCTCAACATCCGCCAAATCAGATCCATAACCGTTATCCTGGATAATAAATCTAACTCTGTCCTTTTGCACAATACGAACAATAACCGCGGCACTGCCTTCACCATATTTAAGCGTACTGCGGATTATTCCATCTAAGATAAGATCCGTGTTTTCCTGACCCAACAAAACTCCTAATTCCCAAAAACCATGAACCTGATTCCCTTCTTTTCCAAACAAATAATCCCTTTCAAAACGTTTTGCTTTTACTCCTTTTAATTTCCTAAAATTAGATAATGCCTTTTCCGCTATAACCGGGTTATCCGATAAAGCCATTTCCATTAAACTTTCCTGTGTAAGAATATCATTTAAATTGATTTTTCTCCGTAATGCTTTTACAAAAGCATCGACTACTTCAGGGCAAACCTGTAATTCTTTGCTTGCCTGAAGCTTTTCAATCGCCTGCTCAAAAGAATAGCCTTTTCGATTTTCATGATAAGGCCGATCAGAAGTAATCGCATCAAAAATATCAGCCACAGCTAAAACTTTAGCAATCGCGGGTATTTTATCACAAGTCAATCCATAATAACCTCTTCCGTCAAGGCGTTCATGGTGAAGCACTATTCCTTTTTCAATTTTATCCAGATCAACAAATCTACTTAAAATATCTGTAAACAGCACATCTCCAACATATAATGTTTTTAAATATTTCATAGCCAAAGATGTATGTGTTTTTATCGTTTTAAATTCTTCATCCGTTAATGGCCCTGGTTTATTTAAAATATGGGCAGGAATACTGATTTTACCAACATCATGCAGGATGGCCGCCACTTGATACTCGAATTTCTGCTTCTCGCTTAACCCCAACTCTTCGGCGATCATCAACACATATCTTTTAACCCGCAAAACATGCCCTCCGGTATATAAGTCTTTGGCTTCAATCTGATTTGCTAATTTTATACACGCCGCTAAAAAAGCCGTTTTTTGATCTTTAAACTTAAGAGCATCTTCCATCTTTTTTTCTTGTTTATTAAATATTTCCTTTACTAACGTAATATCATCTTCCGTAAATCCATCGGCTTTATTAACCAACTCCAAAACACCAATAACCTTGCCTCCAATCTCTATCGGAAAACACAATAAGTTATGAGTTTTAAGGTCAGTAAATTTATCCACTGCCCGGGACATTTTATTTATCATTTTCTGCTCGTTTGCGATAATCGATTTTTTTTGCGCGAGCACCATTCCGCTAATTCCCACATCAGAGGGAATACCTAAATATTTTAATTTGCCTGAAGCCGGACCAGTAAAGTATGCAAAATTCAAAAAAGGTTCTTCTCTGTTTTTCAATAATATAGATCCATAAGGCGCTTTTGTTTTTTTAATACATAATTTCATGAATGTTTTAAATATAATGTCAATGTCCGGTTTTTCTTCTCCCAAATCTTCAACAAACCCGGAAAAAGCAGTATCCACTAAGCGCGCAATATCCTGATTAAGATCGCTGACTTCAGGCCCTGAAAAACAACTCTGCTCAGTCAATAGTTTCTCTTGCTCAAGTAAATAAGCAGATTTAATTAAACTATGATTAATGTTTAAAGCTGGCGAAAGAGTACTATAATCCGCGCACAAACCAGCATTTGTGCTTAGAAATATCTGAAGCATTATAATAGAACTTATTTTTAATATTTTGTTCATTCTGATTTAAATACCCTATCCTAAAAAATTACCTGTTCCCCACGCCATATTATTTTTCCCAGCCTTCATCATTCTGCTAAGCAGTTTTAATAACTTCAGAATTAATAAATAGTTACATCAATTAATCAAAGAAAAAGAAAAGCGTTAAAGTGTACCATATGATTAATTTTTCTGCAAAAACAAAAAAAACCTAAAAGCGTTAACTATTTGTAATTAAATAAGATATATCAACAACTCGCTATTTTTTCAATTATAATAAGGTTGAAAAAGTTTTACAACGAAATATTAATACCCAAAATAAAAACGCGGCACTTAAAAATTAAACTAGTGCCGCGCTTTTTTATGAATATTTAAACTTAAAATTATTTCTTACTAATTACCAGTATATGACGCTGGTATATAAAAATCATATCCGCCTATACAGGCACTGATCGCGTAAAACGATATGTCAATAAAACGCTCCCAAGCTCCAGGTTGTCAATAATTATTTATACTATAAGCCACACTCCAATAAAGATCGGTCATAATTCCATTGTCCCAAAGAAAGTCTCCAGATTCAGTATTCAATATTACGTGTCCAAGATTATTAATCCCTACTGCCTAAGATGCTTCACCTAACATTTTCAAATCAATGATTTCGTATTCAGCGGCAAAAATATTTAGGTTAAGTAATAAAAAAAGTTATAATTGCGAAGGTAAATATATTGTTTTTCATCTGTATTTCCTTTATATTTATGGATGATTAGTTAAAAAAAATTGCTATGGAATATAGCTTTCCATAGCAATGCATAAATTATAACTGATTCTCACCAGAATTTCCAGCATTTTAGTAGAAAAGCATATAAAAGGGGAAATAACTTATATTACTAAGTCATTCCCCCTAAGTTAAATATTATATTTTAAAAACTAATTAGCAGTATAAGTTGCTGGTATATTAAAATCATACCCTCCGGTACAAGCAGCTATTGCGTAAAAAGATGTGTCGATAAAGCGTTCCCATTCACCTGCCTTTGCCGTATCAGACTCGACCCAGTCTATCCAGCCAAAATCTGTATGCCATAATCCGCTGTTAAATGCCCAGTCTCTGGCATCCTCTACATATTCATTTTGGCCAAGGTCCAGCCAGACAAGCATTGCCTGAAAAGAAAATCCCGGAGATTTACGTTCACTGCCCCATGTATCATTCCAGACAACAGCACCAAAATCATCACCTGCTGTTTTTATCTGAAATTTATTATGAATCCACTCCCCGACAATCTGCTGTCCTACTCCTGTTGCCGGAAGATCAAGCATCTGCGGGGCATAACTCATCCATTCATGCCCTTGAGGGAATTGCGGTATATCATTACCGTCTATCACTCCCCACCACACTCCGTAATCAGGATCTGACGGATCGCTGACATAAAGTTTTGTATTTATTCCGTCGAGTACTGCATTTGCCGCATTATGAAATCGCTGTGCACTAACATTATCAGAACTTTGCACTGCCCAGGTTTCTGCTGCTCGCAAAGCCTGATAAGAAAAAGCATTATCCGATGTCCATCGCCAGTCGCTTGTGCGATAATTGTATACGCCTGAGCCAGTAGAAACTTCATATAGTTCCAATCCGCCGTTTATCAGTCCGTCAGCCCCCTGCAGGGTTATTAGAAACTCTGCGGCAAGCCGCATTGACTCTTTACGCGCGGCATCGGCATCATCAAAACCCAAAGCATAAAAGCCCAGCATTACCTCAGCTGTCTGAGTTGGGGATTTAGACAATGCTTCCGTATTATATGGCGCACTGGTATTACCTATATCACCGGCAGTTTCATAACCATACTGGTTAAACCAGCCGCCGTCATAAAGCCTGATGCCAGGGCTCATAACTTCAAAATCATTGGCTGCTGTATCTTGCATACGAACTAGATAATATGCCGCCATTCTTGCAGACAGTAAAGACAAATTATCCTGTACCTTATCTCCGGCCTTGGCTAAGCCCAAGATCGCTAGCCCCATTTCTCGGGGTACTACCCATGTCGGATCTCCGGGCACATCATTGATCGCACCATAGCCAACCGGATTATCACCATCAAGATACTGGCATCCGCGAATATGTTTTGCCTCCGCAGGAGTAAGGTAAGATTCGTTATCCCACTCATTATCAAAAAATAAACCGCTTACTACCGCATTATCTGTACCGGTAGCGGTAATCCTGAATATTACTGAGCCGCTGATATTCCAGAAAAGATACACTCCTTCAGTAAAATCTTCATCAATATCACGGCTGTCTAACAATTGTCCACTTGATGCATCCAATACTTCGATCCTCTGTCGGCGAATTGATGACTGCCAGTCCAGAAAATACAGCCCAACCTGACGCATTATCCTATCAGTTATATTTACTTGGATATCAAAACTAGAGGCTCCATACCAGCAGCCGGCTATCCGATCTTCTCCTGATGCTTTTTCCAGCGCGCTTTCATCAGTAGTTGATGAATCCCAGATCCATTGGGCGTATCCATTGGTACTGACCTGGGCATATGCGGGATAACTGAAACTATCTCCGATTATGTTGTATCCCTCATGACCATAGCCGCTTGGCAAATACCAATCATTTTGTTTCCAACTACCCTTTCTCGTAGTATCCCTCCTAATAAATGATGCCGAACTAGACGCTATCTGATTGACTGTAAGCAAAGCATCCTGACTAGTTACACTACTGTAATCATTAATTACTGTTACTTTATATAAACAACCATTATCTGATAACGATCTTACAGGAGTTGTATAGCTGGCTGCGGTTGCTCCATCTATCAATACATCATCTTTATACCATTGATATGTCATTGGATCACTGCCATTTGCGGTTACATTAAAAGATGCTGCCTGCCCTTCAAATATCGTAATATCTTCAGGCTGTGATATTATACTAGGAGCGACACCAATAACCCCTCCGGATTCTCCAAAAAATAATCCGTTGATAATTGCATTATCTCCACTGGTTTTATTTACTCGGATAATCACTGATCCGCTGATATCCCATACAAGATATGCCCCGCCATTAAAAGAAGTATTTAAACTTCGAGTATCTAATACTGCTCCACTATCTGCATTAACGACTTCTACTGTCTGCCGGCGCACTGTTGAATCCCAATCTAAACAATAGATTGCCACTTGATGTGTTTGACCATCTGTTATATTTACATTAATATCAAAACTATCTGAACCATACCAACATCCGGCTATACGACCAGAACCATCTGCTTTTTCTAATGCCCTGACTTCACTTGTTGCTGAATTCCACACCCACTGCACACTACCGCTATTACTTATCTGAGCATAGGAAGGATAATTCACGCTATCACCAATTACATTATATCCTTCAGCACCATATGTTCCAATCCAGTTGCCCTGCGTTGTAATATCACTATTTACAAATACTGCTGCAGCATTGCCTGCGGAATTTACACTCAGTACTGCTACGCTGCTGGTGATTAGTCCATAATCATTACTTACTGAAACTTTAAAACTTGCGCCATCATCTGATAAAGCAGCTGATGCTATTGTATGACTTGATGCTGTAGCTCCATCAATCAAAACATCATCTCTATACCATTGATATGTTAATGGATTACTGCCGCTGGCTGTAACATTAAATGTCACAGTTTGTCCTTCGATGACTGTCATAGCTTCAGGCTGTGCTGTTATGCTTGGTGCTATTCCTGCAATATTTCCACCAAAAAATATTCCGCTTACAACTGTATTATCTGTTCCTGTTTGAGTAATTCTAATAATTACTGATCCGCTAATATTCCATGCCAAATACACTCCATTAGTAAATGCGTTATTCAGTTCCTGGATATCTAATACCGCTTTGCTTACTGCATCCAAAACTTCTACTCTCTGTCTGCGCGCTGATGACTCCCAATCAAGGCAATATATTGCCATTTGATGGGTTTGACCATCAGTTATGTTTACTTGTATATCCTGGCTGGGCGATCCATACCAGCATCCGGCAATTCGATCACTGCCTAAAACTTTTTCTAAAGCACTTGCATTTGTTGTCGCTGAATTCCACACCCACTGCCCGCTGTTGCTTCGACTAACTTGGGCATATGATGGATAGTTTACTGTATCTCCGATTACATTATATCCATCTGCCCCATACTGTCCGATCCAGTTGCCCTGAGTTGCAATATCACTATTTATAAATACTGCCGCAGCATTGCCAGCTGGATCTACATTTAATACTGCTTCATTACTGGTGATTGTTCCATAATCATTTGTAATTGTCACTTTAAAACTTAATCCATTATCTGCAAGAACTGCCGCTGGAGTTGTATAGCTTGATGCTGTTGCCCCATCAATAATAATATCATCTCTATACCATTGATAAGTTAATGGATCACTGCCATTTGCCGTAACATTAAAAACAGCTGATTGTCCTTCTATAATAGTTACCCCTTCAGGTTCGGTTATGATACTTGGGGCTACACCAGCAATCCCTGGTCCGCCAAAAAATACTCCGCTGATTACTGCATTATCTCCACTAGTTTTAATTAATCGGATAATCACTGATCCACTAATATTCCAAACAAGATAAATTCCATCATCAAAAGATGTATTTATTACTTGTGTATCTAAAACTGCTTGATTACCAGCATCCAAGATTTGCACTGTCTGCCTACGCGCTGTTGAACTCCAGTCTAAACAATATATTCCCACCTGCTGCGTTTGACCATCAGTTATGCTTACATTAATATCAAAACTGCTAAAGCCATACCAGCATCCAGCTATCCTATCTGTCCCTGCTGCCTTTTCCAATGCCCTGACTTCACTTGTTGATGAATTCCACACCCACTGCGCACTGCCGCTATTACTTACCTGAGCATTTGATGGATAATTCACGCTATCACCAATTACATTATATCCATCTACTCCATATGCTCCAATCCAGTTGCCCTGAGTTGTTGTATCTCTCTTAACAAACTCAGCAATACCTGCCGCACCTTGATACAAAACAGAGATATTTACATATGCAATTTCAGATGTATCTATTCCATCTGAAGCAATATAAGAAAACTCATCTACACCAAAATAATCAGAATTTGGGGTATATATTAAATCAGGAAATGTTCCACTTAAAGTACCATATTGAGGTTGAGTCAATATGGTATAAATTAAGTCATCCCCATCATCATCTGATGCTGTCAAAGAAAATGCTATTGTTTCATTTTTATTCAGCTCAATGCTTTGATCATTAGCCACTGGAACCTGATTATAACCACTAAAAACATTTAAAACATAAACGTCAGAAGATGTCCCATTAATACTTACTCTGTAGTAACGCCTGGATGTTATAGGACGACCGCCAGTCTGGGTACCATTATCAATCCAAACAGTACGACCATATAAAGATGCTTTTATATCACTTGATACAGCACGCCAATTAATATTATCTTCACTGCATTCAACAGTATACGTCAAACCCGGATATCCATCCCAGCTTAAGGTTACAAATCCAGTATCTTGATCAAAAACAGCACTCGGAGTCCAAAGTTGTTTGTATAGATCATAAGCGCTTCTTAACTGTCGCAGAAACGGACTCTGTGTTCCATTACCTTGTGAGCAAATCCCAAACCATTCTTCATGAGCAAAATGATCCGGCATTATTCCCCAATAAAACTGCGGAGCTATTTCCTGTATCCAAGGAGAATCATATTCGCTCTGGGCTTTCCACCATTCATCTGTCCATTCAAAGATAATACCGCCGAGTATATTCCCTTCACCCGGAGTTGTGCTCCCATTATATGCAATCGCCTTCCAGCCGCCAAAATGATGCTGTTTTTGTTCCAGCTCATTAATGCCCTGGTCTTGATGATAAGCATCTGCGCCATATTCAGATATTATTAATGGGCGATCTATTTTTTCTTGCGCTTCCCTTAAGTATGAAACTCCCACTCCAAACCGGTCTGTATAATGATTAGTGGCGATAATATCCAATTCCGGAGCATATTGCGCATAATATTCCACCAATCCTAAATTTAAATTACCCACTGCCACGGGATGATCAGGATCAATTTCATGAATCATCAAAGCAACTTCATTTAAAAACTCTGCATATGCCTGCGGCTCATCAGCAGCATTTGTTCTTGTGGCATTAATCCCATTGTACTCAGATGCCATATTGTTTTCATTACCCAATACCCACATCAATACATATGGCTCATCCTTATGGTCTAAGACCATTTGGCGCACAACTTCCTTTATTGCTGCCCGATGTTCGGGATTGGTATAATCAGTTCCTTCTTCCCAGCTCGCACCGGAGCCAATGGTATACCCGCCAAAGAAATCAGCCATCATTACCATGATTCCGTATCGCGCATACATTTGTCTTAATAAAATTTTATTAAATTCATCCGACTGATAAGTTTTATTATCCGCTCCGGCATAATGAAAAAATCTAATACTATTACATCCCATATCTTTGAGTAATTGAAAATCTCCGATTTTCGGTTCATCAGCATCTTGCAGATTATTTTTATTTAAATCAACCCACGCTTCTTCAGCTGCATCAATTAAGCCATTATCATTTGTGTCCAGCCATTGCCAAGCTGTCTGATCATCAGCGACCATTCCGACTTTGGTTGGCGAATATGTAATACCCTTGATTTTAAATGGTTTATTATCAACTCTCATCTGCCAGGAATCATCCGAACGCTTGATTACTTGAACCCGTCCGGTTCCGCGAACTTCCAAATCAGTAGCTATTACTTTTTCTACAGACCGATCAATTCTATCTTGCAAAGTATATTCCGTAAATGCTCCAGCACTTGCGGTAAAAATATCATCACTTATATCGCTATCATATCCATTTTCAATTGTGATCTTAGCATTAATAAGTTCATAGCCGATCTCAGGATGTTCTGTAGTTAAACGGGAAATCGCATCTATTGCTCTAATCCCCGGATACCAATAAATATTTTCAAAGGGATTATAGGCTTGAGTATATGGGAAATGCACAATCAATGCTTTATAAGCTTTTATGGCATGCTGATATTGCCCGCAATTTTCTAAAGCCAAAGCAGTATAGAATAGTTTTTCACCCAGCTGGACATTAATCGCAGTTGCCCATTTGAAAAAGTCAGCCCAGGGATCTGCACTATTAATAAAATTCCAAACATCTCCATCCAGTTTTCCGCTGGATAAATATTCCTGATATCTTGGATCGAGTAATACACTTTCTGAGTTTGGATATATGCCTTCTCCCACTGCTGCTGACAATCCCACTGGATTATTTAGTTCATAATTATAAGTCCCTGTTCCTTGATTTGAAAATGTTCCATAATTTTCATAGTTGACTGGAAATTCTGTTCCTGTGTCATACAAGTCATAGTTAGCAACTGGAGTTAAAAGGCAAACTTTGTTTACGCCGTTTAATGTCCCATAACAAACAATCTGACCTAGATCATTAATCGCTCTAGCCAATGTTAATACCCATCCAGAGTTTTGGGGGATTAAATCATTAATATCCTTTATTATTCCTGCCTCATATATTGAGGCATGGCCATTAGAACTTCCCACGATTATATCCGAGTTATTGATTGAATTTGAATCAAGATCTATGGAAATTTCTTCCCCATCTGATAATCTTATGGTATTTAATCCAACTATTTCTTTATTATCGTTTATATCTTTCGTCTGAGATGAAAGTATTTCAAGCGATTGATCATAATCCCAATAGCAACCGCCTGCCCATCCCCCGCCGTTGATAGAACTCGCCAGCCTATTTCCAACAATATCTTCTGTATTGTTTATGGCTGAAACCCAGTAAGTGATCGTAGTAGAAGTAGGCGGGGCAACTATTGAGTACGATTCGTCTACTACTGCAAAATTCCCGTCTTCCCAATATCCGACAGTACCATTTTGGCCTCCCGCGATCTTACCTGATTCATTTATATCACTAGCATAACACCCCTCTTCTATCCCTTCAATATTCAAGTATGTTAAAGAATTGTTTTGCCATAAAAATGCTTTCACGTTATCTGTATGAGGGGTGCCAATATGGCCTACTACCTGACCTGATTCATTAATAGCCATAGCTAAGCCTTGAGAATCACTTATCACAGTTTCAATCCCTTGATCCCAAAGTACCGGCTTCAATACTCCCTGATAGTTTTCTCTGCCGACAATCTGTGCATTATTATTAATATCAACCGGCTCCCAATCCCCTAAATCGCGGATTTCGTATTCAGCGGCAAAAACATTAATGTTAAGGAGTAAAAGAAAAGTTATAATTGCCGCGGTAAATATATTATTTTTCATAAGTATTTCCTTTATATTGAGGGATAATGAATTAAAAAAAATTGCCATGGAATATAGCTTTCCATAGCAATGTGTAAATTATAGCTGATTTTAGAGGGAATTACCAGGTTTTTATAAAAAATCATACCTAAAGTAAGAGTATTATAAAAGCAGGAAGAGGAAGTTCAGGATAAATGTACCGTACTTTTCGTGGCACTTGATAATATTATAATTTTATCTTATAAGCTTAACTGTTGGTATAACCTGATCAATGCCATGCCCGAATAAACATTATTAAGGCAATACATAAAAGAACTCATCCAAAGCATTAACCATTTCTTTATGAATTGACTATTACCTCTATTTAACGACTTTCTTCTACATCCATGATTCAATACTCTTATAATCGAAACATAAAATCCATATAGGAATCATTGAAACGATGAGACATTCGCTTGTAGTATCGGCCCATATACATCATTGAAATCCCTGTGAGAATAAACATAAACGCAACCATAAATGCCAGTATTTGAGGAAATAAAATCAAAATTATTCCTGCCAAAACATACATCAATCCTATTATCATAATACCCTCCTTTGCTAATTTGCGGGTCTGCTAGAGTTCAGCTTTTTAAGCTCCTCGACAACCTGATCAAGTTTCGAAAGGATAATCCAGGGCAAAAATAACCACATGATACCTAAAATTAGTCCTATTATCCAAGCCAGCATAATAAATATCTCCATCCGTTTTACTTCTCCTTTTTATAATTTAATATTCCTAATCTTTTCTTTGATAACATTTAATATTTAACTTGTTTTAACTTTTACTCATTCACTATTTCAAATGATTACTAATATTCTGATTGCTATACTCTTTTTTGTTCTATTATTATTTTCGAAAAAAGTTCTTCCGCATCCTGACGACGGCATAATTCCCTTTGGGGATTCATAACAGCTGCGGCCCCTGCAGCAATACCAAATAGGACTGCGTCCCTCAAACTTTTCCCCTGTTCCAGATTTAAAATTATGCCCCCCACCATACTATCGCCGGCACCAACCTTGCTTTTAATCGGGACTATTGGCGTCCGAAAATGTTCGTAACCATTATTTGTAACCAACAAAGCTCCTCCAGCTCCCAGCGAGACAACAACAACTTCGCATTGCTCCTCTTTAATAAATTTCATAGCTGCTTTTTTTAATTCCGCCTCATTACTTATCTCCTGTTTTGTTAGTTCCGCTAATTCTCTAACATTTGGTTTAAGAAGATAAACCCCTGAACGGGCGGCTAAATGAAGAGCCTCACCGGAAGTATCTACAATAATACGTGCACCTTTATCTTTTGCAATAATGGCTGCTCTGGCATAAAAATCATCCGGCACGCCCGGAGGCAAACTGCCGCTGGCTACGATGTAATCAGATTTTGAGACAACCGAAGATAATTTATCCAGACACATTTTCCATTCATTTTCTTTCAAATGCGGTCCGGGCAGATCAAAACGAAATTGATTGCCGGAAAGCTTTTCTTCCACAATAAGATTTTCTCTGGTTAATTCTTTAATCAGTATCGGCTCATGTTTTATTTTCCCCTTCTCTAGAAGTTGCTGAAGCATTTCTCCGTACAACCCGCCTGATGTATATAAAGCCAAGGATTCTCCTCCTAATCTTTTAATAGCGCGGGAAACATTAATACCGCCGCCTCCCGGTTCATAAAAAGGTTCTTTACAGCGTAATTTATTATCCGGGACAACATGAGCAACGCTTGAGCTCGCATCAACGCAAGGATTAATTGTTAAAGTAATTATCATTTCATTGCTCCTATCTAAATAATACAGAAATAAAACTATAAATAATATTCTGCATAAAATTAATTAACGGATACATCATTCCTGTAAACAGCATAAAAATAATAATAAACATTCCATAAGGTTCAATTTTGGCAAGGTTCATCTGGGCCTCTTCAGGAAGAAGCGCCATAAGAACTTTTGAGCCATCAAGAGGCGGTATCGGAATTAAGTTAAAAGCTCCCAAAATAATATTAATTCGTGCCACGGTTGTCAGTACGGTTAAAAAGACTGAGTTAGCATTAATAAATTGAAACTGTAATAAAAAAATAGCGATAATAGCCAGAAGTATATTTGTTACGCACCCGGCTAATGAAACCGCTATTAATCCGAAACGGGATTTTTTTAAACTATAATAATCTACCGGCACTGGTTTGGCCCATCCAAACCCCACTAAAAAAAGCATTAACGTTCCTAGGGGGTCAAGATGGTCCAGGGGATTAAGAGATAACCTGCCCGCGTTTTTCGCTGTGTCATCTCCAAACCATGAAGCTACCAGACCATGAGCCAATTCGTGAAATATGATGGAATAAAGTAATGGAAAAGCTAGTAGCACAAAAGCTGTTGGATTATTTATTAAAAGCGAAAGTAAACCCATTTTATTGCTCTCCTATTAATTCCTTACCCAAATATGCTCTGCTTCTTTTCTGCCATCAGATGAAATCCGATAGCGAACCGTGATCTCATCATCTTGTGATAAATCATTAAACTTAATAACTGTACCGTCTTTTTCAATAACCGCTTCTTTTAATACATAAAATTCATCTTCTTCGTAAGCATCCACCGACTCATTCATATAACTCTTGACTAAAATATAATCTGTATCGGAATTAATTTCTTCTATTTTTCCATTTATTTCATCACCGACTTCTTCATGTTTGACAGTTATCTCCTCAGCATAACTACTATGAGATAAGCTTAGATTGCAAACCAAAAGAAAAGATACTACTAATAAAATTTTGACTTTCATTTATCCTCCTTATTTAATAATTAAAGTTTCTATAAAATTTTTTACTTCTCTTTACTGCAAGAAGGAGAAAACAATAATCGGTTATATAGCCACGCGAATATTGCTCCTCCAATAAATCCGTCAGCCAGAGCCCACAACAATCCGATAATGCTCCCTACCGGACTAATACTGTAACCTCGATAGATATGACCGATGAAAGTCACCTCTCCTGTAGGGCCATCAAAAGCGATAATCCACCACGTCAGGAAAAATATACCAAATCCCCATAAGATAGAAAACGTTAATGCAAAAGCTTTAATATTAAGTTTCAATTCTTGGCTCCTTTCTCTTATTTTATTGCTATTAGTTTAGAACCTTTATACTTTTCAACCTTAGTAATATTAAAATAAAAGGCACAATTGATTAGTCCGATAGGACTAAACGCCTATGGCGGAAATCGCTGCCGCCTGATAGACTAATGATTTTTTCTTAACAACAAGATGCTTCTCATTTCCCGTTTTCATGTACTGGCCCCTTTTTCATCATAGCGTTAACGCTAAAATATTTATTTCCTGCTGAATTTAACATCTTCATGATCCAACATTTTATAAAATTTAACTTTAATAAAGTCAGTAATGACAAAAACGATAGATGCTTCTAGCCAAATAAAACCAGCCAAGCCCCAACCCATCTTAGGCAAGAGAAATCCATAAACCGTGATAATTGTAGCAATAAGCTGAGTTATGATAACAGCGCCTAATAATGCTTTTGCCGGCTTAATCGACCAAAAATTGCCTTTTGTCCGGGCCAAAAATACTGTAAAATGTCCTGACACAGAAAGTTTTAAATAAATAAATGATTGCAGTACCGCATTGCTTAAATGAAAAACATCCCTCCCAACATACAATACCGCGAACGATTCCAAAACCCCTATAAGCCCCAAAAGCGATGCGATACCCAGCACCATCCGCATGTTCCATTTATCCGGCTTTGAAGAAAATTCCACATTATCATAGGCAATGGTCATAATCGGCGCGTCATTAAGCAGAGCCAGTAGAACAATCATGAGTGCCGTAACCGGATAAAACTTAAATACGATAATTGATAAACTCACAAACAAAAGCACTCGAATTGTTTCAGTTATGCGGTAGATCGCATATTTATTCATGCGCTGAAATATCCTGCGGCTCTGTTGGATTGCGTCTATAATAACGGATAGACCGGGTTTTGTTAAAACAATCGAGGCTGCTGATTTAGCCGCATCTGTGGCTCCTGCTACAGCAATACCCACATCGGCTTTATTAAGAGCTGGAGCATCATTAACTCCGTTGTATATTGTCCCCTGTCATCCCCACAATATGGTCGTTCTTCTGCAAAAGTTCAACTATGTGATATTTGTGCTCAGGGAATACCTGAGCGAATCCATCCGACTGCTCGACAATCTTAGTTGCTTCGCGGTCGGACTTATCCACAATTTGAGAACCATTGATAAAATTTTCCCCCAGATTGACTTGTTGCGCTATTTGTTTTGCGATCGCCAAATGGTCACCTGTGACCATCTTAATATTGACACCCATCTCATTGGTGTAATGCCACCATTTAATCAAGCAAATTTTAAGATAGAACCTGCTCTTTGTTAAACGATTCGTTAAATTGACTCGGGGTCATGTATTTTAATGCCTGATGAGGAAAATCAATATTGTAATCCATGATGAATTTTACTGC
>JAHITY010000047.1 GCA_018817165.1 Candidatus Omnitrophota bacterium
ATATTGTAAAAAAGTGTTTTTTAAAACAGGATTCTTTAGGCCAGGTTTTAAGTCTGACGCATTTAAAGTTTAAAACAAATACAGCCAAGATCAAGATTAAACTGGAAGTGGATACTAATCCTCCGGAAAATAGTGGTTTTGTGAATAGATTTTTGGATTTTCCGTTTCCGTTTAGCGTGACTATGCAGGATATGCCCAGCTTGTTTAGCGGCAAAAGTCATGCTTTATTATGCCGGGAATATACAAAGTCCAGAGACTGGTATGATTTTATCTGGTATATCAGTCATAAAATTAAAATGAATTGGGATTTTTTATCCAGCGCTTTGAATCAGCAGGGGCCATGGAAAGGCCTAAAGCTTAAAGCTGAGAGAAACTGGTATACAGGAGAAATTGCCAAAAGAATTGAGCGGATTGATTGGAATACCAGCAAACAGGAAATGCTCAGGTTTTTAAAGCCAACCGCAGTCGCGGGCTTAGATGTCTGGAGCAAAGAGTTTTTTCTGGATCGCTTAAATAGATTAGCAAAAGATTAAAATCGTATTGAGTATTGAGTATTGAGTATTGAGTATTGAGTATGCTGTTGTTTATTAGGTGGAATTTTTAACGCAATACGCGATACGCACGACGCAATATTGAAAAGAATATAAAACACGTATCACGGGAGGATAAGAAATGGGAGAAAAAATTAATAGTTTTCGTGATCTAAAAATATGGAGTGAAGGGATTAGTTTAGTTAAAGAAATTTATGAATTAACTAAAGGATTTCCTAAAGAAGAAATATATGGGTTAACCTCCCAAATGAAGAGGGCTGCTGTATCGATACCATCTAATATAGCAGAAGGATTTAGACGTAAGCATAATAAAGAATACAAACAATTTCTTAATATTTCATTGGGGTCTTTAGCAGAATTAGAAACTCAAACAGTGATTGCTAAAGAATTGAATTATATAGCTGATAATAATGCGGAACAGGTGACAGAAAAGATTGATTATATTTGCAGAATGATTGTTAATCTGCAAAAGAAGCTTTAAAAGAAAATTTTTTTAACGCAATACGCAATACGCAATACGCAATACGCGATACGCAATACGCGATACGCAATACGCGATACGCAATACGAAAAAAAGGAGCAGAACATGAGTGTGTACGAACAGATAAAGGAAGGTAAGAGCAAGATCGCCGTAGTTGGTTTGGGTTATGTGGGTTTTCCTTTGGCCGTGGAATTTGGTAAGATCGTCAATACCATTGGTTTTGATTTAAATCAAAAAAGAATTAAAGATCTGCAGAATTCTATTGATACTAACAAGGAAACTTCAACTGATGAGATCAAAGCCGCGAAATTACTGGAAGTTACATCAGATGCATCAAAGATCAAAGAGGCCAAGTTTATTATTGTGGCTGTGCCCACGCCGATCACGAAAAATCGCCAGCCGGATTTGTATTGTCTGGAAAGCGCTTCTGAACTTGTAGGTAAAAATTTATCAAAAGGAAGCATTGTTGTGTTTGAATCAACAGTATATCCCGGAGTAACTGAAGATGTCTGCGTGCCGATATTAGAGAAGTTCTCAAATCTTAAGTACAATGTTGATTTTAAAGTCGGCTATTCTCCGGAAAGAATCAATCCCGGTGATCAGGAACATAATATCACCAGTATTATTAAAGTAGTATCCGGCTGTGATCAGGCGACCTTGGAAGAAGTGGCAAATACTTATGCTTTGATTGTCAAAGCCGGAGTATACAGAGCCCAATCAATTAAAGTCGCTGAAGCAGCCAAGGTCATTGAAAATACGCAAAGAGATCTTAACATCGCATTGATGAATGAACTGGCAATTATCTTTCATAAAATGGGCATTGATACTTTGAGTGTGCTCAAAGCAGCTGGTACTAAATGGAATTTCATTAAAATGCATCCTGGTTTGGTCGGCGGACATTGCATTGGAGTTGATCCTTATTATTTAACTCATAAAGCTGAAGAATTAGGCTATGATCCGCAGGTGATCTTAGCTGGTCGAAGAATAAATGACAATATGGGCAAGTACATTGCGGAACAGACAGTCAAATTGCTGATCAATGGCAATAAAATTGTGCGTGGTGCAAAAGTAATGGTAATGGGTATTACTTTCAAAGAAAATATCTCTGACATCCGCAATTCAAGAGTAATTGATATTATCAATGAATTAAAAGAATATAATATTGATGTAATTGTCTGCGATCCGCATGCTGATCATGAAGCAGTCAAGCATGAGTATGGGATTGTATTAAGTGAATATAATAAAGATATTAAAGTTGATGCTGTTGTGATCGCGGTCAATCATAATGAATTCAAACATAAATTAACCATGGCTTGCTTGGAAAATCATTTAAACGTTAATGCCGGAACTCAAGGCGTGGTAATGGATGTCAAAGGTATGTTTGAAAATAAAGATTTTGAAAAAACTAATATGCTTTATTGGAGACTGTAAAAAAAGTAGAAAGTTTATAAAGTGAAAACTATAAGCTCTTGACTTTATAATTTGTAACTATTGACTATCGACCATTAGCTATTGGCTAAATCAAGGAGCAAAACATGAATATCTGTGTAGTGGGAGTTGGATATGTTGGTTTAGTGGTGGGAACCTGTCTTGCTGATTTTGGGCATAATGTTGTATGTGTGGATACTAATAAAGATAAAATTGATGGTTTAAAAAATGGAATCAGTCCGATTTATGAATTAGGCTTGGAAGAATTAATCCATCGTAATGTTAAAGAAGGTAGATTAAGTTTTACTACTGATCTAAAACACGGAATTCAAGCTTCTTTAGCAGTTTATGTTGCGGTAAATACTCCGAATAAAGCGGATGGAACAGCTGATTTATCTTATGTGCAGGCAGTTGCTGCAAAAATCGCTGAAGAGATGGATGGATATAAAGTAATTATTTTAAAAAGCACTGTGCCGGTAGGAACCTGTGCCAAAGTCCGGGAAATTATTTCCAAGAAATTGGAAGAAAGAGTTTCTGAAAAAAACTTGGCTGCGGATGTTAATTTAAATGGCTATTTACCAACATTCAGCATTGTATCCAATCCGGAATTTTTAAGAGAAGGCTCGGCAATTGAAGATTTTATGCGTCCGAACCGGGTTGTTATTGGCGCGGAAAGCGATCAAGTCATCGCGATAATGAAAGATATATACAGGCCATTGTATTTATTGGAAACCCCAATGGTCATTACTAATTTAGAAACAGCAGAGTTGATTAAGTATGCTTCTAATGCTTTTTTAGCCACAAAGATTTCATTTATTAATGAGATGTCCTGCATTTGTGAAAAAGTCGGGGCAGATGTAAATATGATTGCCAAAGGCATGGGATTAGACCGGAGAATTGGCTCGAAATTTCTGCACACTGGGCCAGGTTATGGTGGGTCTTGCTTTCCTAAGGATACTCAGGCATTACTAAGTATTGCTAAAGAAGTTGGTTATGAGGTTAAAATTGTTAAATCCGCGATAGAAGTAAATGAATATCAGAAAAAGCGGATGATCTCAGTGATCAAACAAGCAATGCAGGATGTTGAGGGAAAAACAATTGGAATTCTGGGCTTGGCATTCAAACCCAATACTGATGATATGCGCGATGCCGCGGCAATTACGATTATTAATGGATTACAGGAATTAGGCGCAAAAATAAAGGCATTTGATCCTGTTTCCATGGATGAGGCGAAAAAAGTTCTGAATAATGTGGAGTATTGTGAGAGTAGTTTTGCGGTTGCGGAAAACAGCGATGCTTTGGTAATTCTTACTGAGTGGAATGAATTTAGACAAATCGATTTTTCTAAAATCAAAGAATTATTAAATGCTCCGGTGATTATCGACACCAGAAATCTTTATGATCCGGAGAGAATGTTAAAATTAGGATTTGAATATACATGTATCGGCAGAGGGAATTTTAAAAGCGCGTAGCGCTTTTGGCTAAGGGCTAATAGTCCATAGCTAATGGGAAATAATTGTGGGATTTAAATTCGAAAAATTAAAAGTTTGGGAAGAGGCAGTTAAATTTGCTAGCGAGATTTATGGCATAACAAGAGGATTTCCCAAAATAGAGCAATTTGGATTAACTAGCCAATTGAATCGGGCTGTAGTTTCGATAAGTTTGAATATTGCTGAAGGTGAAGGCCGGCATTCAAATAATGATTTCTCTAGATTTATTCGAATTGCTATAGGCTCTTTAAACGAAGTAGTGACATTGCTACATATAGTTTTAGAACAAAAATATATCAATAAAAACGAATTTGATAACTTGTATAAAAGATGTGAAGGTATTTCAAAACAGTTACATGCATTTAGAAATTATTTAAAAAAGCAGTAGAATTGAAGGTTTAGTTTTATTTTATTTTGTTTATATTTTTTACTATCGACCATAAGCTATTTTAGTTTTTTAACCATCGACCATTAGCTATCGACTATTGGTTGCAACCGAAGGAGTGGAACGAATGAGCAAATATTTAGTAACAGGCGGGGCAGGTTTTATTGGATCACACATTGTAGAAGAATTATTGAAAAAAGGCGAATCTGTAGTTATCTTAGACAATTTTTCCAGCGGAAAAGAGTCTAATCTGTCTTTTGTTTCTGACTATTCGCTAGACGCTAATCGCTATACGCTGATTAGAGGTGATATTTGTGATAAGCAGGCTTGTTTAGAAGCTTGCAAAGGTGTTGATTATGTTCTGCATCAAGCTGCTTTACGTAGTGTGCCGAAATCCATGGTAGCTCCGCATGATTATAATAAAGTTAACATTGATGGAACATTGACAGTTCTTGAAGCAGCTAAAGAATCTGGTGTTAAAAGAGTAGTTATTGCTTCATCCAGCTCAGTATATGGAGATACAGATAAGTTTCCCCAAAGAGAAGATGCATATCCTTTATTGATTTCGCCTTATGCTTTATCAAAATTAACTACAGAATTTTATTGTCGTATATTCAGTGAGAATTATGGCTTAGAAACTGTATCTTTAAGATATTTTAATGTATTTGGACCAAGACAGGCATTAGATGATGAATACGCAGTGGTTATTCCGAAATTTATTACTTGTATTCTAAATGATCAGCAGCCTCCGGTATTTGGTGATGGGCTGCAATCCCGAGACTTTACATTTGTAAAAAATGTTGTTCAAGCAAATTTGCTCTCAGCAATAACTCCAAATGTTTCTGGTGAAGTATTTAATGTGGCTTGCGGCAGCGATACTAGCGTATTAGGACTTATTGAGTTGATTAATCAATTTGCCGGGAAAAATATACCAGCGAATCTATTACCAATCAGAAAAGGCGATGTGTATAAGACTTTAGCTGATGTAACTAATATTACCAAAAAGCTGAACTTTAAACCTGAGTTTACTTTTGAGCAGGGAATGAAGATCACTTTTGATTGGTTCAAGAAGCAGCAATAAGCATGAAAAACATGCTTGGCTGATAGCTGATGGCTCATAGTATTAATGTGATATCTGAAATAGGTTGATAGGAAAATAAATTAACCGCAGATGAACACAGATGAACGCAGATAAAAAATATATGCTCAAGCCGCTATGCGCGGCGAAAGTTTATTCAAAGGTGAATCAAAAGAAAAATTAATTTTTCTTATTGAGTTCACTTTGAATAAAACCAATGTTTTCAAAGAAAACATATTGAGCATATATGTTTTGAAAAGATAATTGTCTTAAACAGCGTTAATCAGCGTTTATCGAGCGAAGCGGGCGGTTAATTGAATTATCAGTGTTTAAATTATAGGACAAGACATAGGAATTAGAAATTAGGATTTAAGAGTTTTTACGCAATACTCAATACGCTTTTGACTTGTATCTATCGACCATTAGCCATCGACTATTGGTTGATTAAATAAGGAATTATTAATGAAATACTTAAATAAAGTTAAATGGATTGCTTTTACACTGGGATATGTGGTAGTAATTCTGCTGTTATCTTTCAGGCCGCAGTCAACAGTTAAACACTCGGTAGTGTTTGAGGTTTTGTATAATGGGGCGCATATTCCTTTGTATGGGGTCTTAGGCTATTTTCTGTTAATTGTATTTAAGTATTTAAGATTCGGAAAAATGGCTTTTTTTGCTACCATTGCCTGCGGGATAATCGTTGGATTTATTGACGAGTTTTTCCAATCATTTGTTCCTGGGAGGACATCGTCCGTGATGGATGTTTGCCTTGACGTTATAGGTATTTGTGTGGGAATGCTTGTGTTTAAATTTTTAAGAACAATAATGAAAAAGCTAAAAACAGTGTAAAGATAGGGGAAACTGAAGGAGAGATATTGTAATGGAGATTAAGCCAAAAATAAAAGAATTCATAATTAATAATTTTTTAATGGGAGCTGATTCGGCGAACATTCAGAATGATACCTCATTTCTTGAAGAAGGCGTGATCGACTCAACGGGAATTTTAGAGCTGGTAGAATTTTTGCAAGAAACTTTTAAAATTATGATTGAAGATGAAGAATTGATTCCGGATAATCTAGATTCAATTGATAAAGTTGCGGCTTTTATTCTAAGGAAACAAACAAAATAAAACGGTAAAATTATGTTGGTTAATGAGTTTTTAGAAAATAGTGCCAAGGCTAATCCGGAAAAAACTGCTTTGATTTGCCAGAATAAACGGTTTGCATATAATGAAATAAATAGTATGGCAAATCAATTAAGCAATGCTTGTATTGGTTTTGGATTTGATAAGAAAGACAGGGGAGCTGTTTATCTGGATAATTCGCTGGAAACAGTTGTTTCTATTTTTGGGATACTTAAAGCCAGCGGAATGTTTATTGTGATAAACCCACAGGTAAAAGAAAAAAAAATAGAATATATTTTAAATGATGCTCAAGTAAAGATATTAATCACAGATTCAAAGCACTTGCAGGCTATTCCGGAAATTTTCAATAATTGTCCAAGTCTTAAAAAAGTACTTATTATTGACTTTGAACGCGCTAAACAACGTAATCCGCAATTCCCCATAAACAATACCAATATAGTTTCTTTTTATGCGACACTTGAAAAACAGTCGGCTGTATGTCCGATTAAACAATGTATTGATATAGATCTTTGCTGTTTAATCTATACCTCGGGTTCTACGGGAAATCCTAAAGGAGTAATGCTTACTCATCTGAATATGGTTACCGCGGCAGATTCAATCATTGAATATTTGCAAAATACGAGTGATGATATTATTCTAAACTGCCTGCCTTTAGCATTTGATTATGGCTTATATCAAGTCTTAATGGCTTTTAAATTCGGCGGTACGGTGGTGTTGGAGAAGTCATTTGTTTACCCTTATCAGATTATTGATCTGATAATTAAAGAAAAAGTAACTGGTTTTCCGTTTGTTCCGGCAATCCTGGCTCTTTTATTACAGCTTAAGAATTTCGAAATAATCGATTTTTCTAATCTGCGTTATGTTACAAATACAGCGCAGGCATTATCAGTTCAGCATATTTTAAAATTTAGAAAATTTTTCCCGCATGTTGAATTTTATTCAATGTATGGTCTTACTGAATGTAAAAGGGTGGCTTATCTTTCTCCGGAAAAAATTGATCAAAAACCGAATTCAGTGGGCAAGGCCATGCCGAATACTGAAGCTTACATTGTAAATGAAAAGGGAGAAAAAATAACCTCGCCTGATGAAATTGGCGAACTAGTTATTCGCGGAGCGAATATAATGAAAGGTTATTGGAATCTTCCTGAACTTACAGCGCAAAGGTTGAAATCCGCATTCTACCCTGAGGAGAAAGTGTTATACTCCGGGGATCTATTTAAAATGGATGAGGACGGGGATCTTTATTTTATCAGCCGCAAAGACGATATAATTAAAACTGCCGGGGAGATGGTCAGTCCTAAAGAAGTTGAAGATGTTTTGTATGAGCTTGAAGAAGTTGTTGAAGCAGCAGTGATTGGTGTGGATGATGAAATTTTGGGTAAGGCGATAAAAGCGTTTGTAGTATTAAAGGAAAGCTCGCAGTTAAAGGAAAATGAGATATTGCTGCATTGTTCCAAGTGTCTAGAAAACTTTATGGTGCCCAAAAGCATAGAAATTCGTTACAGTGCTTTGCCAAAAACATCAACAGGAAAAATTAGCAAGAAAGATTTAGTTAATGGCTGATGGCCAATGGCTGATAACTCATAGTAAAAAAAGTTAAAAACTAAAATCAGGAAAAGCTCATGGCATTTAAATTTGAAAAATTAAAAGTTTGGGAAGAAGCAGTTAAGTTTGCTAATGAAATTTATGCAATAACAAGAAAATTTCCTAAATCAGAACAATTCGGACTAACTAGTCAATTGAATAGAGCAGCAGTCTCAATCAGCTTGAATATCGCTGAAGGTGAAGGTAGAAATTCAAATAATGATTTCGCTAGATTTATTCAAATAGCGATAGGTTCATTAAATGAGACCGTAACATTATTATATATAGCATTAGAACAAAAATATATTAATAAAAAGGAATTTGATAACTTGTATTTAAGTTGTGAAACAATTTCAAAACAATTACATGCATTCAGAAATTATTTAAAAAAACAGTAATATTTTTTAAATATTGGCTATGGACAATTAGTAATTATTTTAGTTTTTGTTTTTACTATTGACTATTAGCTATTGACCATAAGCTGTTTTAACCATAGGCTATTAGCCATTAGCTATTAGCTGTACAAGGGAGCTCATTATGCGACATTGTACCAAATGCGTTTTGCCGGAAACCTTTCCGCATATTTCTTTTAATGCCGAGGGTGTATGCAACTTTTGCCAGAGCTATAAAGGAGATGAGAAACTTAGAGATGATAAGGCTGAACATCTTGAGAAATTTAAACAATTGGTTGAACAGGAAAGAGGCAAATCAGATTATGATTGTACTTTATCTTTTTCCGGGGGCAAGGATAGTTCCTATACGCTTTATATCTTAAGAAAAGTATTTAATCTGCGTGTTTTGGCTTTGGTTCTGGATAATGGATTTTTGTCTGATCAGGCATTAAAAAATATCCATACATTGACTGAAAATCTGGGAGCTGATTGTCAAATCTTTAAGCCTAATTTTGAAGTAATGAAGAAGATTTTTAAACATGCGGTTGATCATCCGATGTATTCATTGAAAACTCTTGAGCGCGCCAGTACTATGTGTACATCATGCATCGCGTTTGTAAAGTTTGTATTTTTAAAGATCGCTATAGAAAAGAAAATTCCATTAATGGCTTGGGGCTGGTCTCCAGGCCAGGCACCGATCAGATCTTCGATTATGAAGCTGAACCCGGCGCTGTTTAAAATGACTCAGGCAGCTTTAAAAAAACCAATGCAAGAAATTGTCGGCGATGATATCAATCCTTATTTTTTAAATGAAGAACAATTTAAAGACGCGGAGAGTTTTCCCTATAGCGTAAGTCCGCTTGCTTTTATGGAATACGATGAAAAGAAAATTGTGGCAAAATTGGAAAGCCTTGGCTGGCAGGCACCTAGTGATGTAGACGGCAATTCAACGAATTGTCTGCTTAATTCATTATCTAACCAGATACATTTAAAGCGATATAATTTTCATCCATATGCTTTTGAAATAGCTGAGATGGTGCGAAGCGGTGTGATGACCAGAGAACATGGCTTAAAAAAACTTTCAGAAACCGGTGATGCTTCAACTGTTGAATACGCAAAAAATAAATTAGGTTTAAATGATTAACACAGATGAAAAAAGTGATAAATATAGATAGAAAAATGATAATTAATTGATGATAAAAAATAAGTTTATTCTAGGTCTGTTTATCTGCTGTTGGTTGATAGCAGCTCCTTTGATCGCTGGGCAAGAGAGTTTTTACCCAGCAGGGGTAATGGATATATCTGACCGTGGATATGAAAAAGCAGTTATTGAGCTTTTGGATAAGGCTCAGGAATTAATTCTAATTTCAATGTACATTATAAAACCAGCGGAATCAGCGCAACATCCAATAAACCGGCTGATGAAAGACCTGGAAGAAGCTTTAGATAGAGGAGTTGAGGTTACAATATTTCTTAATTCTAAAAGTGCCGAGCCTGGGCAAGGAAAAGCTTTTGAGGCATTAGAGGCTAAAGGCGCGAAAATTTACCCGATTACGGAGCGCTATATGCTCCATGACAAGATGATTATTGTTGATTCGCGGTATGTGGTTATTGGCAGTACAAACTGGAGTGTGTCGGCTTTAAAGGATAACTTTGAATCAACAGTTATTATTAATTCTCCGGATTTAGCAAAACAGTGTTTAGCGCGGATGAAGACGATTCATCTAAAAGGAGAAAATTTAAGGGGGCCGCCCCAGATAAGCATTAAAAAAATTTACCCGCTTCCGGAACTGATTGAATTACCAGAAACGCTGATGAACAAGAGACAGTATTTCCCCAGGATGATCAGTAAGCAAGACAACCGGGCAATGGATCTTTATTTACTGCTAAAAGCAGAGTCTTTGAAGCGCAAAGAAATGGAATTTCAAATTTCTTTAGAGAGGTTTGCTTATAAATTGAATATGCCTGTTAATTGGAAGGCTGCTGCTTTACGCCGGCAGGTAATCAAATCCTTAAAAAAGCTTAAAGCTAAATATGGATTGATTGATGTTGAATTTCAGCATACCCATGCGGCAAAAATAAAATTAATTGATATACAGGGAAAGACGTTTAATCTTAAACGCGAGTTTTTTGCTCCTGAGTTTCTGGCAAAACAGCGCCTGGATAAGAAGTTCATCATGCTGATAAAGGCATATTTAAAAGCTGAAGGCAAGGACATAAACAATTTTACTCATGTTGACCTTGGTAAAATGTTTTATGTTGATAGACGGACGATAGGTGAAGGCCTGAAGTGAAAAGCACTTAGCTGATAGCTCGTAGCTAATATGTGATATCCTGAAAAAGGTTGACAGAAAAATGAATTAACCACAGATGAACGCAGATGGACGCAGATAAAAAGTATATGCTCAAGCCGCTATGCGCGGCGAAAGTTTATTCAAAGGTGAATTAAAAGAAAAATTAATTTTTCTTATTGAGTTCACTTTGAATAAAACCAATGTTTTCAAAGAAAACATATTGAGCATATATGTTTTGAAAAGATAATTGTCTTAAACAGTGTTAAACAGTGTTTATCGAGCGAAGCCCTTCGACTTTGCTCAGGATAAGCGGGCGGTTAAGTAAATTATTTATGTTAAAAACTGTCCCCGCCACATAACGGCGGGACAGGCAACTATATTAGGACCAGACATAGTAAAAGTGGATTTAGCTTGCAGCTAAATAGGAATTAGGATTTAGAGTTTAGTAAAGTCAAGGTTTGACCCTGGTTTAAGAACGTCAGGGTAAAAAAAGATAAGGGTGGTATGAAAATGCCAAAGAAGAAAAAGAATGAAGCAGAAACGGTTCATAAATTAGCCGTTTTTAAGGGCAAGCAGATAAGAAGGTTAATCCATAATGATGAGTGGTGGTTTTCTGTTATTGATGTTGTAGGAGCTTTAACAGATAGCGATAATCCTCGTGATTATTGGTATAAAATGAAGATTAGGGAGAAAAGTGAAAGCGAAGTTGAACTGTCGACAAATTGTCGACAGTTGAAGTTAGAGGCTCCGGATGGGAAAATGCGTCAAACAGATTGTGCCAATACAGAGGGTATTTTTCGCATAATTCAATCAATTCCCTCTCCAAAAGCAGAACCTTTCAAGCGGTGGCTGGCAAGGGTTGGATATGAGCGAATTAAGGAAATAGAAGATCCCGAGCTTGCCACTAAACGCACAAGGGCGTTATATAAGGCAAAAGGTTATTCAGACGCTTGGATTGAGAAGCGTCTGCGAGGTATTGCCATTCGTGATGAATTAACGGATGAATGGCGGAAAAGAGGTATAGAGGAGCAGAAGGATTATGCTATTCTAACGGCTGAAATATCCAAAGCGACGTTTGATATGACGCCTTCTGAATATAAGAAGTATAAAAAATTAAAGCGTGAGAATTTGCGGGATCATATGAACGATTTGGAGCTTATCTTTTCCATGCTTGGCGAAGCCTCAACAACAGAGATTGCCCGTAATAAGAATGCTCAAGGAATGTATGAAAATAAAGAATCAGCAAGACAAGGCGGAAGCGTTGCGGGGAAAGCCCGCAGAGATTTAGAAAAGAAAAGTGGTAAAAGGGTTACCAGTAAGAAAAACTATCTTAAAGCCCCTCAGGCTAAAAAATTGCTCAAGGGCAAGAAATAGCTACTGTGACACTATTGCTGAAACGCCTATTTGCTGGGTAAGGTCGCTTTCGTTTTGGCTTATTTAGAGTTTAGGGTTTGATTTGGAAAGTGTCCAAAGTCAACAGGCTGACCGAGAATAGGATTATTTTACCACAAAAAGATAAGAAATTGGTATAATAGTCATTGAAACAAGGAGGTTATCAATGGCGAAATTTAAGCCCTATCGAGCAGAACAATTAATGTTATTTCCTAAT
>JAHITY010000048.1 GCA_018817165.1 Candidatus Omnitrophota bacterium
AGCAAAACGCGAATATTTCAGACGATAGTCACACAATATATACGCAAGTTAGGAACGACTTCATTTATTGCGTTATTCCTATCTGAGTAAACGATGTCCTGAGACTTTCGGGTAAACGATGTATAGATATTTATCAACTAATTACTAATATCTAATTTCTAAAAGCAATACGCAATACACTTTTCTCTTTGTGACTTTGTGACCTGGTGACCTTGTGTGATTGACTAACTTATACCGATATGATACTATAATTTTATAATAATTTCTCAAATTCCCAGACAAGGAATATAAAAGACAATGACCCGACAACAGGCAAGCACTATTCAAGCAACTTTTCTTTTATAAGAGAAGTTGCTTTTTTTGTTTGAGGGAATAGAATAAGGGAATTAGTGATAATAACTGATAATAACTGATAATAACTGCTAAAGAATGTGACCATTACAAAAAATTTTTGTAGGGAGAAAGTCAAAATTCAAGACCTGACCCTATGTGTATGCAAACGGAGAACTATGATACAAGATATCCCTACCCCATGCAAAGAAATGAAGAAGGCAGTTAGCGTTTAGGAAAAACAATAAAATATTTATATTATTTTAATTATTAATAATCGGGCCGAGGCAAGCGCGGCCCTACTTTTGTGTGAGCAAAGATATGTTTAAAAAAACAACCTTACATTTTCTTTTTGTTGGTATTCTATTCTCATTTGGATTAGGGGGGATGCTAACTGCTATAGTCAGTATTTTGGCTGGCAATATATTCGAGATGCTGTTCAAGGAAGAACATTATTATTCTGCGAGTCTGCTGCTTACTTTAATATCAATAGCTTTAATCATTTTTTCAACTTATGTAGGCAATATGCTTTATTGCCGGGTGATATCTACACTTCAGCACAAAAAAGTTTTGCTTATGTCTTCAGTTTTTTTCTGTATTTTTACTATTTTGATTTTAGTCGGACAACTGTTTTCTGTAGTTGATTTCGTAATGAATAATCTATCGTTTTCCTATAAAAATCCAGGGAGAATATTTTTAATGTTTTCTCTTCCATTACTCAGAATGATACTAATTCCTTTACAATATCGATTAATAAGTATTAGGTTTGAAAAGATAGAGGATAACCCTTTATAGTTCATAAAGTTTGTAAAGTTCATAAAGTAAAGAACAAAAAATAAAATCTGCGGATATGTTTTAAATAATTCCGCATCATGGTATAATAATAAATACAATTTGCACTTTGGATATTATCAACCCCACAACCAAGGAGGTAATCATGTCTTGCCCGATTAAAGAAACCTGCACATTCTCTAATAAACAGCTTCATATGCTGCAAGAACGAAGAGATAATATAGAAGTAAGATTCTGCAAAAGCAGCTATGGACAATGCGCCCGTTACAAAATGTATGAATATTATAAATCACCTAGTAAAGTTCCGCCTGATCTGATGCCGAATGATTATGAAAAAATGGAAATGATAATACGTTCTGACAAGAAACAAAAGTGGTAGAAAAACAGCTTTTAGCTTTTTATAGTTCATAAAGCTCATAAAGTAAAGAGTGGAAATAAAAAACAGCGATTAGGTGTGGCAAGCTTACCCTTTGGAATTTTATAGCTGAGGTTCTTTGATGTAGGGGATTTGTACGGAGCCTGAATAACTAATGGTTAATAGCTCATGGCTCATAGCCAAAAAAACCTAAAAACTATTAGCTATCGACTATTGATTATTGACCGTTAACCAGTGGGGCGTGTTTTTCTTTGCTTCGTTTCTTTTGCACGTACAAAAGAAATGAAGAAGGCAGTTAGCGATTAGGAAAAGCAAGATGTTGTTACCCACAAATATTCACATTATTTTAAATATAATCTGTTAGAATAAACCGACTGTATTGCCATTCTCATCAATATCCACATTCATCCCGCAGGGATTAGATGGCAATCCCGGCATGGTGCGCATCTTGCCGCATAAAGGATAGATGAATCCAGCACCGGCGGATACTCTGATATCCCGGATCGGCAATTCAAAACCAGTTGGTACGCCTTTTAATTTGGGATCATGTGATAAGGAGAGATTTGTTTTAGCCATGCAAATCGGAAGCTTATCAAAACCAAGCGCAGTATATTGATTGATCTTTTTATCTGCCAGTGGATGATAAGTCACTCCTGAGGCTCCGTACATTTTGGTAGCGATTGTATTGATCTTATCTTTGATCGATGCCTCAAGAGGGTAGAGGAATTTAAAATCATTTGGCTGCTCGCAGGCATTAGCAACTGCTTCGGCAAGTTCAATCGCGCCTTCTCCGCCTTTTAAATACGCTAAGCTTACAACTGCATCTAAAGCTCCGAATTCTTTGGCTTTATTTTTAATCAGTTCTATTTCTTTATCAGTATCTGTTTCAAAGCGGTTGACGGCAACTACAACCGGAACTCCGAATTGTCTGACGTTTTCAATCTGCTTTTTAAGATTGCAAGAGCCTTTTTCAATTGCCGCAAGGTTTTCAGATAAAAGGTTTTTGTCCAGAGGTCTGCCGGCAACAACTTCAAAATCATTGCTGTGCATTTTTAAAGCCCGAGTTGAGCAGACCATGACAACACAGTCAGGTTTTAAATTGCTGTAGCGGCATTTTATGTCCATGAATTTCTCACAGCCAAGATCTGCCCCGAAGCCGCTTTCCGTAACCACATAATCAGCAAGTTTTAAAGCCATCTGGTCAGCAAGAATCGAACTATTGCCATGAGCAATATTACCAAAAGGTCCGCTGTGAATAAAGCAGGCAGTGCCTTCAGTAGTTTGGACAATATTCGGCATAATCGCATTTTTTAATAAAACAGTCATTGCTCCGGCTGCTTTAATATCTTCTGGGGTTATAGGTTTTCCCTCATAGGTAGTTGCCAGCATGATTTTACCCATACGAGATCGGAGATCTTTTAGATTGCTTGTTAGCGCAAGAATAGCCATTACTTCACTGGCTTCAGTAATCTCAAATCCGCTTTCACGCAAAAATCCGTTTTCTTTACCACCGAGTCCAATGATTATTTCCCGAAGAAAACGATCATTTACATTAATAACTCGGGGGAAAGTAATGCTGTGCGGATCAATGCTCAGATTATTTCCTTTTAATATATGATTATCTAAAAACGCGGCACAAAGATTATGGGCAATCTCTATTGCCGGTACATCCCCGGTTAAGTGTAGATTGATGTCCTCCATAGGCAGGACTTGGGAATATCCGCCTCCGGCAGCACCGCCTTTAATGCCAAAAACCGGGCCAAGGGAGGGTTCTCTGATGCAGGATATTGCTTTTTTTCCGATTTTATTAAGACCCAGAGATAGTCCGATAGTAGTTAGGGTTTTTCCTTCGCCTAGAGGCGTCGGGGTAATAGCTGTGACATCGATGTATTTGCCATTAGGAGCACTGTGTAAACGATCAAGGATACTCAGGCAGATTTTAGCTTTATAGTTCCCATAGGGATGCAGTTCATTGCTTTGAATGCCGATTTTAGCAGCGATTTCGCTTATTGGGATTAATTTTATAGATTGAGCTATCTCAAGATCAGTTTGCATTCTATCTCCATAAATGAGCGCTTGACTTACGGAATGTTATTTATGACGTCAAGTCAACCTGCGCGAATTAAGTCCGAAATGGCTGCGGCCTAGCAGACACTTTCGGAATCATTATTATTTATTTGTATAACCTTAATAAGATTATAGGCTTGTATCAGGGGCATGTCAAGAAATTAACCTGATTTAGTTGACATTGCTTTGAATATCAGGTATACTTTTGCAGTTTTATTATTTCTTTGTAACTATATGTAAAAGAAAAGGTTGCAAAATGCTGAGGCTTAATCTGTTTACTAAATCAATGATTTGTCTATTGATTTGGGGATTAGTATGTTCTAATATATCTTTTGCTGGTCAGTCAAAAAAACAGCTAAGCAAAGATTATTTAAGCCCTAAAATTAATTTAGATAGTTCATCAATACAGACAGCTATGGATATATTTTCCAGGATGAAAATATACACAGCGATAGAAAAAACAGTAGTTAATATAAATGAGATCGGCAGAAGAAATTTTAAGCGTGAGCTTACTTATCAAGAATTTTTTCCGGCAGTAGTCAGGATCTATGGTGAAGAAAGCTTAATAGGCATTGACCGGTATTTTTATGGATTGAATTATAAACAAGAAAAAGATGCTGGCGTAAGGAGCTTTGCCCAGATATTAAGGACAAGAGTAATAAAAAAAACATTAAAATTTTTGCTTCCTTCAACAGTTTTAGTTGGATTTCTTATGCATGATATTATTATCGCAGTATTTCCTACTAATGTTTTAATTGCGGCTGCTTTACTTGGATCAATGGTATGGATTTTTAAGGTAAGTCCTGTAAATTTTTTATATTGGCTTGAAAACAAAGCTGAGCCAAAAGATAAAGATTTATTTAATGATCCGAAGAATGGTTTAAATGAAAAAGAAAAGAACCAGTATTTTAGGGAAGTTAAACAGATAATTAGAGAGGTTGTTGAAAATAGCTTTAAGGAGAAAGTTTCGCTAAATTATATTTTAGAAAAAATAGACCCGATATACTCAAAAGCAGCTTTGGAGATCAAACTAAGCCCTTTACAGGTTAATTTGAGCAGCTTAATTTTTAGGGCAATTTAATAATTATAAATGAGATTAAATTATATGGTTAAGAATGTAAATACTATTTTAAATAATATTATCGGAATACTAATTCTCGGAATGTTTATTTTCCCCAAAGAGGGATTTTGTTTGTCTCCTGAAATTATGCTTAATTCTAATTTAGTTTATAAGGTGTTTGAACAAAAAAATACAGATTTGGAAAATTACGACAAAAATATTGAATTACCCGAATGGTCGGAATATGAGGTAGAATCAATCGATAATCATCCCGGGTTAAAGGAACAATTGCAGGGGAGATTATTGGAATACCAAAATAGACTCCTGAAAAGAAAAAAAGATAAAGCTTTATTCTTCTTGAAAAGCAGTCATAAGCCCCAGGATATTAATAGTCTGGATTACATTTGGCCGACAAAAAATAATTCAGCCAGAGAAAACGCGGCATTTGCTTTAGGCCGGTTTATGGATGCTAATGTCTGTGATATTATATTGCCGGAAAAAGAGCAGGCAAAAGCATTAGCGTTTTATATAGGAGCATTGCCGGAGGATATATATCTGGTTAGGGTAGCTAACGATTATAAGCTTAGTGATGAGCAGGTAAGACAAAAGACATTTAAACAAGCATTTACCCGTAATTTAGTAATGGCAGTTCTAATCAGGAAATATGATTATCATGGTTCAAATTACAGCCCGATTTCAGATTCTCAAGTGACGATGATGTTTGATAATGATCAGTCATTTCATAAGGATTTTATAAATATAAAAATATTTACTCCGAATCTTATGAGGAATTTTTTCCCATCATTTCGCTACAAGACCATAAACGCAGGGCAATTATTAGATTTTATTTCAACAGAAGAATTAGTCGCTGCAGTTGATTTCTGTGAGAAAGAATTAGATATCGGCAAAGTTTTAGATGTAATGTCAGATCCGGATAATTATCGAATTGTGCAGTCATTTATTCATCTTGAGTATGCAGAAGCCAGGGCTAAGACATTGCGAGCTGATATGTTAGAGTTTTTTCAGGAGGTTATGGATTTTAAGCAAGTATTTGAAAAAGGGACAATTGAATATGATCAATTGGTCAGAAAAATTGCCCAGATAAAACATGCTTTATTGCCAGGTATTGATAAATTTAAAGCAAAAAACAATCAATTAGACAATATTCAGTCCTTGTTATTGGAATCAATATGAAAAAAGGTTTTATTTTTTTCTCTTGACAGGGATTGAGTAACATGATATATTTTCATGATAATAAAATTTGAAGAAAACTATGTAAAAATTTTGACAATAGGTAAAATTAGGAAGATTAAAAAATGAAAAGTTTTATGCAGAAGACAGAAGATGTAAAAAGAAAATGGTTGCTTATTGACGCAGATGGTCTAATATTAGGCAGATTGGCGAGTAAGCTGGCAAGTATGTTGCGCGGTAAAACCAAACCTGAATTCACTAGTCATGTTGATATGGCTGATGAAATTGTAATTATCAATGCTGAAAAAATTAGAGTTACCGGGAAGAAATTAGCGGATAAAAAATATCAGACATATTCCGGATATCCTGGTGGCCAAAAAGAAGTTAATTTAGCTCAAAAATTGGAAAAACATCCTGAGGATGTTATTATCCATGCGGTTAAAGGTATGCTTCCGCATAATACATTAGGAAGACAGTTAATGAAAAAACTCAAGGTTTATGCTGGCGCAGAGCATCCGCATCAAGCACAGAATCCTGAGCTTATAGAAATTTAAGGAGGAAAACGTTTTGGTTAAAGATGTAAAATATTGCGCTACTGGAAGAAGAAAAGAATCCACTGCTAGAGTAATTTTAAAATCTGGAAGTGGTGAATTTATGGTTAATAAACGTCTTTTAGAAAGCTATTTTGGACGCGAAGTATCGAGAATGTTAGTTAAACAGCCCTTAATTGTAGCTAATGTTTTGAATAAACTTAATGTTAGCGCTAATGTTAGTGGCGGCGGTCTTTCCGGGCAAGCAGGCGCTATTTGTCATGGGATTGCCAGAGCTTTGTTAAAATATGATGAAAGTCTTAAGCCGCTTCTGAGAAAAGGTAATTTCCTTACTCGTGATTCTCGGATGAAAGAGCGTAAAAAACCTGGTCAAAAAGGTGCACGCGCTCGTTTCCAATGGACAAAAAGATAGTATTTCGTTTTATCTGGGGATCGAGAGATTTCTTAGTTCTAAGATATTTATTTTCAATAGGTTGCTGAAATAGAATTTTTAGAATAATAAATTTGATAATTTTAATGCAAGCCGTTTATTTATATGCACTTATATATTTAAATAGCTTGCATTTTTCTTTTTTGGGCTAAAATAGTTAGATTAGAGGGTATCGTCTAGAAATCTATTGACGATTTTGTGTTTTTGATTTATAATATATCTCTGTTTATAAATTTTAAGCCTTAAGGGATAAACTCTTAGGTTAATTTTAGATTAGCGTATAATAATATTTTTTAAATTCAGTGTATCCAAGGGGAGAAATAAAAGTAAAATGCTAAAAGCGGCGATAATTGGAGCTACGGGATATACAGGGGAAGAACTAATTCGGATTCTTTTAAAGCATCCGAATGTGAAAATTTCGCATCTAGTTTCCAGAAGCTCACGCGGAGCGCCAATTAGCGAGATGTTTCCTTGGCTAGAAAAAAAATTAGACTTAGAGTGTCATAGCCAAATGGATGTGGAAGAGATGTCCCAGAATACGGATATTGTTTTTTTAGCCCTGCCGCATCGAGTTTCTATGGAAATCGCCCCGAATTTTTTAAGTAATGGGAAAAGGGTTATTGATTTAAGCGCTGATTATAGGCTTAAAGATATTAATGAATACCAAAAATGGTATGGGGTATCACATAAAAGTACTGAATTTGTAAAAGAAAGTGTTTATGGACTGTGTGAATTAAATAAGGATGCAATTAAAAAAGCTAAATTGATCGCTAATCCAGGCTGTTATCCTACTGGAGCTATTTTAGCCTGTTCACCTTTTTTACAAGCAGGATTAGTTGATCCGGATATTATTATTGATGCTAAGTCCGGAACTAGTGGAGCGGGCCGGTCGCCTTCAGGGTCACTGCTTTATTCTGAAGTAAATAATAATTTTAAAGCGTATAAGGTATGTAATCACCAGCATGTGCCGGAAATGACTCAGGAACTTTCTAAATATTGCGGTTCAGAAGTTCATATTAGTTTTGTTCCGCATCTTGTGCCGATGACAAGGGGGATTTTAAGTACTATATACATGAATTTAAAAAAGAATATATCTGTGTTTGAGGCAGTTGATGTTTTGAAAAAGTTTTATGCTGATCAGCCGTTTATTCGAGTAAGAAAAGCCGATATGTTCCCAGAGATAAAGGATGTTGTGCAGAGTAATTTTTGTGATATCGGGATAAAAGTTGATGGAAAGAGGCTTATTGCCATAGCAGCTATTGATAATTTGGTTAAGGGCGCTGCTGGTCAGGCAGTGCAGAATTTTAATATTATGTTTGGCCTTGACGAAACGGCAGGATTGATGTAATGAAGAGTATTAAAAAAATTAAAGATGGAACAATTTGCACTCCTTTAGGGTTTAAAACTAATGCAATTAATTGCGGGATTAAGAATGATAAACTTGATTTGGCTTTAATATATTCAATTGTTAAAGCCAAAGCCGCGGGTGTATTTACTGCTAATAAAGTTAAAGCTGCTCCGGTTTTACTCGATATAGCTAATTTAAAAAATAATGTTGCTCAGGCGATTATTGTTAATAGTGGTAATGCTAATTGCTGTACTGGCAAAAGAGGCTATGCTGATGCTCAAGCAGTAGGCAGGAAAGTTGCTGATGTTTTAGAGGTTAAGCAAGCTGATGTTTTGGTTGCTTCAACCGGTATAATCGGTAAATATTTGCCAAAAGATAAGATAATAGATTCGATTGAATTGCTTGCTCGTGGTCTTGAATTTGATAAAGCAGATAAAACTGCTTGCGCAATGATGACTACAGATAGTTTTCCCAAGCAGGTTGCGGTTGAGTTTAAAATCGCTGAAAAAAAAGTTAGTATTGCGGCTGTGGCTAAAGGCGCCGGGATGATTTGTCCGAATATGGCGACAATGCTTTGTTTTGTGACAACTGACGCTAATATTTCTGTTTCAGGGTTAAAAAAGGCTTTAAAAATAGCTGCGGATAATTCGTTTAATTGTATTAGTGTGGATGGCGATATGAGTACAAATGATACCTTGGCTATTTTAGCCAATGGTTTGGCGGGCAATGCTTTAATAAAAGACAAAGGCAAGAATTTTGATTTGTTTGTTCAGGCCTTATCGGAAATATGTTTAGAATTAGCTAAAATGATTGTAATTGATGGTGAAGGGGCAACTAAATTAATTGAGATAAATGTTCAGGGAGCTAAAACCAAACAGCAGGCAAAGCAGGCGGCAAGCCAGATCGCTAATTCTTTACTGGTTAAAACGATGATTGCTGGTGAAAATCCAAATTGGGGTAGAATTCCGGCAAGTGTCGGTGCGGCCGGGATTGATTTTAAAGAAGATAAACTGGAAGTTTTTTTACAGAATATTCCGGTATATCGCAAGCTTACTCCGGATACAAAAAACCGAGAAAAATTAATTAAACTACTTGCTAAAAAACAAATAAATATAACAGTAAAACTAAATAATGGAAAATTTTCATATACGATTTGGGGTAATGATCTGACCAAAGAATATGTGAAAATTAATACAGAATACAACTAAAGCAGCGCTTAACGAAACAGTTCATAAAGTTATAAAGTTCATAAAGTTTGTAAAGTGAAAAGCAGGAAATAATTAACGAGTTAGCGGGTTGGCGCGTTTACAAAAAAGAACGCAATACGCGATACTCAATACGCAATACGATTTTAAAACTGAGAGATGATAAAATGATTGAACAAGCTTCAAAAAAAGTAGATGTTTTAATCGAAGCATTGCCTTATATTAGGCAATTTTACGGTAAAGTAGTGGTAATTAAATATGGCGGTAGCGCAGTTGAACATGAAGAACTGAACCATTCGATTCTGGAAGATATTACATTTATGAATCATGTGGGAATTCATCCGGTTATAGTCCATGGCGCTGGGCCGTTTATCACTCAGAAAATGAAAGATAAAGGGATTGATGTCAAGTTTGTCAATGGGATTAGAGTCACGGATAAAGACAGTTTAGAGATTGTGAATGATGCTTTGACGGAAGTGAATAAAAACATTGTCAGTGAACTGAAGAAGCTGGGCAATGAGGCAAGAGGTTTTGTGGGAAAAAACGGCGAATTGATAAAAGCTAAAAAGAAAAACTCGATAGCCGATCTTGGTTTCGTTGGTGAGGTTACTGGTTTTGACAGTAAATTAATGTATAGTCTTTTGCAATCTAAAATGATTCCGGTAATTGCTCCATTGGGCGTAGGTGATGACGGTCAACTGTACAATTTGAATGCGGATACAGTTGCTGCTGAGGTTGCCAAGGCAATGAACGCGGAAAAATTAGTATTGCTTACTAATGTTCGCGGGATTATGACGGATATTAATGATGAACAAACATTGCTTTCGAGTGTTACTTTGGCTGAACTTGAAGTGTTGTTTGAAAATAAAGTAATTAATGGTGGAATGATTCCAAAAGTTTTAGCTTGTAAAGAAGCGGCTGAAAACGGAGTCCACAAAACACATATTATTGAGGCGCAAATCCCGCATGCTTTATTGCTTGAGGTTTATACTGATCAAGGTGTCGGAACTCAGATAATTAAAAAATAATTTTTATATTATACGATTTAGAAAACAAATGGCAGATACTAAGGGTGAGATATGGATACACAAAAAATAATTCAATTGTATGATGATTATGTGATGCAGAACTATGCGCGGAAAAAATTGGTTTTTGTAAAAGCACAGGGTTCTTGTGTCTGGGCAGCTGATAAGAAAGTTTATTTGGATTTTTTTCCTGGCTGGGCGGTAAGCGGCATAGGGCATTGTCATAAAAGAGTAGTTAAGGCTTTACAAAAACAGGCTGGACAGTTATTGCATGTGTCAAATAATTATTATTCAGAGATGCAAGGACGTTTGGCGGAACGGATATCTTTAAATTCTTTTGGCGGTAAAGTTTTTTTCTGTAATTCCGGGGCAGAAGCTAATGAGGCGGCTTTTAAGCTGGCAAGAGCATATGGGAATCCGCAACGAAATGAAATTATTACTATGAATAAATCATTTCATGGTCGCACATTGGCTTGTACCGCGGCCACGGGACAGGAAAAATGCCATGTTGGTTTTGAGCCATTACCAGCTGGTTTTAAAAGTATTGATTTTAATAATAAAGAGGCTTTGACTAATGCGGTGACTGAGTCAACTATTGCGATTATGCTTGAATTGGTTCAAGGCGAAGGGGGAGTTAATATCGCTGATAAATCTTATATCCGATTTGTAAGGGATTTATGCGATAAGAAAAGTATGCTGTTAATTGTTGATGAAGTTCAGACCGGGATGGGACGAACGGGTAAAATGTTTGCGTATCAGCATTATGGGATTGAGCCGGATATTATGACTTTAGCTAAAAGCTTGGGTGGCGGAATGCCAATAGGGGCAATGGTAGCAAAGAAAAACATTGCGGGCACACTGCGTCCGGGGATGCATGCTTCGACTTTTGGCGGAAGTCCAATTGCTTGTTCGGCTGCTTTAGCAGTGTTTGAAGCAATAGAAAAAGAAAGCTTACTGCAAAACACACTTAATATGGGCGAATATTTAAAAGGGGAATTATTGCAGCTTAAAGGAAAGTACCCGATTATAAAACATGTGCGAAGTATTGGCTTGATGTTTGGCGTAGAGATGATTATTAATGCTGACCGGGCATATGATTTTTGTTTGGCTAATGGGCTTTTAATAAATTGCACACAAGGCAATACTTTAAGAATTATGCCTTCAATGACTGTTACTAAAAAAGAAATTGATAAAGCAATCGGAATCCTAGACATGGCTATCAGTAAATGCTGATAATAATGGTCTTGATTTTTTATATTGAGGAGAGTGACTATTTATGCATAAAGATTTAATTTCAGGATTTGATTTATCGGAGCAGGATATCAAAACGATATTTTCGCTTACATCAAAACTGAAAAAAAAGAAGATAGATAATTGTCTTAAAAATAAGACGATTGGGCTTGTTTTTCAAAAACCGTCAGTGCGCACTCGTGTGTCTTTTGAAGTGGGAGCGCGTCAGCTGGGAGCTAATTGTTTGTATCTTGCGCCGCATGATATTGAGCTGGGCAGTCGGGAACCATTAAAAGATGTCGCGCGAGTTCTTTGCCGCTATTTAGACGGGATAATTGCCAGAACATTTTCCCATGAGCATGTTATTGAATTGGCAAAATATGCAAATATTCCGGTTATAAACGGCTTGAGTGATTTGTATCATCCGGCTCAGGCTTTGGCTGATATTTATACAATTCTGGAACAGGGTAATGGATTAAAAGGAGTAAAGCTGGTTTATATCGGCGATGGGAATAATGTGGTTAATTCCCTTATGGCAATTTGTGTAAAAGTGGGTATGGATTTTACAGTAGCTACACCTAAGGGCTATGAACCGAATAAGCAGATTTGGGCAGATGCCCAAAAGATCGCCAAACAAAGTAAATCAAAATTGGTTCATTGCTATGATCCTAAAGTCGCGGTTAAAGCAGCGGATTTTATTTATAGTGATGTCTGGACTTCAATGGGGCAGGAAAAAGAAGCCGCCAAAAGGATAAAGGTGTTTAAGGATTATCAAATAAACTCTGAATTACTTAAATGCGTTGGCAAAAAATATAAAATTATGCATTGTATGCCTATTCATCGAGGGCAGGAAATGACGGATGAAGTTGTTGAGTCAAAACAATCAATTATTTTTGACCAGGCAGAAAACAGAATGCATGTACAAAAAGCAGTTATGGCGCTGCTGCTTGGCAGCAAGTAAAAAGTTAAAAGTAAAAAGTGAAAAGGAAAAAACATAAAGAAGACGGTTGTTTTTAAAATTGTGAAACTATTATGATTATAAAAATTCTTTTTAGCTTTGTTTTATTGTCAAGCGCGCTTACCTGTTACGCGCGACAGATAGATATTGAGAAACTTAGTCAGGAAGCTGCAAGTTATTATAAAAGCAATCAATTCGATGCTTTTTTAGCAGAGTTAAGTTCTCTTAATTCTGTTGTCGATGAGAAAGAACAAGCGAACATAGAATATCTCAGAGCCTTGACTTATTTAGAAAAATTAGTTTATTTAGAAAGTCAGGAGGATTGGGAGTCATATTATAATTTAAAAGATGGCTATTTGAAAAAAATTGTAACTGCCGCTTCTAAGCTCGCGGGGGATTATCCCCGGGATTTATTGGGGCTTAAAAGTGGTTATTTGAGATGGCGCGCTTATGAGTATAATGAATCAGAAGATGACGCGCGTAATGCCTTTGAAATGTTTCAGTCTGCTTTAATGGAATATGTCAAGGTCTCAAAAGATAGGGAAAAGATAAGGGAATATGCTGCAATTTTTAAAAAGAGTGGAAAAAGCAGATTAAGCGCGCGACTGCATAATCTATATATTGAACAGTCATTAGCAAATCAGGATTATACACCGATCTTTGAAATAGCCGCCGAATACGCCCGAGAAAATGATTTTGAACAGACACGTATTGTCTTAAGGGATGCTTTAAAGCATAATCCCCCGGATGAAACAGCGTGCGCTATGCTAAAATTTATCGCGGAAAGTTATCTTCCGGATAGACAGCCGGACAAATACGGTGCTGTTTTCAAAGAAATTGTGGAAAATTATCCTTTTAATAAGTATACAGAGGAAGCTTTTAATAAAGCAAAAAACGCATTCAGGGAATATGATTATGGGCTTAAAGCTGAGGTTACTGAAAAAGGAAAAGAAAGCGGCTATATAGCCTATTTGCAAGGTGTAGCTGATAAATTTAAAGGGACAAAACTCGCGGCGGATAGTTTGTGTTTTCTGGGAGATTATTATTCGAGTAATGGGGAAAAACAGAAAGCCGCGGCATTATTTGAGGAAATTATAGCGGAATATCCTGAGTGTCGGTGGGCAGAATCTTTGTTGGAAAAATTAAGAGATGGTGAAAATATTTGAGATTAGAAAAAAAAGTTCTCATAATTAGCTGTATCCTAATGTGCGCGTTATTTATAAGTACAACTCAGGCATTTGCCAGAGAATGGAGAACCTGGGGCCAGGGCAGCGGGATATCAGTATCTATGAGCGCTGATAAAATAAAAGTTGTTTGCGGTGAAAAAATTAATTTATCCGTTGAGTCTTCGGATTCTGATACATGGGAAGATTGGGAGCAGGGAGATGAGTCTAATCCTTTGCCTGAGGAGCTAAAAGATTCAGGCATTTCCGCGGATAGTTTGTTATTAGTAAGCTGGACATGTGAAGGAGGCGGACAGTTAACAGGCTCTGGGAATAGTGTTGAATGGACTGCTCCGGGTAAACCGGGGGAATATACGGTTAAGGTTTTAGTAAGTAATGATAAAAGTGCACAGTATTGCGATGAAGAGCAATTTGTGAAAAAGACGATAACTGTAACCGGCGCGAAATTATCACATCTTATAGTTAGCGATAATAATGCTGGAAATCGAAATTCCCGATCTTTATTAAACATGGTAAAAAAAAGTACCGCGCAGAGCCGGGCGGCAACTGTTATCGCTTACAAAACAGATAATACATTTGAATGGGCCAAACAAGAGCCGATATGGACCGGAGCGGTGGAGAAAAAAGGCAATGATGCTGTTAATATAGAGACAAACAAAAGTTGTTATGAATTTGCCGAAGCAGGGGGTGCGAAAAACGGCGTTAATATTGTTATTGTTGATGGTAAAAGAAACAGTTTTGTTATAAGTAAAGGGGAATTCAAGGAACTTGAGGGAGTAATAAAGCGCATTGCTAATGCTTTGCAGTGTTCAGAAGACGCGATTTCTTTTAATATTACCGGGAACGGCGAATGGTATAAGGTAGATTGCAAAGCCAGCCCGGAAGTAGGCACTACTGTAGAGGTAACTGGCGGTGGAAGCGGCGGATTAGAAATCAAATCAAAATATTTTAGACCGCCGAATTTTCCGCCAATACCTGGGATTGATTATGGAGTAAATGTATCGGCAGGGATTACATTAGATTTGAATAGTCTGCATATAGTAAAGGACGGCAGGGATGGATCATGGCCGACGCATGTTGGAAGCGGAAAGCTTAAAGTAAGCGGCGGGGTGGCAGTAGGCATTAAAACAGAAGATATAACAATATTATCCCACACATTGACAGCAGGAGCTGAAGCCGGAGCTAAAATTAGCGCGTCCGGAAGTTTTGGTGTATATGCTAATGCTAAAGACGGAGCGGGTATTGAAGGCAGTTATAATTTAGGGGAAGTAGTTATAGAAGGAAAAATTGTAGTAGAAGTTAAAGAAGGAGATAATGATTCTGTATTCTATGAGTACAAACTAAAAGGTGTTATTTTTGAAGGGTTTAGCGATAATGCTACAGTGTCTTTAACAAATTCATTTAATAAAAATTAGGGCAAAGAGGAACAATGAAAGATTTAAAAGTTATTTTCATAGCGGTGTTAATATTATTCAGCTTGTTTTGCGGGATGAATAGTTATGCGGGAGATTTTAATCTAACTGAGCCCGAAGAAATAACTCTTATTGTGGATGAAAAACCTTATACATTTAAATTCTACCGCTATGACCCGCCGTATATGTACAAAACTCTATGGGAAAGCAAAGAAGAAGCGGATATTTCCACACCGGAGGGGACAGCCCGGGCTATAAATTCAGCTTCTGGGCGTGATAGGCTATGGTATTTATCTTTACATGATGAAAGCGCTATTGCTTTGCTAATGGAAATAGATAAAAATCCAAAAAGCAAAGTTTTAAAGGAAGATGGAAAAGGCAAGCCGTTTCCTGCGGATATTACTAAAAGGAATTCTTATTTTTTGTGGTATTACAAAATAGAGATTGAGATAAATGGTAAGCAGTATGCGACAATTTTCAAACATTCAATCAGGGATGGGAAATTTGATCCATATTTAAATGTGTCAGAATATGTTAAGCAGGGAGACGTGTGGTTGTCAACACAGGACTTAACATGGGAGCTTGATCCAGTGGGGGGGCTATTAGGTGCAAGGGGCTATGACAAATTCATGGAACTTTGTAAAAAGGGCAAAGTCTATGATGAGATGCATGAGCCTGTACCTTTAAAATTTACTGCAAGGTGGGAAAAAGACAAATATGAAATTCAAGAAGGCAGATTGCTTGAACCGATAAAACTGAGTGTAGAGTTGAGAAATGTAAGCTGGGATAAACGGAATTTAGAGGTATTAAACATACTTGAACCCTTAGGATTATCGGTGGATGTTGATATGTGGCTAAAGGATGAGCCGGAAGGGGTTAAGGTTGTTTGGGATTCAAGAAAAAAATATGTGCCTGAGAAGAAGGATATTTATGAATTGAAATACAATGAGTCATTAACCGCGGAATATGTGCTGAGCAAAGATAATTATTCAAAAAGTGTGAGTATAGATGCGGATAGAGATAAAAATATAAAAAACTCATTATGGCTGGGAGGAAAGTCTGATTTACTGCCTGGAATATATGAGATACAGGCTCAGTATAATATATATTTAGATATGGAATTGCCATTACGGAAAAATCAGGATTTCTCTTCAGAAAAGGTAGTTGAAAGCGGTCGGTTTAAAACAGAGCCGATGGAAATTACTTTTGTAGACACGCCGAAAACTCCGGAGCAATTAGCAGAAGAGTTAGCGGAAAAAGAAGCAAAAGAAGTAAAAGAAGAAATAGAAAGGAAAAAGCAGGAAGAGATTTGGCGGATAGAGGAAGAAGAATCAGTTAGGAAAATAAAGGAAGAATCCGCGAACCGTAAATGGTATGATACATTTTCTGAGGGGTATAAAACAGAAGAAGACCCTGTAGATTATACGAACGCGTTAAAAGTAGAGTTAAAGATATATAAAAATATAGATAAAGGGATACGGCTAAAGGAATATGAATTAGGTACGCAGATAGAAATAAGCGTACAGGTAATAAATACAGCTTTTGAAATTGGGGATATTAATGTTATCTATCCTGAGAAGGCGTCTTTAGGTGATTGTATGCGCATAGAGATTACGGATGAGCAAGGCAAATGTGTATATAAAACCGATTATAATGAAGATTTTCGGCCGCGGTGGCCGGATGTGATTAAAATTCACCGCTGGAGCAAAATCGGAGGCAGATATATTTTACCGCTTAATGAAAATTTTACTAAGGGGAAATATCGGATTAAAGCGTATTATAAAATTTCAAATTACGGAAAGATTCCGATAAAACAGGGCTTAGGCCTGATCAACGGTACCTGGGAATCAGAGCCTTTAGAGTTTATTGTGAGTGATTGAATTGGATAAAAATGGAGCGAATAGTATGAAGAAAGTTGTTTTGGCTTATTCTGGAGGATTGGATACTTCCTGCTGTGTGAAGTGGCTGCAGGATAAGGGCTTTGAAGTTGTGTGTTTTAGTGCTAATCTCGGCAGCGAGTTTTCACCGGCTGAAATTAAGCGCAAAGCTAAGGCTAGCGGGATAAAGAAAATATATGTGCAAGATCTGCAGCAGGAATTTGCTGAGGATTATATCCTTCCGGCTTTAAAGGCAAACGCGGTATATGAAGCAAAATATGTTTTATCAACTGCGCTAGGAAGGCCTTTAATCGCTAAATATTTAGTGGATATAGCGCACAAGGAAAATGCGGAATATGTCGCGCATGGCTGTACGGGAAAAGGAAATGATCAGGTAAGAATTGATACTACGGTAAAAATTCTTGATCCAAAACTTAAAATAATTGCGCCATTAAGAGAATGGGAGCTTACATCACGCGAATCAGAGATTGCTTATGCCAAGAAAAATAAGATCGAGATTTCCACAACTAAGGAAAAAATTTATAGTATTGATCAAAATATCTGGGGGATTAGTATTGAAGGCGGAATGATGGAAGATTTAGCTAATGCTCCGGATGAAAAGGCCTATGTTTTGACTAAGGGAATTGATAAGACTCCGAGTAAGCCGGATTATGTGGAAATTGAGTTTGAAAAAGGAATTCCAATTAAGTTGAATAATAAGAAAATGAGTTTTTTAAGCATGATCGAGGCTTTAAATAAAATTGCCGGCAAACATGGTATTGGCAGGACGGATTTGGTTGAAGACCGGACTGTAGGCATAAAATCACGGGAAATCTATGAAGCCCCGGCAGCCTGGGTGTTATTACAGGCACATAGAGAATTGGAAAGCGCTGTATTGGATAAAGATACTTTACATTTTAAGGAAATAGTTGGTTTGCGCTATTCCCAGTTGGCTTATCAAGGATTGTGGTTTTCCCGATTGCGTAAGAGCTTAGAGGCGTTTGTGGATATGACTCAGGAAAAAGTTTCCGGCAGTGTAAAATTAAAACTGTATAAAGCGAATATTGTAGTAGCGCAAAGAAAGTCAAAACATTCGCTGTATAGAAAAGAATTAGCAACCTATGGCGAAGAAGATCAATTTAATCGGGAAGATGCTAAAGGTTTTATTGAAATATTTTCTTTGCCTTACAGAGAGAGATAAAGAACAGCGTATAGCGATTAGCTGTTGAATATCAGGACATCGTTTACCCAAGTTAGCGAGTAAGAATATCATGACATCGTTTACCCTAACTATTTTTATTAACATGTTTTTTAAAAGCAAAACGCGAATATTTCAGACGATAGTCACACAATATATACG
>JAHITY010000049.1 GCA_018817165.1 Candidatus Omnitrophota bacterium
AAGAAAATGCATAAATTTATGGCTTTTAGCTGATATCCGAAGAAGGCAAAAACTTTATCTCAAAATAAATTACTGACTTCGAATATATTTAACCAAAACTATTTAAAAATAATATGATTTTTTAATTCTCGGTCAGCCTGTTGAAACTTGACAAAGAGAGATGGTTGCAGTAAAATTAAAATATGACAAGACCGTTACGTATAGAATATGAAGGAGCAGTTTATCACGTTACCTCTAGAGGTAATGCTAGGGAACCTATCTTTGGAGATAACAAAGATAGGTTTATTTTTTATAAGATACTATCCGAGGCTAAGAAAAAATATAATATTATATGTCATGGCTATTGTTTAATGGATAATCATTATCATTTAGTTATAGAAACCCCCGAAGGGAACTTAAGTGTGGCAATGCGGTATATAAATGGGGTGTATACCCAAGATTTTAATCGCAAACATAATAGAGTAGGGCATATTTTTCAAGGTCGATATAAGGCTATTTTGATAGAGCGGGAAGAATATTTATTAGAAGTAACTAGATATGTAGTTTTAAATCCAGTTAGGGCTAAATTAGTAAAGAGTCCTGAGCAATGGGAATGGAGTAGTTTTAGCGGGACGGCGGGAAAGGAAAGAAAAGAGGAATTTCTTGATATAGATTGGATATTAGGAAATTTCGGAAATACAAAAGATATAGCACAAAAATTATATGTTAACTTTGTGAAAGAAGGAATAAATGAAGAATCGTTTAAAATTAAGATGAAGCGGCAAAATATTTTGGGAAGTGATGATTTTAAACAAAAGCTCTCCAAAAATATCGAAGGTAAAAAAACAATAAAAGAAATTTCAAAGAAACAACGCTATATTGGGCGGCCTAAAATAGAGGATATATTTAATATACTCGGAACCGAAAAAAGAAAAGAAAAAAGGAATGATTTGATTAAAAAAGCAGTGATGGAATATGGTTATCAGCAGAAAGAAGTAGCGCGAATATTAGGAATGCATTATGCTAGCATTAGTAAAATTTTAATAAGAAAAAAGGCTGAATTTCAAGACCTGACCCCGTAATGTTACCATGAAATAAGAAATTGACATTTTCGTATTTCATGGTATACTTATATTATGATAAAGCGGAATGGTTATCTGGAAATTATTAAAAAAGCGCTTGCTCGAGGTAGAGCCGTAGCTCTCTTAGGCCCACGTCAATGTGGTAAAACTACTTTAGCACAGGAATTTGTTAACAGCCAATCTCCTAATTATTTTGATCTTGAGGATCAAAGCAGCCTTATTTCCCTTGCTGATCCAAAGGGTGTTCTTGAGCAATTAAAAGGGCTGATTGTTATTGATGAAGTTCAGCAACGCCCGGAACTTTTTCCTGTTTTGCGAGTGCTTTTAGACCGCAAACCTTTGCCTGCTAAATTTTTAATTCTGGGTAGCGCGTCTCCTAATCTTCTTAGGCAATCTTCAGAATCACTTGCCGGACGTTTGGAGTTAATTGAAATGGGAGGTTTTGATCTTAGGGAAGTCGGGCTAAAAAAACTGTCACGCTTTTGGCTTAGAGGCGGATTCCCTTTATCATTTTTAGCCAAAAATGACATTGATAGTTTTATTTGGCGGAAGAGTTTTATTAAAACATTCCTGGAACGTGATTTGCGGGAGCAGGGGATTGATCTCCCAGCTGTGACATTACATCGTTTCTGGGCTATGCTCGCCAATAGTCATGGTCAAATATGGAATGCGGCGCCGATTGCTTCATCTTTAGGCATTTCAGAGCCAACAGTAAGAAAATATTTGGATATATTTACAGGCGTGTTTATGGTACGCCAGGTTTACCCATGGCATGTGAATTTGAAAAAACGTCAAGTTAAATCACCCAAAGTTTATATCCGCGATACAGGGATATTAAATTCCTTTTTAGAATTGAAGACCGAAGCGGAAATTCTACGTCACCCAGCTTGCGGCGCTTCCTGGGAAGGGTTGGTTATCGAACAATTAATCCGTACTTTGGATATCGATTACCCCTATTTTTGGGCAACGCATCAAGGCGCGGAGATTGATCTTGTTTTTAACAAAGGCGGCAGGATGTATGGAGTTGAAATAAAAAGAGCGGACGCTCCAACCATGACACCATCCATGCGCATTGCTCTTGATGATCTTAAACTTGAACGTATTGTTGTTATTTACCCCGGGAAAAAGCGGTATTCGATTCACAAACAAATTAATGTTGTGCCTTTTGATGATATTTTTGGCGGGATGAAGGAATTATTTAAGAAATGATCTGAACAAAAAATAGACACCAGGTCACAAGACACAAGCACAGAAAAGTAAAAGCAAAGAATAAATTTTTAATTGCAAAATCCAGTAGCCAGTTAGCCGGTTAGCGCATTGATTTTTATATAATCCAAATGATTTCATTACGGTCCGGGGCAAGCGCGGCCCCTACTTGTGTCCTAGGAATTCATCCCCAATTTATCTGTTTGCTGTTTGATGCTTTGGGCGATTTCTTTGCCGATCATTGCTACTTTTTGTAATGAGGCAATCGGGGCTTTGTTTAAATCCGCAGTGGTTTTAAATCCTTTATCAAATAAATTTCTTGCTCGGGCGCGGCCAATGCCTTTTAAATTGATCAGCTCGAGTAATTCGGATTTGATGCCATAGCGTACTTGAGTTCTCAGATCATGCAAAGGTTTGGTTTTGGGGATTTTAAATAATTTTGCCAGTTCAATGGTGGAATAGAGCATCCAGTCAGCTGTGTCCATGAACCGATGAATATCTCCGGGTCCGGTGCCAAAGAAATTACATAAAGAATCTTCTTTTTCTTCTTCGATCCAGCGGCTGATCAGCCAAACGGTTTTAATCTTTTTTAAATGATTGGTATAATCACCGCTGAACGGAATCGGCAGTTCAAATAAATCATTGTGGGTATCAGCATAAGGTACGACTTTTTCAATATCCGCTTTGGTCAAAGACAGATTCATCATGTCCGGCACAGAGCAGATCAGATAAAGAGCGCTCAAAGGATTGATCGGAGAAACCATGCTCTTTAAACAATCGCGGATCAAGACCGCGCTGATCGGGTCAATGTATAAACGGCTGATTCTTTGGCCAAAATCAGTGGCGGTGATCTGATGGTCTTTGACGGTGATCATGTTTTCAACTTCTAAGAAACTAATGATCTCAATGATCATTTCACTCAAGTCATATAATTTATTTTGATGCGAGAAAAAGGTTTTATTCACAAATTCAAAAGCGCTTTCAGTGCTGTTAATAAACCCTGTGGCAATTGAAGCCAGAAGATGGACTCTTAAAGAACTTTCATTGCCCAGATGCGATTGAATCGGCTCCGGATCAGCAAAGATAAAATTACTGAACATATCGCCTTGTTCTTTTTTACTTTTAGCAAATATAATTGCTTCCCCATAAGTATCATATTGCGGTCTTCCGGCGCGTCCGCTCATTTGTTTGTATTCCATGACGCTGATTGGTTTCATCCCGGCTCCGGAAACATAACGGTAAAGTCCCCGGATAATCACGCGGCGGGAGGGAAGATTCATGCCCACAGCTAAAGTCGGAGTAGCACAGATCACTTTGATCGTATTGTTTTTAAAATTATCTTCAACTAATTTGCGGTGTTCGGGATTTAAGCCGGCATGATGAAATACCACACCGTCTTTCAGGCAGTCACAGAGTTGTTTGCCTAAAGTGGTGCTCTCTGAACTGAGTTTTGCGGCTTGCTGCGCTAAATCACTCAAAGCAATTTTTTGTTCATGGCTTAAAGCCGAGCGCATTTGTTTAGCAATTCTTCTGGCTTCGGCCTGGGCTGAGCGGCGGGTATTAACAAATACTAAAGCTTGTCCATCATCTTTGACGCAGTCAATTGCTAAGGCCGCCATTTCATCATCAGTATGTTCTAAACTGATTTCTTGGGAAGTGCCGTCGGCGAATTTGACTGTGCCTTGACAGTAAACGCCTTCTTTTAAATCAACCGGCCGCCAAAAACTCGATACTAATTTGGCGTTTAACCAGTCAGCAATATCCTGGGCATTGGCAATTGTGGCGCTTAAACCCACGATCTTTAATTTGGAATTTGTGCTTTGCAAACGAGTGATCACGGTTTCTAAAGTCGGGCCGCGAGTGGGATCGCCGATATAATGGATTTCATCAATGATCACACAGCCGAGTTTAGCGCATAAATCATCAGGTATTTGCCGCAGCAGGCTATCAACTTTTTCCGCGGTGGCAATCAAGATATCATTTTCGGTTAAAGCCTTGGAAGCATAATCAAAATCACCGGTGGCAATTCCGATTTTCAGTCCCAGGGCAGTGTATTTTTTGGTGAATTCTTCGAATTTTTCCGAGGCCAGCGCGCGCAAAGGGACAATATACAAACAATTGCCTTGCTTGGAAAAAATTGTTTTGAGCATCGCTAGTTCAGCCATCAGGGTTTTGCCAGAGGCAGTGGGCATAGCCAGGACAATATTCTGCTTACTGAGCAGGCCATTTTCCAAAGCTTCAATTTGCGGCTGATATAAACTATTGATATTGTTTTGAGTTAAAACTGCTTTAAGATTGTCCGGGAGCAGGTCTAAACCGGTTCTTTGATTTGTCATTGATATTGTCTCGGGCTGGGGCAAGCCCAGCCCCTACGTTTTAATTTTCTTGATTTCTATCTCGAATAATTCATCGATCTTATCGATGAAGTCATTTCTTTGCTGATTGGTCGGGTCGATCTTTTTTTTGATCTTGCCAATAAAATTCAAGCTGACATCAGTTCGGCGAGCTTCATCTTCTAAATGCCAAAGTTCAATATTTTTCCGAGATAAGCCTTCAATGGCTTGAGAAAGTTTCTGATTGCTGCCGATTTTATCCATATCCTTGAGCGGATTATAGAGTTTTATTTTTTCTTCTCTTAATATAACTTTGCTGTTTAAAGCCATTTTTATATAATCATCGATTTCCTGGAGCTGGATATCTTTTTGCTTCTTTAAAAGGGTTAGTTTTTCTTTAAGCTGTTTGATTGAGAATTTAGGATCTTTTTCCTTAATGCTTTTATTTAAATAAAACTCGCGAATTGATTTAATAGTAAGTTTGTCAACCAAGCTGCCCAGTGTTTCTGCCATAATAAGTCTCCTTAATTAAAATTTTCCGTTTAGATACTTTACTTTTATAACATGTATGAGTTATTTACTCAAGCTTTTTCCCAGACAAGTGATTTATTTTTAACAGGGAAGAAGACATATCATCATATCAGCTATAAAGATAAAAATATTTATAATTTTAGCTGAAATTTTCAAGTTGACTGCGTGGTTTGTTTGTAGTAAGGTATAGATTATATGAAAAATACAATGATAAAATTAATTAGGAAACCAAGATTAAAAAGCCCTTACCTGATTGCCGCATGGCCAGGAATGGGTAATGTTGCTGCTCGAGCTGTTGATTATTTGTGGGAGCAGCTTAATCCTATTGAGTTTGGGGAAATCAGCGCAAAAGGCTTTTTTCACCCGCATGAAGCTTGGATTGTTGATGGTCAAGTGGAAAAGCCCAGATTGCCAACAGGTAAGTTTTATTATTGGAAAAATACTACAGGTAAGCATGATATCATTATTTTTCTTTGTGAGGCGCAGCCTTCATTGGAAAAAAGTTATAGTTACGCGAATTTAGTCCTGGATGTTGCTGCTGAGTTTAAAGTTAAGCGGGTATTTACCTTTGCTTCCATGCCGTCACCGATTGACCATACTCAGCAATCAAGAGTCTGGGCCACTGTTAGTGATAAACGCTTGGCCAAGGAACTTGACCCTCTGGATGTAAAGCCAATGCGTGTGGGCCAAATCAGCGGCTTAAACGGCTTATTGCTCAGCGTGGCCAAAGAACGTAAAATGGAGGCTTTTTGCTTTTTAGCGGAAATTCCTTTGTACGCGATTCAGATTGAAAACCCTAAGGCATCAAAAGCTGTGCTGAAAATCTTCACCAAGATGATTGGCTTAAATTTTGATTTTGGTGGTTTGGATGAAAGAGCCAAAATTGTGGAAGATGAGATTGAAAAATTAGTTGATTATTTTAAGTCCGGAGCTGCTCCAGGGCCGATAAATGAAGAAGATATAGAAAGTATCAAACAAAGCTTAGCTTCGGTAACCAGATTACCAGAATCAGCTAAAGCTAAAATCGAGAAACTTTTTAAATTTGCGGAAAAGGATCTCTCTAAAGCGCAGGAATTGAAAAGCGAATTAGATAAATGGCATATTTATAAAGATTATGAAGACAGATTCCTCGATTTATTCAAGCCAGGCAAAAGAGATAATAATTAGCGTACTTTTAACCAACCTAAATAATTAATGCTAAGCTATATTTTTAAACGCTTAATAATGCTTATACCGTTATTGATCGGTATTAGTTTGATTTCTTTCCTGGTGATTCATCTTGCTCCAGGGAAACCCACTGATGTTCAGCTGCAATTAAATCAAAAAGTAAGTCTTCAAGTCAGAGAACGGATCGAAAAACTCTATGGTCTGGATAAGCCAATCATGGTTCAGTATTTTAGCTGGCTCAAACGGATGGTTTGTCTGGATTTTGGCGTATCATTTATTGATAGCCGTTCTGTATCTGTTAAAATAGCGGAAAGAATCCCAGTTACTTTATTTATCAGTGTTTTATCTTTGCTGCTTATCCTTTGTATTGCCATCCCGATTGGCGTTTTCAGCGCGGTATGGGAGGGGAGTTTCTTTGATCAGGCAATGACCGTATTTGTGTTTATTGGCTTTGCTATGCCGTCTTTTTGGCTGGCTTTGCTTTTAATGAAATATTTTGGCGTGACTCTGCATTGGATTCCTGTATCAGGACTTAAATCAATTCAATTCGATAATCTTAGTTTGTGGGGTAAATTGCTTGATTATGGCCAGCATTTAATTCTTCCGATTTCAATTTCCGCATTTACGGGCTTAGCCGGTTTATCGCGTTATATGCGCACTAATATGATCAATGTTTTGCAAACTGATTATATTCGCACTGCCCGGGCTAAAGGCTTGAGTGATAAAAAAATCTATTTCCGCCATGCTTTAAAAAATGCTTTATTACCTGTAATTACAATTTTAGGTTTGTCTTTGCCCGGACTGATCGGCGGCAGTGTAATCACTGAATCAATTTTCGCTATTCCCGGCATGGGCAAATTATTTTATGATTCAGTAATGGCCCGGGATTATCCGGTGATCATGGGAGTGCTGGTTATTGGCGCATTGCTGACATTAATCGGTAATTTAATTGCCGATATTTGCTATTTTTACGCGGATCCGCGGATTAAGAATGGATCGTAGATCCAGACACAAGGTAGGGGCCGCGCTTGCCCCGGCCCGTAATAATATACAATTATCAAAAACCAATGAAATTATTAATAAGCGGGCGCAGGCAAGCAGCGCCCCTACAAAATTATAATATTATTTAAATAATATAACGCGCAAACACGTTAACCAATAAAAATGTAAAACATATGAAAAGGATATTAAAAAATAAATTAGCTAGTGCGGGGTTGCTGATCATTACTGTGATTAGTTTGTTCGCGATTTTCGCCCCGGTTATAACGGCTTATCAGCCGAATGATATTAATATTACTGATTCTTTGCTTGCGCCTTCAGCCGCGCATTGGATGGGTACTGATTTGCTGGGCCGGGATTTATTCTGCCGGATGGCTTATGGCGCGCGGATTTCTTTGATCGTGGGTTTGATTGCGGTGAGCATATCAGTGCTGATCGGATTATTGTTGGGATCGATTGCCGGATATTATTCCGGGATGATCGACGCGATTATTATGCGCTTTGTGGATATTATGCTTTGTTTTCCCAGTATATTTCTGATTTTAGCTTTGGTGGCTTTGCTTGAACCGAGCATTGTGATCATTATGGCGGTAATTGGTTTGACCAGCTGGATGGGGATTTCCCGTTTGGTCAGAGCAGAGATCCTGAGTTTAAAAGAACGCGATTATGTTTTAGCTGCCCGGGCTTGCGGTGTTTCTGATTTTAAAATTATTATGCGACATTTGATTCCCAATGCGATTGCTCCGGTGATCATTAGCGCTACTTTGGGAGTTGCCGCGGCAATTCTCGTGGAATCAAGTCTGAGCTTTTTAGGCATAGGCGTTCAGCCGCCAACTCCCAGCTGGGGAAATATCCTAATGGACGCTAAAGCCAGTTTGGGCATTGCCTGGTGGATGACATTTTATCCAGGACTTGCGATTTTTATCACGGTTTTAGGCTATAATTTGCTGGGTGAGGGATTAAGGGATTTGTTGATTCCGAGAAAGTAAAGAAGGCCACAATGTAGGGGCCGCGCTTGCCTCGGCCCGTAATAATATACAATTATCAAAAACCAATGAAATCATTAATAAACGGGCGCAGGCAAGCAGCGCCCCTACAATTTCTAAAATTATTTGAATTATATAAAAATCAACGTGGTAACGCGCAAACGCGGGAACATCAAAGCATGGAAAAATTATTAGAAGTTAAAAATCTGACAACTTGTTTTGTCCAGGAGGGGAGGGAAATTCCTTTGGTGGATGATGTGTCGTTTTTTATTAATAAAAATTCTGTGCTGGGTTTTGTCGGGGAATCCGGCTGCGGCAAAACAATGACGGCATTATCTTTGACGGGTCTTTTACCGGGAAAAAATTGTAAAATCGTCTCAGGGAAAATTAATTTTAATGGACAGACGATCAATCAGATCAAAGAAAAAGATTTAAAGCAGATCCGCGGCAAAGAGATCACTTATATTTTTCAAGAGCCTTCAACTTGTTTGAATCCGGTTTTAAATATAAAAGAACAATTATCCGAAGTTGTTCAGCTCTATTGTAAAGAAATAAGTCCTGAGCAAATCAATCAATTTTTAATCAAACAGCTAGAGCTTGTGGGCATCAGAAGCCCAGAGGAAAAACTTTTATCATTTCCCCATCAATTATCCGGGGGAGAAAAGCAAAGAGTAATGATCGCGATGAGCATGATTCCCCGTCCGGCTTTGCTGATTGCTGATGAGCCGACCACGGCTTTGGATGTAACTATTCAGGCTCAGATTTTAAAGCTTCTCGATAAATTAAGGCAGGAAACAGGCGTGGCGATTATGTTAATAAGTCATGATCTGAATGTGATTGCTGAGCTTTCCGATTATATCGCGGTTATGTATGCCGGACAAATAGTCGAATTTGCCAAAGCTGAGCAGCTGTTGAGCAAACCTTTGCATCCCTACACCCAGGGTTTATTTGAATGCTTGCCGAAAAAAGAACATAATAATCAGAATAAGCTAAAAGCAATTATTGGCGAAGTGCCTAAATCCGGCAATTTTCCCACTGGCTGCAGGTTCCATCCGCGTTGTCCCCAGAAATTTGATAAATGCGCCCAAGCAATGCCGGCTTTATTTAAGCCAAACCCAGATCAGGAGGTTCGCTGCTGGCTATGCTCAGATTAAACAAGATAAGCAAATATTATCAGCTGAATAAAAGCTTTATCTCCGCGATAAGCAAAAAGATAAAAGCCGTTGATTCGGTATGTCTGGAAATTAAATCCGGTCAGACTTTAGGCCTGGTTGGTGAATCTGGCTGCGGCAAATCAACTTTAGCGCGAATAATTTTAAAATTAATTTCTCCCAGTTCCGGTCAGATATTTTTTCAGAACCAGGAAATTACGGATTTAACGGAAAAGCAGTTTCGGGTTTTGCGCCAGAAAATTCAAATCGTATTTCAGGATCCTTACAGCAGTCTTTCACCCCGGCTAACAGTGAAGAATATCATTGCTGAGCCTTTGCAGGCTTTTAAGCAGAAAAAAAAATTGATTGAGCCAAGAGTCAGAGAGCTGCTGCTCAATGTGGGTTTAAATCCAGAATATGCTGATCGTTTACCGCATCAATTAAGCGGCGGAGAACGCCAGAGAGTGGGTATTGCCCGGGCATTGGCGACAAATCCCGAATTATTAATTCTCGATGAGGCAGTATCTTCTTTGGATTTATCCACTCAGGCGCAAGTCTTGAATTTGTTAAAAGATTTACAAGCTAAGTACAAACTAACGTATTTGTTTATTGCTCATAATTTGGATGTGGTGCGCTATATCAGTGATCATGTGGCGGTTATGTATAAAGGCAGGATTGTCGAGCAGGCAAGCGTAAAACAATTGTATGAAAATCCTTTGCATCCTTATACTCGAATATTATTAAACAGTATGCCTTCTTTGGAGAAAAAACTTTTATTAAATAAAACTCAAACCCCAAACCTAGAAAATCAGAGCTTACAGCCAGATAATCAAGGCTGTTGTTTTTACGCTCAATGCAATAAAGCTAAAGCCGAATGCGCTGAACAAATACCGGAATTAAAACAAATTGAATCCGGACATTGGCTGAGCTGTTTTAAACCAAAGGAAGTTTGAAAATGAATAAAAAAAATAAAACCACAATTAATCAGCAACAAACAGAACAGCAAAGTAATATTATGCAGCCATTACAGTTTGATTTTTTGCGGCAGGCTAATTTTAAAAAATTTCAAAAAACAAAGCTGTTTAAAAAACTCCAGGATAATGTGCGGACCATCGCGATTTATAAAGGCGGCGGGGGATTGGGTGATTTGGTGGTGGCGGCGAGTTTTTTTAAAACTTTTAAGCAAGCTTTTCCCCAGGCTAAAATAAAATACATGGGAGTGATCTATCCGCGATTTCAAAAAATATTTGATTCGATTGATTCAATTGATGGCTATATTCATTATGAACGTCCGGATAAAGGCAAGCGGATGAAGCAGTATTGGCAGTTTCGCAAAACCCAGGCACAGGGAATTGATTTATTGATTGATACTCAAAGACGGTTTGAGACCAGTTTTTGGCTGCGGATGTTGGGTACTAAATATATGCTCAGTGCCAGTCCTTTATTATCCAACTGGAATATGCCTTGGCTGAATTATAAAAAAATGCATATTTTAGAGCAATTATTCACTTTGCCTGCCAGATTAGGCCTGGATATGCCCGAGAATTTTGTCGCTGATCTGAACATTGATCAGCAATTTATTGCTAACGCGAATAAAATGCTCGAGGGAAAAAAGGGGAAAATCGTTGCTTTAATGCCCAGCTGCGGTATGGAGTTTAAAAATTGGATGCCCGAATATTTTGCAAAAATAGGAGATTTGTTTGCAAATAATGGGTATACTATTATAATATTAGGCAGCCCCAAGGAATTGGAGCTGTTTAAAAGCATTGCTAAGCTGATGAAACATCAGCCGATTATTCCAGCGGAAATCGATTTGGATTTTGCTAAAGAGCTGATGAATGACGCGGCAATTCTAAAACAATGCAGTGTGGCTGTGGGCAATGATAGCGGCGGTATGCATTTAGCCAGCTGTTTGGGTGTTTTAAGTGCTACGATTTTTGGACCGACAACGCCGCGAAAATTCGCGCCGATCGGTCCAAGGAATATTGTGTTTTACAAACCAATGGCTTGTTCACCCTGTCGGTTTAAATGTAATCAGTCAATTTTTAAACAATGTTTAAATTCAATTACACCGCAGGAAGTTTACGCGGCTTGTATGAAAAATATGGAAAGGTAAATAATATGTCTGAACAGTTAAAAGATAGTAAACTGAAAAAATTACCAATCAGTATTGTAATTATTACCCGGAATGTCGATTCAAATATAAAGGCTTGTCTGGAATCTGTTTCTTGGGCAGATGAGATTGTGATTGTCGATAATCATTCTACGGATAAAACTTTGGAAATCGCTAAGCAGTATAATCCGATGATTTATCATGATACCTGGGATATGGAAGGTTCGATCCGCAATCGAGCTTATGCTCGAGCGAAAAATCAATGGGTTTTATCTTTAGATCCCGATGAAAGAGTCAGTCCGGAACTTTACGCGCAGATCAAAGATTTTTTAGACAAGGGAACTGAATATGCTTCATTTTCCGTGGCAATGCGAAGTATTTTTGGCGGGAAATACTGGATTCGTTATGGCGGCTGGTATCCGGCAAGCAGAGTGAAAATATTTAAAAAAGATAAATTTAAATATGAAGACGCGGAAATTCATCCCCGCGCTTTTTTAGCTGAGGGCGAAAAAGAGGGCAGACTGAGCGGGGAAATCATTCATTATTGCTACAGTGATTTTGCTAATGTGGTGAACAAAATGAATGTACAGAGTACCTTAGAAGCGCAGAAATGGCTGAGAGATAAACGGAAGATGAGTTTAAATCTGGCAATGGTTCGCTATTTTTCCCGGTTTTTTAAAATGTATGTGCAAAAGCAGGGATTTAAAGATGGTTTGATTGGCTTTATGATGGCTTGGCAATGGGCGACTTATCAGCTTTTAAGCTATGTTAAATATTGGCAGTTAAAAAACATGGAGGTGGATTCAAATTAAGGACTAGATTGTTAAAGTTAGGGCAGTAATTATCCCTGACTTTTTATTAAATGAAATTTAACGCTATATTAGATTAATAACTTTGCTTATTAATTTTTAATTATATTATTTTAAGTTTATGTTTTTAGCGTTTATGGTTTAATTTATTATTGAATTGTTTGTGTCCTTATCAAGAATCGCTTGTCGCTATTGCTGTTTATTGGCAATCCCATCTTAAAACAGAGTATTTTATTTAGCTGTGCAAACAAAGAGAAAATATGATTGATCTGTATATTTTACTTATTTTAATGATTATTGGCGCTGTGCTGGCTTTGGAGATCAAAGACCTGCTTTCCGCGGTTATTATTACCGGAGCAGTCGGTTTATGCTTATCCGCGGCTTTTCTTTTGCTCAAAGCTCCTGATTTGGCCATGACTCAGCTGATTGTGGAAATTGTCTTGGTGATTATTCTGGTGCGGGCAACGATTTTTACAGATTCGCGAGTCCAGCAGACTAAAAGAAATTATGCGAATTTTATTGCTGTATTAATCAGTATTAGCTTTTTTTTAGGAGCATCCGGGTATGTGATTGCCAAGCTGCCGATCTTTGGCAAGCCTTTAATGCGGATCAGCCGGACATATTTAAGTGAGGCTTTGTCGCAAGCAAGTGTTAATAATGTTGTGGCGGCAATAACTTTAGATTATCGCATTTTTGATACTTTTTTGGCATTGGTCGCATTATTTACTTGTCTTATCGCGATAATGGCTCTTTCTAGAGCGAAAAGCAAAGAACAGAAAACAAATTTCTAATTACTAATTTCTAAACTCTAAATAAACTTAAATGACTAAAGCCAAAAACATAAAAAGAAAAATTGATAGAGAAAAAGCTAACTAGAGAAAACAAATAACTTTAGAAGATAAATATAGATAATGAAAAATAAAACGAATAATAAAATTAAACATAAAACAAAAATACCGGATAATCCGCAAGCTGAGCAGGGAATGAGCATTATTGTCAAGACGGTTACTCGCTTGACAGTGGGGGTGCTGTTTGTTTATGGGATCAATGTAGCTTTACATGGTCATATTATTCCCGGCGGTGGTTTTGCCGGTGGGGCGATCATTGCTTTGTCTTTATTGAATCTGGTATTGGCTTTTGGCCGAGACGCTGCTTTAGAAAAATTAAGCCAAACCTGGGCAATAATTTTCACCACTCTGGGTTTGCTTTTATTTATGGTTGTCGGCTTATTCGGCAATAATAATATTCCAATTTTAGCAAACTTTTTTCAGGATAAAGGTTCAATCCTTAGTTTGTTTTGCATCGGCAATATTCCTTTGCTGAATATCGCGGTTTGTTTGCAGGTCGGCGCGGGAATTTTTGTTATTTTTATTTATTTGGTTTCGATTAAGCCGGAGGCAGATAAGTAATGATTTATTTTTTATGTTTTATCTTATTCTCAATCGGAATATATGGGGTGCTGGTCAAAAGAAATATAATTAAATTAATTATCAGCACAATGATTTTGAATTATGCCGTGTATATTTTATTAGTGCTTATGGGCTTTAGATGGCAAGGCCAGGTCCCGGTATTTGTTTCTGATCAGGAGATTAATTTTATGGTTGATCCTTTACCGCAGTCAATGGTAATGGTGGCAATGATCGTCGGCTTGGCGGTAACTGCTTTACTTGTGGCTGTGGCAATGCGCTTGTACCAGCAATTTAAAACATTTGATATTAAAGAGATAATTGAAATTAAAACTAAAAAACCAGAAGTAGATAATAATGCCTGATATTCAACAAATTATTCCTTTATTTATTTTAATCCCACTATTGGGGGTATTTCTTTTGGCATTATTTGCCAGAAAAAAGAATTTCTATGCTGATCTGATTTTATTTTTTATTGTATCCGGATTGTTGCTGCTCAGTGGATGTTTGTTTGTGTTTAAAACCAAGGCTTTAATTCATGTGTATTGTTTAGCCGGCTGGCACCTGCCGGAAGCGATTACTTTTATTGTCGATGGCTTGGCGGATTTTTTTCTGGTAAGTGTTTATTTGATGACTTTTTGTATTATGCTTTATTGTCTGCGGTTTATTGATCATTGGACAAGCAAGTGGAAATTCTATGCTTTATTTTTGCTGCTGTTAACCGGAGCCAATGGAGTTATTATCAGCGGAGATCTGTTTACCTTATATTTATTTATGGAAGTTACGGCTATTGCCAGCTATGCTTTGATCTGTTTTTCTTTAGAGAAAAAGGCTTTGGCTTTTGGGTTTAAGTATATGATCAAAGGGATAATGGCTTCAGCGATAATTTTCCTAGGCATTATTATCTGCTATTGTTTTACTTCAACGCTTGCTTTGGCGGATATTGCTAATCAGCTTTATCTCCGCCAGCATATTGCGGCTGATCCGGCAATGGGTTGGGTGGTTTTATTTATTCAGGCTTTACTTTTTATCGGGTTCCTGATCAAGTCCGGGATTGTTCCGTTTAATTCTTGGGTATCTGAGATGAATCAATCAATCCTCGCACCGGTGGGGGCAATGCTGCTGGCGATAATTATTCCGGTATTAGGAATATATCCTTTTTTAAGAATTCATTTTAATATTATTGGCCCAAGTCCCGAGAGTTTAGCAATTGTCCGCATATTTGCCATGGCGGCGATGTTAGGATCATTGTTTTGGGCATTTAAGCCTAAAAACAGCAATCAAGCGATTGCTTATTATACGATCAGCGAATTTGGTCTGGTTATTTTAGCCATGGCAACTAATACGCCTTGGGCAATTTACGGAGGGTTTTTACAGCTGCTGCATATTCAGATTACCGCGGCATTGGTGACTTGTAATGCGGGTTTGCTTGATTACCGGATCTATCCAAAAAAATCGCTAGATCAATTAACTTTTAGTTTTAAATCCAGCCCCAAAGCTTTTATCATGACAATGCTCAGCAATGCGGCATTTATTAGCCTGCCGCCATTTATTGGTTTTTGGAGCAAGCTGATCATAATTGTGGCTGTCTGGAAAGCGAATTATCATCTGTACGCGATTGGCGTATTGTTAATAGTCTGTTTCGCCGCAGGATTATTTATTAAAAACCAAAAGAAGTTGCCAGTAAAAAACAGTGATTTTCAGTCTGATTTTAAATTAAACAAAATTAAATTTTCGATGGCCGGAGCTTTGCTGCTAATGTTGGGTTTATGTTTAGGTCTTAATCTGCTTTTAGCAACAGAGTATAAAGAGACTTTTTTAAACCCAGCGATTGATACTATTCTTTCGACAACAAAATATTCAAAAGCGGTTTTTAAGGCGGAAAATGAAAAGTAAAATTGTTTTATTTTTATTTTGTTTGATTATTTGGCTGGGTTTAAATTGGCCGGTTAATTCGCAATGGCTGGTAGCCGGTGTTTTGGTCAGCGGCTTTGTGGCCATGATTACCGGAGATATATTTATGCATCGGCCGCATATTATTGTCCATATTAAGCGTTATTTATGGTTGTTTGTATATTTGATTGTTTTATTGATCGAGGGAATTCGGGCGAATATTGATCTGGCTTACCGGGTTTTGCACCCTGATTTACCGATAAATCCCGGGATTGTTAAGATAAAAACAGAGATTAAAACCGAAGTGGGTTTGACTTTATTAGCAAATTCAATTACATTTTCTACCGGAGCTTGCGCTGTGGACATTGATCAGCAAAAAGGCTATATTTATGTGCATTGTTTGGATGTGGAAAGTCAAAATATAAAGGCAGCAACTGAATTAATTGCCGCCAGGTTTGAAACAATTCTTAAAAAGGTTTTTGAATAAATGAAAACAAATAAAAATGGTTTTGATCAAAGATTAGTCTGGTTCATTACCAGCATTTTATTAAGCATGCTGGTTTTGCTGATTTTTATGTTACCGGGAGCGTTTTTAAGCAAAATTTTATTCTTTTTATTATTATGCTGTTTGAGCGCCTTGATTCGGGTGTTTGTCGGGCCAACTGCGGCTGATCGGGCTTGCGCGATTACAATTATGGGCATGATGGTAATTGGCTTTTGCGGAATTTTAGCTGTATTTACCCAAAAAAACTGGTATTTAGACATTGCTTTTATCTGGGCATTGCAGTCTTTTATTGTTGCTTTAAGCCTAGCAAAATTTCTCGAAGGTAAGAGGTTTGATCAGTAGAAATACAACTAATGGTCGATAGCTAATAGTCAATAGTAAAAAGTAAAAGTAAAAAGTAAAAAGTAAAAAGCTATACTCTATAAGTTAGATTGTCGATGATCAATAGTTAGTAGTTTTTTAGTAATTAGTCATTTGTTCTTAGTTTTTGGCTATCAGCCATGAGCTATGAGCCATTAGTTATACAGAGGGGTTTATTATGCCGGAAATAGGGCGTTTACTGATTATCATTGGTTTGTTTTTTAATTTTATCGCTATTCTTAGCTTAATCCGCATGCCGGATGTTTATACCCGGCTGCAGTCAGCAGCAAGAAGCGTAACTTTGGGTACTGGCAGTATTATGCTCAGTGTTTTTGTTGTTCATGGGTTTAGCGCTACTGGTTTTAAAGCTTTGTTTGTAATTGCTTTTCTGATTTTGATTTGTCCGGTTTGCGTGCATGCTTTGGCAAAAGGCGCGTATCAAAGTAAGGTTAAATTAGCCGAAGATTCTGTTTGTGATCAGTATCAGGAAGATCTGAAGGCCAAGCAGAATCAGGCAGATACAACTCCAAACCTCTAGATTATCCGGATTTATTGTTTTCTTTAAATTTCTTCCAAAAACTGATAGAATTATAGGCATATTAGTTCTGAATTTAGTAAATCAGAAAGAAGGTTTTCACAATGCATGAAGTGGGAATAGCCCAGGATATAATCAATTCTGTGTTCAAACAACTGGAAGCGCATGATTATAAGCGCGTGAGTAAAATCAAACTCACGGTCGGAGATTTTAATTTAATCACTCAGGATTCTTTGCAGAGCTGCTTTGATCTATTGGCGGAAAATACCAAAGCCCAGGGGGCTGTTTTGGAAATCGAACAGACACAGGGTATGGAAATTGAAATCAACCACATTGAAGCCGAATAGTCTGATGCCGATTCAAGTTGATTTAGCTGAGTTTGCAGCTAAAGCTAAAGTGATTTTAGCTTTAGGGGCGGAGTTAAAAGCTAATTACACTATCTTAAATAAGCAGAAAGCTTATTTGTATGCTGGATTTGATGATCTGAAAAATCCCGAATTTTATAATAAATACAGACAAAGTATTCTCAGTGAAATAAAGCGATTAAAGATTAAACCGCAGATTATTACCCATGATCTGAATCCCCTGTTTCTCAGCTCAAGGTTAGCGGAAGAACTGAATAATTCGCTGTTTAAACAAAGCCGGGTTATGCCAATTCAGCATCATTTTGCTCATATTGCCGGTGCTTGTGCTGCTCTGGGCTTGAAAAAACAAAAAGTTTTGGGCATTGCTTGCGACGGTACAGGCTTGGGCAGTGATGCTAAAGTCTGGGGTTGTGAGTTTATCAGCTATGATTTTAAGCAGGCAATTCGTTTAGGCCATCTGGGATATATTCCTTTACCCGGGGGAGATAAAGCCGTAGCAGAGCCTTGGCGCGTGGCAGTTGCTTTGCTGCATATGGTTTATGGTCAGCAAATGCTTGATCTACCGATTGCTTGGATAAAACAAAAAAAATACGAGATTAAGATTCTGATCCAAATGATTGAACAGGGGATTAATACGCCTTTAGCTTCCAGCGCGGGCCGATTGTTTGACGGGATCAGCGCTTTGATTGGATTGTGCCTAAATGTGAATTTTGAAGCTCAGGCGGCAATTGCTTTAGAAAACCAGGCCAGCAAAGCAATTTCTCTTGATAATAAAGCTTATAGTTTTGCGATAAACAAACAAGACAAGATGTTTGTTGCGGATATTCGCGAAATGATCAAACAAATTGTTCAAGATATCCAAGATAAGCAGACGATTGCACATATCGCGGCGAGGTTTCATAATACTTTTGTTCTGATTCTAGGTAAGATGGCTGTAAAAATAAGCCAGCAGGAAAAAACTGATCAGATTGTTTTGGGTGGGGGAGTGTTTTTTAATAAAATCATTTCCGAAAAACTAAATGCTTATTTAGTTAAACGCGGATTTACGGTGCACATACCTCGCCAGGAATTTTTGTCAGATATTGGTTTGTCTTTAGGTCAGGCAGTACTGGGGGCCCGAATCTCAGCTAATAAATAATTTTGTGTAAAGCAAATTAATACGCATAATAACAGAGACGTGTTGACACTGGGCAAGGTTAAACGGTAACGAAGCCGGTATCGGTAACGTTTAACGGTTTAGGCTAAAAATAATAAATTTTAAAACGACAGGCTTTACCGTAAAACGAAACGGGCAGCGTAACCCTGGCCGTAACCTTTTAAAGCAGTAACTCTAAACTTGACTTTGTTATATTGCAATTAATAAATGGAGAGATTATTATGTGTATTGGTATTCCCGTAAAAATAAAAAAAATTGATGGGCTTACTGCGATTGCCAGTGCTGGCGGGGCAGAAAGAAAAATCGGGATTGATCTGACTCCGGATGTTAAAGTCGGGGATTATGTGCTTTTGCATGCTGGATTCTCGATTGAAAAAATCGATGAGGCTGACGCAAAAGAAACTTTGAGATTGCTGAATGAGATGTATAAAGATCGGTAGCGAGTTAACGCGTTGATTTTTATATAATTCAAATAATTTTAGAAATCGTAGGGGCGCTGCTTGCCTGCGCCCGTTTATTAATGATTTCATTGGTTTTTGATAATTGTATATTATTACGGGCCGAGGCAAGCGCGGCCCCTACCTTGTGAGAGATTTAGGAAAAACATGAAATACATTGACGAATTTAGAAATCCAAAATTAGCCAAACAGCTGATCAAGCTTATTCATAAACTCGCGGCTCAGCTGGATAAACCAATATCAATCATGGAAGTATGCGGCTCGCATACTGTGGCGATGTTTCGCTATGGGATTCGTAAAATATTGCCGGATAATATCCGAGTAATTGCCGGACCTGGCTGTCCGGTTTGTGTGACTTCTCAGGAAGATATTGACCGGGCTATTGGAATTTGCGAATATCCGGATACGATTATTACAACTTTTGGCGATATGATCAAAGTCCCGGGAACAAAAACAACTTTGCGGGATATTCAAGCTCAGGGCCGGGATATCCGAGTGGTTTATTCGACTTTAAACGCGCTGGATTTTGCCAGAGAAAATAAACAGAAAAAAGTAATTCATATTGCTGTGGGTTTTGAAACAACTATCCCCACAGTTGCCGCTGCAGTTCAGCGGGCCAAACAGGAAAAGCTAAATAATTTTTTTGTTTTGTCTTCGCATAAGATCATTCCTCCGGCTTTAAAAGTCCTGGTGGCTTCACCGAAAAGTGAAATCAGCGGTTTTCTTTTGCCCGGACATGTAAGTACAATAATCGGCTCAAAGCCTTATGAGTTTTTAGTTAAAAAATATAAAATACCCTGTGTTATTGCCGGGTTTGAAGCTTTGGATATTCTCCAATCAATTGTGATGCTGCTCAATCAGCAGATAAACAAACAGCCAAAGGTAGAAATGCAGTATGCTCGTTGTGTAAATGCTCAAGGAAATCTGGTAGCGCAGAAAATGATCGCGCAAGTATTTAAAGTCAGTGATGTGCAGTGGCGGGGATTGGGTTTAATGAAAAAAAGCGGCTTGATCCTTAGGCCGGAGTACAAAGCATTTGATGCTCTGCGGCATTTTCCGGTAAAGGTTCCTAAAACTAAAAAAACCGCTTGCCGCTGCGGGGATGTCCTTCAGGGGATAATTAATCCAACGCAATGCGTTTTATTTAAGAAAATCTGTAATCCGAGTATGCCCATCGGGCCTTGTATGGTCTCATCTGAGGGCGCATGTTCGGCTTATTATCGCTATGGAGGCAAACGCAATGGATAAGGGAAAGATTACGCTGGCTCACGGCAATGGCGGGCAAGTAATGCAAAAGCTGATCAATAAAATGATAATTACTAATTTTGGTAATCCGATCCTTAATCGGCTGGATGACGGCGCAGTCCTTGATTTAAAACCCAGCAATAATAAATTAGTGTTTACGACTGATTCTTTTGTGGTTGATCCGATTTTTTTCCCGGGCGGAGATATCGGGAAATTAGCGGTTTGCGGAACAGTTAATGATCTGTCAATGATGGGCGCAAAGCCATTGTATTTAAGCGCTAGTGTGATCATTGAAGAAGGCTTTGCCCTAGCGGATCTGCAGAGAATTATTATTAGTATGAAAAAAACTTTGGCTTTGGCTGATCTGAAAATAGTTTGCGGTGATACCAAAGTGGTGAATAAAGGCCATTGTGATAAGATCTTTATTAATACCAGCGGGATCGGGATAATTCAGGCTAAGGCAAAAATAACTTCGAGCAATGCGCGTCCCGGAGATTTGATTATTGTTAGCGGGACAATCGGCGAACATGGGGTTTCGATCATGTCGCAAAGAGAAGGCCTTAAGTTTAAAACTCAATTAAAAAGTGATTGCGCTCCTTTAAATGGTTTGGTTAAGGATATGTTAAAATACGCGGACGCGATTCATGTGATGCGTGATCCGACTCGCGGCGGGGTGGCCACGGCTTTAAATGAAATCGCGGAGCATTCGAATGTGGGTATTGAGATCAATGAGGAAAATTTGCCGGTTAATTCCCAAGCTCAAGGAGCTTGTGAGATATTAGGCTTGGATCCTTTGTATTTGGCTTGTGAAGGCAGATTACTGGCTTTTGTCGCGCCAAATAAAGCCGCGGATATTATTAAAGTAATGCGTAAAAATCAATTTGGCAAAAAAGCCCAGATCATTGGTAAGGTTGTTGCAGGGCATAAGAAACAGGTTTATTTGAGTACCTTAGCCGGCAGTGACCGAATATTAGATGTGCCAATCGCGGATCAAATGCCGAGAATTTGTTAAAAGCAGGGTATAGTAGGGGCCGCGCTTGCCCCGGCCCGTAATAATATATAATTATCAAACACCAATGAAATTATTAATAAACGGGCGCAGGCAAGCAGCGCCCCTACGATTTCTAAAATTATTTGAATTATATAAAAATCAAAGCGCAAACGCGGAACGCAATACTGAAAACAAAAAATGTTTTTTTTGGAGGGATGAATGGCTAAAACTATTGCCCAGATAAATGCTAAGATTAAAAAAGGTCAGGCTGTTGTTGTTACTAAAGAGGAAATGCTGGAGATTGTCAAAGAAAAGGGAATTAAGAAATCCGCGGATTATGTGGATGTGGTAACTACCGGAACTTTTGGGCCAATGTGTTCTTCAATGGCGATATTCAATATCGGTCATTCCAAGCCAAAAATGAAGATTCAAAAATCCTGGCTAAATGATGTGGAATGTTATAGCGGTTTGGCTGCGGTGGATATGCTTATTGGCGCGGCTCAGCTTTCTGATAAAGATCCGGCAAACAGCATGGGCCCTGGGAGATTTAAATACGGCGGAGGCCATGTGATCGAAGATTTGGTTGCAGGCAAAGATTTGCGCTTTAAAGCTGAGGCTTATGGCACGGATTGTTATCCGCGCAAGGAGCTGGAAACTTTGATCAATATTAATGATATTAATCAAGCGACTTTAGTTAATCCCCGCAATTGCTATCAGAATTATAATGTAGCGGTTAATCTGTCTAACAAGGCAATCCATACTTATATGGGAGTTTTAAGGCCGAAAATGGCAAATGCCAGTTATTGCAGTGCCGGGCAATTATCGCCGCTGTTAAATGATCCTTATTTTAGAACCATAGGTATTGGCACCAGAATATTCCTTGGCGGGGGGATTGGCTATGTTTTTTGGCATGGGACGCAGCATTCGACTGATGGAAAAAGAACTAAAGGCGGTGTGCCTTATGAGCCTTTGGGAACTTTGGCGGTAAACGGAGATTTAAAACAAATGAGTTCGGAATGGGTGCGCGGAGCATCTTTAAAAGGTTATGGGGTAAGTCTGGCTTTGGGCATGGGAATTCCGATTCCGATTCTCGATTCTGAAATGGTCAAATTTGTCGCGGTAAAAGATCAGGAAATTTTCGCGCCAATAGTTGATTATAGCGATGCTTATCCTAATCGCAAAGCGCAAAATCTGGGATATGTCAGTTATCATGATCTTAAATCAGGGCATATTCAAATAAAAGGCAAGCAAGTGCCAACCGCGGGGCTATCGAGTTATTATAAAGCCAGACAAATATGCGTGCTCTTAAAACAAAAAATTATTAAAGGAGACTTTTTATTAAACGAGCCTGTTGCTAAATTACCCGGTGAAGGTTCGGGGATGAATTTTAAACAGCTTAAAATGCGCTCAATAAAATAATCTAAAGAGTTAAAAATGAGAGGGGCAAGACAGTAAAGCCAGATAAAGATGTTTAAATAAAAAAACAGCTCAGTGATTATTCAGAGCTGTTTTTTGTTTTAAATTTTATTTATCTTCAACAGATTTTTTAGCATCATCAATTAGTTTGAGCACCATTGCCGGTTCAAAAATCAAGAAGAAACTGCCGTCAATATCTTTGCCCGCGATTTTAAAGAAAGTTTCAATCAAAATAACTTTATTGGTTTCGGTTTTCATTTTGCTGAAAGCAACATTAAAAACTGTTTCCAGTGTGCCGCAAATAAGATTTGGGGTAGAGTGGAGGATTACTTGTCTGGTAAAAGTTGATAAAGTAGCCAGATAAGCCGAGATAACAATATTGCCGATTTCTTTTAAAGAAGAAACACCATATTCAGTGGCATTACCCAGTTCTTTACGATACTGCGACACCGCGTCGATCAAGCTATAAGCGCCTTTTTCCGGAAACATTAATACGATATTCCCAGTTAGGTTGCCGAGAAGCTGTACGCTTACACCAACAAGCACTTCTTGAGTTCCTTTTAGTTCTTCTAAAACTTTATCAGAATCAATAAGTTTTAAATCCGGAATTGTTAATTCAACTTTTTGGCTGAGAACCTGCGATAAGGCGATTGTCGCATTACCTGTGCAGATATGCCCAACTTCTTTAAGCATATCGATGCACATTGCATCTAAGTTAATTTTGTTATTATTTTCCATGGAAATATATCCCCCTTTTATTGAGTTAGCGTAGCTTTATTAACTATAACACATTTTTGCTTAACTAGCCTAGTAAAAATATCAACAATTTTAGGGTCAAGCTGAAAAGGTGAGCATTCATTTATTAAACGCAGGGCCTTTTTCGTGGAAAAAGCCTTACGATACGGTCGGTCAGCAGTCATTGCTTCAAAGGTATCGGCAACTGCCAGTATTCGGGCACCTATGGGTATTTCTTCTTTTTTTATGCCTGTAGGATAACCGCCGCCGCTGTATTTTTCATGATGATGATAAATCATTGATTTAATTTCTTCGGAAAGGTTCATTTCCTTAAGTATCGAGAGGGTAGTGTTTAATGAGCCTTGAATCTGCTGAATTATTTTTGGATCAACAATAATCGTGCGTTTTTTCCTTCTGCTCTTTTTATCAGCATCAGCAGTTAAATCAGCCCAGTAAAAGTTAACTGGTCCGAGAATCCTTCGGCCAATTGTCGGATGTTTCATAATTATTTCATATTCGCTTTTAGTCAGGCTGCCGGGTTTGCTGAGAATTTCTTCCGGAATCCCGATTTTGCCAATATCATGTAATATGCCGGCAATTTGAATGCCTTCGATTAATTTAGGGGGAAGCTGTAAAGCCTCAGCAATGGCAACAGAATAATATGAGACAAGATCAGAATGACCGCGGGTGTATACATCTTTTTCTTCAATTGCCTGGGCTAGAGCTTTGATTGTACTCAGATAGGTAGTGCGCAAACTTTTATATAAATGCGCGTTTTCTAAAGCAACCGCGGCTTGATTTGCCAAGGTGCTCAGCGATTGCTGATCTTTTTGATCAAAGCCGTGCTCTTCTATAGAATAAATGCTTAACATCCCTAAAGTATTGCCTTTGGTAATAATCGGGGCATTAATAACTTCTCGAATATGTTTGGGTAAAATGGGATGCTTAACCTTTTGCCGATGATTTTTAATTTTAATTAGATTTAATTCAATGTCTTTTGTCGAAAATTTGGTTTTCTTAAGACCTCTGATTACCAGATTAAGATCTTTTTTTAATTTATTAATTGTTCTATTATCGATTTTATTTTGGGAACAAAGAGTAAGGCTGGTTGAATCATCAGAAATTACTAAAAGTGTATATAAATCAAAATTAAACAATTCGCGCATACAGTCTGTAAGTACATTGATCATCTTGTCTTCAGTTAAAGCGGCATTAAGCGCGCAGCTGATAACATTAAACCTAAATAAATGCTGAATTTTTTCTTCGGCTTCGATATAAAGCTTGGCATTATGAATCGCGATCGAGCTTTCAAAAGCAAATTTGGAAATAATATTAATGTCATCTTTGGTAAAAGATTCTGATCCGGGAATTCGGTTTAGGTTAATAACTCCGATTAATTTATTAACAACAATCAATGGAATTGATAAAGATGATTTTACGTTTTTTCGCGGCTTTTTACCGAATATCGCTTGGAAGTTTTTATTGTTGATCAGTAAGGGTTTTTTAGTTTTAGCAACAATCCCGGCAACAATTTGTCCGAGTTTTACTCTGATCTTTTTAACTAATTTTGGATTAATTCCTTGGGCAGCGGCAATGTATAATTCGTTTTTGTTAGGAGCCAGGAGCATCAGTGATCCGGAATCAGCATTTGTTTGTTTGACAATTGTATCAAGAATTATCTGATATAGTTTGTCTAAGTCAAACCTAGCGCCTAAAACCTGGCTTATTTCCTCCAGGCTGGATAGATTTAAAGCTTGTTTATTGTTTTCATATTTATCGGAAATGGTTTTTGTCATTTTTTCGTCTTATTATTATTTTTTACCGTGTTTTCACAAGCTTTTAAAATTAATTTCATTGATTTAGAATCAAAGGCAATAAAGAATGTCCCGTTTACGGGGCTGGATTGTTCGGTGAAAACAGTTTCAATAAGAATTAAATTTTGATTTGTTTTAGAGAATGCGCCAAATACACTTTTTACCACTGAACTGGGCAATCCATCTGTAAATTGTGGGCAAGAAGGAAATACCGATAATCTGGATAAAGAGCTTAAAGTGGATAAATAAGAGGAAATAACAATATTTCCGACTTCTTTTAATGAGGATATGCCGATTTGAGTAATCAGTCGGGTTTTTTGCTGTTTAGTGTTGCCGACTAAAAGCTCCATTAATGTATAAGCATTTTTTTCTGAAAAAACTAAAAGGATTTGGCCGTTTATCGCGCCTAAAGTTTCCATCTGAATGCCGATAATCGGCCGGTTATCTTTATCAATTGCTTTGGCGACATCTTTTAAAGCAATTATTTCTACTTTGGGGATTTCTAGTTCGATTTTTTTAAACAGGATTTGGGATAAGGCAACCGTAGCATTACCAGCGCAAATATTTCCGATTTCTTTTAAAATGTCTAAATCAGTTTTATCAAACGCCACTTTTTTCATCATAAACTCCTTTTTAAAAAAACGTTAACTCCTTTATTGATAAAATATAACATATATGCTAATTAGTGTCAATAAAATTTGTTTTCAAGTCCTTTGTTTTATGATATTATGAAATAACATTTTATTTTTAGCTTGTAATTTTGGGCTAAAACCTCTTTTTTGATAAACAGCAAATAGGTGATAGGTAAAAATGGAAACTTTTAAAGGTGGACAACATATAGACGGTTTTAAATACTTAAGCCGGGAAATGGCAATAAAAATCATGCCATTACCCAGCCAAGTTATTATTCCTTTGAGTCAGCATACTGGAGCGGTTTGTGAACCAGTTGTGAAAAAAGGGGATATGGTTAAAACCGGGACAATGATCGGAACCAGTGATAAACTTATTTCCAGTCGGATCCATGCCAGCATTTCCGGCGTGGTTAAAGACATTGTTGAGTATAATCATCCGGTATTGGGACAATCAAAGGCTGTGATAATTGATTCTGATGGAAAGGATACTTTAGACAGTTCTATTGTAAAAAGAACTAAAATTGAAGAACTTTCCAAAGAACAGCTTTTAGAGATTATTAAAAACGCGGGGATTGTCGGCTTGGGCGGAGCAGCGTTTCCCGCGCAGGTAAAGTTAAACCCTTTAAAACCAGTTGATACTTTATTAATCAATGGCGTTGAGTGTGAACCTTATTTGACTTGTGATTATCGCCTGATGCTTGAGCATACGCATAGTATTCTTAAGGGCATTGGTTTAATGCAAAAAATTATTGGAGTTGAGCGGGTTGTTATTGGTATTGAAGAAGATAAGCAGGAGGCAATAAAACTTTTACGTAATAAATGTGTGGAGAAAAAATATGATATAGAGATAGTTTGTTTAAAAGCAAAATATCCTCAAGGCGCGGAAAAACAGCTGATCAAAGCAATTCTTGATCGGGAAGTGCCCAGCGGTAAACTGCCTTTTGATGTGGGCGTTATTGTGAGTAATGTCGGTACGGCTTTTTCTCTATTTGAAGCGGTTTATAATGCAAAGCCATTATATGAAAGAGTGGTAACGGTAACCGGCAAATGTTTAAAACAGCCGTCAAATTTAAAAGTGAGGATTGGAACGAGATTTAAAGAGCTGATTGATTTTTGTCAGGGCTTTAAGGAAGCTCCGGGAAAAATTATTATGGGCGGACCAATGATGGGGATCAGTCAGTATACTGACGATGTGCCGGTTATCAAAGGAACTTCCGGGATATTAATTTTAAGCCAAAAAGAAGTGGATGAGTATACGCAGGGCGCTGATCAGCCTTGTATCCGCTGCGGACGCTGCGTTAATATCTGTCCAGTTGGCATGTTGCCTTATGCTTTGAGTTTGTGTGTAGAAATGGATAGACTGGATAAAGCAGCGCAATATAATCCTTTTGACTGTATTGAATGCGGGACTTGTACTTATGTTTGTCCGGCGAAAAGACAAATTTTATCAGGGATACGTTTAATAAAGGCGGTAACAAGATGAGTGAAAAAAACACTAGTGTTGATTTAGCGATTACCAGTTCTCCGCATATTCGTGCAAAAGAAACTACAGCCAAAATCATGTGGAGTGTTACGCTTTGTTTGATTCCTTCTGGTTTGGTCAGCATATATGCTTTTGGCCTATCAGTTTTATGGATAATTTTAACTTCAATTGTTTGCGCTATGGCCAGTGAATGGCTGTTTAATTGTTATCTGCAAAAAAAGCCGAACAGTTTAATGGATGGCAGCGCAGTGCTTACTGGTTTGCTTTTAGCTTATAATCTGCCGGCCGGAGCGCCGTTGTGGATGGCTGGTTTAGGTTCTTTTGTGGCGATTTTATTTGGCAAAGTAGTGTTTGGTGGTTTAGGATTTAATATTTTCAATCCCGCCTTAATCGGCCGAGTTTTTTTAATGGCTAGTTTTCCGGTTTTAATGACTCGCTGGCCGGCGCCGTTTAAAGTTGACGCGATTACTGCACCTACACCTTTGGCTGTGTTTAAAGATGGCTTTAGCGGTTCGCCGATACTTAATCCCAGTGAAATAATACATTATTCTTATTCGGATTTGTTTTTAGGTCTGCGCGGCGGATGTATTGGTGAAGCCAGTGTCTTAGCGCTGTTGCTTGGCGCGAGCTATTTAATGTTTAAAAAATATATATCTTGGAAATTACCGCTTAGTTTTGTCGCAACTGTGGGTATATTTACTTGGATTTTTGGCGGAAGCAGTTTCTTTAGCGGTGATTATATATTACATATTCTTTCCGGTGGGCTTATTCTGGGCGCTTTTTACATGGCCACTGATTATGTTACCGGACCAGTTACAATCCAGGGCCAGATAATTTTTGGTATTGGCTGCGGAATTATTACCAGTATTATCCGCTTGTGGGGAGGATATCCCGAAGGAGTATCGTATTCAATTCTCTTAATGAATATGGGAACGCCATTGATTGACCGCTTTGTTAAACCAAAAAGATTTGGAGATAAGTAATGAAAGCAATTCTACTGGGCGTTATGGCCTTATCAGGTCTTGGCCTTGCATTTGGCGTATTACTGGCTTGGGTCTCAAAAAAATTTCATGTACAGATTGATCCTCGGATAGAAAAAGTGGGGGAGCTATTGCCGGGCGTTAATTGCGGCGCTTGCGGTTTTGCTGGTTGTTTGGGCTATGCTGAAGCTCTAGTGAATAAAACAGCTACTTTGGCCGGCTGTCCGGTTTCTACTGCTGATACTAAAAAGCAGATTGCTCAGGAGCTTGGGGTATGTGATGTTGATCTGCACAGGGTTACTCCATTAGCAGTTGTTGCCTGCGGCGGGGGAATCAGGGCAAAAGACAAGTTTAAATATCAGGGCTTAGCAGATTGCCGGGTAGCGGTTAAAACCATGGGCGGGCCGAAAAACTGTAAATATGCCTGTGTGGGGCAGGGAACATGTGTTACGGTTTGTCCGGTTAACGCGATCAGTATGCAGGCTGATGGGCTTCCATTGATCAATCCTGATCTTTGCGTCGGCTGCACTAAATGTGTTGCGGTTTGTCCGAGCAATATAATTTATATGCTTGACCGCAAGAAAAAAGTTTATATAAAATGCCGTTCGCATGATAAGGGCGCGCAGGTAATGAAAAACTGTAAATCCGGATGTATTGGCTGCATGAAGTGCGTTAAAGAATGTCCGGTTAAATGCATTACAATTGTTGATAATCTGGCTGTAATTGATCATGAGAAATGTATTAATTGCAAGAAATGCGTTGCTGTCTGCCCGACAAAATGTATTGCTGTTTTATGACAAATACAAATAAAATAAAAAGATTATCCAAACACAATCTTCAGATTAATAAAATTTCCTTTCCGTCTGGTTTATCATTTGTTCTAGATACTGATGAGCTCCTAAAAATCGAACAAACAAGCGGTAAACATATTTTTGGTATTGCGGTTGACTTGGGGACTACATCGATTTGTGTCAGCCTCTGCAATTTAGAAAACGGCCAAGAGATTGCCAATGCTACTGCGGATAATCAGCAGGATAATTTTGCCGAAATGCTGATTGAGCAGGAAAAATTCTTAGCTAGCTCAAAAAAAAATCAAGAAAATATTGCCCAGACAGTGCGGCAATTAATTAATCAGGCGATTGACCAGTGCATTAAAAAATCCGGGGTAGATAGAAAAAATATTTATATTGGTGTATTGGTGGGCAGCCCGATTATGCAGCAAATAGTTTTATCGATCATCGAAAATTTTAGTCATGATTTAAATAATGAAATCCTGGTGGTAAAAGCAGATGATGCTGGTATAAAAATTAATCCAGCGGCTAATTTAAAATTTATTCCGGGATTTAATGATTATATTGGTTCAGATGTTTTGGCCAGTATTATGAGTTTGAAAATTCTGGAAAGCGCGCAGATCAGTGTTTGTATTGATCTGGGGATGCGGGCAAAAATAATTATCGGGAATCGCGATGGAGTGTCAATTGTTTCCACCGCGATTAGTTCGATTTTTGAAGGACATAATATAAAGTGCGGGATGATTACTCAGCCTGGAGCAATTGAATGGGCGAGAATAAATATGGAGAAAGTGGACATCCTGACTATTGGCCATATTCGGCCGCAAGGGATTTGCGGCAGCGGTATTATTGATATTGTCAGTGAAATGCTGCGTAATGATATCTTAAAACCGGATGGCAAGATGATAAGTGAAGAATTTATTATTTATCAGGATAAACAAAATAAGATCGAGATCACGCAACAGGATATTAAAAAAATTCAGGAATCAAAAGCCGCGGTCGCTGCTGCTCTGGTTATGCTGATGAATAGATTGAAGCTAGAGCCGGGAAAGATTAAAAAAGTCTTTGTTGCCGGACAATTAGGGGATTATTTGAATCCTGAGAACTTAATTAAAATCGGACTTATTCCTGAAGCGTTAAAAGCAAAAACAAAATATGTGGGCAATGCGGCTTTTCTCGGAGCTAAATTAGCTTTATTGAATAAAAAAAAATCACAGAAGATTATCCAGTCACGAATAAAGATAGAGCATGTTATTTTGAAAGAAGATAAGAGTTTTAGACAGGCATATAAGCAGGCATTGCCTTTTTTGAAATAATTTTTATTTATTAAATTTTTTTAAACAGCGAGTTTGATTAATCAAATCAGTCTTATCTTAGGTAAAGGAAATGAAAAAACGGGTTATTGTGGCAATGAGCGGAGGAGTTGATTCTTCGGTTGGGATTTATTTACTCCAAAAAGCCGGTTATGAAGTTTGCGGAATTACCCTGCAGCTGTCTTCAGAGTCTGAGCATATTAATACTGCTAAGCAAATTGCTGATAAGCTTAATATTGAACATAGAGTATTGGATATTCGCCAGGAATTCAAATCGCTGATAATCGATTATTTTGCTCAGGAATATATTCTTGGCCATACGCCAAATCCTTGTTTGCAGTGCAATTCTCTGATAAAATTCGGGATACTCATGAACATTGCGGTTAAAGAGGATGCTTATTTTTCCACAGGCCATTATGCTCAGATTGATTATGATCAGGAAAAAGATATTTATTTGATTAAAAAAGCCAAAGACGCTAAAAAAGATCAGTCTTATGTTTTGTTTATGCTTGATCAGGCGAAACTTAGCAGACTGCTGCTGCCGATGGCTGAAAAGACAAAGCAGGAAATAAAGCTGATTGCCGAGCAGCTTGAGCTTGGGCTTGATTTAAACAAGGAAAGTCAGGATATCTGCTTTATTCCGAATAAAGATTATGTGAATTATATTAAGAAACATCTTCCAGCTTTTTCGCCTCAGCCTGGGAAGATCATCAATAATCAGGGCAAGGTAGTTGGTACGCATAAAGGAATAATTTTTTATACAATCGGGCAGAGAAAAGGACTGGGAATAGCGCATACCGAGCCATTGTTTGTGATCAGGATTAACCAAGAAGATAATACAATTATTGTCGGCACTGAATCAGAACTATATAATCATCGATGTGTGCTTAAAAATACCTTTTTTGCCCATCCTGATTTCAATGTGCAGGAGTTTAATGCGCAAGTAAAAATCCGCTATCATCATAAACCAGCGCAAGCTACAATATCGCGGCAATCAGATAATAGTTATCAGATTGAATTTTTAGAGCCGCAGAAGTCTATTACTATTGGACAGGGAGCGGTATTTTATGATTCTGAAGATCGAGTTATCGGTGGAGGGATAATCACTGGAATCGTTTATTAGAAGTACGATTTTTTCGGTTTTGGTTCTTTTTCGCCATCAATGTAAATGCTGTTTTTAGGTAAGGGTTTCACTTCTTTTTTTGGCTGCCAGTAGAAAACATCAAAGCAATACTTTTCTTTAATCCATTTAATTTTATAATATCCGCCTTTGGGTAAAGGACATTCAAATTCAAATTGACTATTTATAAATCCGAAGATAAGTGCTCCAAGTATTAATATTCCGGCAAAAAACTTAAAGAAACTATTTTCACCCATAATCTTACCTTAATTAAATTACACATTAACTTATGCTTGTATTCATTAGCATAAGTTAATGTGTCAGTTATGGTACCGAAGGTGGGATTCGAACCCACAAGGCCTTACGACCATCGGTTTTTGAGACCGACGTGTATGCCATTCCACCACTTCGGCATTAGAGAAGTAAAAACGGAACAATCGATTATAATTATCGGTTTAGCGGGCTGGTCCGCCAATTGAACGTTTGCTTTGATCGCGGTGCTCCCAAGACAATAGACCATATTATACCTTCTTTTAAACTGCTTTTCAAGTGATATGATTGTTTTTGTCTGCGATTAGCAACAATAGCGGGAGCGGAAGGTTTTGCTGTTTTTTCCACATAATCATCGGTATTGAAATCAGTTTGAAGTACTGGCTGTTTAAGCTTAGTTTTTTTTTGCTTGTGTAAACGTTGTTTTTTCATCTCCAGTTTTTTATCATAATAAGATTGTTTGAAATGGTCAAAAGGAGCTGGTTGTTCTGGCTCGGAAGATAATCCTTCTCGGGATGGCTGCTCAGCTTGTGCAAACATTCCTTCTCTTTCCGGCATAGGCTCAGGAAATATACTATTGAGAAAAGCCGGGTCGATTTTTGGTTTGGGTAAAGGTTTAGCCTGCGGCTGTTTGGGCGGTAGATTTGATTGTTCTTCATCCCATAAAGCTTGGTTTTTTTTATTGGACAAAACCCAGACAATACCAATAATAATATAAAATATTAATTTAAATAATCCGTCCATAATTTTACCTGATGATTAAACTTATTATTCTTTAATTTGTGAATCTTTTCGTTCATCCATGCCGCCGATTTGTTCGCGCATTGATGTATCAGCCTGAATATTCTTAATATTATAATAATCCATAACTCCTAATTTACCTTCACGAAAAGCTTGAGCAATTGCTTTGGGGATCTCGGCTTCAGCTTCTACAACTTTTGCCCGCATTTCCTGAGTGCGCGCGCTCATTTCTTGTTCTTGGGCAACTGCCATGGCACGGCGGGTTTCGGCTTTGGCTTGGGCCACTTTTAAATCCGCGTCGGCCTGATCTGTTTGGAGTTTTGCGCCAACGTTTCTGCCGACATCTACATCGGCAATATCAATAGAAAGAATTTCAAAAGCAGTTCCCGCATCCAGACCGCGATCCAGAACGTTCTTAGATATCTTATCCGGATTTTCCAAAACCGCTTTATAAGTATCAGCCGAACCAATGGTAGTTACAATCCCTTCGCCGACCCGGGCGATAATTGTCTCTTCAGTAGCTCCACCGACTAAACGTTCAATATTTGCTCTTACTGTGACTCTGGCTCTGGCTCTGACTTCAATTCCGTCTTTGGCAACAGCAGAGAGTAGTCCGCTTTTTGGGCAATCAATTACTTTGGGATTAACTGATGTTCTAACGGCTTCTAAAACATCACGGCCGGCTAGATCAATAGCACAGGCTTTTTCAAATTTCAAGCCAAGGTTTGCCTTATTCGCGGAAATCAAAGCTTTTACTACTTTTAGGACATCACCGCCGGCAAGATAATGCGCTTCTAAGGCATCGGAATCAACTGATAGTCCGGCTTTGTGCACCATAATAATCGAAGGGACAATAACATAAGGATCGACTTTTCTTAAGCGCATGCCAATAAGGCTGAACAGGGAAGTCTTCACCCCGGAAAAGATCGCCGATATATATAATCGGAACGGGATAAAATAAGCGAATAAAGCAAAAATACCGCCAAACAAAATAATGATCAAGATCATTGGCATAAAAACCCCCTTTTAAGTTGTGTTTAAATAGTTTATTTTAATTCCCGGACAACAATTTTATTGTTCTCAACATTGAGCACAATAATATTTTTATTTTTTTCAATAAATTCTCCGTCACTTACCGCGTCATAATGTTTATGATCAATCAAGATAGTGCCGCTGGGGCGGAGCATGGTTAATGTTGTGCCAGATTTATTCTTTAATTCAGCGGTATCATCAGGCCCGGAATGATAGCCTTGATTGTTTTGTTCAGTGTGGCTAAGACGGATTTTCTGCCACATTTTTGTTTTGGGCAGAATTTTGAATAAGGCAAAAACAAGCCCAATGCTAATCAGGCAGACCAGGGCTCCGAATATTTGGCTTAAGCTAGTGAAAGCTGTGTAGCAGGCCGCGATTAAAGCAATTAATCCCAAAATCCCCGGAAAACCAAAACCCGGTATAATAATAACTTCAATAAAAAGCAAAATAAATCCAATAACAAATAAAGTAATGATATTAAGCCAGATCATTGGCATTTAGCTGCTCCTTTTTTGTTCAACAAAGACCTTATTGCCTTGAATTTTCACAACAACTATTGGCTTTTCTTTGGAAATAAACTCGCCCTGAGTTGTAACATCAATTATATCCTGATCAAATAAAGCTCTGCCGCTAGGCCGGAGAATGCTTTTTGATATGCCTATTGTACCAACACTAATTTTTTCTGGCAAGGACTTTGTCAGAAAACCTAAATCATTTGTTTCTCTGGCGTTTAATTGAATGCGTTTAAAAATGCTGCTATTGGGCAGATATTTAATTCCTAATAAACCAAGAAGAAAAGTAATAATAAATGCCCGAGCAACGGTGTAAAACGCACTAGCAAATTCAAGTGAAGGGAAATTAAAGGGATGTTTTACCAGCATAAGGATAAGTCCGGTAAACATAAACAATAAACCGGTTAATCCCACAAAACCAAAACCCGGGATATAAAACATTTCAATGAACAGCAAGATTATACCTAAGGAGAAAATTCCTAGATCCGCAAAATTAGCCAGTCCAACAATATAATGTCCCCAGAAAAATAAAACAATAAATATCGCACCCAAAGTACCGCTGATGCCCCAGCCGGGCATCTTTAGCTCAAATAAGAGTCCGAGAAATCCCAAGCTTAAAAGCAAAGGGCTGACAATCGGATGAGTTAAGAATCGGACAATGTTTTCTGACCATGTAGGATTAGTCGTAAGGATTTTTAGCTCAACAGAGTTATTAACATTATTCATAAGTTTGGTTTTTAAATATTCAAAAAAATCATCTTCTGATTTTAATGTTTGGCTGCTTAATTTTAAATCCAAGGCTTCATTAGCCGTAAGGTTTAAAAGTTCTTTTTGCGCGCAGATAATCTTTTCATTTGCAATTATTTTTTTTGGGTTTTTTGCTTTTAAATCATCAAGCTCAGCTCGAGTAAGGATAAGGGTTTGATCATTGAATTCAATCTGAATAAGCTCAATGTTCATATCGACCATTGCCTGGGCAAGATTAGGTGAATGATTATTTGCTTCAGCAGTTGCTTTAAATCCAGCGCGCAAAGCAGAGATCATTTTTTCATCAGTTGTTTGGGGGCTGTTCGGCACTCCCATGATTCTTGGTTCAGCTGATCCAATTGAGGCTCCGGTCTGCATACTGATATCTTTGCAGGCGATGGCAATCAAGGCTCCGGCACTCCAGGCAGAATGACTGACATAGGCAAATGTGGGTATAGGCGCGAGATCAGCAATGATTGTAACGATTTCATCAGCCGCATCAACCCGTCCGCCATAAGTATTGATATCCAAAACAACCGCATCAACTTTTTCTTCTTTAGCCAGTTTAGCCGCGCGTTTGACAAAAGCGGAAAGTCCCAAATCAATTGTGCCTGTTATGGGTATAATATAAATGCTTTTTTCTTCCAAGGGTTTTTCAGCCTTAATAGTAGAATCTGAGGTGGCTTGAGTGATGGAATATCCTAGACTAGTTGAGTTTAGACAGAATATTAAGATCAAACAAAGCAATAAGATAGTTTTTTTCATAAATGTCCTTAGTTATGTAGTGTGAATAGTCTTTGTACTTAGAATTATTTTAAATCCTTGATGCAAAATAAGCAATCAATTTCCTTAATATTATCAAATTGCCAGGTTTTATGTTTGAATTATGCCCAAAATAATGGTATTTTAAAAATAAGTCTAAGTTTTGGGGACAGACACTTTTTTAATTGACAGTAGCGAGGTTAAGAAATAAAATTAAAATATGCCTAGGCACGCAAGAATTGTCATACCAAATACAGCGCATCACATAACCCAGCGAGGCAACTATCGTCAAACCATTTTCGATAGACAAGAAGACTATATTCAATATTGTGAATGGCTGGACAAATATGCGCAGGAAAAGAGTTTAGAAATAATTGCATATTGCTTGATGAATAATCATGTTCATTTTATTGTTGTACCCAAAAAAGAACAAGATTTAGCAGAAGTATTTAAGATCGTGCATATGAGGTATTCGCATTATATAAATAAGCAAAGAGCCGCAAAAGGGCATCTATGGCAGGGAAGATTCTATTCTTGTATCTTGGCAGACGATCATTTGTATAGAGCAATAAGATATCTTGAAAATAATCCTGTTAGAGCTAAAATTGTAAAACAGGCATGGGAATATGAGTGGTCCAGCGCTAAATACCATGTAGGGCATATGAATAATAGGCCGCTAATAAAACTTGTAAATTATGAAGCTGTTGATCACGGAGAACAATGGCGGGAATATTTGCAGGAAGAAGATATTCAAATGACTGAAGAGATGAGATTAAAGACTGAACGAGGATTAGCAATAGGCACTGAAAAATTTATAAAGAAATTAGAGAGCACATTAAATCGTTCGCTGAAATGTGTAAATCAGGGAAGACCGAAGAGTAAGAATAAATAAAAGGTGTCTGTCCCCTTAAGGAGATTATGGATTATATAAAATGGCATAAGGGATTAAGCGTTAATGTTGAAGAAATCGACAATCAACATAAGCGTTTGATTGAAATAATAAATATACTTTACAGTTCAGTAATAGCTCTTGATAGTACCAGATTACAGGAAAATATACTGATTGATATGATGGAGTTTGCTGATACACACTTTAAAACTGAAGAAAAATACATGGAACGATTTAAATTTCAGGGACTTGAATCCCATCGTTTAGAACATGAAAAATTTGTTAAAAAGATTATAAAATTAGAAAGAGTTATCTTGAAAAGTAAAGCTGACGCTAGACCTGCAATGTTAGAATTTCTAAAAGATTGGTTGGAGTCTCACCTCTTAGAAATAGATAGAGAATATATTGAATGTTTTAATGAAAATGGTCTATATTAAAAAATCATCTAATAAATTACTTTCCCGCCACAAAGCGGCGGGATAAACAGGCAATCTTAAAAACAGGGGGTATGAAAAACAGGGATTAGGTGGTAGGTGTTGAATATCAGGACATCGTTTACCCAAGTTAGCGAGTAAGAATATCATGACATCGTTTACCCTAACTATTTTTATTAACATGTTTTTTAAAAGCAAAACGCGAATATTTCAGACGATAGTCACACAATATATACG
>JAHITY010000050.1 GCA_018817165.1 Candidatus Omnitrophota bacterium
ACGATTTCTTGGAAGAATTAATAAATGGTGAAGCTCATTGAATGTTTTTATCTGGAAGGTAATTCCTTGCTTGGAAAGGCAAAAGTAAGAAATTTTGTCTAACGGGGAACTTTTTTCTTGTCAATCGTTATAGTATGTCCCGTGTCCGCCCCTAACTAGCGCAGCTTCTTTTTTGCTATTATTATCCACTCCGCGCGAAAAAAACCAGGGGTATACCTGCTGATATGTTTATCAAAAAAAATCTTTAGCTTATAGGACAATCTATTCTTTAATGGATACGGCAAATCCATTCCATTGCTTATAATTTTTTTCACTTCAAACTGATTTTTACTTAAAAGCTTAAGTATTTTCTTTTTCGAATATTCCCTAAAATGCGAGTCATCCCCATAACAAATACTTTTCAACCAATAATACCTTTTAATCTTCTTTAAATATTTTTCACACCCATTCAAAATCATTCTACACCACTTATAGAAAAAAACTGAAAAACTGTTGTCATTCGGCACTATTATCCAAAATTCGCCGTTCTGCTTTAATATTCTATAAGCTTCTTTTAAAAACAACTCCTCTTTTTCTAAATGTTCAATAACATGCGAACAAAAAACAATATCATATTCGTCATTATTTTTATTTATATTATTTGCATCACCTTGGAATATTAATTCATCATTTTTTAAAAGTTTTTTCGCGTCTTCTATGTTCTTTTCGGCATAATCAAAACCTTCTACAGTAGCTCCTCTTTCTCTTGCAAATCGAATAAACCATCCCCACCAACAACCAACATCTATTATTTTTTTATTTCTCAAGTCCTTACAATTAAAAAATTTTTCTAGCTTCTTTAATTTATATTCTATTTCGCAATATCTATTCTCAAAAAAACTCGCATCCATAAGTCCTCTTTTATCTCAACATTATTAGCCGTCTATTTTGGCATATTATGTTGGATTATCTTTTACTGATTCAAAGCTGAATGCCCGCAAAGCTATCATTAATATTTTTATGTATTTTTTCATCTTACTATCAGTTTTCCTTTTTATCTGTGTTAATCATATTCTGTAATCTATACCAATAATCTGTGCAATCCATTTCTTAATCGATGCAATCTGTGTTTAGTATTTTTGCGATTTTAGATTTAATTTATTTATTCAGTAATTCTAATACGCGAGCTTTATCCAAACGCGCTGCTGTAAGATTTTTATCCTTTTTTAAAGCCATATTATAATCAGCAATTGCTCGCTTATAATCGCCAATTTTCTCGAAAGAAAGACCTCGCTTATAATATGTATCTGCGTCATTCTTCTCTTTTTGCAATACGATATTATAATCAGCAATCGCTTTATCATATTCACCCAATTCATAAAAAGCCACACCCCGGTTATACTGCGCCCATACTTCCTTAGGGTCAATTTTCAAAGTATCATTAAAACTTTCAATAGCTTTCTCATATTGCTTTAGCTTCATATAAACCAGCCCTTTACCATACAAAGATCTGCTATTGCCAAAGCTGCGGTCTAATGCTTTATCAAAATCAGCTATTGCTTTTTCATAATCTCCATTACGTGAATATACGGTTGCACGCATATGATACGCTTCAAATTGATCGTCAAACATATCAATTGCCTGAGTAAAACAATTTATCGCTTCCTCAGAATTTTTATTGTCAAGAAACTTTACTCCTTTGTCACAATATTCTCTGTAGTCTTTCTTTACATATTCCCATTCTAATAATATAAGCTTTTTGACCAATTCTCCTTCAGCCTCGTCTCCATCCCCATAGTATACATCCCTAATTATTCCTTGTTTATCTACAAAAAATGTCATTGGCACAAACCGCACAAAAAATTGATTGCGAGACGCTTCAAGATGCTTATCGATAAGCACAGGAAAATTATAGTAATTATCTTTTAATAACTTTTCTATTCTCTCCTTACTTCCTCTGGCTATTGTTAAAATTCGAACATTTTTATTTGATTTATATTTTTCGTATAGCCTATTTATAATCGGCAGGGTTCTCAAGCTATTTTCTTTGAATTCCGCCCAGAAAGTAATCAAAAGGATTCTTCCTTTTAATTTTTTAAAACGATACAATTTATGATCTAAATTCGTCAAGGAAAATTCTGGGCAAGGTTGGTTTATCAGAGCCACTGACTTCTCGACCACTATACTTTTAACTGATGTGGATTTTCTGCGAAATAGGTTTCCCTCTTGTACTTTTACCCCGGGCGGAAGCACATAGGAAAACACCGTTTTTTCAATTGGCGTATCTAGCTTAATATTGCTATATTCAAACCTCTGGCAGATAGACTCGTCAAGCAAATTTATATTGTCCATACGAAAAATAATGTAATCTTCAGGTTGAAAATAAATCAAAATGTCTTTTGCGACCAGACTGTAATCCCCTGTAAATTTATCCGAGCGAGCTGCCCGCAATATATCCTTCTGAATAATTGCATTAAGACTCATCCGTAAAACACAGCACTGTTTCCCATCGACTACTTTTTCCTCTAAACTTTCCGGACGATATTTCATTGAATGCATCATTTTAAACATTTCGCGCAAATCAATTAGACCTACATTATAACTCGTCCCAAGTTTTTCTTGTAAAACATCGCGCATTTGCTTTGCAAACTCACGTTCATTTTTTTCAATACCTAAAATTTTCCCCTTAGGAGAAGACACTATCTGCCAGCATATACTTCCATCATCAACGATCAACGTGTTAACGTTTAACGCGCCTTCCATCCCGACAGAATGCATATCCAGTTTCAGCTGCAAAGGCTTCTGAAAATAAAATTGTCCGTGAGCTTCTAAAATCTTTATATCCCCGCTCTGGATAATGCTGTACACATCCGCGGAAAACGAAGTCAGCGAATCCCAGCGTTGCTCAAGTTTCTCCATAACCCGATCAATCTCCGCAACCTCTTCACCCCGCGCTTTTGGCAGAAAGAAATAACACATTCCGACAATAAACAAAATCGCAAAAAGATTCTTCTTCATATCACCGTCCTCGCCTTTTCCAAAATTTAAATATCATCACTTTTGTTTTTAAGTTTATTTTTTGATAAGTTTCTGTTTTAATCTGTGTGATCATGTTTTATTTCTCATATCTAATATTATCTAGATAAAAAACACACCCGTTTGGACTCATTTCTTTTTCTACCAGCCAGAAAAATATTCCATCAATATAAGACAATTCCAATCCTTCTAGGTTAAGTGAAAATTGCTGCCAATCTCTGCTCAATGTTAAAACCTCAGATATTTTCTTATCAGAATCAGGGTATTTCCCGCCCAGCCCCCCTATTTGAAACTTGATTTTCTCGTTTCCATGCTCTCCTCTGGCCCAGAATGTTAATCTTTTTGCCTGTCGCAAATCAAAACCATCTTTATATGATCCCCAATCTCCATGAGGCCTTTGCCAATATGAGCCAGCATAACCTGCCCCTTGTTTTCCTTGTGCTGAATATGTCCACTTCATGCAAGTTTCTCCGCTTTGTGGATTATCTTCCCATTTCTCATCCATGCCAATATCTCCATAATCTCCCATCCAACCGCTAGGAAAGTGATGGTTCAAGATATTCCTATAATCATAATAAACATTAAAAAACCCATCATCAGTAAACATAGCTTTGTGACCAACAAGTTTTTCTTTAACATTTTCTTGATTTATGCCAGTATCGTTAGCAGCAAAAGAAAAGGTTGTTAAAAAAACTAACAACACAAAAATAGTTTTAAATATCAGTATAAATTTTCTCATCTTAACTTCACTTTCTTTCTAACCGCAAATCACACAAATCTAACAGATACTTCGTTATATCTGCTCAAGGTGTTTTCTTAAAAATAACAAATTTATTCACCACAGAGCACACAGAGTTCCACAGAGAAAAGCAATTTAACCACGAAAATCTCGAAACATACGAAAAAAACAATCCAACTTTATACTCGTGTGATTTTTTTAATCACACTAAATTTATTCAATGGATAATCAAAAGAAAAACTTGTTTTCCTTCTTGAGTTACCATTGAATTAAATTCCAGCTGCGCAGCAGCAAAGAGTATCCCTTATTTTCTTATCTGCGTACATCTGCGTTCATCTGTGGTTAATTTATTTTTCTATCAACTTTTTTCAGGATAGCATAATTTTCCTAAACGCTAACCTTTTTAAGTTTATACTGGAACTATAATTGCACCTTGTGGCTTTAATTATAGATTAAATTAAAGTAAAGAATTTATCAAGGATGTAAAAGGGGCGATGCCTGCCCCGGCCAGTTTATTAATAATTAAAAATTGCCACCATTCATTTTCAATTGCATCCTTGCATTTTCAATTGTGTCCCCGCCTTTCGACTCCTTTGGCGTCAAAAAGAAATAGAGAAGTTGACCTCGTTTTCCATCTGTTTCCCCGCATCTTTCAGATCAAGTCTATAGAGGAATACCATACCCGCAGCAAAACCCACAGCCAGTACCAATAGGCATATCAGGCCCATCAAGGCCTGAGCTGCACCGCCAGGTCTCAATATCGCAACTTCTCTTTTTTGGGGATGATAGTATACTCTGACTTCCTTTCCTACAGGGTATTCCCTGACAATAGCTTTAACCAATGTTGGCTCATCCGGTGCAGGATTGAACGAAAGGCGCTTGCCATGATAAACAACTCCATCAAGTGTATACTTATAAGTAACTACAGGCTCAATATACCACGGTGATTCATCTGAACTATCGGTCATAGTAACACGCTTTCGGATTCGTGAAGATGTTATTTTACCGATTACCTTCGGCCAGCGCGGGCTGGAATGCGCCCAAACCATAGATTGACCAACAGGAAATAGTCCGGAGAGAGGCAAGAGAACTCCAGGAATCATCGTAATCCACCAAACGCCGGCCCACAAAGGCGCGAATATGCATATGACGGTGAAGAGCATGAAACCAAGCAATAAACGCCAATGTTTTTGTGTTTTCATCTTATATCAAAAAAATCCCTATTCTTATAATCGTGAATCATAGAGCAAATTTTCAAACCCGCATTGAAATAAGTTCGTAAGGAATGGTGATTACACAAAAACCCTCGCCTTTTTGGCGAAGGTTTTACTTTCCAACACAAAAACTTGTCGGACCAGCAGAGCTGGTTTTATAGTCCGGGATTTATTCCTTCTTAACTCGGGACTTTATAGCTATATTTTGAGTTTACTCCCACGCTTTAAATGTGTCAAGATTTTAAATTCCACAGTATTTAAAAGCTGTTATTTTGTCAAAAGTTCAGACCTAACCCAATTGACCTTTTTTCTCTAAACCAGTTGGACTTTTAATTTTTTCCCCAAAGCATTCGCGGCCTTTTCTAATGTCAAAAGAGTAACTGAATTATTATCAGGATCAAGAAGCCTATCCAATTGAGTTCTACTCTTAATATGCATTAATCTGGTCATTTTTGTTTTCGTTATATGACCCTGTTCCATTGCTTTTGTAATCTGATAAGCAATTACCCTTTTGGTTGCAGTAGCTTGGGTTTCTTCAAGCAAGCCCTCTTCCTTAAGAAAATTATCAAAAGAACTTCCTCTATGTTTATTTTTTCCAGCCATTTTACTTCCCCCTCACCATTTTCATTCTCTTCCTTGCTAATTCTAAATCATCTTTCGGAATTTTATTTGTTTTTTTCATAAACCCGTGAACTATAATGATATCCTGATCAATCAGCGTAAATAGAATCCTTGCAATCCCATCTTTTAATTTTGTCCTTACTTCCCATAAGTTTGGTTCTATCTTTTCCACTAAAGGCATACCTAAAGGCCAACCAAATTGTACTGTTTTGATATCTTCTCCAATTGTTTTCTTATGCTCTTTTTTAATGATGAAAGCCACTCTCTTACAGGTTCGTTACCACTTTCTGTTCTAAAAAAATAAACAGCTAAAGGGTTACTCCTCTCCATCATTCCTTTCCTTTACATTTAAAGTGTACCATAATTGGTACATACTGTCAAATTAACCACCCCAACCTTAAATCTGCCGACTAGAACTTGTCTGAATCTGGAGAGATTACTTTGCTTACTAGAATCATTAATGATAAGACGATTAAAAGGATCTACTTCGTAGATAAATTTTCACTGCTTTTATTATTTTTTTCCATCTTTTTCCGCCGTAGGATTTATTATCTTCCTAAACGCTAAACGCTGGTTTTCCTGTTTGCCCTAAGATATCTAGGTTAAAATATATTAGGGATATTGTCAAGCGTTTAGACCTGGGCCTACTGACTTAGAAAAATAGGTGTGACCCCTTTTTCTTCAGCCGATGACAAAAACCGACGCAGCCACCACAGTTGTCCATAAGCCGTTTTTGTTTCCAGACGTGGATTGGCAACAATGGCTGGTTCGGAAAAAAGTCCCGCTAGCGTGATACACTTCCTTGCGCGCGTCCCACGCCAGGTTCGGATCAAACGGGATACCCAGAGTTGAAGCGAGCATGGTTGCGGCAAGATCTTCAGCAAATTCTCCGGCCACCTCAGCCGTCTGGCCAAACGCGTGATGTTCGGAAAGATATCCATACTGATTGGGGTCTTTCGGCATCGCGACGCCAATGGAAGAAGAAATAAGTCGGTTCGGCTCATTAGTTTCATTACGCGCCATCACGCAAAAAACAATTTCGCCGGATTTTAAATGTTTGAGCCCTTCTTTTTTGGATACTATTTTGCATAAAGGCGGCAAAATACTGGATACATGGACCAAATTAAACCGCTCAATGCCAGCATTACGCAATGCCAGCTCAAACGAAGCCAGCCGGTTTTTATCCACCCCAACACCTTTAGTCAAAAACATCATTTTCGGTACCATTATCTCCTCCTCGGGTTAGCATTCTTTTTTCCCTGCTTGCACTGTTCGCGCAGCGCCAGCATCGTATAGCAAAGCTGGGCCGCGGCGTATTCTGTCACCACATCAAACGGCCGCGGCGCGACCTCGACCATATCGGCGCCAATAACAATTTTTTTGTGGAAAATCTCCTTTAGCAAACCGATCGTATAATACCACTCCAACCCGCCCGGCACCGGAGTCCCGGTAGCCGGCATACAAGCCGGGTCAAGACCGTCGGCATCTATGGTTATATAAACCAAGCTGGTAGTAATCGCCGCGAGAATCTTCTGCGTTTTAGGCGTCGGCCCCAGTCCCCATTCAAAAACTGCTAAACCCTGCTTGCGGGCATACGCCATCTCATCTTGAGAATAGGCCCGCGTTCCGACATGCACGCAATTAAACCCCAGCTCATGCGCGCGCCGCATCACCGAACAATGCGCGTACACACCATGGGGCGTATCGTTATAATCACTATCGTCATGCCGCAAATCCAGATGCGCGTCGAGCTGAACAATCGTTACCTGGCGCGGATCATGTCGCGCTGCCAAAGCTTCAAACGCGCCGATCGAAACCGAATGCTCGCCCCCCAGTAGCAGCCCAAACACTCCCGGCGCGACATATTTTTCATACGCCTTTTTAACCCGCTTGATCATAACCGCCGGAGAACAGCGATTAAGCTTGGCCACCTCACATAGCGCGACCTTACGCTCTGCTGCCGGTAATGCCTGGCTATAACGGTCATAGGTCTCCATCTGAAACTTAAGGCTTTCCACAATCGCCGCCGGTCCGTTGACCGTGCCTTTGCGAAAAGAAGCTGTCCGGTCATAGCCGGCACATAGCACCACAACCGTTGCTTGAGACGGATCACTACAATTAATTTTTAAACCTGTCGGCATACGTATCGTTTCCTTCTTAGTCCTCAATTCTAAATATCTTCTTGTAATTGTACCACTTACCTACCTTCAATGCCATAAAAATAACTCCTGAGCTAACACCAATTACCGTCAGCCTCTTCAATTTAAACAATAAAAATAGGTGTGACCAATTTTTCCCAAAATTACTTAGTTTCAATGGGGAGACTTATTTAAGGCTAGAAATGCATAATTTAAATAGAACCGTCCCCTTTTCTCTTATTTGAGGAAGTCATTACATTAGAAGATGCCCTGCCCTTTATTCGTGAATTTTATGAATATATCTGGCCCACTGCAAAAGAAATTGCAGAAGGAGAAAATAATATACATAGCGCTGTATTAAAAGGTAATGAAAATGAAGATATTCTTCAGCTGATTAATACGATTATTTTGTTTAATAGCGACCTAGAAAATGTTTTTATCAAAGAAATGCGCTGGCATAACCAAGTTATTATATCCGGCAATAAAGATCAGGTAGATATTGTTGTAGACATTTATACAAAGGGTGTTAATAGCAATATGCTGGTAAATATTTTATACCTCTCGACGTATTTTGGGAACCTATCCCTGAGGATCCTCGACATTATGTTTCACATGTATACAAAGATTTAGCTGTTCATATACCTTTACTCAAAGAACCTGATTGGCTTGATGACAGATTGAAAAATTTTAAAGTGAATAAACCAAAACATGGAATCATTGGATCAAGATTCGATAATTTAAGTCAAGCAACTCCTGAAGCTTTTGCTAGTTTCCTTAAAAATGCCATTTTTTCACAGATAAACACAGTAAGCTCTTTTGAAGATCTTATCCTGAGCTCTGAAATGATTTTTGCGATTGGAGCCCCTCAGTGGTTTTTAGATGAAGTTCCTCGAATTAAAACCAATACCACAATACTAAGAGCACCAGATCAAACCATAACATTGCGTCAATCAAAATTTGCCGCTAAAGCAACAATATCTCTTGAAGATATAAAAAAGCCTAATATTATTTCTTCAGCAAAATTAGGCTCAATAGGCATTGATCAAACTATTGATATTATTGAAACTGGGATATAATCATTAATTTAAAAGTAGCGGATAACCCTTCGACATAGTTCGACTTCGCTCACTACAAGTGCTCAGGGTAAACTTATAGCGTATAGCGGTTAGGTGTTGAATATCAGGACATCGTTTACCCAAGTTAGCGAGTAAGAATATCATGACATCGTTTACCCTAACTATTTTTATTAACATGTTTTTTAAAAGCAAAACGCGAATATTTCAGACGATAGTCACACAATATATACG
>JAHITY010000133.1 GCA_018817165.1 Candidatus Omnitrophota bacterium
AACCAAACCTAATCTTTAATTCTCATGACAATCCGACAACCAATAGTAACAGTAGCAGGCCACGTAGACCATGGTAAAACTAGCATCCTAGACAAAATCAGAGGAACCTCCATCCAAACAGGAGAAGCAGGCGGAATCACCCAAAAAATCTCATTCACAACCTTACCAAAAGAAAACATAGCACAGCGAGCCCAAACGATTTTAGACAAATTCAAAATCCCACTAGAAATTCCAGGACTTCTTTTCATCGACACACCAGGCCACGCAGCATTCACAAATATGCGAAAACACGGCGGCTCCCTAGCAGACATCGCAGTCCTAGTAATCGACATCAACGACGGAATCAAACCACAAACCGCCGAAGTCCTCCAAATTCTAAAAGCCGCACACACCCCATTCATAATCGCCCTGAACAAAATCGACAACATCTCAGGCTGGCAAACTTCCCCAGATCTACTATCATTAAACTCTCTAGAAAGACAAGCACTAAATGTAAAAACAAACTTCGAAGAAAAATTCTACACAATAATCGGAAGTCTCCACTCTCACGGAATAACCGCAGACATGTATTCCAAAATCGACGACTTCACAAAATCCGTAGCAATCGTCCCATGCTCAGCAAGAACAGGCGAAGGAATTTCCGAAATCCTAGCGATGATAACAGCCCTGTCCCAAAAATATCTAAAAGACAAAATCTCTTGCAAAGACCAAGCAAAAGGCGTAGTCTTAGAAGTCAAGAAAACTAAAATAGGAAACTTTCTAGAAATCATTCTCTACGACGGCTGCCTAAAAATTACAGACGAAATCGCAATAGCTTCCCTGGACAACGAACCCATAACAACAAAAATCCGAACAATGCAAGAAGCCCTTCCACTAAACAAAGGCTACGCAACAGTCAAAGAAGCTTCGGCGGCAACCGGATTAAAACTCCAAATAATTTCAAAAGAAGAAGTATTCCCAGGTATGCCAATCCAAGTAATAACTCTAGAAAACACTCTGGAAAAAATAACTCAAACCTTCTCCAAAGAAATTTCCGAAGAAATCCAAACTCAAAATCACGGAATAATCGCGAAAGCAGATTCACTCGGAAGCCTTCAAGCGTTACTCGTTCTCCTAAAACAATCAGGTATACCAGTTCTAAAAGCTTCAATAGGACCAATCTCCAAAAAGGATGTCTACTCATGCAACGCAATACAAGAAGAAGAAGACAAAATAATAATAGGATTCAACGTAACACCCCTAGAAGAAATCGAAAACCTAGACGAAACAAAAAAAATCAAAATCATAACAAGCGAGATAGTTTACAAAATAATTGAAGACTTAGAAAAATACAAACAAGAAAAGATTGCAGAAATAGAAAGAAAAAAGTTAAACGAGCTCCCAACAATCTGTAAATTAAAAGTTCTAGATTTCTGTTTTCGAAACACGTCCCCAGCAGTCTTTGGAGTAAAAGTCGAAGCAGGAACTCTGAAAGCTCACGAAAGATTCATCAATCGAGAAGACAAAAAAATCGGACAAGTAAAAGAAATCCAACACGAAAAGAAATCAACCAATAAAATAGAATCAGGAAAAGAAGTCGCAGTCTCAATGCCAGGAGTAAACTTTGAAAGACAACTAACCATAGGAGAAAACCTCTACACAAACCTAGCCGAATCCCAATTCCGAAAATTCAAAGAACACAAAAATCTTTTATCCTCAGAGGAAAAATCAATACTTCAAGAAATCGCGCAAATCAAAAGAAGAGACAACACAACATGGGGAATCTAATGAAAACCAAAACCGATTCCTACAAACTAAACAACCTCTGCCGCGGCTGCAAACTCTGCCTCAAAGGCCAAAAACTAGTTCTCTTCGTCGGCGGCAAATGTTCAAGAAACTGCTGGTACTGTTCTTTATCAGAAGGAAGAAAAAACTCCCCGCAAATGTGGGCAAACGAAAAACCTTGCGAAACAAATCAAGACATAATTCAAGAAGCAATAGATTCAAACGCAACCGGAGCCGGAATAACAGGCGGCGACCCACTGGTATACCTAGACAAAACAACATCAGCAGCAAAAGCTCTCAAAATCAAATTCGGGAAAAAATTCCACATCCACATCTACCTCCCACTTCCCCTAGTCGACAAAACAAAACTAGAAAAACTTGCATCATACATAGACGAAATCAGATTCCACCCTTCCTTCCTAATCAATCCAGACGAATCCCTAATGCAAGAAGAAATCGAAAAAATAAAACTAGCCTCCCAAATCTTCGGAAAACAAAACACAGGAATCGAACTCCCACTTCTTCCAGAAAAGAAAAAAGAAATAATCGAATTCATAAAACAAATAGAACCTTACATAAGTTTCGTAAACCTAAACGAATTCGAACTCTCCGACACGAACTTCGACATCATAACAAAAGACTATACATTAAACGAAGACACCTACACAATCCACGGCTCAATAGAAGCAGGAAAAGAAATTCTAAAAAAATTTAAATCAACAGACTTGAATATACATTTATGCACCGCCAAAACAAAAAACCATCACCAATATCACAACCGCCTACTCCTCCACAACATTCTACCATACGGCGTCAGAACCGAAGAAGCAACAGTCGTATACTTCACAATAATCCCAAAAGACATGAAAGAAACAATCCAAAAACTAAAACAATACACAAAACATTTCCACATCGATTCCAGACACAATCGAATCCTCTTAAAAGAATCTGAAGTCCAAAAACTCTACAACACAAAAGAATTCGAAATCAATCTCTGCGAAGAACATCCAACATACGACGCCGAAAAAACGTCATTCTGGAAAATAACCGAAGAAGATTTTAATTAATAGGCCCGACTCACATCTGACTCAATCATCTTTCCTAAATAAAACAAATTCCCAACCTCTCGCCTATAATCACAAGCAATATCAACCAAACTCCTAACCAAATCCCCACAAACCTCGCCATCATAATCCTTCAAGGAAAAACCTCTCAACTCCCCATAATGAACAAAATCCCCACCAATCTCGACAACAGCCAAATCCAAATCAAAAGAATCAGCTCGAGCCAAATAAGCAACATGTCCAACTCCATCAATCTCAAACTCAACAGGTTTCAGTTTAGAAAACCAATTCCTATTCTCATCGCCCAGATAATCAAGCGTCTTCATAAAAATCTCAAATGAAATCCTTATTTAACGCTTTGCACACACAATACATATAAACAAACTAGGTCTAAAAATAAAATGCACCGCCTAATAATCGACACCGAAACAACCGGACTCTCTCCTCGCTTCAACAAAATCCTAACAGTCGGACTCCTCTCAATAGACGTCGAACCAACCCACCTAAAAATCCTAAACCAAAACCACATCTTCATCAAACACCCTCATTACAACACCCAAGCCGAAGCAATGAAAGTAAACAAAATAGATTTAGTAAAACACGAACTCCACGCCGTCCATCCACAAAAAGCCTGCGACCAAATCAACACCTTCATAAAAAACAACAAACTAAAAACAACCCCAATCGTCGGCCACTGCATCCACTTCGACAAAGGCTTCCTAGACGCACTCTTCCAACAAGGAGAAACAGAATCCTTACTCCACACAGAATCCGAAGACACGAGAAGCATCTGGAAAAATCTTCAAAGACGTATGCTAATTCCATCTCACCTTCGAGCAACCCTAGGAACCCTAGCCCAACACTTCGACATAGACTACAAAAAGGCCCATGATGCTTTAGCCGACTGCCACATAACAGCAAAAGTTTATCATCAACTTCTAAGATTAAAATAATCCATTGCACAAGTTGCCCCAACACTCCGCAATTAGGGGTATGCAGAACTGCCCGCAAAATAAAATTTTAGGAGCAGGAGTCCGGCCCGAAGGGAGAGGACAGCGACGTTAAGAAATTTTAATTTGCATTAAATACTATATCTTAAAATTGATTTTCCATAGAAAATTTATTTTAAGGTATAGCTAACCAAGTTTTTCTC
>JAHITY010000007.1 GCA_018817165.1 Candidatus Omnitrophota bacterium
AAATATTCATATTTAACCTCCTTTTTGGAAGTTATTATAATGAAATTTCTCTTTAATGTGTGCTTATTTGTATACTTTCAAAGAGCTTTTTATGTAAAAAACCATGTGCGTTTATTTGTATACTTAACAGTTAATAGCTCATGGCTCATAGCCAAAAAACCTAAAAACTATTAGCTATCGACTATTGATTATTGACCGTTAACCAGTGGGGCGGCTCTTTCTTTGCTTCCCCAGTACCAGAGCAAAGCTCGATACTGGGCATAGTTTCTTTTAACTGTAGAAAAGAAATGAAGACCTGAGAAATGTTTTATCGAGGGCGTAAGCTTATGCTCATTTGAATAAAAAAAGGGCAGGATTATTCCCGCCCTTTTTTTATTTATTATTTTTTATCCTTGAAAAACTCCTTTTAATTTATCTTGCAAAATATCTGACAAATTATTATATCCTCTTGAGTTTAAATTATCAGTCAAACCATTAACCACTACTTTCGCATTTGCATTTACAGCAACATAACTTGATGGATTAACTGAAGATTCCCCTTCATGGAAAGAGAGAGCGCCCTTTAGGAGATCACCAAAATCAGCAGCATAAGCTTCTTTTTGACTTGTTGTTAAGCTTGTATCCATCATAACCAGATTGCTCAATTCTGTTACAGCATTAATAAAATTATTTACAGTACGCAAATCTCTTACTTTTAACATCGTACCTTTATCAGCAATCAAGCCTTTTACACTTGTCATTACTGTATTAAAATTAGCTGACCCAACGCTAACATCTATTTTCGCATTGCCCATAGACCCATATGTCAAGAGATTAACCATCCCATTAGCATATGATACTTTTGCATTAGCCGGAGTAGCGCTATTGTCTATTCGAGCTGAGGCCTCTGAAATATAAGACTGCATTGTTTCTGCTGATACACCTTCAAACATATGTTCTGAAACTCGCTCTGCCGAACCAGTTGAACCTATTCTACCGGAAATTTGGTTTAAAACACAGGACATTGACTGAAAAGCCGCATGAAAATTATTAAAAGCTGGGGCATTTTCTGCTCCTTCTATGCCGCCGGCAACCATTGTCTCTTTTACTGAACTAAAATATGCATCTACTAATTGCAATGATGCATTGCTGCCAGCATATGTTTTACCTGTTGCCACGTCTGCGACCTTAGCTGCGCTAGCAGAATCATTGACAATATTTCTATTGATTACCCCTGCGGCAAACCAATGAACTGTACCTTGATGAGATACATCTTTAAAACTATCACTTTTCATCAAAGAAGCACATGCTGCCATTATATCATCAGCCCCCACCGTATCTTTATTATGATAGACTAAAGCTAATACAGCACCTGCTTTTAAGCCCACAGTATTATTCCCATCAGCTGTTGGATTAGAAACAAAATTATTTATATCGGAAACCATGCTTTCAATTTTCGCATCATTTTTTCCTGTCCAATCAGTTAATGCCCCCAAAAGAGCTGTCTTAGCCTCTGTATTATTACATGCTCCTAATTTACTTATAGAACCGTGCAGTCGAATAATAACATTAGCTCTAGTCGTATTATTGCCTGCTCCATCCAGTCTTGCCTGATAAGTATCAACAAGCGTTTGCAAGACATTTTCAGTCCCCATTTTATTATTATCTGAATTAAACAGCTGATTATTTGTAAAATTTGCGAATTTATTTAATAAATGATTTTGCTGCCCATCAGTTAATTCATTACACCCATTTGATTGCAAAAAATCAGCCATTTTATTAATAGCAGCAGAAATTTCATCATCACTAACAGCTTCGCCATTAGCTACTCGGGTATTTATATCGTCAATCGTACTAATCACAGCCTGGTATGTTTCTGCAGGAGAAGCTAGTTCAGGCTTACCTGTTTCAGGAACAGGCTTATTTACTCCAATAACAGGTTTACCTGTTACAGGAACAGGCTTATTTACTCCAATAATAGGTTTACCTGTTTCAGGAACAGGCTTTGTTAAATCTCCTGGGGATGTTGTTGCCAAATTAGTAGTCGCACTTGTTGTAATTGGTATTGGAGTCTTATCTAAAGCAGGCTTTGTTAAATCTCCCGGTAATGTTGTTGCCAAATTAGTAGTCGCACTTGTTGTAATTGGTATTGGAGTCTTATCCACAGCAGGCTTTGTTAAATCTCCCGGTAATGTTGTTGCCAAATTAGTAGTCGCACTTGTTGTA
>JAHITY010000051.1 GCA_018817165.1 Candidatus Omnitrophota bacterium
TAATATCATCAATACCGTACCGGATAACTGGATAATTGACCGGGATCCGGTTAATTTACTGTAATAAAACGCTGAATACTTTTATATCCAGCGTTTTTTCAGAAAATAGATTAATATATTTATGTGGCTTTCACATAACGTTTCGGAGTATACGATGTTTCCGACGAGGCGAGGTGGTAAAATTTTTACCACCACCGAGCCGAGGAGGGAATATGGGTAGAGCGACCAACGGAAGCAGAACCGTATACACCGTGTTATATGCTGTTCCGCCCGTCTTATTTTAAATTATTCTTCATTATTCCACGAACTGATTTGCAATTTTTTTATGCAAACAATTCTGTGCTTAAATACTTCTCACCACTATCTGGTATTATAACAACTATATTACCAGCCTTCAATGATCCGCCTGTTTGGCTGGCTGCAAAAAGGGCTGCCCCTGAACTCATCCCGACAAAAAGTCCTTCTTCTTTAGCAATCTTTCTTGTCATTGCAAAAGCATCTTCTTTAGAAACATGGAAGTGCTTGTCTATTAAGTTATCTTTGTAGATGTTGCCACTGAAATCCTTTTGCGGATTTTGCAGTCCTTGAATTTTATAGCCAGCCGGAGGAAATACCCCAATGATTTTGGTTTTCGTGGAATCATTTTTAAACCTATTTGCAATTCCAATTATTGTGCCAGAAGTGCCGACACCAGCGATTAAATAATCAATGTTTGGAACTTCTTGCAGGATCTCTAAAGCAATGCCGTGATAATGAGCTTGAACGTTATCGTCATTATTGAACTGATTAGAAAACCAGTATAAAAGAGGCGAGCTTTTGATCAGCTCTCTTGCTTTAGCTATTGCTCCTTCGGTGCCAAGTCTTTTGTCAGTGAGTATTAATTTTGCTCCAAGTGCTTTAAGCATGGTTTTGCGTTCTTCGCTCATACCTTCGGACATAACAATGTGGACTTTATATCCTTTTTGAGCGCCGACCATAGCTAACGCAATACCCATATTGCCACTTGTGGCTTCCAGAATGATTTTACCTTGTTCAAGCTCGCCTCTTTTTTCCGCTTGTTCAATCATGTATAAGGCAGCCCTGTCTTTTATTGATCCTCCTGGATTTTGTCCTTCTAATTTTGCAAATAGGTTTACATTCTTATTGTCTAGAATTTTATTCAGTTTTATCATCGGGGTGTTTCCGATTGTTTGTAGTAAATTTTTCATAATTATTGACGTTAAATTAAATTTGAATAACAAAAAAACTCTCAGGTGTCCCGAGAGCTGCTAAGTGCGTAAGTTAATACAATTTATTACAAACACAAACAAGCGAATCTCGGAACATTCCCAAGACCGCAACAACAAATACTATTTAAAATGTAGGTGTTTAATCGTCTCATGTTGCCATGATGACACAAAATAAGAAAATTGTAAATCTTTTTTTTCTCAAAACTCTATCTTATCGATATAAGAAGGGGCGGAACGGCGTATAACGTTTCGGCGTATGCGACGTACTCGCTATGTCGGATAGACGCTGTTATATGTAGTTCTAAATTATGAGCGACACTAATATTAACATTGTGCCAACAGCTTTTAATTTAAAGATGAATTTTTAGTTTTTTTTCTCTCACAATAAGGATAATCCCAAAATAAATTAATAGTAAAGCGGGTACATCAATGAAAAGAATGATATTACGGAGCCGTCTTTGTTCTAAATCATATGTTTTGTAATAAGCGGTTAAAGTATAACCAACTTCTAATTCAACAGTAACTTTATTTATACCACTAGAAAAGTAGGATTGTTCCGGTTGGGGTTTGATCACGTTATCTTTCCACGTTCCGGGAACTATTTTAACTTCATTGTAATGTGCGTCTTCAATACCATTATCACATGGAAAATAACTCATAATGCGTAGCCCTGCTGGTGTAATATCATAGTAGTCATGGTGAAGGTCGCAATTTACACGAATTGGTATTAGTAGGGCCATATTAAAAACCAGAATAATTATTGCAACAAAAATAAACGCCCAACCACTAATGACAAATTTATTTTTCTTTTTAACGTGATCCATTAAAGGTATGGATTTTTTATCTTCATTCATAATTAAGAATTACATATAATGTGCTGCGCCTGATGCGGAGTGGCTGGAATCCCCGCTCCGGCGGGGGTGACAGACATTTCGCATAGGCGCTGTTATGCGCTGTCGCGAAGCGACAAGCAGAACAGCGACGGCAGGCGCAGCACATTATGCCGCGA
>JAHITY010000052.1 GCA_018817165.1 Candidatus Omnitrophota bacterium
AGAAAATGCATAAATTTATGGCTTTTAGCTGATATCCGAAGAAGGCAAAAACTTTATCTCAAAATAAATTACTGACTTCGAATATATTTAACCAAAACTATTTAAAAATAATATGATTTTTTTAATTCTCGGTCAGCCTGTCAAGGTTTGACCCCCTAATGACTTAGAAATTAGAAATTAGAAATTTAAAAAAACATGTGACCTTGCGGCTTGTATCGATTGTAAATATTTGCAATCATATATGTTAAAGGTTTGCATTACCTGAAACCATATGGTATCCTTTACGACCTCTGAAAAAGGGTGAACACAGAAATAACATCATGATAAACGCTGAGAAATGTTAGGTAAAAAAAGGTAAGCGGTAACGCAGCCCGTATCGGTTTAAAAGGTCAAAATTTAAGAATTTAACGATTTTAATTGAAAACCGTAACCGATAAACGAAAGACGAAACGGGCATCGTAACCAAATAACGATAAACGATTCTAAAAAGTAACTTCCTGGGCTTGTATCGATTGCAAGTATTTGCAACAATAGATGTTATATATTTGCATTGGGTGAGGCTATGTGGTAAGCTTTACGACCTGTGAAAAAGGGCTGTTTGAGAAGATAAGTATAGCTAATTGCTAATAGTTTATAGCTTATGGGTTTTTAAAGCAGTTTTTTTTATAACAAACATGGATTAATAGTTTTATACCATTGACTATCAGCTATTGACTATTGACTGTTGAGTTAACTAAATAAGGACGCTTCAATAATGTGCGGTATCTGCGGACAATTTAATTTTACTAAGTCTCATAAGATAGATCTCCCAACGCTTAAAGCTATGGTAGCTATTATGCGGCATCGCGGACCTGATGAATTTGGGTTTTATCATGATTCTGATATTGGCTTAGGGCATGCTCGTTTGAGTATTATTGATATTACTGGGGGAAAACAGCCTATACATAATGAAGATGAATCTGTTTGGATTACTTATAATGGAGAGGTTTTTAACTATATAGAATTGCGTGAAGAATTAGAAAAAAAAGGGCATAAGTTTTATACTCATTGCGATACAGAAGTTTTAGTTCATTTATATGAAGAGCATGGACCGGATTTTGTTAAGCGTTTAAATGGCCAATGGGCATTTGCTATATGGGATAAGGCCAAGAAACAGTTAATGCTCTCCCGTGACCGAGTAGGAATAAGGCCATTATTTTATACTGTTGTTGATGGATCTTTGATATTTGGTTCTGAAATCAAGTCAATTTTTATGGATAATCGGGTGGAAAGAGCGATTGACCCGAGTGGATTGGCTCAAATGTTTACATTATGGTCTAATATCGGCTCTCAAACTGTTTTTAAAGGGATAAATGAGCTTCCGCCAGCGCATTTTCTTTTGGCTAAAGACGGCGATATTAAGATTGAAAGATACTGGGATATTGATTTTAGTAGGATGGACGCCCCAAAGGAAAATATCAGCGAAGATGAATACGCGGAACAGTTATTGGATCTATTGAAAGATGCTGCTCGATTACGACTGAGGGCAGATGTTCCTGTAGCCGCGTATTTAAGCGGCGGACTTGATTCATCTTTTATCACAGCTTTAGTAACCAAGCATTTCAATAATCATTTAAAAACTTTTTCCGTTGCTTTTGAAGATAAAGATTATGATGAAAGCGGGTTTCAGCATAAAATGCAGTCTTGCTTAGGCACAGAACATAAGGAAATCCGCTGCAGTTATTCTGATATAGGAGAAGTAATGCCTGAAGTTATTTGGCATACTGAAAAACCATTGATTAGAACCGCTCCAGCTCCCTTGTTTATGCTTTCCAAGCTGGTCAGAGATAATAATATGAAAGTTGTCTTAACCGGTGAAGGCGCTGATGAGATTTTAGCTGGATATGACATATTTCGGGAAATGAAAATCCGTAGGTTTTGGGCAAAATTTCCTGATTCCAAAATCAGGCCGGAACTTTTTAGCAGTTTATATAATTATTTACCCAATTGGCCGAAAAAGGTAAATCCGTTTCTTAAAGCATTTTATATGAAAGATCTGCTGGATGTTAAAAACCCGGTTTATTCACATCTTCCAAAGTGGAAGACATCCAGTTCAATTGTCGATTATTTTTCTGAGCATAATAAAGCATCTTTGGGCAATGCGCACAATATAGATAATGTAGAGGGTTATTTGCCTAAAGGTTTTGATTCTTTTGATGATCTGTCTAAAGCGCAATATCTGGAAATAGTGACTTTATTAAGCGGAAATCTGCTTAATTCACAGGGAGATAGAGTAATGCTTGGGCATTCGGTTGAAGGTAGATTCCCATTTCTTGATTATCGTGTTATGGAGTTCTGTGCTAAACTACCGACAAAAATGCGCTTAAATCTAATGAACGAAAAGTACTTGCTTAAAAAAATAAGTAAAAACTATGTTCCAAATGATATAATCAAGAGAAAGAAACAAGGCTATCGATCTCCCGATAGCGCAAGTTTTTTTAATAATGATAAATTGGAATATATTAAAGATATTCTTAGTTCAGAGAATATAAAGCAAACAGGATATTTTGACGCGAAAGCAGTAGAAAATCTTATTAAAAAATGTACAATTGCCGATACTTCCAAAATAAGCGCAAAGCATAATATGGCAATTGTGGGAATAATAACAACATTGATACTACATGAAAAATTTGTAAAAAATTTTGGGTTAGATAATTAGAAAAAAGGACAACTATGTTTGATGAATTTGTAGAAATTTATGCTCTTTTTGAGAAACAAAAATTCGCTGACCCTTTGCTTGAAACTTTGCGTTTGTTTAATCTTGGATCAAAGGGAACATTAGCCCAAGTCGAGTTACCTTTTTTTAAAAATAATAAAATAGACATAGACTCATTGGTTCAAAAAAGAAAACAAGGCGTGCCTTTGGAATACATTATGGGCGAGGCGGCTTTTATGGGAAATTTGTTTTTCTGCACACAGGATACACTGATTCCTACGGAATATACTAAGTTATTGGTTGATACTGCTTTGGATTTTATTGAAAAAAGACAGGAATTTGAATGCAAACAAACGCTTATTGACATGGGCACCGGCTGCGGAAATATAGCAATATCAATTGCCATGCATTCAAATAATACTAAAGTCTTAGCATCTGATCTTAGTCCTGAAGCAGTAGAAGTTGCCCAAAAGAATGTGAATAGGTTTAATTTACAGGAAAAGGTCTCTCTTTTCTGCGGGGATCTTTTTGCTCCGTTTCAGACTGCGGAATACTCAGGGAAGATAGACATAGTTGTCTGCAATCCTCCGTATATTCCGACAAGCTCTTTAAGTAAGATGGCCCCGGAAATTATCAACTTTGAACCGCATCTTGCTCTTGACGCAGGGCCATATGGAATTAATATTTTTCGCAGAGTGATTACTGATTCTCTTTTAGTTTTAAAACCAAAAGGAATATTGTGCTTTGAAATAGGTTTAGGCCAGGAAAAGCTGGTTGGAAGACTGCTCGAAAAAAATGAAAATTATGAACAGGTTGAATATTATAAAGACCAAGGACTAATTAGAGTTATAAGCGCTATAAAAAAAGGTTAGTATCGGAGGAAGATATGAAGATTAAATTATTAATTTTATCAGTGGCTATCATTATTATTTCATCTGTGTCTATCAATATTTTAAATTGCAAAGGAGAAGCTATGGATAAAGAAGTTGATTTTTCTGACCTTAGAGTTGTTCCTCAGGCAAAGTGGGATGCTTTGGCAAATAAAAAGATCTATTTCGGTCATCAATCTGTTGGTTATAATATTATCGATGGAATAAAAGATGTTATGACAGAGATGCCAAACATTAAGCTGGATATTGTTGAAACTAAAAATCCTGAAGATTTTGATAAAGGAATCTTTGCGCATTCTTCTGTTGGTAGGAATGAAAACCCTAAATCAAAAATTGATGACTTTAAAAAAATAATGGATAGTGGTGTGGGGGGTAAAGTAGATATTGCCTTTTTTAAGTTTTGTTATATTGACATTAATTCAGAAACAGATCAGGCTGAATTACTTGCTTATTATAAGAAAACTATGAATTACCTCGAGCAAAAATACCCTAATACTAAATTTGTTCATTTTACTGTACCGATAAGGACTACTAATAATAGTTTTAAAGCAAATATAAGACGGTTTTTAAAGAAAGATGTTTGGGGCGACAAAGAAAATATAGCGCGTAATAAATACAACAAGATTTTAATGGATGAGTATGTGCCTAATGAAGATTTGTTTAATATTGCGCTTTATGAAGCGACATTGCCTGATAATAGTTTGAATTATTGCGCTGACCGGGGTGATGATTATTTGGCTCTGTGGTCGGGATATTCCGAAGACGGAGGGCATTTATCCTTATTAGGAAAGAAATATATTGCTCAGAAATTACTGTTATTTCTCATTGGATTAGAAGTGTAAAAATTGAGGCTGTTATGGATTTAGATAAGAAAGTCGATATATCATTTGTGATTTTAACATGGAATTCACAAGCTATGATTGAGTCATGTGTAAAAACATTTGCTAAATCGATAGAACAATCGAATGTTGAAGCAGAGTTCATTTTAGTGGATAATGGTTCTATTGATAAAACGGTTGATATCCTGTCTAACATAGTTCTCCCCAACCTTCCAAAATGTTGCAGGGGAGAGGTTATAAAATTATCTAAGAATATGGGTACTACAAAAAGCAGAAACATAGGTTTAAGGAAAATAAATTCTAGTTTTTGTGTTGTTTGTGATTCGGATACAGAGTTTCTTAGAGGTGATTGGCGACAAGCTATGGACTTATTGAAAAATAATGAGCAGATAGGAATTCTAGCCGCGCATTTATATTATGATGATAATACCACACAGCAATCAGTGAAAAAATTCCCGACATTAATAGATAAAATATTGAAACTCAGGAAGCCCTTTTTTAGAATGCAGGAAAGCACGACAGATTATTATAAAGATTTTATTTGGGAAAAATCAAGGGAAGTTGATACCGCTATTTCCGCTTTTTGGATGTTTCGGAATGATTTAATTGATACCGTTGGATTATTGGATGAAAAAATTTATTATTCTCCTGAAGATATAGATTTTTGTCTGAGAGTATGGCT
>JAHITY010000053.1 GCA_018817165.1 Candidatus Omnitrophota bacterium
GATACTATTAGGAAATAACATTAATTGTTCTGCTCGATAGGGCTTAAATTTCGCCATTGATAACCTCCTTGTTTCAATGACTATTATACCAATTTCTTATCTTTTTGTGGTAAAATAATCCTATTCTCGGTCAGCCTGTTAAGGTCTGACCCCTTACGACCAAAATCTTGTGCTAAGATATGTGTAGTTTTAATAAATTAATTTTTTTGGAACTTTATTGGTTTTATAATGTCTAATCATGGAGAAAGGGGATAGATTATGAGAAAAATATTGAATAATGGTTTAATGGTAATGATTGGTTTGTTAAGTATTCTGCCTTATGCCCAGGCAAAAGAAGGGGAAATGTGTATTGCCGCTAAAGCAATGGGTATGCCCGGTTATGTGGTTCAGGAGGCGGCATATATCGGGAGAGTTGAAGATGCTACGGTGTTTGTGGATACAAAATTAAAGATTGAGGTTTTGGCAGAACAACAGAGCAGCGTTCCTTTGTTTGCTCAGGACGTGGCAATGATCAAAACTTCTTTACCCAAAGGCGTATTGCTATTGCAGCGAGATGGCCGGTATAATTTGCTGTTTCCGGGCAAAGGCAGTTATTCGGTTGGACTGCAATTCACGGCTTTGGTTGATCAAAAAAGTGATCGGAATCTGATCAATTTGGAAGTAACTCAAGCCGCGATTTCTACATTACAATTGGTATTTGAGGGCATTGATCTGGACATCCAAAGCAGTCCGGCAATGAGCACGCAAATAAAAGCCAAAGGTAAGAATACAGAATTCACCGCTTATTTAGGAGCAGCTAAACAGATTGAAGTCAGCTGGTTTGCCAAACCCACGGCTTTGGCCAAAGCCAATCTTTTGTTTAATTCCGAGAACAATACTTTGATTACCATATCTTCCGGAGTGATCAATACCCGGACTTTTTTAAATTACAAAGTTATTCAGGGAAAACTTTCCCAATTTAATGTGTCTTTGCCGGAAAATATGAATCTGTTGACAGTCAAAGGCGAAAACTTGAAAAACTGGACATTGAAAAAAGATAAGAATAAACAGATTCTCACTGTGGAGCTGACCAAGGAAATTTCCGATACCTATCAATTGGTGCTGGATGCCGAAGAAATAAAAGATAAGATCGAAGGTAATTATAGTACGTCGGATATTATTTCTTTGGACGCGGAAAGAGAAAATGGTTATTACGCGTTTAAGGTAAAAGATGATTATAAATTGCGTTCTTTGCAGCGCAATGGAGTCAGTCAGCTGAATATCGGGGAATTACCCCAACAGCTAAAAGATGCCGGAGATGGCGAAGCGAATATTTCTTTAGCCTATCGTTTTTTGCGTGATCCCAAAGAACTGATGATCAATATCGAGAAAACAATTCCAGAGATATCAGCGCGGAATAATATTTTGCTGGATGTCTCAGAAGAAATAATGAAGTTGTTGGTTATGACTGATTATCAGATTGAGAAAGCCGGGGTGTTTAACTTTAATTTGGAATTGCCTGGCGATATGGATGTTATTGATGTTAAAGGTTTAAATATTGAAAATTGGAAAGTAAATAAAAAAGGCAATATTCAGGAGCTGGAAATCCAGCTGCGCACCAAGGCAATTGGAGAGTATCGCTTATTGGTCAAGTTGGAAAAACCAGTAAAAGATATTTATCAGGACATTCAAATGCCGCAGGTAAATGTTTTAAATGTGGATAAGCTGACGGGGTTTATTGGGGTGGCTTGCGAGAGCAGTATTAATCTTAAAACCAAACACCGCAGTAAGCTTACGGAAACAGCTTTATCTGATTTAATCGCGATTCCCGGGGAGAAGATGTATCCGAATTTAGCTTATAAGTTTATTACCCAGCCTTATGAATTGTATCTGACAGTAGAAAAGGTGGATCCGCGGGTAATGGCAGACGTGTTTACCTTTTTATCAGTGGGGGAAGGTTTAGTCTTGGTTAATTCCGCGGTAACATTTGATGTTTTATTTGCCGGAGTCGATCAATTTGAGATCGCTTTACCCAATGATGTCGGGGGCGTGGACATTACCGGACAGGGAATCAAAGCTAAAGCCGAACGTTTAGAAGAAATCGAGGTAAACGGTCAGAAGAAAAAAGTAAAAATATATACAATTTCTTTACATTCTAAAGTAAAGGGTAAGTATAATCTTTATTGCGCTTATGAAAAAGTATTGAAAAATCTTTCGGAAAAAACAGACATGCCGGCATTTCAGGTTCTTGGGGTAGAACGCCAGACCGGCAGCGTGGCGATTGGTCCTCGGGCAAATGTGGAAATCGAATTAGTTAATATTGAGGGGGCTAATCAGGTAGATGTTAAGGAATTAGCGCAGGATAAACTGGCTGGCGCGGATATTCCGATATTATACGCTTTAAAATATGTTCGCTATCCATATAGTGTGGGCTTGGATATTAAAAAACATGAAGATGTCTCGGTATTGGTGGCAGTGGTTGAATCAGCAAATATCACCACGGTTTTAGGTAAAGACGGGCAGACTATTGTCAGCGCGAAGTATCAGATTAAAAACCGGACCAAACAGTATTTAGACATTACCTTACCGAAAAATGTGGAAATCTGGAGTACTTTTGTCGATGGCAAAGCGGTTAAACCCGCGAAAACCGAAGAAAATAAAATATTATTACCTTTGGTTAAGTATGAAGAAAAAGACCGCAGTTTTCCTGTGGAAATAATTTATGAAGTTAAGCGTCCTAAATTTTCCTTATTTGGTGGGGTAAATCTTACTGCCCCGCAGTTTGATATTCCTTTGACCAATGTTACCTGGGAGGTGTATATGCCGTTTGGCTATAATTACTTTAATCTGGGTGGGAATATGGAACTGGGCACCAGAGCCTTTGCTCAGGGCAGATGGCAGCCGCGAGAACAGCTGGCGACCGGCAATGTGGGCGGATTTGTTGATGACAATCCCCGACAAGCGATGCCGTCAGTCAGACGCGAGTTAAATAAAAAAATGGATTATGAACGTTGTGTTGCTGATAGCCTGAATCTTTGTGAATCAAAAGAAGAAGTCTATAGTCCTGAGTCTGCGCAAATGACGGATAAGCAAAAAGACCAGACATTTGTCTCCAATATAAATTCGCAGATCGCACGGTATAATCAACAGTTAGCGCCATCCAAAAGCAAACAAGTGGCAACCGCAGGCAGACAAAAAGGGGTATTGCCGATTCATATTACCATTCCGACCGGAGGTAAACTGTACACATTTAGCAAATTGATCAGTCGCGAGCAATTAAAGGTGCATGCTTTTTATGCTAAGAAGCTAGGCAGATTAATGTTTTTAATTATGCTGTTTGCCGGAATCACAATGGTTATTCGTTATAAACAAAAGGTAATAAAAATAATCCAGAGTTTCGCTAATAAGAATAAGCCGGAATAAGCAAAGGGGCAAAGGGGGCAGGGCTGAACGATTAACAAAATAGTCATAAGCGGATAAAATTTGTTTAAGTCCAGAGCCTTGAGGAGAGAATATCTGAAAGCGAGCTATCATATAATTAACCGTGGAATAGATCGGCGGAATATATTTAATCAAGAAGATAGTGAGCATCGAGTAAAGTTGTTAAAACAAGGTACGGATTCTTATAGAGTAGAAGTGATTGCTTATTGTTTGACAAGCAATCACTTTCACTTTATATATTAATATTTAAATTGCAGAGTTGATAGCTGTCTGCGTCAATAATTGCGGAGTTTTCGCATTTTGCAAGTCCGGCAGCTTAATTTCATTTACTTCCGTTACCTTTCGATTTGTTTTATTGCTGCGATTGTTTGTTAGAAATTCTACAATCTTAGCGTAAACGCGTGGATCAGTAGCGATTCCGACATGCCCTGAGGGAATTCCCCAGATATCGATTTTTTCTGAACTAACTAGATTCGCTGTATATTTTGCTGCTTCGGGTAATACAATATGATCCTTTTCCGCTAAAAGGATCATTATTTCCTGGGTTATACTTTTAAGGTCAACTGTTCTCCCGAGGATATGCAGTTTTCCTTTGGCTAAAAGACTTTTGTCGTAAACAAGATCAAGAATCTCTGCGTGTGCCGCTCCGGGGTTTTGGGCGCGTTCGTTCCAAGCAAGCAGAGGGTGTTCCGCGGGCCCGATTCCCTGCAACCAGCGCTGCATTAACTCAAACATACCCTGATTATCGTTTCCGCTAGGTTGGATGAAGCCAAAAGTACCGCGCAGATTCTTTTTCGGGAATATGCCTTTGTTTTCAGCAACGATAGCATAAGGATCAGCAGTATGTGCAATCGCATAGAGTAGTTGCTCATTAAGCTGTTTGGGGTCGGTTAATGAGTTTTCATCACCGCCTACTTTTGAAAGCATCGCGCTGGTCATTGGGATTAGGCGGTCAAAATATTCAGGATATAAAGATGCCAGGATCATCATCAGTGTTCCGCCGATACAGTAGCCTAAAACATCGATTTTTTCCTCTCCGGTCAATTTCCGAATGAGCAGAGTACTGTTCAGGAGTTCTTGGACATAATCATCGATATGCTGGGCATACTGTTTATTCTCCTGAGTGATTTCCTGCCAGTCTGTTACATATACTTCAAATCCTTGTTGAAGCAAATATTTTATCATGCTTTTATTATGATCAGGATCAAGGTCAAATATTTCGTATTTGTTTATCCAGGAATAAGACAGGAAGATAGGTTTACTCCGGACCTGTTTATTTTTCGGCGCGTAACGGCGCAGTTTTAATATTGGGGATTCGTATACAACTTCGTTGGGGGTATTAGCAAGGTTTCCGCCTTGGCCGAAGGTAAACGGCTGTTCCGGGGCAGGGGACCTTTTTAGGGTTATATCAGTCATATCATTTATGAAATTATTCACTCCTTGCAGTCTGCTTATTGTTGTGTCAAAGGTTTGCTTGATAAGCTCATTGCAAAGGTTCAAGTAAGACATGCCGTTTGAAAACGGACTGCCAAATGATCCGATTTCCAGTACTGAACGATTAAAGCGCAAGAAAGAGTCAAAAGTTTTTTCCAATTGCTCGATGCTTAGATTGAAGTAAGATTGCGCTAACTGTTTTGATAAGTCTGCTTTAAACTTTTTGAAGGCGGCATCGTATAGCTTAGCATAAAAATCATATGGAAGCTCCTTTATCTTGGTGACTTCTTCAGAGTTTGCTGTTATCTGGCGCAGTTCAGGCTTGCTTCTTCTTTGCGGGACAAGGATTCCTGATGATTCTCGGCTTTGCGCAATATCAATGCCGTAAGTGCGGGAAATCTCTGTTAAAATTGCGGTTAATTCTGTATTGTAACTTTCCGCGTTATCAAAAAATGGTTCAAAAGAGATGTTTTTTTTCTTAAGATTTTTTTCTTTTGCCGCAATGGCAAATAGTTTCATTAACCTTGCCGCCGGCTGGATAATTTCGCGGAGTGCATTTTCAGCGACATTTCCGGCTTTGGCCGCGGCGAGTTTTTCAGCGATCTTTTCCTGCAGTGCTTGGGCAAGCCCGTAAGGAATATAAGCTTGTACCGGATAGATATGATCATAAAACGCTGTGCCGCCGGCTCCGACATAACCGACGAGTAGATGCTTTTCTTCTGCTGCGCTGAAAAGCAGCGGCTGAATTTTAGCTTTATTGCTTTTAATCGCAAAAAAATTGGTGTTACTGATAATATCGGAAGAGTCTTTATCTTTTGTCTGCCTGTAAAAATCAGCGGTTATTTTTTGTAGATACTTTCCGGTCGGGAATTGACTGAAAGCAGTTGCCGAGTATGTATTGTTTTTATCGTCAAAAGCATCGGTGACGATTTTTGAAGCGGCGGCTAATTCGCTTGCGCCTATACCAAGGCCTATGGCTAAGTTGGAAAACCCGGCTGTCAAATCGGCAAAATTCAAAGTTATTTGGGCTGTGTCCATCTGGATTTTTGGAGAAAGGCAGGAAGTTTCCCGGGATGCGGTATCTGGTTGTGCTGAGGCAATAATAGTACAAAGAAAAGTTTGGGTACAGACAGCGGCAATAATCCGCAAAATTCTTGGAGAAGTGCTGGTAGAAAACATAAAATTCCTCCCAAAGTAAGCTAAATGTAGATAGACAAAGACATGAAAGCGTACCACACCTTTGTTTACTTTGCAATAGCAAGGGGGTGAAGTTTTTTGGATTAAAGCGGTCTGTTTCTGTAAGTATCCGCATCTGAGCCCTAATATTTTGAGGGTAATTTAGGTATAATATATGCAATTTCATTGCTTTTTCCCTTATTTTTTGGTATAAATAATAATTACTATTAATAAAATTGTGGATAAATTGTGTAAAACTCATGGTTTTAGCCTTTATTTTGCACATAATTTTGCTGTTTTTCTGTATAATTTGGAGGCTGGAGCACCATCGCATTAATTAGTTTAAAAGATATTTCATTGGCTTTTGGCGGGCCGCTTTTGTTCGAGCAGTTGAATATGCAGCTGGAACCCGGTGAGCGCGTGGCTTTGCTGGGCAGAAACGGGGTGGGCAAAACCACGCTGATGAAGGTTATGGCCGGACAGATCCCTGTGGACTTAGGAGAAATTGCTTATCAAAAAGGGGTTAAGCTCACCCATCTTCCCCAGGAAATACCCAGTGATGTTACTGGCTGTGTATTTGATATTGTGCTGGCTGGTTTGGGCGAACGCGCTCAAATGGTAAAAGAATATCATCATGTCAGCCACTTGCTGCATACTGAACAGTCAGATAAATTATTGCGCAGATTAGATGACCTGCAGCATCAAATGGATCATGCCAATGGCTGGGAGATCAACAATCAGGTTGAATACGCGATCAGCCAGGTTAAGATCGATCCGGACAGTAATTTTGAAGAATTATCCGGCGGGCAAAAACGTAAAGTTTTATTAGCCAGAGCTCTGGTTTGCAATCCGGAGATTTTAATGCTCGATGAGCCGACTAATCACTTGGACATTGAATCAATCACTTGGCTGGAAGAATTTTTAAAAGCTTATAAAGGCACTTTATTTTTTGTTACCCATGATCGGGCATTTATGAATAATCTGGCTACCCGGATTGTTGAGCTTGATCAAGGCCGGATATTCAGCTGGACTTGCGGGTATGATCTTTTTTTAGAACGCAAAGCCCAGGCTTTGGAAACCGAAGCAATGCAGCAGTTTCATTTTGAAAAAAAACTTGCCAAAGAAGAAGTTTGGGTGCGGCAGGGGGTTAAGGCCCGCCGGACGAGAGATGAAGGCCGGGTCAAAGCCTTGGAAGCGATGCGCAAAGAAAAGCAAGCGCAGCGCCAGGCAATTGGCCAGGTTAAAATGCGCGCGGAAGAATCAGAGCGTTCAGGAAATCTGGTAATCAAAGCGAATAATCTCGGCTTTGCCTATGACAATAAATGTTTGGTCAAAGATTTTTCCACGCGGATCATGCGGGGTGATAAAATCGGGGTAATTGGCCCGAATGGTTCAGGTAAAACCACTTTATTGCGCATCTTGGTCGGACAATTAGCGCCGCAGCAAGGTGAAGTGAAAATCGGTACGAAAATTGATTTATTATATTATGATCAGCTCAGAGAAGCTTTAGACGAAGATAAAAGTGTAAAAGAAAATATCAGCGGTGACGCGGATATGATTACGGTTAACGGTAAACCAAAACACGTGATCAGCTATTTGCAGGATTTTCTGTTTTCCCCGCAAAGAGCGCAGACTCCGGTGCGAGTTTTATCCGGCGGAGAGCGGAATCGTTTATTATTAGCCCGTTTATTTACCAAGCCATCTAATGTTTTAATCATGGATGAACCAACCAATGATCTGGATATTGAAACTCTGGAATTATTGGAAGATCTGCTGGTTAAATATTCCGGCACATTATTCTTAGTCAGCCATGACCGGGTATTTTTAAATAATATCGCGACCTCGACGATTGTAATGGAAGGCTATGGCCGGATTAATGAATATCCCGGAGGATATGATGATTGGCTGAATCAGCGCCAGAAAAAACAAAACCAACACTTGGCCAAACCTAAACCAGCGGCAAGTCAGGAAAAAAATAAATTGGATAAAAATCCTAAACCAAAAAAACTCTCGTTCAAACAGGCAAAGGAATTACAAGAATTACCGCTGCGGATCGAACAGCTGGAAGCAGAGCAGAAACAGATTTTTAATACCATGGCTCAACCGGATCTGTATAAAAAAGAGCCAGGCAAAATTAAAATATTAGAACAAAGAGCGGAGCAGATAAAGCAGGAATTGCCGGAAATGTATAAACGCTGGGAAGAATTAGAATTAATTAAAGGTGAGGAATAGGAAAAGAAGTAGGAACGATGTGTTTTCTGATTGTAATCATTTGAATAATCGCATCTTCAAGCCAATCAAAAACTTTTATTGAAAGCAGAAACATGAAAAAGCTGTTTTTCATATTAATTTTATTTGGGCTTTTAAATAATGCAATTGTTTTCGGCGATATAATATATTTGCGAAATGGGCGGATGATTGAAGGTGAAATTGTTGAGCAAACCAATGAATTTGTAAAGATAAACTGTTTGAGTTTGGGGATGTATGCTAAGTATAAGAAAAGCGCAATCGCAAAAATAGTTTTAGAAACCGCAAAATCTGAAACAAATAAAAACTCCCCAGATGGATTAAAGTCAGGAGTTGAACAACCCGCCAGCCGCGAAGTCCTTAAGTCTCAAATCATCAAACAAGAAGGCTATTTGTTATATCTTCCGCAAGGGCTTGTCGCTGGGAAAGTTTATCCTTTGATTGTCGCTTTTGATCCTGGAGCCAATGCGCAGGCAATGATTAATTTTTGGAAACCCATAGCCGATGAAAAAAAATTGATTGTTTACGCTTCGAAAAAGTTTCGCAATGGCCAGAACGATTGGTTTAAATCGGAAGAAAAAATGATCGAAGCGGTAATTAAGTCATATCCGGTTAATCGCAAGCGGATAATAACCACGGGAATATCCGGAGGAGGCATGGGCGCGCATATGGTTGCCTATTATCGGCCGGATTTGGTTTTAGCGGTGATTAGCACTGTTGGACGGATAAATCCTTTTTTTAAAACAGACCCCAAAGCAAAACAAGATTATCCGCAAAGTAAAATAGCGGTATTTCTTTCCGGGACTAATGACTTTAATGCCGCGGAAATGCGCAAAGATCAGCAGTTTCTTTCCCAGCTTTATTGGCAGACAAAATGGCTGGAATTTAAAGGCGGCCATGAAATGGCGCCGCAGGAACTCTACAAACAGGCCCTATCCTGGATAGAGCAATACTGGTAAACAAGTCAAGGGTATTAGTTAAGGATGTAAATTAATGTTCAGGTAATAGTGTAAATCGCTGAATATGCTGCTTTAATCGTTTTATTGTCTCTGAGGTTACTGGTTTTCTTTCTGACTAAATATGGGCCTGATTCTGTACAGGGCTTTTTTAGCTTTTATTTCCGCATTCTTTCGTATAAAAATTTCTTTTGACATCATCTAACTTTAGGAGTATCGTATTTTATATAAGGTGACAATGAAGTCACAAGCGGCTTTTAATGTCAAAAGTTCTCTTTAGATAGAAGTTATTTTCTAAAGGGAATTTTACTTTTAATCAGCAGATTATTTCTGGGCATTAAAGCTCGAGTCGCGCGCTTAAATTTATTTTTAATCAACAAAGAGTTATTATTTTAATAAAGTAGGGAAAAGATGAAAAATAAATATATAGCCTATTTAGGATTAATTTATTTGCTTTTTTCTCCGGTTGCGGTATTGGCTCAAGAGGGCAATGTTTCTGCAGTACTGTCTCGGGAAATCAGCAATGGCAAAACCCTGGATATTTTTCCTTTTCTTCCCACAGTACAGCTTCCGCTGGGAATAAGCGCGCATTTTTTTATGCTGTTACTCTCCGCAGGGCTGATCCTCTCGCTGTTTTTCTATGGGAAGCGACACCTAGCTTTAAAACCTCGCGGATTGCTGGTTGTTTTGGAAAATATGATTGGTTTTGTCCAGGAGGATATTGTTTTTCCGATTATGGGTGAAGCTAAAGGCGAGAAATGGCTGCCGTTTTTCTGTACATTATTTCTTTTTTTATTGACAAGCAACCTTTTGGGCTTGATTCCTTGTTTTAAAACCGCTACTGGAAATATCAATGTGACCTCAGCCTTGGCAGCAATGATTCTGATCTTGGTTTTTTCGGTGGGGATAAAAAGTTTGGGAACTTTTAGGTTTTTTAAGAATTTTTTTCCTGCCGGGGTCATTCTGCCGATTGGGATTTTTGTGGCGTTTCTCGAATTTACCGGGCTATTCCTAAAAACCGCAATATTAAGTCTGCGGCTTTTTTCCAATATGTTTGCCGGACATCTGGCGATCTTCTCATTTTTGATGTTGATTTTTATCCTTAGCCCGATGGCGGGGATATTTGCTGTTCCGTTTACAGTTTTTACATACTTATTGGAAGTTATTGTCGGTTTTATTCAGGCGTTTGTTTTTACATTGCTTAGTTGTATATTTATTACAATGGCAAGCAGTGTTCATGAATAGCTTATAACTTAAGGAGGTTTTTAATGGACTTAACTACTTTATCATACGCGATTGCTGTTATTGGCGCTGGGATTGGTATCTTTGGCGGGGCAATTGGGATAGGAATGATCGGAGCAAAAGCAATGGAAGCCATAGCGCGGCAACCCGCGGAAAAAAAAGATATCCGAACCAATATGATCCTTATGGCCGCTTTGATTGAAGGTTTAGCCTTTTTTGGTGCGATTATCGCCCTGCTGATTATTTTTAAGAAATAAGAGTTTATTGTGGATGATTAACTCAGCATATGTTGCGAACAAAATCTTTTTCAGCAAAAACTGCTGTTTATTTGCTGACCTTTAAGGAGATAGGATTATGGACTTATTTAAGATTGATCCTGGACTGGCTATTTGGACATGGATTGTTTTTGGGATTACTTTAACAATTCTCTGGAAATTTGCTTTTCCCGCGCTTTTAACTAATATAAAAACTCGGGAAAAAACGATTGCCCAGGCGATTAACAATGCCGCTCAGATTGAAAAACGGCTTTCCGCGATAGAAGAGGAACAGGCTGAGGCGATTCAATTATCTAAGGCGCAGGCCAGTGAAATTTTACGCCAAACCCGCAATCAGGCGGAAAATATCAGAAAAGAGTTGTTGGCCAAAGCGGAAGCAGAAGCTCAGGATATTTTGGCCCAGGCAAAGATTAAAATTGAAGGAGAAAGGGTCGCGGTAATCCAATCAATTAAATCGGACATTGCGGATTTTGTTTGTGACGCGGCGGAAAAAGTTATTGCTAAATCATTTGTTTCCAAAGATGATCGTATTTGGGTCAAAAAACTGGTAGAAACATTATGAGTGGAAGAATTGTTGCCATCAGATATGCTACCGCGCTTTATCAGGTAGCGGTAGAGAAAAAAATGTTTGAAGCGATTGTCGGGGATCTGACAAGGCTTAATGAAATCATGGGTGTTGCGCTAATTAGGGAGTATTGTCTGAAAGCGCATGTTAATCAAGTTTTGGAAATGAAGTTTATAAATACAGCGTTTATTCCCTATGTAAGTCAGACCACTGGAGAGATGTTAAAAATCGCGGTGCGGAATGGCCGCTTAGCGGCATTGCCCTATTTGTTCGCGGCTTGGAAAAACATAATCAATCAAGAATCCGGGATAGTGGAAGTTATGCTTGAGAGCGCTGATGAAGCTGAACAAAATATTCAGCAAATCATTGAAACAAAAATGGCCAAACGTTTGGGAAAGAAAATTAAACTTAATAATATTGTTGTGCCAAAACTTCTCGGCGGGATCAGAATTTTATGGGACAACCACTTGATCGATTTGTCCGCGATCGGAAGGTTAAAAATAATGCGGGCTTTATTTAAGGCTGTTTGATAAGGAAGGTTTTTATGCGTGATCAGATAAAACCACAAGAGATTTTAGAAATTCTTAGACAGAAGATCGCGGATTTTGGCGCTGCTTCGCCAACCGAAACAGAAGTTGGCCGGATTATTCAGTCTGGCGACGGAATTGCCCGGGTTTGGGGTCTGAACAATATAATGTCCGGCGAATTAGTGGAAATTGAAACCCCTGGTGAGAAGCAAGTTCGCGGCATGGTGATGAATCTTGAAGAAGAAACTGTAGGGATTATTTTATTTTCAGATTATGAATTAGTCAAAGAAGGCTGTTTGGTCAGACGCACGAAACGGATAGCGGAAGTGCCTGTAGGGGAAAGTCTTTTAGGCCGGGTTGTGGATTCTCTGGGTAATCCGATTGATGGCAAAGGTCCGATCAAGGCTGAGGAATATCGGCGAGTGGAAGTAAAAGGTCCGGGAATAATTGATCGCCAGAATGTTTCGGAACCTTTGCATACTGGAATAAAAGCAATTGACGCGATGATCCCGATCGGCCGCGGACAGCGGGAACTTATTATCGGTGATCGCAAGACAGGTAAAACGACAATCGCGATCGACACGATCATTAATCAGAAAAATTCTCAAGGTAAAGATAAAGTATATTGTTTCTATGTGGCCATTGGCCAAAAACGTTCTTCAGTTGTCCAGCTGGTGGAAACATTAAGAAAGCACGGGGTTATGGAATGTACAACCGTGATCAGCGCTACAGCTTCTGATCCGGCGTCTTTGCAGTATCTGGCGCCTTATGCCGCTACGGCGATGGCGGAATATTTTCGGGATCAAGGCAAGCATGCTTTGATTATTTTTGACGATTTGACCAAACATGCTCAGGCTTATCGGGAATTATCCTTGCTCATGCGCCGTTCCCCGGGACGGGAAGCTTATCCCGGCGATATTTTTTATCTCCACTCTCGGCTTTTAGAAAGAGCGGCAAAAATGAGCGCTGCCAAAGGCGGCGGTTCTTTGACCGCGCTGCCGATCGTGGAAACTCAGGAAGGGGATGTTTCGGCTTATATTCCGACAAATGTTATCTCAATCACCGACGGACAGATATTTCTTGAATCTAATTTGTTTAATTCCGGATTACGTCCGGCAATTAATGTCGGCATTTCGGTTTCCCGCGTTGGCGGTGACGCTCAAATTAAAATTGTCAAACAAACCGTTGGTCCTTTGCGGATTCATCTGGCGCAGTTTCGTGAATTAGCCGCGTTTATGCAGTTTTCTTCCGACCTTGATCCCGCGACGAAAAAACAGCTGGAAAGAGGTAAGCGTTTGATTGAAATCCTCAAACAGCCGCAGTACGCGCCGATTGATATTTATAAACAGGTGATGATTTTAAAAGCCGGGGTTTCCGGCAGGCTGGATAAATATCCCACAGACAAGCTTTTGCATTACCAAAAAGAGTTGTTTGCTTTTCTCGATACACAAGCCGTTGAATTTATGGAAAAACTGCGTAAAGCCGTCAGCTTTGATGATAAATTAGAAGCTGAGACAATTAATATTTTTGAAACATTTGAAAAGGACTTTAATCCGGACATCGCGGAAAGCAATGTTGATTCCGGTTATGGGATAAACTTGGCAATGGCCTTGACTCATCCGGCATCGCGGATTAATCGGGAAATGTTGAAATTGGTTGAACAGATCGCGTCATATGACCTGGGAGATGCTTCTTTAGAGCAAGAATTGGAAGGAATTATTAATGGCAAAGAGCTTGCTGAAGAGCAAAGGGTGCAAAAACTGGTTGAATCTTGTGAGATGATTGATTGGGAAAAATCAAATCAAATGCCGGCGGTTTTCAAAAAAGCAGCGGAATTAATCGCCACTAAATTCAAAGATAGCAACAGCCAGGGGATATATGATAAGCTGATCGAGCGCGAGAAATCAAGTTCGACAGCACTTACTCCCTTCTTTGCTTTACCGCATATTATTGTCGAAGGAACAGAAAAATTTGAGATGGTGATTGTCCGTTCGCGAAAAGGCATATTCTTTTCTGACGTTATGCCCAAAGTCCATGCGATGTTTTTTCTTGTCGGATCAATGGATGAACGGCATTTTCACTTGGTTGTTTTGGCGGCTTTAGCTGGACTTGTCCAGCAGTCGGAATTTGAAGATACTTGGTTGAATACGCGTAAGTTAAAACAATTGCGGCTAAATTTACTGAACATGCTAAAAGATAAGGACGAGTCAGAAGAAAATGGCTAATCTAAAGGATTTACACAGCCGGATAGCAACATTGAAAAATATGCAGAAAGTGATGCGGGCGATGAATATGATCGCCTCAGTCAAGCTGCGTAAACTTTTTCGAACTCATAATGCATTAGCTTTTTTTGAAAAATCAGTTGCCGGGCTCGCAATAGATATTCAGCAGGCATTAAAACAGTCAGAGTATCCATTGATCGCCGGGTATCCGAAGATAAAGAAAGCGCAGGTAATTATTTTTACCGCGGATAAAGGTTTGTGCGGTTCGCATAATAGTTCAGTGCAGAAAGCTTTGGATCTATTTGTCCAGGGACAGAAAAAAAATAATATTGCGGTTGAGGTTACCTGTATCGGACTGCGAGGAGCTAGTTTCTGCAAACGCCGAGGGTATGATATTTATGATCAAACGGAAATCAATGATCGGGTTTTTAATTCCGCGGCGGTGCGGGACTTATCAATGAAAATTTCCCAGCGGTTTTTAAATAATGAAATTCAGGAAGTTCAGCTTATTGCTAATTATTTTGTATCAACTTTGCAGCAGGACACGCTTGTTTCCCGCTTAATCCCTTTAAGCGAGACGGCAGGAGATAAAACTAATCAAGCAAACTCTGAATTTAATCCTTTGATCGAACCGGAACCAATGAAATTTATTGCTTTAGCTCAAGAACAATATTTGTATTATAAATTGATCGCGGCTTTGGCTAATTCTTATTTAAGCGAACAGTCGGCCAGAATGACGGCCATGGAAAACGCGACTAAAAACTCGGAAGATCTGATCAATCATTATTTAAAATTGCAGAACCGCGCTCGTCAGGCGACGATCACAAATGATTTAATTGAAATTATTTCAGGAAAAGAAGCTTTAAAAGGATAGACAATTATGGAAAAAAAACAAAGAGTTGGAATAATTACCCAGGTTCTTGGCCCGATTGTTGATGTTCGGTTTGAGGCAAATGAATTGCCGCCGTTGTTTTCCGCGCTGACTGTAACAAATCCTTCAATCGATGATAGGGAAAACAATCTTGTACTCGAGGTTTCCCAGCATATCGGAGACAATATTGTCAGAGCGATTGCTATGGATTCGACGGATGGGCTTTATCGCGGAATGGAAGTGCTTGATTCCGGTTCACCGATCATGGTTCCGGTCGGCGACAAAACTTTAGGCCGAATTATGAATGTGATCGGCAATCCGATTGACGCGCAAGGACCAATTGATACAGAAAAAAAATATCCGATTCATCGTCCGGCGCCGAAATTCAGCGAACTGAGCACATCTAATGAAATCCTGGTTACCGGGATCAAAGTTATTGATCTTTTAGCCCCATATATGAAAGGCGGGAAAATCGGCCTGTTTGGCGGCGCGGGTGTGGGCAAGACAGTCTTGATCATGGAATTGATCAATAATATCGCCAAGCAGCATGGCGGTTGTTCTATATTTTGCGGGGTGGGTGAAAGAACTCGTGAAGGCACGCAGCTTTTTGGGGAAATGAAATCATCAGGGGTTATTGACCGCACCGCGCTTATTTTTGGACAGATGAATGAACCGCCAGGAGCCAGAGCGCGGGTTGCTTTATCAGCCTTAAGCGTCGCGGAATATTTTCGTGAAGAAAAACAACAAGATGTATTACTGTTTGTCGATAATATTTTTCGCTTTGTTCAAGCCGGCGCGGAAGTCTCGGCTTTGCTGGGGAGAATCCCTTCAGCTGTAGGCTATCAGCCGACTCTAGCTACTGAATTGGGAGAATTGGAAGAACGGATCACATCAACTAAGCAGGGATCAATTACTTCTGTTCAGGCGGTATATATTCCCGCGGATGATTATACTGATCCGGCTCCGGCAACAACCTTTACTCATTTGGACGCGACAACTAATCTCAGCCGGGCAATTGTCGAAATCGGCATATATCCGGCAGTTGATCCGCTGGCTTCATCATCGCGGATTCTCTCAGCGGATATTGTGGGAACGCATCATTATACTGTTGCCCGCAAAGTCCAGGAAACGCTGCAGGTATATAAAAATCTGCAGGATATTATCGCGATCATGGGAATTGATGAATTATCGGATGAAGATAGAAAAACTGTAGAGCGGGCGCGAAAAATTCAAAAATTCTTATCTCAGCCTTTTTCTGTAGCCGAGCATTTTACCGGAATGAAAGGGGTTTTTGTTTCGCTGGAAGATACGATCCGTTCTTTTGAAGAGATTCTTGAAGGTAAGCATGATGATTTACCGGAACAGGCATTTTATATGGTTGGAACAGTCGAAGAAGCCAGGGAAAAAGCAAATAAAATAAAATGAACACATTTAATTTAAGTATTAGCGCGTACAATGCGGTTCTCTATAATGGCCGGGCGGTTTATTGCGGGATTACCACGATAGACGGGTCTTTAGGTTTTGAGGCGCAGCATGAACCGATGCTGAGTGTTTTAAAAGAAAATTCGGCGATATCTTATAAAGACGCGCAGGGAATGGAAAAAACAATCCAGATCGTAAACGGCATGCTCTGCTTTAAAAACAACAAATGTACGATAATCATTGATTTAGCCGAAAAAAATAAATAATAACAAATTAATGGGTGCTTAAAAGTCTCTCTGTTTGGAATCTATCCGGGCAGGGAGATTTTAATTTTAGGCGCTGTTTTTGTAAACACAGCAAGCTTGTGGTATACTTGAATGCTTTTGATTGTAAGCAGAATTTAGAATAAACACAAAGAGAAATAGAGATAAAAATGCGGGGTTTTAAATCAAAAAGGATTAATTGCCGGATATTGGTTGGGGCGGTGATTGTTGGTTTGGTGATGCCGCCGATAACTGGGTTTGCCGGCAAAGAAAATACGGCTAAAAACGCAATGCTTTCGCCCTCACTTTCTCTGGGGGCAGATACTTTTCAATATTTTTTTATCGATTCCCGCGCAGCGCCGCAAGCCAGCAATGCTTTGCGCAATGATCCTGCTTTTGCTGAATATCAGAGCTTGGTCAGGGTTAATGATTCTTCGATTGAAGTCAAACAATCCCAAGGAGTAAGCGCCTATTTTCTCGAGCAAGTGTTTAAGCGTGTATTAGTCCAGTTAAATAAACGTAAGGTTTGGAGCGATTTTCCCAGCTTTTACGCAAAAAATGAGTTTGTGTTTGGGTTTAAAGCCGGACAAAAGGAATTATATATTATTAATCAAGATACAAAAATAATCAGCCTGCCCGCTTCTTTGCTGAATAATTTTTCCGCGCTTTTATTTACGCTGCGCCATGTTATTCAACAATATAATAATCCTCAGATAAGTCAAGATAAGGTCTTGATCTCGGATGCTTTTTTCTTTATGAATTGTTTTGATTATGAACGCAGTGAAATTCTGCAATGGCCGGAATTAGCTTTATATGAAAACAGAAAATTGCTCAGGGAACTGCAGCAAGCTATCGCGGAAAATAATTTTTCACAGCTTAATAAATTGCTGTTTAATAAATCTTTAACCAAGCAAACCAATAGAGAATTAAAAAAAGTATTTTCTAGCCTTTGCCATGATTTAAAAGATGTGTCGATTTCCCAGGGGCGGTTACAAAGTTTTGTTTTGCTGCTTTGGGAGATTAGCAACGCGAACAAAAAGCAGGCCAAGAAAACTTTTTATAATTTGATTTATGGTTTATCAAGCATTCCCGCTTGGAGTAAATTAGTCAAAGAAGCCAGCCCGGGAGTTTTTATTACAAAGCTTGATCAGCTATTGGCGGAGTCTTATTTTGGAATGCATCACACTAATTCTCAAGTCAAAGCCTTGCTGAGTAATACTGTGCTGGAGACATTGTTTTATTTTAAACAAATAGAAAATCGAGCGGAACAGTTTAGAGACGGCGGCAAAGAGTCTGAATTCAGGCAGAAACGTGCGGCGCATGTTCGGGGTATTTTAGGGGAAATATCGGGATTGCATAAGTATACTTTTGTGTTTAAAGACACTGTAATGCTCCTGGATAAGCATCCGCAGATTGATAGTCGCAATAAAATTTATGTTTCCCGGCTGAATACTGGCGAGGATTTTGAAAAAGAGTGTGACGCGCATACTGCCGGAACAATGCTTGAATTTAAATACTCAGCGCATTATCGGGATATTTACGCGCAGCTTTTTGGCTTTATGAAACAAGGCTCAGTGTTTAGCCTGCTTTTAAACGCTCATCAGAAAAAAGCTTTAAGTTTGCAATCCAGGGATAATCCCAAGTTAAATAGCAGTGATCGAGAATTGACAAATGTGAAAAATGTGGTTTATTTCGCGGAAAATGATATTAATGGGTTTGCTCAGCATGTGTCTGGTTTTGTCCAGGCAAATAAAGACTCTTTTGATCCCAAGACCGGGCGCTCGCTTGAAGCCAGAACTCTTTGGAATGCCGATGGTTTTAATTGCCGATTGAATTTAAAGGAGTTTGAGATACTTGTGCTTGATCCTGATTTTATCCAAGGACTTTTATCAGAAACTCAGGTTCTTCAGGGAATGAGTGAAGAGTTTAAAACCAAGTATTTTGAGAATTTGAGAAACTACTCTGAGGCGGTTTTTTCAGAGATGATCAAGATATATCAGAAAACTGGGTTTGATATTTATATCAGCATCAGTAATCCCAAGCTGAGAACTCTGGATAAAAGCTTTGTTAGTGGGATCAAGCTGGCTGATGATATTAAAAGCAGCAGAAAAAACATACATCAGTTTTCTGCGGACCATTCCCGGATCGAACATCTATTTTTCACCGAAACCGCAATCTAAATCTCCTCAAGGATGCTGAGTCCCGAGAACTCCTCCTTTAATCAGAAATTAAAGTTCAGGTTTGAGCTCAGCGCAGGCTTTGCTTGTTTGCGCAAATCAGAATAGACAGGTATAATTAATTAAGGATCAAGATGCTCAATCAACCATGCGGAAAATGAGTTAAAACCATGAAAGCAGGTGTTGAATGGACGATGACCTATTTGATGAATTTTTAGAGTATGATGTGCTTATGGGGGGAGATATTATCAGCTGTCCGTATTGCTCAGAAGAAGTAGCCTGCAGTTTATTTTTCGAGGATCAGGCGCAATGTCCGAAATGCGGAAAACTGATTAAAAAATAAGCAGGTAATATGCTTTAGCCTAAACAGCATAATCATCAATCGATATTTTAGCAAAACCAAGGCCTTGGTTTTAAGCAATCAAACAAGCCTTAAAGGGTGTAATTATTTTTTGCTTGTAATTTTACACTCAAGTTGTTGATTTCTTCCCCAGAATTAGCTAAAAGCATTCCAGTTAATTTTCAGTCGAAAAAAGTAGTTTGGCTGTATAAAAAATTAGATATTTTAGCGATTTATCCTCAACTTATCCACAAATTATTAACAATCTTAAGGTTGGACAAGCGCGGAATATTAGAATATCAGGCGATAAGCAGCATAAATATTGTGATTAAGCCAATAAATTTTAAATAACTTAAAATTATTGCTTTATTGAGTTTTTAGTCTCATGGTATAATCAGGCTTTAAAAGGATTTAATCGCTATGAAAAATTGCTTTATCATGGTTTTTATTTGCTTAACTATTGCCTGGTTTGCCAGGAATAGTTTTGCCTTTAACGTGGATTTTGACGGTAACGGAGGTCAGGATTACGGTTCTGGTGGTAATGTGCCGATGCCGTCCGCGCCAACGCGTGTTGATTATCCAGCAAACTCAAATTCCAATTCACCGCGGTCTAATACTCCGGTTCAAGCCGCTCCGCGGGTTCCTAAACCACCTTCAACTGAAAAAGTTGTTTCAGATACAATTACTCTGGGCATTATGGAAATGATGATCAGTGAAATATTCGCTCCACCTGCTCCGACCGGACCTTCACCGGAAGAGCTGCAGCGAATCGAAGCCGAAAGACTCCAGATCGAAGAGGCAAAACGTCAGGAATTTCTCCGGAATAATCATCAGCTTCGCGGAATGCTTAAAGGCTCTGGTTATACAGCGGAAGCTTCCAGCAGCAGTCAAACAGGGGGGCTGCAATTAAAAACCATGCCCGATACTTCTTCAAGTGGAGCTCATCGAGATTTTTTTGGACAGCCTGGGGCTCAAGTCAAAAGCGTAGAATTACTGCGCAATGCCGGTCCAATGGAAAATGATTTTAGCGAAATCCGGCAGCAGCAGAATCAGATGGATGAGTTATTAGCTAAACCGCAATTAAGCCAGGCCGAGCAATCAGAGTTAAATGCTTTGCAGCTAAAGCGCAATAACTTGTGGCAAAAAGCCGCTAGTAATCAGGATTTAACGCAGGAAGAAAGAGAACGTTTGCAGTTAAAAATGCGCATAGTCTTGCCCCAACTCGGCGATCATCCGATGGTCGATGAGCGCGCTTTAGTGGAAAAAGAACGCTGGACTGATCCTTGTCTGGATGTGGTTATGGCCGCAGCCAAGGGCGGGGCGACCAGCTTGGGCGTGTCGGGCCTAGAAGAAGGCGGTAAAATGTTTTTGGGTAAAGCTCCGGGTTTTGATGAGCTTTTGACTGTGGGGAAATTAGGCACGGAAACGCCAAAGAATACAGCGGAAAAAACCATGGCGGTAATTGATTATGGTTTAACTAAAGCGCCATCTTGGGCAATGCTTGCTGACGCAGCAGTCAATACTGTGGGGGCGGGAACACGTCAGGCGATTATCCGTTACTGGGCGGACAAAGACAGCAGTAATCGATATGATCCTACACCAATGAAAACCGCTAAAGCTAAATGGAATGACTGGTGCGCAAATCAAAATGATTGGACCAGGGCAGCGCTTAATCGCGTGGGTGCCGGAGAACTTAATAAATGAAAATAATCTGTTTAATTTTTACTTTATTAATAATCATCCCTGCGGCTGGGGCGGATGAATTTGTTATGCCCAAAAGCCTGAGAATGGCTTTGCCTCTTGATGGATCAGTTAAGATCGAGTGGATCGCGCCGCCTTTGGCGGAAAGTCAGGTTAAAAAAGCTAATCTTCAGCAGCAACGTTTTCATTTGGACAGCCATGGCGCGGCCTGGGTTTGTTATAATCAGAAATACCTTGCGGATTTTTCTTCAGGTTTTAGTTTTTCACTCAAACAGTCGATTCGGGATTTTGTTTTTCTCACAGATAATGCACTGTTTTTGCTTACTGACAAAAGTTTAGGTACGGTTGCTCCGTTTAGCCAAGATAAGCTTAATAATAAGGAAATTCCGGAATTATTATTTCAGCCAATATGCGGTTTGCCGATAATTCCAGTTGGTTTAATTGCTAATGATCAGGATAAGCTTTTTATTTTTGGCTTTGATTCTCAAATCCGTGAATACGCGGTTTATGAATTGTTGTCAGATTTTTCCTCTTGGCGCAAAATATTTGTCTCTAGTCAAAGAATATTAGCGGCAGTCGCAGACAATGATATAGTTTATATTGCCAGCGGCAGAATGGTTTTTCAAGTGCCGCTTAAGGCTGATCAGGCGGAAAAGATTGTTTTTTCGCATCCTTTGGAAATGATCACTGCTTTAACGCAGATTAAAGGTGTAGGTATTTTTTATGCTACTGCCAGCGGGGTAGGCTTGGTCAATGGCCAGGGCAGTTTAGAATTTATGAAAAGCCAGCAGCCGCAGATCGTGGCATGGCAAGATCAATTATATATATTTTTCCCGGAAAGTTTAGGAATTTTGCGGCTAACTAATCCCAACCGATTGACCAGTAAATAATAAAACAAAGGAGCGCTAATGGATGCAAAGCATTTTGTAAGGGTATTTTTATTAAGCTTATTTTCTTGCGGCTTGATTGGCTGCGCGACAATCGGCGCACCGGTTTATGATGCCGCGGGGACGAATAATCCAGCTTTAGTGCGCCAGCTGATTAATCAAGGACAGGATGTTAATGCGACTAATCAATTTTTTTTAACTCCTTTACACATGGCCGCAATCAATGGCAATGAGGAAATCACCCGGATGCTTCTTGAACAGGGAGCAATGGTAGATGGGAAGATCCATTCAGCTTATTGTCCTTTAACCCCATTGATGCAGTGTTGTTATCAGAGCGGAAATCCCGGAGTTGTCCGCTTACTGGTTAATTACCGAGCAAATGTAAACGCAATTAATCCTTCAAACCAGTTTACGCCATTGATCTATGCCGCGGCTTATGGGCACTTGGAAGCAGTTAAAATTCTTTTGGAAGCCAACGCGGATATAAATGCTCGGGATAATAAGGGGAAAACCGCTACTGATTATGCGCAGCAGTATAAAAGAACCGAAGTTCTAGCGCTTTTACGTAAATTTGGAGCAACGGTTGCTTACACTGGTATTCCCAAACAAGATTTATTGATGGCGGCTGTTAGCGGAGACAGAGAAAAAATTCTTAGTTTGCTGGAACAGGGGGCAGATCCCAACCTTAAAGATAAAGACGGGAAAACTTTATTGATGTATGCCCAAGAAAATAACTGGCTGGATATTGCTGATTTGCTGCTAAAAAAAGGCGCTAACCCAGATGTTCGCGACAAAGATAATTTTACGGCTCAGATGCTGGCAGCGATTGATAATAAAACTCAGATGCTCAAAGTGTTTGCCGATAATCAGGTAAAAATACCTTATTCCGGCAAGCCAAAGGAAGATTTACTGCTGGCGATTTTGTTTGCCGATTATCCTAAAGCCCAAACTCTGATAAATCAAGGAGCGGATGTAAATTCCTGCTATCGGTTTAATTCTCCTTTACTGAATTACGCGCTTACGCGTAATGATTTAGCAGCAGTAAAATTACTCTTGGATAATAAAGCTAATCCCAATAAATTTAATGATTATGGCATAAGCCCGCTGTGGGTTACCACCGGAGATAAGGATTTATTAATAATGCTGAAGCTGTTTGTCGAAAAAGGCGCGGATACAAATATGGTGAATAATTGGGGAGTAAATCCCTTGATGAATGCTTTGATCGCCAAAAATTTAGAAGCAGCGCGTTATCTTTTAGATAAACCGACGGATGTTAATGCTTGTCAAAAAAAAGGATTTACGGTTTTGCAGTACGCGATTCTTACCGGAGATCTGGAAATTGTCCAAAAACTGCTGGATAAAGGAGCGCAGGCAGATCCCCTCTGCGTAGTTTTGGCAGAAGGCAGAAATGTAAATTATAAAAATATTAATTATCCGGAAATCGCGGCTTTGTTCAAGACCGATGTTCTGCGCAGGCAAATGTTGCGTGCTCAAGCGGCTGTGGAAACCGCCCAATCTCAGGATGATTATGCCAAAGCAATTTATCAGTATAATTTAGCCATGGATGTGGACCCGAATTTTTCGGAGATTTATTACAATCTGGGGATGATTCAGGATAAAACCGGGGACTATGCTTCAGCGATTTCTAATCTGCGCAAATATTTAGAGCTTGCGCCTTCAGCGCCGGATACGCAGACAGTGCAGGATATGATTTATAAAATAGAATACAAGCGGGATGCGGGAAAATAAAAAATAGGCAAATAAAAAACCCCTAATGCGTGGTATGAGAAATGCCGCGACATTAGGGGTTTTATTTTTAGCGGATAAATAACAGCTTACTCTATGAGGAGGATGGTTTAGGGGTTAAAGGGTAGTTATTGCATTCTATATTAGGCTGGATTATAATACAGTCGGAGATAAACACACACAAGTAAATTTTACTGCAAAGGAGCAACTCTTATGCAGGATACTTATTCTTGAGGCTGGGTAATCAATGAAAATATTAAAAAGTTTTTTATTTTTTAATAATGGGTTTTTACAATCATTGCTTTTGACAATGGTTATTTTCTATCTGGATTATATCACCGGAGCTTATTTAGGATTAGCTTTGCTTTATGTCGGAGCGGTTGTTTTTAGTACTTGGAGCGGAGGTTTGAGCAATGGCATGATAATCGCTTTTATCAGCGCGGCTTGTTGGTTGACTGCCGATTTGATGGGGGGATTGAGGTATCCGAGTATTTTATTTCCGCTTTGGAATGCCGGGATTCGATTGTTCATTTTTGGGCTGATTGCTTATTTTATCTGGAAAGTGGAAACAGCCAAAAAGTTACGCAAAGAATTTTTAAATTTTGTAGTTCATGATTTGCGGAATCCTTTGTTTTCAGTTGTGTTGATTGGAGAGAATATGCGCAAGCATCCTGTTTATGCCGCTGATCCTGACCTGAAAGAACAGGTTGAGGATACATTATTGATAACCAAGCAAATGACATCTTTAGTTGAATCAATTTTAGATTTATCGGCGCTTGAAAATAAAGCCGTTATAATTCAATATTCTGATTTTGAAGTTAAAAATTTAGTTCAAGCCGCTGTGCAGCAAGTGTCAGTGTTTGCGGCAAAGTCAAAAATAATCCTAAAAACGCAGATTGCTCCCGAAATATCGACTATAAATACTGATTATAATATGGTGTCTCGGGTATTGGTAAATTTGCTGGTAAACGCAATTAAGGCTAGCCCGCAAGCCGGGACAGTGACTGTTTGTGTGGAAATGGCCGGAAAAGATAATTTGGTTTTTAGTGTGGCTGATCAAGGCGCGGGGATTCCTCCACGGATTGCTAATATAATATTTAATCAATTTGTGACGACCCGGGCAAGGGGAGTGGGTATGTGCCGCGGTTTTGGTTTAGGGTTGACATTCTGCAAGCTGGCTGTGGAAAAATTAGGCGGCCGGATTTATGTATCTACCCGCCAAGAAAAAGGGGCAAAGTTTAGCTTTATTTTGAGCTTGAACCCAAAAGCCAAAGTGTTACACAAAGATCAATTTAGTTGATGATTGTAAAAACAAACGGAATAAGTTGTTTAGTTTTTCTGATATAAGGTAAGTGCTCAAATAAACCCAAGGAGAGGATTATGCAGGAAAGACGTTCATCTCGCCGATACGCGGTAGTTTTAGAAGCAAAAGCAATTATTTTAGGAACAGAGCAGGTGTATGAAGGCAAAGTGACTGATATTAGTTTTTCCGGAGTGCGCTTTGTTTGCAGTGAAAAAATTGAAAAAGATCAGCAATTAGAGCTGACTTTGGTCATAGAAGAGCAGGAGGTTACGCTCAAAGCGGTAGTTGTTTGGGCAGAGCATTTGGAACCATTAGCGGGCATTCAGCATGGAATGAAAGTTGTTGGAGTGGCTTTTGTGGGGGATTGCAAACAATTAGAGAAATTTTTTCAAAAGATTCAGGGATAAGATGAACAAGCAAAATATTTTATTTCTCTGTACCGGCAATTCTTGCCGCAGCCAGATGGCTGAAGGCTGGGCAAAGCAGCTTAAAGCCGATCAAATCCAGGCATATTCCGCGGGCATTGAAATTCATGGCTTAAATCCTTACGCAGTGCAAGTCATGCGGGAAGTCGGGATTGATATATCCGGGCAGACAAGCAAGCTGGCGAAAGATTTAAGCAATATAGCTTTTGATTGTGTGGTCACTGTGTGTGGACATGCGCAGGAAACTTGTCCGATTTTTCCTGGAGTGCCGAAAGTTGTGCATGTTGGCTTTGAAGATCCGCCCAAGCTGGCAAAAGAGGCTAAGAGCGAAGCGGAAAAGTTAGGGCATTATCGCCGAGTGCGTGATCAAATTCGGGATTTTGTGAATAAGATGCCGGAAAATTTAGGATAAGCAAAAACTGCTTAGGGAAATTAACAAAAAAGTCCGAAACAGGAGTAGATAATGTTTCGGACTTTTCACAAGAAACTAATAATTAGTCAAACAGATCGCTTTATTCCCGGGCTGAGATTTAATTGCTTATTTTTTGCCGCTTATAATTTTTTTCACGCGCTCAGCTTGATTTGGATATAGATCCGCGGGAACTTTGTCTCGGCCCAGGGTTGTGGCTATGACATAACGGGCACATTTTGAATTATCTCCTATGCAATAGCGTTTCTTATACATTCCCGCGGTTCCTGGTGCCGCGGCCATCTTGTCATTAAAAAATAAACATCCCCCAAGCAGTGCACAATTTCCCATGATTATTCCCCCTTTTTAGGTTAGTACCGCGTTAATAGTTAATTGATTACAAAAATTTATAATGCGTTTGCCTTGATCATATTGATGATTTTAATTGCAATAGGATCAATAACCTTGTAGCAGATATTATTCCCTTTGCGGATCGATTGAACAATCCTTGCCATTTTTAATACTTTAAGATGCTGTGAAATTGTTGATTGTGAAACGCCGATATTTTCTTGCATGGTTTTTACATTACAGCCATTTTCTTTTAACCCGACCAGAATTTTGAGGCGGACAGGAGAGCCGAGTAATTTAAACAGTTCAACGTTTTGATTAAATTTCAGACTATTGGTCATCGATGCCCTCCAGAGTTAATTAGCATATTAGAATATTAGCATATTCTAATTATCTAATATAACTATACCATAAAGTTTTATTTTTTGCAAATCCGGTAGAACCATCTCGGCGAAATCCAGATAATCGAGCGCTGGATTAGGTCAGTGTACTGGCCCCCTAGTCTTTTGCAAGAAGATAGTTTGTTTGTTGATTCCTGCTTTCAGGTCTTGACAAGGAGATTGTTATGTGTTATACTGTTAATAGGTTCACAGTATCATTATGAATAAAGGAGGAAGCCATGTCTCTGGACAAGGAAATAAAACAAAAAATTGACTCCGCGCGCCATGAAGCGGTTTTAAATATAGTTTATACCGCTAATTTTCTCGATAAAATTTCGCGGAGTTTTTTCAGCAGCTTTGATATTACCGAGGCTCAGTATAATGTAATGGTGATTATTAAATTGGAAAAACGCAAGCTTACTCAAGTCGAAATCAGCGAGCGGATGGTTTCCAGCCGCGCGAATATTACCAGTTTAATTGATAAATTGCAGAAAAAAAATTATGTGCGCAGATTAGCGGTTGTGGGAGATCGCAGAGTGCATCAGATTGAGTTAACCGCTCAGGGGATAAAGAAGCTGGAAGCGGTAGAGCCGCAATATATAAAGATAATTGAACAAAACATGAAACGCGTTTCTTTGGAGGAGAGCCGCAGCTTAAACCGTTTATTGGAAAAAATCCGCGAAAGCTTTAAATCAATAGAAGGAGTTTAAAATGAAAACCAAAAACCTGGATGCTTCTTTTAAGTCGCTTTTAGGCACACAGTTCTTGGGCGCGTTTAATGATAATGCTTTTAAAATAATTATTTCTTTACTGGGCATACAGTTAATCAGCTCGGCTCGTCAGTCCGCGGCTTTTGTGAGTATTATTGGGGCTTTGTTTGTGATTCCTTTTATTATATTTTCTCCGCTTGCCGGCTACTTAGCTGACCGCTACCGTAAACGGAATATTATTGTGATAATGAAAATAGCGGAACTGTTAATAATGCTATTGGGTTTATGGGGATTACTGACTCATAATTTAGTTTTTCTTTGCGCGATTCTTTTTCTCATGGCGGCGCAGAGTGCTTTTTTTAGCCCGGCGAAATATGGGATCTTGCCGGAGATTTTAAGCGAAGCCGAGATTTCCCGCGGCAACGGATATCTCCAGATGTTTACCTTTAGCGCGATAATTTTAGGCAGTGCTTTTGGCGGGAAGATCAAACAAGCTTTTGATCCAAACATTTGGATGGTTTCAATTATTTTAATTGCTCTGTCTATGCTCGGCTTATGGTTTTCCAGCCAAATGGCCAAAGGGGTCGCGGCCAGACCAAATGCCCAATTCAAGCTTAATGGCTTTAAGCGCAGCTTAGAGATAATAAAAATAATCCACCGCAACAAGCCCTTGTTCTTATCTTTATGCGCGATAAGTTATTTTTGGTTTTTAGGCGCGGTTTTTCAAATGAATATCTTGCTTTACGCCAAGCAGGTATTGTCCACGGGAGATTCGAATACCGGGATATTATTGGCCATGGTTGCTTTGGGCATAGGCATCGGCAGTATTTTAGCCGGCAGACTTTCTGAAGGTCAGATTGAATTTGGGCTTGTTCCCTTAGGCGCTATTGGGCTGACAATATTTTGTTCGATCTTAGGTATCTCAGGCTTAACTTATTTTCAGGTATCAATAATCTTGTTTTTGTTGGGAGTTTCCGCGGGATTTTACACTGTTCCTTTAAATGCCTATTTTCAAACTAATTGTCCGAAAGAAGAGCGGGGAGAATTTCTCGGAGCAATGAATATTATTACGGCTTTTGCCACATTGTCCGGTTCTTTATTTATTTGGCTGGTAGGGGTTAAATTCGCGGCAACGCCCGGACAAACCTTTTTAACTTTAGGCGCTTTGTCGGTTATGGCAACGATATATATATTAAAAACATTGCCCACGGCTTTTGTCCGCTTGGTTAACTGGATCGTTACCCATACTTTGTACCGTCTAAACATTGAGGGGTTTGAAAATGTTCCGGAACAAGGCGGCGCGCTTTTAATTTGTAATCATGTTTCCTATATTGATGCCATGGTTGCTTTGGCAGCTTTAAAACGTCCGGTAAGATTTATTATGTACCGGAAAATTTATAATCTGCCTTTTTTACATCAGCTGTGTAAGATCATGCGGGTTATTCCCATAGATTATCAAGATGGCCCCAAGGCAATTGTGCGTTCTTTGCAGCAAGCGCGGGCAGCGATTGAACAAGGCGATTTGGTCTGCATCTTTCCCGAAGGAGGGCTTACGCGCACCGGCAATCTGCTGCCATTTAACCGGGGATTTGAAAAGATCATGCAGGGCCTAAGCGCTCCGATTATTCCAATGTATCTGGATAATATTTGGGGAAGTATTTTTAGTTTTCATGATGGGAAATATTTTTGGAAATTGCCGAGGAAAACACCGTATCCCTTGACTGTTGTTTTTGGCTCGGCAATGCCGGCAGAATCAAAGGACTATCAGGTGCGAATTGCGGTCCAAGAGCTAGGTGCCTTTGCTTGTAAATTAAGAGGAATATATCGTAAAAAATTACATCTTTCATTTATCGATATTGTTAAAAAACAACCTTTTAAATTTTGCATGGCTGATTCTACCGGCTTAAAGTTAACTTATTTAAAAACCCTGGCAGCAGTTTTACTGCTTAAAGGTAAGCTTTTTCCTGAAAAACGTCGGCCAATGGAAACCAATGAAATGATCGGCGTTCTTCTCCCGGCATCGTGCATGGGCTCAATTGTTAATGGTGCGGTCCTGTTTGCGGGCAAAGTTCCGGTGAATTTAAATTTTACATTGTCAGCTGAATCATTTAACTCATGTATAAAACAATGCCGCATGCAGAGCATTATTACTTCCCGGAAATTTTTAGAGAAAATAAATATCCCGGAAACAAAGCAAATGATCTGTTTAGAAGATATAAAACAAAATAGCGGTTTTTTAGATAAGCTAAGAGCATTCTTCCAGAGTCTTATGCCGGGATTTTTAATCAGGCTGTTTTGCGTAGACGGAGACAAGCAAAATGTTGATGATCCGGCTACTGTTATTTTTTCCAGCGGTTCGACCGGCGAACCCAAGGGAATAATTCTTTCGCATGGCAATATTTTTTCTAATATCGAAGGGTTTTATCAGGTATTCAATGTCCAGCCTAATGATGTAGTTGTCGGGGCTTTGCCTTTCTTTCATTCATTTGGCTTTACCGCTACATTGTGTTTTCCTGTGGGAGCAGGCATTGGAGTGGTGTATCATTCTAATCCCATGGACGCGGGGATAATCGGCAGTTTGACTGAAAAGTTTAAAGCGACAATTATCATGGGCACCCCGACTTTTTTAGCAGCTTATGTGCGCAAATGCAGTCAACAGCAATTTAAAACTTTGCGTTTTGCCGTAGTCGGCGCGGAAAAACTTAAGCAGCAGCTGGCGGAGGCTTTTAAGGAAAAATTTGGGATCACTCCGCTGGAAGGTTATGGAGCAACAGAGCTTTCGCCGATTGTCTCAATAGGTTACCCGGATTATGTTTCCAAGGATAAGCGGATCGTGCAGATTGGGAATAAATCCGGGACAGTGGGGCATCCTCTGCCAGGGATTGCGGCAAAGGTGGTTGATCCGGATACAGGGGAAATACTGCCTTATGACCAGGAAGGCTTATTGCTGATCAAGGGAGCAAATGTGATGAAGGGATATCTGAATAATCCGGAAAAAACTGATCAGGTGATTAAAGATGGCTGGTATATCACCGGAGATATTGCTATGATTGATTCCGATGGGTTTATTCAGATAACTGATCGTTTGACCCGGTTTAGCAAAATTGGCGGAGAAATGGTGCCGCATATAAAAATAGAAGAAAGTATCCTGGAAATTATCGGAACAGTTGATCAAGTCTGCGCGGTTACTTCTGTGGGCGATGATAAAAAAGGGGAGAAATTGGTAGTATTGCATTGTGCGGATATAAATATTGATCATGTTTTACGCTGTTTGTCCGAAGCGGGTATGCCGAATTTATGGATACCCAAGAAAAATAGTTTTTATCGCGTTGAGAAAATTCCGCTATTGGGTACAGGCAAGCTGGATTTAAAAGGGATAAAAACAATAGCGCAGGATTTATCAGAAAAGCAGGGATAATTTATGAGCCAAGAAAAGATAACTTTAAAAACCTTTGATCGCCAGACGATCGCCCTTGATCATTATCGCAATGGGTTTAAGAAAGTAGTTGTTTTAGCGCATGGATTTTATAATAATAAAGATGCCTATTTGTTTAAAGCGATCGCCGCTGAATTAGCCAAATATTATGATGTGCTTGTGTTTGATTTTCGCGGTCATGGCAAAAGCACGGGTCTGTTTAGCTGGACAGCTGATGAGCCTAAAGATCTGTCAGTGGTTTTAGCTTATGCTAAAGAGCAAGGTTATGATCAAGTTGGAATTGTCGGATTTTCTTTGGGAGCGGCAGTGGCGATTATTGAAGCGAGCCATAATCGGATAATCAATAGCGTTATCGCGGTCAGCGCTCCATTTGATTTTTGGCAGATAAATTTTCATTTTTGGGAACCGGAAATGCTCAGTGATTTAAAGCTTAATTTGGGAATCAAAGGTAAGGGTAAAGGGGTTCGTCCGGGAAATATTTTAAAGAAAAAGATTAAGCCGATTGATGTGGTCAGCAAAATAGCGCCAGTGCCGATTTATTTTATCCATGGGGAAAAAGACTGGATAATTAAACCAAAGCATAGTGAGAAATTGTTTGAAAAAGCGCTGGATCCGAAAAAACTGCTGATTATCCAACAGGCGGGACACGCGGAGAAAATATTTGATTCGAATCCAAATCAGTTTATTCAGGAATGCGTGCAGTGGTTTGAGCAAACGCTTTGCGCTAAAACTAAAACAGATGAAGCGGTTAATTGATTTAACAAAAGCGGTATAAAAAAGGAGAGAGCATGTTTAATAGTATTGTATTTATAATTATTAGCATTGTTTTATGGAATAAGATGCGCGATTCTTTAGATCAAACAAAAAATGATTTACGCAAAGATATTCAATATTCTCTTGATCCGATTCGACTAAAATTAGAGGAAATCAGCAAGCAAATCACTCCAAAAATATTAAAGGATAAACCGTCTGTATCTGCTACGCAAACCCCAGCCGTGTGTCCAAAGCGGGAAAAAAGCTTACCGGAAAGCGCTAAAGCTCCGGAGCGATTAAAAAAACAAGCAGTATCTCAAGACGGGGTTATTTTAAAACCAATGACAGTTAACTCCGCGGTTTTAAAAGTTGACCGTCAAAAGTCAAAGCTAGAAGAGGGTGTTAATGATGTTTTGAAAAAGATTTGGAATTGGATACTGGTAGGGGAAGAGCGTCGCCAAAAAAATGTTTCCATTGAATATGCTATTGCCAGCACTTGGCTGATGAGACTGGGGATTATGGCTATTGTTATTTGTATCGGCTATTTTTTGAAATGGTCAATAGATAAAGGTCTTTTAGGGCCAACCGGAAGAATCGCTTTATCGATAATCGCGGGGCTTTCAATGTTGGGTTTAGGGATTAAGAATCTTAATAAAAAATATGATATTCTGGGTCAAGGATTTTTAGGCGGCGGTTTAGCAGCACTATATTTCAGCATGTATGCCGCTGGGCCTTTGTATGACAAGATACCCTTGTCCGGGACATTTGCGATGATGATTTTAATTACAATTGCTGCCGGATTAATGTCTTATAAATTCAATTCGCAATTGGTAGCGATTTTTGGAATTATTGGCGGTTTTTGTACTCCGATAATATTAAGCACTCCGGGCGTAAGCCCTGTTGGTTTATACGCGTATATTCTGATTCTGAATCTGGGGATTTTAACGATTGCGCATGCGCGTAATTGGCGCTTACTGAATTATCTGGGGTTTATATTTACCTGGGCTTTAGTGTTTTTTAGTTTTTCCGGATATCAAGTGAAAAGAGATTTTAATGGAACTATAACTCTGCTTACTTTATTGTTTATTCTTCAGGGGATGATTGTTTATTACTATAATCTGGTGAAACAGAAAAAATCTTCGAGCTTAGAAATAATCCATATGCTTTTTAATTCTATTTTTTACGCGGCAACAGCATATGCTTTAATTTTAGAAGCGCACGGCCGTCCTTGGCCGGCAGTGATGGCTATTGGAGTCGCGGTCTTTTATATCGCGCATATTTACTGTTTTTTGAAAAGCCGCAGCGTTGACCGTAATTTATTAGTTTGTTTGATTGGAGTCGCGGGATTTTTTACGGTTTGGGCAGTACCGTTGATCACCCAAAAAGAAACAATTGCTATTTGCTGGGCATTGCAGGCATTTTTCTTTCTTTGGATAGGTTTGAAATTAAACAGCAATTTATTGATAAACCTCGCGCACATTTTATATTTAATAGTTATCGGAAGATTGGTGTTTATCGATATGCCGAATAAATTCTCAGGTCACGCTCTGGCAACGCTGCCGATGCGTGAATATTGGTCAATATTCTTTGATCGTATTTGGACCTTTGGTGTGGTTATCGCCTCTTTTTTTAGCGGCTTCTTTTTGCATAAACGTAAAATTAATCAGCTGGCTGATTTTACAGTTGAAGCAAAGAGCAATAGTTCATTACTTGTATCCTCGAAAGTTTCTCGGGAAGTAATGTTTTGGCTGGGAGTGGCCTTTATGTTTTTTATTCTATATTTAGAATTTTTTCAGATGGTGGCATACTGCCTGCCGTTACAGATGCCGGTGCTTACACTCTTATGCTGTATCTTGGGCGGATATGTTTTATATAATTATTTTTCTACAAAAAACAATATTTTTTTATCAGTGGCCATAATCTTAATGCTGATTATTTTAGCTAAATTATTTATGTATGATTATTCAGGGTGGATGAGTAATATCGATGTCTATATTTATAAAAAAGGCTCAGTGCCGATACTTATCCGCTTATTTGATTATGGTGTAGTTTTTCTATATGCTTTAGGTATTATTCAGCTGGTCTCAAAAAAACATGATTTAATAGTTTATCGTAAAACCTTTACGGTTATCAGCACGGCTCTGCTTTTTATTTATGTCTCTTTAGAAATCAATACGTTTTTTTACTGGTATCTGAAGGCTTTTCAGGAAGGAGCAATATCAGTGATTTGGTCTTTATTCGCTGTGGCATATCTGATTATCGGAATTGTTAAGTCAAGCAAGGCTTGGCGGTATAGCGGGCTGGCTTTGTTTGTTTTTGTTGCCGGTAAAATATTTTTCTCTGATCTCGCGGATATGGAAGTTATATACAGAGTAATCGCGTTTATGCTTTTAGGGCTAATATCAATCGGAGGATCTTTTGCCTATATTTACGCTAATAAAAAATTTGCGATTGAGGAGGAAAAGTGAAAAAAACAATTAATCTAATCAGTATTTTTCTGTGCTTGATTTTTTTAACAAAAGCAGCAAAGGCGAACGAATTTTTATTATACAAACAGATAATCGCGCCTAAGAATATAAAAAATGAAGTTGGAGCAATTGTTCTGGATAGTCAGATTTATCGCAATACTGATAATGCTTTTGCCAATTTAAGAATCTATGATTCAAAAAATAAAGAAGTTCCATTTGTGATTCGAAAAATGAGAGGTCAGGAAAAAGCGTCAACAGAAGAATCAATCGCCATGAAAATTTTAAGCTTGGAAGAGCTGCCGGAAAACAGATTAAGTATCACCTTGGAAAGAGATAATGAAAAAAATAAGCAGAAAGAAACCCTATTGCCTTCAGATGTGATAATTAAAACATCAAATCATAATTTTGAGAAAACCGTTTCCGTGTTTGGCAGTAATGATAAAGAACAGTGGCAGCTTCTTTGTGAAAATCAGCCTATTTTTGATTATTCAAGGTTTATTGATCTTAGAAATACCAGTGTATCATTCGAGAAAAAACAATTTAAGTATTATAAACTTGTTATTGATAATCTAGCGCAAGCACTGGTTTCCTCATTTTCTCAAATATTTACTAAATACGCGCAAGGAAAAGTTAAGGAAGAGTATTCCGGCTTTATGCGTGATGAAGGGGTATTGCGGATCGAACAGCTTGTTTTTCTTAGTAAGCAGGAAAAAGCGGTTTTCGGAGAAATGGAAATGGCTCCCTATGCTCTGGAGATCGCGGCAGCGCAGATCAATGAAAAAGATAAAACCAGCGATATCTATTTAAATTCCAAACAAGAACCCTTAACACGGATGTTGTTTGATATTTCCAGCAAGAATTTTAAGCGAAAAATTATTGTCGAGGCGGATAATTCTTTAGATTCTAAAGCTAACTGGATCAGGCTTGGCTCAGGCGAAGTGTTTGATATAAGCGCTGGGGATTTCCATAAACAAAACCTTAAAATTGATTTAGCGCATAAAGAAAATAGATATAAACAATATCGTGTTAGGATATTTAATTATGATAATCCGCCGATTGAAGTTAATTCTGTTCAGGCAGAAGGCGCGGTTTATCAGCTTGTATTTTTTCATAATAATCAAACAGAATTAAAAGTTTATTATGGCGGATCCGGGGTTAAGTCGCCGGAATATGATATTTCATCAGTGTTGGCGGAGATTCCTCTGGGCACAGAAGAGCGCTGGCAAGTCGGAGCAGAGAGAGCTAATGAAAGCGCTACGCCCAAGCAAAAAGCCCTAATATCGCCCAAGCAGCTGCTTATTATTGCTTTAAGCTTGATGGTTATTGTTTTGGGAGCGCTGATTGCCCTTAGTGTGAAAAAAGTTGATGAAATTAACAAAGAAGAATGATGCTAAAAAGGAAAACCAATACATGCAAAATAATAAAAACAAAGATCCGCTGCATGGAATCACCTTGGAAATGATGCTTAATTATCTGGTTGAAAAAATCGGCTGGGAAAATATGAGCCAGAGAATCCGAATAAACTGCTTTGCGAATGATCCGAGTATTAAATCCAGCTTATCATTTCTCAGGAAAATCGCTTGGGCCAGAAAAAAAGTAGAAAATTTATATCTTGCGGAAATCGGCAAATAATCGAAAAAGCGTAAATCAAGAATCGCGGCAAGTTTTAGAAAGGGTTTATTGATGAATGAAATTAATACTATGATCACAAAAATTAAACAGTTTAGAGATGATCGGGATTGGCTGCAGTTTCATGATCCGAAAAACATGGCAATTTCAATTATGCTCGAAGCCTCGGAACTGCTGGAGCATTTTCAATGGAAAACCAAAGAAGAAGTTGATGCTTATATTGCCAATCATCGCGAATCAGTGCAGGAAGAAATCGCTGATATTGCCATGTATTTGTTTGAACTTTCGGATAATCTAGGGATTGATTTAATAGCTGCTATGGAAAAAAAACTTAAAAAAAATGCTGTTAAATATCCGGTGGATAAAGTTAAAGGCAGTCATAAAAAGTATAATCAGTTGTAAAAAACTAGGTCACAAGGACACAAGACACAGGTTGCAAGCTAAAAGCATAAACTATAAAGGGCAGGAATAATTATTTAGGCGGGTTTGAAGCCTGATTTTGATAGGATTGGCAAAATCAGAGATTCATCCTCGGAGTCCCGCACGATGCGGGACGGGAATGAGCCAAAATGAGTGATTCCGAACCGCCTTCGATAAAGGTTGTATCAGCAGGAAAAGTTATCGGGTTTGCGGGTTAAAAAATATTTGGTTTCTAACTTGTGCACGCGCTAACGCGCAAACTGGCTAACTGGTCAACTGGTTAACACTAGGACAAGACAACTGTTGCTTAAAATCAAGAGATGATCATGGACAATTTAAATCCCAAGTTGAATAATCAGCAAGTTAAGCCCAAGCGCCGTATCCGCTACAAAGGTTCTCACCCGCGGCATTTTAGTCAAAAGTATAAAGAACTTAATTTCGAAAAATATCCTTTAGATGTAGAAAAAGTTATTCAGTCTGGAAAAACTCCGGCGGGAACGCATCGTCCGATTTGTGTGGAGGAAGTTTTGGCAGTATTAAAGCCCTTGCCTGGTGAAATCGGCTTGGACGCGACTTTAGGGTTTGGCGGCCACGCGGTCGAGCTGCTGAAAAGAATAAGGCCAAAGGGAAAACTTTTTGCCATGGATGTGGATCCTTTGGAGCTTAGCCGCACAGAGCAGCGTTTGCGGTCAATCGGTTTTAGCGAACAGGAATTAATTATTAAGCGCGGCAATTTCGCCGGGATGTTTAAGCTTGTTGCTCAAACCAGCAATGGGTTTGATTTTATTCTGGCTGATCTGGGAGTATCCTCGATGCAATTGGATAATCCCCAGCGCGGTTTTACCTATAAACACCTCGGGCCCTTAGACTTGCGGCTTAACCCTGAACGCGGACAGCCGGCAGCCGCGCTGCTTAAAATTTTAGACGCAAAACAGCTGGAGCATTTATTTATCCAAAATTCTGATGAGCCGTATGCGCGCAAGATAGCTCAGGGGGTATTTGTTAATAGAAGTAAAATTAATACAACCAAGGACTTAGCTAATGTGATCGCGAATAGCTTGGCTAATAAATCAGTGGCTGATTGTACTTATCAAGTCAAAGATTCAATCCGCCGCGTTTTTCAGGCTTTGCGCATTGAAGTAAATGATGAATTTTCCGTGTTGGAACAATTTTTACGGAATCTTCCCTTTTGTTTAAAACCTAATGGCCGGGCAGCGATTTTAAGCTTTCATCCCGGAGAAGAAAAGCGGATTATTGATTTTTTCAAGCAAGGTTTTTTTGAAGGTTTATATTCAGAAATCAGCAAGGAGCCCCTTCGCCCTGGCGCTAAAGAACAGGCAGCTAATCCGCGCTCGAAAAGCGCGCGATTGCATTGGGCAAAAAAGCGGCAGGAAGTTATTTCTTAACCTTATTCCGCGTAGCAGAGGCTTGATTCCAATTGCCTGCCTTAGAGAGCATTTCTTTGGCGTGGTTTATGGCGATGGGGCTTTCTTTTTCATCGCTCATCATTTTAGCAAGTTCTTTAATTCGGATTTCATTTTCAAGATACTCTATGGTTGTAATAGTGCGGTTATCTTTAACATTTTTTACTACTTTGTAGTGAGCGTCAGCGAAACTGGCTATTTGCGGTAAATGTGTGATGATGATAACCTGACGGCTGTGAGAAAGTTCTTTTAATTTGCGCCCGGTTATGGTACCAAGTCGTCCGCCTATTTGGGCGTCTATTTCATCAAATATAAGTACGGGTATGAGATCAACTTCTATTAGGGCTTTTTTCAGCGCCAGCATTACACGCGCGGCTTCTCCCGAAGAAACGATATCAGTCAGCGGTTTAAGGTTTTCGCCGGCATTGGGGCTTATATAAAATTCTACAGAATCGCGGCCATCCTGTTTTAAAGCAGTTTTTTTAACGCGACA
>JAHITY010000139.1 GCA_018817165.1 Candidatus Omnitrophota bacterium
GAAAAAAAGAGATGATTTTGCGCTGCGCGATGAAGTGGCCATCATTCCGATAACCGGGCCGATCAGCAAGCGGGAAACCTTTTATTCTCACTTTTTCAATGCCAGCGCTGTATCTGTGTTGACCGAAATCATCAACGACGCCCTGGCGGATCCGGATGTTTCCGCCATCGTGCTGGACATTGATTCGCCTGGCGGCACCGTGGCCGGCACAGAAGCCTTTTCAGACCTGATTCACGGCGCCAGAGAGGTCAAGCCAATCGTTTCGTTTGCCAACGGCATGATGGCGTCTGCCGCTTACTGGATCGGATCCGCCGCCGATCAGGTGATTGTGGAACGCACGGCGGATGTAGGCTCCATTGGTGTGGTGATGGTGCACTATGATTTATCCGAAAACGATAAGCAGTATGGTGTCAAGCGCACCGTGCTATCCGCCGGCAAATACAAAGCCCTGGGTAACTCCGCCGAACCGCTTTCCGATCTGGCCCGCCAGGTGTTTCAAAGCGAGTTGAATTATATATATCAACAGTTCGTTGCTACAGTGGCCCGCAACCGGAATACCAATGCCGAAACCGTGCTCAGGAATATGGCTGATGGACGTATTTTTATCGGTCAGCAGGCAGTGGTTGCCGGCCTGGCCGACCGGATCGGCACACTGGAAGACGCCATCGAGTTGGCATCTTCACTATCCGACAAGCCAGGCCGGATCCGGACGGGACCCTTAAAACTGCAAAAGGATAAATTCACGAGTGGAATCGATATAAACCAGGCTTGTATGGAAGCTGCCCGGGCCGAACAGCTTAAGATTATTGATCTGGCTGAAATCCATTTCGGGGTCGAGGCCTGCAGCGGTTTTAGAAATATCATCAAGGCCGGCGTAACACGTGAACAGCTCCAGGCGGTTACGACTTGTAGCCAGGCGCCGGGATCCGTCCGGAGCGATAGCGATACCAAATATGTTCTGCAGTCGCTGAAAGCTGCCGGGCAAGAACAAGAGAGCCATGGTTCCGCTGAATTTATGAACATGGTGGAAGCGTATATGTCGAATCATGGTTGTGGCAAAGTTGAAGCTATGGAAGCGGTTATGATATTGGCCCCCGAGGTACACAAGGCCTATATCAAGAATGCCAATTCACAATCATATCGGTAGCATGGTTTAACCAATTTTTATCATTTTTACGGCTTTAAAATTGTTCTTTGAAATCTCAATCTATGGTGGGATAACAACCAGCCTGAAATCGGTTGTAATTTACGGAAGACCTAAGCCCTGTCCTGGGGAATGCAACACCGTGCCCTGTTTTGGCAGGTAGGAAGCCTAACCGGAAAATGGCAATTTTTTTCAAAATGCGAAGAACTCTTTAAATAGTTCTCATTCGCAAAATAGAGATGTTGGAGGGGATAAATAGCCGTTGTGCGCAGCTGGTAGAATACCGATAAAATATTTTGAATCTTTCCGGCCCTTAATATTTCGATAAGGGTATATCTACATTTTTATAAGTCCACTAAGACTAAAAATAAAAAAAGTCGTAAGTATCCAACCTAAAATTGTATATATGACATGAAAAGCCATTAAATAGGTTCCATTGATATTAAAAAACCATTTTTTTAATATGGGAATTTGAACTCGATGATTTTTTGTTGGGAGCCAGTATTTTCCTTGGTGTAAGTCGATTAGAGGGATAAATGTATCTATAGAATAAACAAGAGCATTTGGTATATGTTGAATATAAGGGATTTCGGTATTTCTCGAATCTTCACTAACCGTTAGAATTGTATAAGTTTTAGACATTATATTATATTTAAATGCAGCACCAAATATAAACCAACCTATCATAATGATAATAAGCGAGATATATAATGCATTTTGTGGCTTATACCCATAACCAATAATCCATTTTAGCCAATAATGCCAGATTCTCGTGGACAAATGCATCTTAACTATTTTAGCCTTATCGTCATTTTTTTTTATTTGGATCTGTTTAGCTTCTTCATCTAGCCCACATTTTTTATAA
>JAHITY010000054.1 GCA_018817165.1 Candidatus Omnitrophota bacterium
AAAAATTCACCAATCATCTTTCACAAAGTTCGCTTTTTACTTTCTTTTGCTTTTCCTGATTTTTCGTCCTTCGTCCTAGCCCCGCCGTTTTTTGGCGGGCGATCGTCCCTCGTCCCTCGATTTTCTGTCAACCTATTTCAGTATATCACATTGTGTCTTTGTGTCCTGGTAACCTTGTATCTTGAACATCTATGTTTTAAATGGTAAACTTATAGATTAAGGAGGATGCCATGAAATTTGACTCAATATTCCAAAAAAAGTTATCCAGAAAAGAATTTTTAAAATTATTATGCTCCGGAGCCAGCTTATTAGTCACTGAAAATATTATTGGCAAAGCAGCATTAGCCTTGCCCGCTGATTCCACTGGCAGAATTAAAAAAAACATTAAAGCTGCTTATGATTTAGTCTCTGCTTCGGGGAATGACCCATACCAACTTACTATAAAAGCTATCCAAACAATGGGCGGAATGGAGCATTTTGTCAAAGCCAATAGCACGGTATTGATCAAACCAAATATCGCTTGGGACAGAACCCCGGAACAAGCCGCGAATACAAATCCGGATGTTGTCGCAGCCTTAATTGACCTCTGTTTTCAAGCCGGGGCAAAAAGAGTTAATGTCTTTGATAATTGCTGTAATGATCCTAAGCGCTGTTACGATAATAGCGGTATTCAAAAAATAGCCAAGAAACATAAAGCTAATATTTTCTTCCCTAGCCCTTGGAATGTCTGCCAAGCAAAATTTGCTTATAAAAGCCCGATGGAAAACTGGCCGGTTTTTCGCGAAGCGCTAGAGTGCGACACTTTTATTAATGTTCCGATTATGAAACATCACCGGCTAACCGGACTTACGCTGTCAATGAAAAACTTAATGGGCATTTGCTCCGGCTCGCGGGGAAACATCCACACTGATATTGGGCTAAAACTGGCTGATCTGGCCAATTTCATAAATCCTGACCTTACTGTAATTGATGCTTACCGTGTATTATTGCGCAATGGACCGGTAGGAGGAAATCTGGAAGATGTCCAGCTTATGCAAAAATTAATTGTCGGCACGGAACCGGTCTTAACTGACGCATATGCTGCCCAGATTATGGGCTATGATCCAATGTCTATCCCCTATATTGCCAGCGCAATAAATCGTAATTTGGGAAAAGCTGATCTTGATCAGGCCAATATACTCAAGATAACTGTATGAGATTTAAAAAGCTTGTTCTTATCCGCAGATTTTCTCAAATAATATTTCTGCTCGGCTTTATCTACATTCTCTGGGCAACAACATATCCCTTAACCAGCTCATTACCCTCTGATTTGTTTTTTAAAACCAATCCGCTATTAATGATTATTGCCACATTAAGTGAAAGAATTATTCTCAAGGGAATTATTTACAGCTTAATTCTCTTATTACTGAGCATGCTAATCGGCCGATACTTTTGCGGCTGGATTTGCCCGTTGGGCAGCTGCATGGATTTTGCAAATTTTTTAAATAAAAAAAAGTTTATTGCGCCAGACAAAACTAATATACAAGCAAGAAAGCTAAAATATTTAATTTTCTTGATCATCTTTGGTTTTGCGCTTTTTAAAATCCAAGTATCCTGGCTGTTTGACCCAATAGTTATTTTTGGGAGATTTGTATCTTTAAATCTTATTCCGGCAATTACCTTAATTATTGACCAGAGCTTCATTAGCTTACTCAAAGCATCCAATCTGTCACCGCAATTATTTGACGTTTACCGCGATTTACAACAATCAATTTTGGGGGTTAAAATAAGTTTTTTTCCCAATTCCTGGGTTGCCTTTCTCGATATTATGCTTATAATTCTAACCAGTTTTTATGTATCGCGCCTATGGTGTCGAACAATTTGCCCCTTGGGAGGATTATATGCCCTTGCGGCAAAGTGCAGTCCATTGCAAAGAGTGGTAACAAAATGTATTGCCTGCGGAAAATGTAATACACACTGTCGGATGGGAGCAATAAAAAAAGATTTTAGTTATCTGAAATCTGAATGCATTTTATGCATGGACTGCATATATGATTGTCCGACTCAAGAAACTTTTTTTCGCTTTAAATCTTTAAGATTTAAACACCCTATCAAAAAATCAGAGGAAAAAAATGGACTATCTCGTAGGGAATTCTTAATTATTGCCTTAACTTCATCGCTTAGCCTGCTGGCCATAAAAAAATCTTTTAGTCAGGATTCCCTGGCCATCCGCCATCCTTATATCATCAGACCGCCTGCGGCATTAAAGGAAGATGAATTTTTAAATCGCTGCATCCGCTGCGGTAACTGCATGAAAGTCTGTCCAACAAACGGTTTACAGCCGGTTATAGTTGCTAGCGGAGCCAGAGGGGTCTGGAGTCCACAGCTTATTGCGGATATTGGATATTGCGAATATAATTGCACGCTCTGCAGCCAGGTTTGTCCCACTGGCGCGATAAAAAAACTCCCCCTAGAAAAAAAGCAAAAAACAAAACTTGGCATTGCTAAAATTAATCGCAAAATATGCTTACCTTGGGCAAAAAATAAAGAGTGTATTGTCTGTGAAGAGCATTGTCCGATTCCGGATAAAGCGATAAAAATTAAAGAGGAAATTGTTGACGGAAAATTATTATTACGCCCGGAAATCGATGAAAAACTTTGTATTGGCTGCGGCATCTGTCAGACAAAATGCCCAATAAGACCAATCCGCGCGATAAAAATGGTTCCGGAAAAAAGCGACAGGATGTGAAAAATATCCTGATTGTTTATTCGTAGGGGCGCTGCTTGCCTGCGCCCGTTTATCGATCATCTCGCCAATTTTTAATATTGTATATTGTTTCGGGCCGGGGCAAGCGCGGCCCCTACAATCGCTCTAATCTAGAACACTTTGCCAGATTCCATCCCCGATAATTAAATGATCAAGCACTTTAACCTGTAAGACATTGCCTGCTTTGACCAGCTCCTGAGTAAAGGCTTTATCCTCTTTACTCGGCTCGGGATTTCCTGAAGGATGATTGTGCGCGCAGACAATAGCCGCTGAAAAATACTCCAAAGCTTTCTGAAATATTTCCCTAATGATCGGAGACGCTTGATTAACTGTGCCTTGAATAATTTCATGTATTTCAATAATTTGATTTTGCGAATCAAGCAAAACAACCTTGAATACTTCTTTTTTTAAATCACGCATTCGCGGCATCAGCAAATCAATAATATCCTGAGCTGATTTGACTTTAACTTTATCAACAAGCCTTTCCTCGCCAAACCGCCGACCGATTTCAATTGCCGCGCGAACCTGAGCCAACTTGGCATTACCCAAGCCTTTGAACTCTTTCCACTGAACACTATCCGTATGGCCCATATTGCGAAATGTTTTAAATTTCTGAAGAATTTTACGAGAGAGGTCCAAAGCGCTGGACCCTTTTGTGCCAGTACGCAGAAGAATCGCTAAAAGTTCGGCATTACTTAAAGTATGCTCACCCTGTTTAAGCAATTTTTCCCGAGGACGATCAGCTTTCGGCCAATTTTTGATTACTTTTTCATTTATCGTTTTTAGTGGCTGCGGCATGAAGTTATCATCCCTTCATCCTATTACTGCGGGAGATTAATAATTAAATAGATCCTTTAACCCAAAAGACTTATTGGTTACTTTATTTAAAGCATTGAGCACTTTGATCTGCACATGTTTTGTCAGTCTTCTTCCCTTGCCAGCGCGTTTGATCATAAGATGGGTGATCTGCTCAGTAGAAGCAGCAACAATTTCGTGCGGTTTTAAATTATGGACCAGCATAATTTGGGCTATCGGTTGTTCGCCTAAATTGCGCTCTATATTATTATCTTTATTTAACAATTTCTATCCCTTTATCGTTTATCAGTATTTTTCGCTGCTTGTATAATTTTCCAATTGCTTGCTTGAAAACCGTCTTACTGATTTGAAACCTGTTCCTTATTTCTTCCGGAGTGCTCAAATCATTAAACCGCAACTTACCGCCAGCCTGTTCAAGCTCCTGAAAAATCCGATCAGCAGTCGAAAAGACATGACTGCCCTGCTCCGGCTGCAAAGAAACATCAATTTTACCATCAGCCCGAACTGCTTTTATAAATGCTTTTATTTTTTGGCCAGTATGATAATCATCATACACTTCGTTTCCATAAACCAATCCAGTGTATTCATCATTTATGGCGACCTTCATCCCCAGATCAGTAAACGCATAAATAACCGCGTCAACCTCCTGCCACTTTTTAAACACTCCCGGCTCAACAATTTCCTGTAAATGCCTATAATCTTTCTGCATCTTCTCATCAACCGTTCTTTTTTATTTTTAAGTTTATTTAGAATTTAGAAATTTGCAATTTATTTTCCATTCTCTGTCTTCCGTTCTTATGCTTTATGCTTGTCTTGTCCTAATATAGTTGACACTTTTTAACACAAATAATTTAATTAACCGCCCGCTTCGCTCGATAAACACTGATTAACACTGTTTAAAACAACTATTTACTCCTGTACGTATATGCTCAACGTGTTTTCTTTGAAAACATTGGTTTTATTCAAAGTGAACTCAATAAGAAAAATTGATTTTTCTTTTGATTCACCTTTGAATAAAATTTAGCCGCGCATAGCGGCTTGAGCATATACTTTTTATCTGCGTCCATCTGCGTTCATCTGTGGTTAATTTCTTTTTCTGTCAACCTATTTCAGGATAACACACTTTTGCTATGAGCTATCAGCTAAGCGCGCTGCAAAGCGCTTTCTACTTTTTCAATAATGCGGCGGCAAGTCTTCCTGATCAAGATCTTTCACCAATGAACCGCTTTCATTTTTATCTTTCATCAGGCTTACAATCGTTTTTAAAGCTTCAATTTCTTTATGATGCTGCATTAAAGCCTGACTCAACTCCTTGATCTCATGCTCCTGGAACGCTGCCTTTTTCTCCAGTTCGATTATCCGCCGTTCCATAATCTATCCTTAAATTTTAATAATTTCTTAAAGTTAATTTAAAGCCCCTTAATCACCGCTTTGTTTTAAATCTCAAGTTGTGCCTAAGGGGCTTAATTTGTCGGCTATTTTTATTTCACTTAACTTTTTTTCGCTTTTTTCTCAAGCCTTTTTTCTTTTAGGGTTTTTAATGGTTTCTTTTTTTCCTGCTTCTTTGCATCATGACTTTTCGCCATAACCAGCCTCCTTTGTTTGATTATTTATTTCCCCTAACTATTTATTTTACTCTTTTAGTCTTTTTAATGCTATTCTTTTTAGCGGGATCTCAATTTTTAATACTTCCACATGAACTTCATCGCCAACTGATACTATATCCTGGGGATTGCGCACAAAGCTATCGCTTAGCTGTGAGATATGAATCAGTCCGTCCTGATGCACCCCAATATCCACAAAAGCCCCGAAATTAGTGACATTGGTTACAATCCCATTTAAAGTCATGCCGATGGAAAGATCCTCTAATGTATTAATTATATCAGAAAATATAATACTTTTAAACTCTTTACGCGGATCACGTCCCGGCTTTTTTAATTCCTTGAGAATATCCTCTAAAGTCGGCTTGCCGAACTCAGCCGTTACATAATTATCGATTTCAATTGTTTCAATCAGTTTTTCATCACCAATAATTTCTTCCAAGCTCACAGCGTAATCCTTGGCCATTTTCTCCACAATCGGATAAGCCTCAGGATGAATTGCCGAATTATCTAAAGGATATGAATTTTCCCGCAGCCTTAAAAACCCAGCACTTTGTTCGAACACTTTTGGACCCAGCTTAGCAACCTTTAATAAATCTTTTCGGCTTTTAAACGGGCCATTTTCCCGGCGATAATCCACGATATTTTTAGCAACTGTCTGTCCGATACCGGAAACAAAAGAAAGTAATTCGCAAGAAGCTGTATTCAGTTCTACGCCAACATAGTTAACACATGACTCAACGGTTAAATCTAAAGCCTTTTTTAACGCGTGCTGATTCACATCATGCTGATACTGCCCCACGCCGATTGACTTGGGATCTATCTTAACCAATTCCGCCAAAGGATCCTGCAATCTGCGGGCAATGCTTATTGCCCCGCGAACCGTAACATCCTGATCAGGAAATTCTTTAGCTGCTACTTCCGAAGCAGAATATACTGATGCTCCGGCTTCACTAACCACAACCGAGCTTATTTTTAATTTATGATCTTTAATTAACTGTCTTACAAAAATATCTGTTTCTTTAGATGCTGTCCCATTGCCAATAGCAATAATATCGACATTGTATTTATTGATAAAACCGATTAACATCTGCTCTGTTTGTTCTTTGCGTTTATTTTCATGCGGATAGATTACTGCGTATTCCTTAAAATCACCCTTACGATCAATCGCCACAACTTTACAGCCGGTTCTAAATCCCGGATCAATGCCCATAATTACCTTATTGCCCGCCGGCGCGGATAAAAGCAATTTGTGTAAATTATCCGTAAACACATTGATCGCCTCTTTTTCTGCCTGTTCAAGCTTAAGCATAAATACCTCTCGCTCAATAGAAAGAAATATTAATCGATCAAAGCTATCAGTTACAGCTAATGCTAATTCCTCGGCAAACAAACATTTAGAATTTTTTATTATCCGAGACTTAATAAAATCAATAAATATCGGTTTTTCAATTTCAATCTTCCAAATCAATACCCCTTCTATCGCTCCGCGGCGAATCGCCAAAACTCGATGAGATGGAGATTTTTTCAGCAATTCGGAAAAATCATAATAATTTTGAAATTTTGATTCTTTGCCTACCCACTGTTTTTTAGCCTGACTATGCAGCAAAGCTTTATCTAAAACCTGCGCTCTGACCCAGCCGCGAACAAAAGCATCATCCGCTATCTGCTCAGCAATAATATCACAAGCACCCTTAACCGCATCCGCGTAAGTATCGACTTGTTTTTCCGGATTGATAAAAGGCAGAACAATCTGCTCTTTTGTTTGTTGCGATATTTCTTGTTTAAGCATAATCTCGGCCAATGGAGCTAAACCTTTTTCCATAGCAATCATTGCCTTGGTTCTACGTTTAGGTTTATAGGGCAGATAAATATCTTCTAACTTGGTTTTATCTCGACATTCTAATATCTGTTTGTGAAGATCCGGGGTTAATTTCCCTTGTTCATCAATCGTTTTAACAATTGTCTCTTTTCTTTTTTCCAGCTCCTTATAATAATCCCATCTTTCGGAAATAGAGCGAATAACAATTTCATTTAGCCCTCCGGTTTTTTCTTTACGATAACGGGAAATAAACGGAATTGTTCCGCCTTCTTCCAATAATGTAATCGTATTCTGAACCGCGCTGCTGGAGGTATCAAGCTCTGAACTAATATATTTAATAATGGATTGATTATCCATATGATTTATTTTTACTCCTTTAAAATCCTTTTAATAATCCGCTTTTTGCTATTCCGCCTTAACTTCGGCCTCTTTTTTTAGAGGGAAATGATTTTTTACCTTTAAAACCACTTTTCTCGCCCGGCTTACTGTCCCGAGAGCCGCTTCTTGACACAAAAGGCTTGCTATCCCGAGAACCGCCCCTTGGCGCAAAAGACTTGCTGCCTTTATAAGAACTTCTTTCGCCAAAGCTATCATCTCTTTTGCCAGAGCCAAAACTCCCGGCATAACCTTCAGAACGCGGTGGTCTGACTGAAGACTGTCCAAGCAGTAAATCAATTTTTCGCTCTAAAAATACTAATTGCTGCTGCATTTTTTTAACCATTGTCGGCAGATCAGTCTCTTCCTGATGCCGATCTGAGCTCGCGTGTTTTTTAAATTGCGGTCTGCTTCTCTCTTTGTTTGATTTATACTCAAATTCTGACATTTTTACCATCCTTTTCTTTTAGTTTATAAGCTAATACCGTGAGGACTCCCTCAATTTGCCTAATACTAAAGTACCCATCCCAGTGGCTTGTCCTTAAGCGTTTAAAAAATTACTCAGCCTCACTCACAAGAAAACCATTTAGACAATTTTCCTGCCTTCCTTTTAAAAATAATAATACCAATATGATCTTTTTGCAAGAACTATAATATTCTTCTATATCCCCCTCATTTATTTCCACTTTGCGCATCAAAAACTTTGCTAAAAAAATTCATATTGTCTGGTTTATAAAATAGTTTTCTTTTGTGGAATGTTATTGTGATTTAATCTTTCTTATCGCATAACACTTCACACTGCTCAGTACCTCGCGCAAATTAATATTTGCACTGAGAACTAATAAAATTAAATCATCGATTTATTTAAGGAAAAACTAAATTCACAAAAGAAAATACGGAAGGAATTTCGGTTATACTTTAAATTGACCAACTACTTGCTTTAAGCTTTCAACGATAATTGTCATCTGCTCGGCATAAGACACTAATTCTTCCATAGCAGCAACCATTTGTTGAGTGGAAGAAGATACTTGTTCTGTTAAAGCAGCATTTTTCTGAGAAACATTACAAACGTCTGTTATCGACTCATAAGCCCTCTGAGTGCCTTCAAGCTGTTGGGGAATAACATTTGATATTTCATTCGCCATTACTACTGCTAGTTTCGTTGCCTCTGATACCTTATCCTGCAAAGCATTTACTTTCTCCGCAAGTAATTTACCTCCGGCAGTTTCTGCCTTACCAATTGTACTCAAAGAAATCACATTTGCTACTTCCTTCTGCATCCCTTTAATAAGCTTGTCTATTTCTTTAGCTGAACCACTAGACCCTTCAGCCAACTTACGTACTTCCTCCGCGACTACAGCAAACCCGCGCCCGGCATCACCGGCGCGCGCCGCTTCAATTGCCGCATTAAGCGACAAAAGATTTGTCTGGTCAGCAAAGAAATTAATCGTATTAATAATATAACCTATCTCCTTTGACCTTTCCCCTAACCCGGCTACAGCAGTAGCTGATTCTTCTACCACACCAGCTATAGAATCTATTCGCTTTGACAATTCTTTATTTGATTCTTTTCCTTGCCCCGCCAATTCGGTCACAGATAAAATCAAATCATTGACTTTCTTTGCATTTACGGCTATTTGTTTTAATGATGCCGTCAGGTCTAATATTAGTTGTGAAGAATTTTCAATCTTGGTAACCTGAGACATCGCTCCGGTTGATATCCCTTGGATTGAGTTATTGATTTCTTGAAGAGAAGAATTTACTTCTTGGGTTGTTGATGACATAGTTTTCGAGCCACTATCAATTTTGATTGAAACATCACGGATTACTTTTGTCATATCTGCAAAATTATCTAGAAAATGATTAAATGAATTCCCCACGTCACCCAATTCATCATTTGTTTTCAATTGCAAGCGTAATGTTAAATCCCCTTTACGCCGTGACAAATCTTCTACCCATTTATTGAGAATAGCATTGAGACTATTCAAATTATTCACAATAAATCTAGATAATAACACCGCCACAAGTATTCCGATAAAAATAACCACTATTGAACTCAGGCCAATGCTCCCAGACGAAGATTTTACCACATGCCTTGTCTCATCGCTTGCCTGTTTCGCCTCTAAATTTACCTCATCGACCGTAGTTTCCACCATTGCATTAATTTGCTCAATATGCCCTTTAACTTCTTTCGATATGGTTTCGCTTTTTTCCAAATCCACTAGTAATATTCGCCGCATTTTTAAAATACCGCCATCACCCAAAATAAAACTTTCCATTTGGTCAATAAATTTTTTAAGGTTATTAACCACATCGGCGTCCATCAAATCTGTTAAAACTGCCAGTTGTTTACGGGCTGAGGACATCTGTCCGGAGAATTTATCTGCTAAAGGGACAATAAAATCCGAATCATCACAAATCATTATTTCATCAACCGTACCTGTAACCATAGCAATATCACCTCTTAATGAAAAGAGTGCTTTTGTCAAAGGCATCGTCTCATCAACGATTTTAGTATACGAATGCTCGATACTCTTTGTCTTTTTCAACCCATCCTTAATAATTTTCTTGGCTTTAGCGGTATCATTCATAATGCTAAATTCAAAATCATCAACTAAACCATCAATTACGCTGATCATTTCATCATTAATCGATCTTAATTCTTTTTCAATAAGACTAAGTTGAGCACTTTTGCCCAGCGTCCCTTGTTTAATATTTTCTTCCACAGCTTTTTTAAGCTTACCCATAAATAAAATTCTGTAAGCATCGGATGCTCCTTGCAATTCTGCTAGTTTTTTACTATCAACCGCGTTTGATTGCCGAATACTGTCTATTCTGCTTTTAATTTTATTCATGCCAGCAAAAACCTTATCCTCAGGGATCGATATCCCATCTGTCGTTCTAAGGTTTATCATCTGTTCTGCGGCAAAAACAGTCTCGTAAAAAGTCGCTTTTATTGTTAATAAGCTTCTTACTGTCGGAAAATTAATCTGCGAAAGCTCATTATAACTTTCAGACATAGCCTCTGTAGCCTGAACAACACTTTTTATCCCTTTTTTCGCGTTGCCTTTTGCCATTATTATTTCAAATTCCGCATTATCAACCTGTGTCGCGATAGAAGCAATTGTATTATCAACAAGGATTAAAGTCTCTGCTTTTATTTTATCATTATTCTTTTTATTCTTAAAACCCGCGACAACAGTTTGATAGACTTTTTCTTTTATGTTCATAAGTTTTGCAATCTGAACATTTAAAGTTTCAATGTTACCAAGAAGTTCTTTTTTTTGGCTAAAATTTTCTGCCAAGACATTGCTGATTTTATTCATCTTATCTAACGCGAAATCAATCATATTTGCCGCTTCTTTTGCCTGAACATCATTTTGAGCCGACAACAAAGCTTTTAAATTCGCAGTTGCCATCCAAACATAGCTATTCAGTTCTTGGGCTGAGGAAGAAGCGGGAAAAAGATTATCGCAAATATTATAAATGTTCTTACTGACCTTGGACATCGACCAAAAACCCACGAAAGCGATTACAAGGGTTAGGATTATGCGCGCTGTGAAACTTCTCCTTATTAAAAAGGGCACATCCTGTCAATTACTGAATCGCTCGGACAGATAAGCACAAAGCATTCGGTTGCAGTTTTGATACAAACAACTTTTCCATTGATTTATGCTATAAATTATTTAGTTATATCCTTAAACCCTTTGCCTGATATCTCGGTCAAATTTACCGTATCCATGCCTTGATGATCATTGGAGCCAAATGTTAGTTTTACTCCACCTAAGTCAAAGACTCCTTTGCTTTCAATCGCCGAAATTAAGCCTTCTCTGGTAATATCCGCCCCACAAGCCTTAACGGCATCTACAAATAATTTCGCTACCATAAATCCTTCTAAGCTTACGAAACCATGCGGTTGCTCCGGAGAAAATTTAGCAAGCATCTCCTTATATTCATTGATTAAGGGAATGGAATTATCCCAAGGGAACGGGACTACCTGGGAGATAATTACGCCTTCTCCTTCAGAACCAAGGGCTTCTCTCAGGGCATCACTGCCGACAAAAGAAATATTCAAGAATTTCACATCTGTCATCCCAATCTGCTTTGCCAGTTTAATAAACTCGGCACAGGGAGCATAAGCCCCAATCATTATTACCGCTCCGACATCAGCACTATTGATCATGGCTAATCCGCCCTTTACAGCCAGAGTATTGCGCTCATAAGTACCTTCTGCCTCTAAAACCATGCTTCTCTTCGCTAATGCGTTCTTGACACCTGCCAAGCCGGCCTGGCCATAAGAATCATTTTGATAAAAACAGGCAATTTTTTTAATTCCCTGTTCGTCCACTACTCTCTTGACCAGCGCTTCGGTTTCATCAAAATAACTTCCGCGAACATTGAGAACATAATGCTTAACCGGATTTCTTAAAAATTCCGCACCGGCAAAGGCTCCGATAAAAGGAATTTTTTCCTGTTCAACAATTGGAACAGCCGCTTTTGAAGTAGGCGTCCCCACATAACCAATTAAAGCAAAAACCCCATCGCTGATCAGTTTGCGAGTCTGTTCTATACAACGTTCCGGTTCATAGCCGTCATCATAACTTACTAATTCAAACTTTCTGCCATTTACTCCGCCGATACTGTTGATATACCCAAAATAAGCGTTCATCCCCGCTTTCATTTCGATTCCCAACGCTTTTGTCGGTCCGCTCAAAGCCGCGGACTGACCAATAATTATTTTGCTTTCAGTAACCCCTGTTTCCGCGAAAACTATTGCGTTTACGCCTAGAACAAAACATACCACCGACAATGCTATAACCAACTTTTTCATTCGTCCCTCCTGGTACAATGTTTGTACTATCCCCTTAGGATAAGACGGTTAATTAAACTTTAAACAAATATTGTATTTTATCAACAAACAAGCTCGTAAATTTTCTTTACGCCCGATTACTCATTAATATCCAAATAATTTGCGTTCAGCTGTCAATGTTTAATATCATTTCTGCCCCCCGAGATATACCCCAGAAACAAAAAGCTGCTAAAAACTCTAAAAACTTTTAGCCAATAAACGCAACTTGTCCTGTATTATATCTATTTTTTCTATGGATATGAACCCTTGGCTACAAACTGATGAGTACAGTAATCCCTTTCCTGATCATCATTACAGCAATGGCAGCTAAAAGCAAGGCCATTATTTTTGATAAAGCCATTGCTCCTGATTTCCCCAAAACTTTAGTCACTTTGTCTGAAAAATAAAAAAGCACAATCGCGAAAAAAATATTAACAATAACCGAAATAATTGTCGGGATTATTCCATATTGATCAACAATAATCAAACAGGTTGTTAACACCGCCGGACCGACAATCAGCGGCGTGCCCAAAGGAACCACACCTAATTCTTCAACAGGCATTCTTCTGCGTTTGCCAGGCGTTAGCAAATCAAGAATCGCGATGCAAAATAAAACAATCCCCCCGGCAACCATAAAGTCGCCAACTGTAATTCCCAGCAAAGCAAACAATCCCTTGCCGATTAAAATAAACACAAAGGCAACAAGTATCGCGGTAAAAAATGATTGTGTTAGAATTCGTTTTTTTGCTGTTTTATCCAAATCTCGGGTCAATGAAATAAAAATCGGCAATACGCCAATCGCGTCTACTGCCACAAAAATAGGAATAAACGCTAAAAATATTTGAGTACTCATCTCTGCCTCATATTGATTAAATATTGTTTAATCTAAGCCCGCAAACTCCTCTGGACCAATTAGCCCCCCGGAAATAACCATTTTTAAAGCTTCTTCCACTGTCCACTGCGGATCCTTAGTTTGCGACTCACTGAGAATAACTAAAAACCCGGAAGTCGGATTCGGCGCTGTAGGAATAAATACTTTCAGCAGCTTCTCGCCTGTTTGCTTATTATTAATCTCTCCCGTAATAAATCCGATTGATCTGACCCCTGGATTAAAATAATCAACCAGCACTGCTTTCCTAAATACTTGTTTATCCGAAAGAGCTAAAGCATTTGATAATTGCTTACCTACCTGATATACCGTCTTTATCAACGGAACTTTACTGGATAAATGTTCTAAAATAGAAAATATTTTTCTCCCAAGCACATTACTAGCAATCATCCCGGTAAAATACAAAATAATCGCAAACAACAATAATCCTGTTCCCGGAATCCGATAACCAATATACTGGTCAATCGTTCCCATAAGAGTTCTATCAATCAAAACATATGTAAACTTTAATATAAAAATTGTAATCCCTAAAGGAATAAGCGCTAATAATCCTTTTATAATATATTGCTCTAAATGTTTTAAAAATGTTTTCATTTTATTTTATTACCCTCTTTTGATTAAAAATATTAGATATCCAACATACAAAGCAATAAATACTCCGCCTTCCCAGCGATCAATAATCCGACGTTTACCCGTAAACATAAACAGAAATAAAAACAAGCTCGCTAATATCAGTACCAATATATCCGCATTGATTTGATTTATTACCGGTAAGGGCTTAATCAGTGCGGATATGCCCAAAACAAAGAAAATATTAAAAATATTTGAGCCCACAATATTTCCCACGGCAATATCAGAATTCTTTTTAGAAGCGGCAATCGCGGAAGTTGCTAATTCCGGCAAAGAAGTGCCAGTAGCAACAATCGTCAACCCAATAAGCGATTGACTGACACCTAAATTACTGGCAATCGTAACCGCGCTGGTTTGCACAAAATTTCCGCCAAACACTAAACCGAAAATTCCGCCAACAATCATCATAACTGATTTTAAAATGCTCCTTGGCTTAATATCGCTTGGATTCAACAACTCTGTGTCTTTAGCAATGCTTGCGATATAATAGATAAATAGCAGAAAAAAAGATATCAGCACAAATCCGTCTGTCCGGCTAATCAAGCCGCTGTTCATTTTATCAAAAAAAACATCATTTACTACCGCTCCCAAAACAAGAACTGCCAACAAACTAAAGGGTATCTCTTTCCAAACCGTGCCTTTGGTCACAGATAAGGGAAAAATCAAAGAAGATAAACCCAGAATAACCAAAATATTAAAAATATTACTGCCTAATATATTGCCTATAGCTATTTCTGAATTCCCCTGCAAGCTGGCAAAAATATTAACAAATAATTCCGGAGTAGATGTCCCCATAGCAACTATAGATAACCCGATGGCCAAATCAGAAACACGCAGTCTTTTAGCTAAAGAGGAAGCCCCCTCAACCAAATAATTAGCGCCAGCAATAAGAATACAAAATCCGATTATTAAATAAATTAAAGTAAAAATCAATGTTTTCTCCTAGAGTCTTAAGTTTAGGCGTAATCGTAATTATACGACTGAGAAGGATTATTGTAAACAAGTATGTTAATTGCTCTTAAATCTGACTAATCCGCGATTAGGTAATAGAATTATAAAAACTCATATTAGCTTGACTTAGCATTGATAAAAGATTTAAAATCATATCAAGACTTATCGTTATAAATTATATATAAAATAAATTATTTTCCAATACAGCTGATTTTTAATAAAAGGTTCATTTCATGCAAAATAAACATTGTGAAATAGGCGCATTTGTCGGCAATCCGAATCATCGACCGCCAAATGCTGAAGAAATACGCAAATATGAACATCTGACCGGCAGGCACCTGAATTCCATCCTGTTTTTCTGGGATTGGGCTGATGGCGCTTTCCCTATGTCTGATTTACATCAAGTGCGCTATCATGACGGATATGACACACAAATAAGCCTGCATATTACCTGGGAGCCCTGGGAAAGAGCCGGAGTTGATGATAAAAGTTACAGTCTTAGCAGTATAATTAAAGGCAAACATGATAAATATATTCAGCAATTCGCTTCTGATTGCCGAGACTGGAATGGTATTATCCGTTTAAGATTTGCTCATGAAATGATTCATTTTAATAATCCAAATACATCTGGATGGTATCCATGGCAGGACAAGCCTTTCGAATATGTACAAGCATGGAGACATATTCACACTATTTTTAAACAAGAAAAAGCTGATAATGTCGAGTTTGTCTGGGCCCCGATGAATTACCCGGATTGGATGGATGTTGTGCCGCTTTATTATCCAGGAAAAGAATATGTTGATTGGCTGGCAATTGATGGATACAATTGGGGTGAAGACGGAAAACCCGGTTGGCCTTATGATCAAAATTTCAACGATTTATTTTACCCTATGTATCATACTTTTATCGATCACCCTGAAGTATTTGGCAATAAGAAAATTATGATCTCTGAAATCGCCACGCCTAAGGATAATAGATTCGGGGGGAATAAATCGATATGGATAATTGACATGTTTAAGTGTCTAAAAAATCAATACAGCAAAATACAAGCATTCTATTGGTTTAATGCCAAAAAAGAAAAAGACTGGCGAGTAAATTCATCCCCCCTAAGCCTTGCCGCTTTTAGAAAAAGTCTCAGAGATCCTTATTTTACTTCACATGAAAAACATAAATTATAAATGAGAGCCTGACTTACGGAGCATTAGCGATGTCAAGTCAGCCTGCTCGAATTTAGCACGAACAGCAGCGTTTAGCTGCTGATTCGTGAATCTTTATTATTTTCGCGTTAGCGCGTTTACCGTAGGGGCGCTGCTTGCCTGCGCCCGCTTATCAATCATTTGACCGATTACAATAATATATATTATTACGGGCCGAGGCAAGCACGGCCCCTACTTTGTGTCTTAGTGCCCTTATATCTTTTGCTTCTGGCCATGAGCTATGAGCCATCAGCCAAGCATGCTCTTCATGCTTCATTCATACTCACAAATATAAGCTGTATCTTGTTCAACTTTTACTTTTAATTTTGATTTAGCCGGAACATCAAATGATGCCCCTTTCTCAAATTCTTCCCACTCATCATCTTCCGCAAAATAAACTGAAAGATTTCCTTCAACAACTGTCATAATTTCTTTTGTATCAGTATCAAATTCATATTCACCCGGCTCCATAACTCCCACGGTTTTTTTGCCCTCGCTAGAATTTATCACAAAAGATTTCACTTTTCCGTCAAAATACTCATTAACTGTAATCACTATAAAACTCCTTTCGTATCTCACATTAATAACTTCAAGTTTATTTTTGAATAATTATATACTGTTTTAACCAAACAATCAACCACTTTTAGAACAGAATAAGCTTGCTAAAAAGCTCCGCATTTTTAACTCGTGCATCCCTTTACCAGCTATTCTAATTCGGCTAATAATACAAATACCTCACTATTCCCGACTAATTAGTGGTATAATAAATAAAAAGGAGTATTATGAAACAAATTGCTTCAATTAAAATAAAAAGAATTTGCAAGACTGTTAACTGTACTTGTATCTTAAGTATATACAACATGGAAAAATACTGTTACAAACATCGCAAAGATGCTGAAAACAAAAAAGCGCTTAACGAAAAATAACAACCCAGCAGGTCTCTTGGATTATCCGGTCTACGCAAGAGAAGGATTATGCACAAATAAGAATACAGCGTTTCTTCCTAAAGTATTTCTTATTCTTGTAGCTATTACAATAAATTGTTTTTCTCTCACCTGAGCCTGTGCATTTTTCTATGCCCTTAATAAAAATTGTATATTTTTTATTAATAATTTTAGTATAATATTATAAGTATAAATTTAAGACTTAACGACAAACTAAAACCTTGAGGAATAAAAACATGAAAAATCTTTACTTTTTTGGATTGATTATTGTTATTTGCGCGATACTTACTAATGGATGTGCCGCCGTACTTGTTGGCGCAGGAGGAACAGCGCTTTGGCAACATGGAAAAATTGTTTCTGAAGAACCTAAGCCGATTGAACAAGTCCAAGCAGCAGCGCAAGAAGCACTAAAGCACAAGAAGGTCGTGCTTAATGATACAGTTGCCCGAGATAATTTTGTCCAGTTACGCGGCAAAGGAGCTGATGGCGAAAAAATAGCCGTAGATATTATTGAAACATCTAAAAATGCTACGCGTATTGAAATCCGCGTAGGCGTCGGTCAAAAACAATCAGCCAGAGATCTGCTTCTTGAAATCAAAAAACAACTTTATGAAAAGCCGGGCTTTAAGTTATTTTAAAACACGTAACTTATCCGCTGCTCCGCTTGCTTATACCTTTATCTGCCAGCAATTGTGAATTTTCCGATTTCTATAATCTTCGGGAATGGTTTTCGGGGTAAGAGCAATGATCTGTTTAACCTCCAGAGCGTCCAACTGCGACTCAAACCTTTGATGATTAGTAGAGAATAAAATGTCCGCTCCTGGTCTCATAACTTTCAGTACTTGGCTTATCAGATCAACATGATCGCGATTTATATCAAAATCAATTCCTGCTGCTTGCTCTTTATAAAACGATGGCGGGTCAACAAAAGCAAGATCAAATTTCTGCCCATCTTTATCAGCAAGCGCTAAATATTTCATAACATCAGATTGCACCAGTTTATGTCGCTCATTCCAAAGCTGATTCAGCTCAAGATTATCCTTGGCCCAATTCACATATGTCTGAGATCGATCTACAGTAACAGTTGACCGCGCATTACCCAGCGCTGCCGCACAGGTAAAAGCTCCGGTATAAGCAAATAGATTAAGAAAGTCCTTGCCGGCTGCCATCTTTCGAATAATATTACGCGTTTGCCGATGATCAGAAAATAAACCTGTATCCAAAAAGTCCGTAAGATTAACCAGAAATTTAAGATCTCCTTCGCTTACTTCCATCCGCTTGTCTTCGCAGGCAAGTTTGCTGTAGCGATCGCCTTCTTCTACGCTAGTATGTCTTTTTTTCATATGCACATTTTCCATTGGCACATTCAAAGCCGCAGCCACAGCTTGCGCCATTTGCAGCAAATAGTCCGGACCGGTCTGCAACCGTTCATATTCAGCAACAACAAGATGTCCCGCGTACCAATCCACAACTAACCGGATTTCCTTACTGTCCCAGTCATAGAGCCGAAAACAATCTATCCGGGCTTTGCTAAAACGTTTTTTAAAATGATTATATTTATTTCTCACAGAGTTTAATAGCATCTGAGCATGCTGCAAAGCCTTTTCCGGAGTAACCAGGCCTTTTAATCCTGCGGGTTTACTATATTTATTCGAATATTTATTCATTTCCCGATTCCTATATTAACAGTTACACATATTATCCGTTTTTCGGTTAAGGTTACGACACCCGTTTCGTCTGCCGGCAAAGTCTATCGGCTTTCAATGCATTATTTTTAGCCCTAACCTTTCTACGTTGCCGATACGGGCTTCGTCGCCAATTACCCTTTGCCCGTTCTTTTTTTCTTCTCTTTTACCTTAATCGCATTCCAGTTTGCTACGACCTCTGAACTGGATTTTACTTTTGTTTTACCAAACACATGCGGATGCCGGCGTTTTAATTTTTTTATCAATTCATCAATAACATCTTCGATATTAAATTCTTTTTCTTTAGAGGCAATCTGAGCCTGAAACATCACATGCAGCAGAACATCGCCTAATTCCTCTTTTATATTATCAAAATCCTCATTCTTTATTGCCTGGATCAGTTCCCGGGTTTCTTCTCGTAACCCGCAGACTAAAGACTGATGCGTCTGTTTTTTATCCCAAACACAACCTTTTGGCCCAAGCAGAGTTTTAAACACTTGTTTTAATTCAATAAATTTTGTTTTCGCCATTATCAGTCCTCGATGTTATGGTCTGTAAAATAACCATATAAAAGGATACTATTAAAAAAATTTCAGGTCAATAAAAAGTTCTTAAACATATTCTAGTTCGACTTTTAACTGTTCCCACAGATTAAACACAATCGGACAGATTGAATAACTTTCCATTACTTTGCTAAACCTGGAAATAAAATTTTTTCTATGCAGATGCGGATAAGACCTGCACCCAGCGGGACGAGACAAATACTGCAAACATTTATTATTTTTAAAAAAAGCACAGGGGCTTTTCTTAAAAATAAATCCATTCTCTTTCTTGTCTGCTCTTAAATCCTTTTTTATACTTTCCGCGATTACCGGCCCCAATCTTTCAATATCTTCTTTTTTAAAAACCGGATCCATAAGTTTACAGCAATTACCGCAATTCGTGCAATCTATTTTTTTTGATATTTGCGAGTAAAGCCTCTGCACAATTTCATCTATTTTCTTCGAATTTTGATTGGATTTTAAAAACAAATAAAATTCTAAATTTTCCGACTCTTTCTCTTTTGCCAATTGGGCAATCATATACAAATCAATATTCATACTACCCCTATCTTTTTTATCATTCTACTCCTAATAAACCCCCGGAACAAGCATTAAGCGCGATATGGCAGATATATAAAAAAAAGCATCTCAAATAAATGAGATGCCTTTACAAATATACCATCTTTTAAATTTCAAACTTTGGATATATTATAAGCTCATATTATCCGGCTCATAATATTCACGCGGGTGCTGACAGCAAGGACATTTTTCTGGGGGTTCAGTTCCCTCATGGATATAACCGCATACACTGCATTTCCACTTGATTGGCTTGTCCCTCTTATATACAGTCCCTTTTTCCAGCATTTCTAATAACTTTTTATAACGTTCAGCATGATGTTTTTCAACTTTAGCAATTTGATTAAATAAGCGCGCGGCTTCAACACATCCTTCAGCTTCGGCTTCTTTGGCAAAAGTTGGATACATCTCCAGCGTCTCATGTGTCTCACCTTCAATCGCTTCTTTTAAATTAGCTTTAGTCTCACCAAGACCGCCAAGCAATAGAAGCTCATCTTTTGCATGCCGCATTTCATTCATCGCGGATTCCTCAAAGAGCTTAGCGATATAAACATATCCTTCTTTGCGCGCAGCTTTCGCAAAATAGTCATACTTATTGCGCGCTTGAGATTCCCCGGCAAATGCTGCCATAAGATTTTTTTCTGTTTTTGAGCCTTTTTTAATTGCCATATTATCACTCCTTTAAATAGGTTTACATTTGTAATTTCAAATCTTTATTCATTTTACTCTAAGAAAAAACCTCTGGCAATATATTTTCTTGCAAAAGGCTAAAACTACGCCCATAAGCTTTAAAACTATTTTGCCCAATGCAATTCATAAGCGCGAGAAAAGATCTTTACGCTTTAACTTTCAACCCATTATGATATAATATTTTACAAATACTTTCTACCAATATAATTGTTGATTTAGAACAAATCAAGAAACATTTACTGTAAAATAAAAATTGCTACTTTACTATTATCATTATTCGTGATCATCGAGGCATTACTGATAACACGATCAAACAGCTAAAAGCATTAATTTATTCGCAAGAAAAGTATCCTCAAAAGGAATTTTCATAATGGATCATTTGGATGAGCTGGAAAATAAAACAATATATATAATTCGGGAAGCATATGCTCGTTTCAGAAATACAGCCTTACTTTGGTCTATGGGTAAAGATTCTACTTCTCTTTTATGGATGACGCGTAAAGCCTTCTTTGGAAAAATACCTTTTCCTATTATCCATATTGATACAAGCTTTAAATTTAAGGAAATGTATGAATTTAGAGATAAATATACTAAAAAATGGAACCTGGATCTTATTATAAGCAAGAACATAAAAGCTCTAGACGCTGGGCTCTGCTCAGAAAATAAAAAATTCGAATGCTGCAATGCCCTAAAAACAGAAGCCTTGAAACAAACATTAGTGAAATATAATTTAACAGCGCTGTTATTGGCTATCCGCAGGGATGAGCACGGTATAAGAGCCAAGGAAAGATACTTTTCTCCTAGAGATGGAGATTTTAAATGGAACTACAAAGACCAGCCCATAGAATTATGGGATTTGTATAAGTCAAAATTTGAAACTGGCCAACATCTTAGAATTCATCCCATGCTCCATTGGACAGAATTGGACAGGCTGACCGAGAATAGGATTATTTTACCACAAAAAGATAAGAAATTGGTATAATAGTCATTGAAACAAGGAGGTTATCAATGGCGAAATTTAAGCCCTATCGAGCAGAACAATTAATGTTATTTCCTAATAGTATCA
>JAHITY010000055.1 GCA_018817165.1 Candidatus Omnitrophota bacterium
AGCAAAGCGAGAAATTTTAAGGCCTCGATTAGGAATAAGTAAAAATCATTTCGAGCAAAGCGAGAAATTTTAAGGCCTCGATTAGGAATAAGTAAAAATCATTTCGAGCAAAGCGAGAAATTTTAAGGCCTCGATTAGGAATAAGTAAAAATCATTTCGAGCAAAGCGAGAAATCTTAAGGCCTCGATTAGGAATAAGTAAAAATCATTTCGAGCAAAGCGAGAAATCTTAAGTTATGGACAAATCAATATATCAACAAATATGGTTTGTTTATATAGCAGAATGCAGAGATGGAACTTTTTATTGCGGAATAGCAAAAGATGTATTAAAGAGAATCGCGGAACATAATAGTAATAATAAATGCCGTTATACAAGTTTTCGTAAGCCATTGGTATTGAAATATTATGAGCAGTGTGAAAACTACAAAATGGCGCGCAGTAGAGAAACAGAGATAAAAAAGTTTAGTCGAATTAAAAAAGAAGCGCTGATCAAAAGTAATTAATCGAATAAAGATATCTCACCCCAAAAAACGGGTGTCGATATCCTCGTAAAATTTATAAATAAATTTTACTCGGAGGAATGGCTGAGCGGTCGAAAGCGGCGGTCTTGAAAACCGTTGTGCTGCAAGGTACCGTGGGTTCGAATCCTACTTCCTCCGCCATAAAATAGAAAATCCCTGTCGAAAGGCAGGGATTTTTTTATGTTGCGGGAACAGTAGGATTCGAATAAAAGGCGGTTTTAGGAGGGAAGATCGTTCTCTCCTATCGGCGTACGAGAACTTGCCTGCGGAGGGAAAAGGACAGCGACCAAAGGGAGCGATAGGGGAAAACCATAAGGGTTGTCCCCTATGGAGTGAGTGTACCGCAGCGTAAGCGAAGGGGAGTGACACGACGGGTTCGGCGAAGCGAAATTCCTACTGTCCCGATAAGCAGGGGCTATGCCTACCCCGATAAAACGTCCCCCAGGCCTTCATTTCCTTTGAGCGCTCAAAGGAACCGAAGCAAAGGAAAACCGCCCCCAGATGAAACAGCGATGATTTTCTAATGATTTAGTAACTCCGACTTCGCCGCCAAATCGCTCATCCTGGCTCAGTGGCGTTCCGACATCCTGTCTCCATCTCCGTTCCTAAATTAAAGAAAATCTGATCGCTTGGTTTCAGGGGGGGGACTTTACAAACTTTATAACTTGATGAACTGTTTTAGCTATTTGCTAACCGCTGCTTTCAAAACAGGGTTGACGGAGGACAGGTAAATCGTTATAATAATAACACTTAAAGATTTTATAAACTTATACAAATCCAGGATTAAAGAATGTGATGAGAATTAAAGTGTACTGTTTATAACTGGAATAGGGGCTGAAGGATAAAAATCCTTTGGCTTTTTGTTTTTAAGAACTATAAATTTAAAAATATTTCACGCTATGAATTTAGAATAACCATGCTGCAATTGAAACACTGATAAAAATTGCAAAGGTGCTTAAGAAGCCGGCGGGAGATTTTTAAGAGGAATAAGAAATTCTTGAGAGGTAAAATGGAATGTTAAAAAAAACAAAAAAACTTGCATTTTTTTTATGGATTAGGTATATTATAAGTAACACACTCGCCACGCCTCTTAGCTTTCGAGCTAATGCGCATTTTGGGCGAGTTTTTTTATTTGCGGGGTGTTATGAAAAAATATACTAAATCACCGCTTTCTTGCGATAAACAAATAGATTTACTTGTCAGTCGCGGCCTCGTAGTATCCGATCGCGCAAAAGCGGAAAAATTCCTTAGCCAAGTTAATTATTATCGATTCAGTGCTTATTGTCTTCCATTTGAAATAAAACGGCATCAATTCCATCCCGGAGTTACCTTTGAACGAATACAGAAACTTTATGAATTTGATCGACGATTGCGCTTTCTAATAGACGAGGCATTGGAAGTTGTGGAAATATCCTTGCGCACGGCTGTTTCTTATTATTTAGCAAATAAGTATGGGGCGTTTGCTCATGAGGAGAGTAAAATATTTTTTGATAAGGGAAAGCATGCTGAATGGATTGTAAAAATTCATGAAGAGACTGATCGGTCAAAAGAAACATTTGTTGAACATTACAAAAATAAATACGAGGGATTTCCACAAATTCCTATTTGGACGGCAGTTGAGGTCATGTCCTTCGGAGCTTTATCTCACTTGTATCACAATTTACTTCGTCCTGATCAAATAGCCATAGCGAAAAATTTCGGGTACCATTCATCGGTGCTTTCTTCCTGGCTGCATACTTTTACCTATACTCGAAATATTTGTGCTCATCATAGCCGGATATGGAATAGACAATTATCCATTGCTATGGAAGTCCCTAAACAGGGTGACTGGCGAGCTGTGAATGCGAAACGGATAGGATCTGTTATTTTCGCGATCAATAATCTTATAAGTAAATTACCTATAGAAAAAGAGATCAGGGTAGATTGGCAGGAAGAGATGAACGATTTATTAAATAACCCTATTGATATTCCTAAGTTTTATGAGGTGATGGGATTAATTAACAATTGGAAAGAATCTTTGCTTTGGAATTAAAAATGGAGAACAATATGCTTGCCGCCAATATCAAAAAACTAAGAAAAAAACACAATCTATCCCAAGAACAGCTAGCCCAAAAAGCAGACATTACCTACAGCACTCTAATCAAAATAGAATCTGGAAATAATACAAATCCAACATTAGATACTTTAACAAAACTTGCCAGTGTTTTTAAGATTAAGATAGATGAGTTGGTGGGGAAATAAGATTTTAAAGCGACGTAATGATTTGAAGTTAGGTGATTTGAAATATATAAATAAACACAAAATATATGTCAATTCTATATAATTTAAGTTGGTTAAACAGAATATCTCCGATCATTTTGTTGCCGTCAACAAAATGATCACAATACCCAAAGGGGATAATATCTTTGTAATTAATAGTTTATATCAATTCTTAAAGTTTTTATATTGCTAATATATGGTATAATGTATCAATATATATTGAATATATATGATTTTATGATATTATATATAAAACATATATGAAATCTATATAGACTTATAAGGAGATAAATCAATGAATATAAAAATGAATCCATTTAATCCCAACGCGACGGTTTCTACTAATTTGTTTGCCGGAAGAACGGGGCAAATTTTGAGGGTCATTACTAAACTGGAGCAGGTCAAAAACGGCATGCCGGCCAGCTTTTTATTATCCGGGGTAAGGGGGATAGGAAAAACGGCGCTTGCTAAATTAATAAGAAATGTTGCCGGAGCAAATGACGATAAATTGGGCAGGTTAAATTTTGTTACATCTTATTATTCTGTTGAGAACGGGCAGGATATCGGAAGCGCGTTACAATTTTCGCTTAATGAACTCACAGATCAACTGCCCAAAAGCGCGATGGAGGTTCTTTCATCGAGTCTTGGAAAATTATTTAAAAATGGAAAATTCTCAATAGGTGTTTTCTCCGCTGAAGTCGAGACGCGTCAGAGTGAAGAGGTAATCGCTTTGAAAGATCAGATGGTGGCTGTTTTAACAAAATTGGTGGAGACAATGCGATCTGTTCAGCAAGGTGAAAATAAAGATGGTGTTTTGATCATTATTGATGAACTTCATAATGTTTCTAATTTGAATTTTTGTGCTCAGCTTTTTCGGGGGATCACGACAACACTCGATGTTAAAAATAAAGGGTTTGTTTCTTTTATCCTGATTGGGTATGAAGAAACACTGGATGAGTTTTTTGAACATGACGTTTCCGCAAGAAGATTGTTTGATGTTATTAATGTTGATGTTATGCCAAAAGAGGAAGCCAAAGAAGTGTTGGTGAAGGGTTTTCAACAGATTGCTGTGACTTGGGATAAAGCCGATTTAGATGAAAATATCATGGTGACCGGCGGGTATCCTCACGCGATCCAGATGATCGGGTATAATTTGGTGGACGCGGATTTTGACAAAAATATCGGCAAGGATGACTGGAAATCCGCTATTGACAGGACAGCAAGGGAGCTGCAGACAAAAGAATTTGCCGATATGTATAATTTTAAAGGGAAAAATACCCTTCGGGAAAAAATCCTGGACATTCTAGCCGTTTCCACTCGGCCTCTCAAGCAAAAAGAAATCGCTGATTTTTGTGACGGCAAAAACATTTATCAATACATAGCGCCTCTGAAAAAATCTCACAGTATCAGAGTAGATCCTAAAACCGATACCCTTGAACTGCATTCGCATTTGTTCAAGATGGCCATATTGCTGCATATCTTTCCCCGAATCCATGAGGAAGGGTATTTAAAAAATGTGATGGAGGCGAAGAGTTAGGAGCAAAAAAGCATTTCACGCTATGAATCCGGCGGGGGATTTTTTAGAGGAATAAAAAATTCAATCCACGTAAATATATGGAAATGGCAATTGAAGTCATGAAAAACTCTATTCATGAACCGCGATATGATAAAGCAAGCCCTAAAGTGGGAGCGATACTTGTTATATCGGACGGTTCTGTGGATACCGCATCCAGAGGCGAATTGCGCCATGGCGACCACGCGGAATTTACGCTGCTTGAGAGAAAACATCGCAATAAAGATTTAACGGGGTCCATGTTATTTTCGACTTTGGAACCTTGCGCGCCTGGTTCCCGCAATCATCCGAAGCTTTCCTGCGCGGAACGCGTTGGTTCATCGCGATTACGATATCGACGGGGCAACGTGCCATCTTTATATAGAAAAAGATATGATAACGGTAAAAAGTCCCGGCGCGCCTATCTTGCCGATAACTATAGCTCAGCTTAAACAATTTAAAGCGCCGACATTAAGTCGTAATCCACGCATATTTTCCATATTCGCGGAGTTAGATTTCGTTGAACGCCGAGGTTTTGGGATGGAAACATTCAGCGCGATGGCGCAACAGCTTGCGTTACCTCTTCCGCGGTATTCTTTCGATGCGCCTTATTTGGTTTTGATGTTTTCTCGTACGCTTAAAGAAATCAGAAAACAGTATGAAAAAAAAGAAACCGGCGCCCTAAACGATAAAGAAATGAAAGGTATTGTTTTTATTCAGGGTAAAAAGGAAATTACAAAGAAAGAATATGCTGAATATTTTCAAATAAGTGATAAGACAGCGCAAAGGCATTTATCGAAATTTAGTAAATTAGGTATTGTAAAGCAGGAAATAAAAGGGCCGGCTACGGTCTATACATTTCAACGTTAATGGAAATAATCTGGACATAAATCTGGACAATGTGTCCAGATTGTAGCGAGCGGTAAAATGACAGCTACTATCGTCGGAAATGATACAAATAGACAAGGTGTTCTTGACGTAATAGGGGCTCATATTAATGCTTCCACAATGCGGGTGTGTGGAACGGTTTCTTTACGAACTTTGCAAACATGCCTTGATGAGCTATGAACAAAGCGCAAAGCGTTTTCTGCTTTTCACCGCTCTTCATTTCTTTGCTGCAGGTCAAAGTACAGTTTATTCATGGCATTGCTTTGTCATGTCATGCAATGAAGCAAAGAAACCCCGCCCCACTGAAATTTTTTTGCGATGTTCTTCTTTTTGAGGGACAGCAGGCAAGATGATTTCGGGGATTCACTCCGGCACGCAAAAACCGCGTGCCTCCACGCCAACAAAACATCCTGTCTAAGTGGCGCTGCGCCATCCTGCCTGTCCCGTCGCTTTCTGGCGGGGCTTGTCCCGCGGTTACCCAGGCTGGGGCTCCGTACAATTTACCCTGAGCACTTGTAGTGAGCGAAGTCGAACTATGTCGAAGGGATCCCCTACATCAAAGAACCTCAGCAGAAAATTCCAAAAGGGAGAGACCTTTACAGCCTTTTAACTATGTTTAATCTTTGCTTTTTAATCTTAGCCAATGGTTATGTCTAGTGAGATTTAAGAAGTTATGTGGGTGTTGTCATTGATGTTGACATAAAAAATGTTAATAAATCTGTAAAGTATTTATTAATATAATGTTAAAAGTGACAAATGAAATGACAAAAGTGTTGACAGAAAGTCTTGTATATGGTATAAATATATAGGCTGAAAACAAGGAGGGGATATGAGTATTTTTATCAAAAAGATAGATACCTTTAAATCAGGTGTTTTTGTTTTGGGTAATAAATATGACTTGAATAAAATTAGTAACTTATTATCGCATGTTAAAGCTTTGTATGCTTCTTTTGACCAAATTCCGATTCTACCGCGCTTTGCGGGTAGGCTGGAAGAAGAATTAATTAAAAGATCGATATTTGGTACGGCTGCTCTGGAAGGAAATCCTTTAACAGAAGACGAAGTGGGTAAAATTGTAAGTAAGGAGTATGGTAATAAAGAAACACAATTAAAGAATCCTGAAATCGAAATAAAAAATTTAAAAAGTGCTTACCAGGTAATAAAAAACTTTCCAGTTTCAATAGATCGTTGTATTGATATTGACGAAGAAGCAATAAAAAATATACACAAAATTATTACGCTAGATATTGTAGATGAAGATAATTTGCCTGGAACATACAGAAATCACAAAGTATTTGTTGGGGATAAGGCTCATGGAGGTGTATATATACCTCCTAAGATTTTGGATGATGTGAAGAATATTATGGAGCAGTTTGTTTTATGGGTGAATTCTGACGCAATAAAGCAAGAAGACCCGCTGATTAGGGCTATTTTAGTGCATTATTATTTAGCATTGATTCATCCTTTTGGTAATGGGAATGGAAGAACTGCTAGAATTGCTGAGGCAATTATGTTAAAAAGTTCTGGCATAAGATATTTTGCTTCTGTTATGTTGTCGAACTATTATTATAGTAATATAGATAATTATTTTTCATCATTTTCTTTATCTGAAAGAAACGATAATGCGGATATAACCCCATTTGTTGAATTTTGTTTGCAGGGAATGATCGTGTCCTGCAAAGAATTGCAGGAAAGGGTATATTCAGGAATAAGAGCTTTAGCATTAAGGGATTACTACAGGCTTCTAAAATCTGATCGTAAAATTTTACAGCGACAGTGCGAATTGCTTCTATTGTTGTTACAGACAGGAGAACAATTTACTTTAAGTGATCTGATGAAAGGAGACCTTTTTCTTGCAATTTATAAAGACAAAGGTGAAAGAACTGTACGTAGAGATATAGAAAGTTTAACAGTAAAGAATCTTATTAAACAAAATAAAGAGGGTAAGTATACTTTAAATATCCATGTGCTTGATTTTTCTTCCAGTAATTAAGTTTTTATGATTTGTTGTTTTTTTTCTAACCGATAAACCCTAAAGGCTATACGCTGCCCGCTGCTTTTTTGTGTTTACTATGAGCCATTAGCTATCAGCTATGAGCAAAGCGCTTTTTGCTTACAAAACATGGTTGACGGAGGACAGGTAAATCGTTATAATAATAACACTTAAAGATTTTGTAAACTTATACAATCCAGGATTAAATAATGTGATGAGAATTAAAATGTTCTGTTTATAACTGGAATAGGGGCTGAAGGATAAACATCCTTCGGCTTTTTGTTTTTTAAGCGACGGAATAATTAGGGGTTAGGCAATTTTCAATATAAAAATAAACACAAATTATATATTAATCTTAACAAGATGTGTCCGATCATTTTGTTGACGTCAACAAAACGATTACAATTAAAGCCAAAGACCTGGCTGCCGAAATTACTAGTTTTAATACAAAAAAGGACGGGCTACACGGTGAATCGGCAATTACCGGAGAGCATGTTAAAAACAATAAAGATGTCCGGGAGCTGCTTGGAAAAAGCGGGATAAAGCCAGAAGCTCTGCCGCCGGAAGAAGATATTAAGAAACTGCAGCGACGAATTAATTCGGAAAACAAAAGAATCGCAAAAGATACAAAAAAGATAAAAAGTGAATCCTGAAAATGATAAAAATAGACAAGGTGTTCTTGACGTAATAGGGGCTCATATTAAGTGAAATGCTTGAGAATTTTATGAGTTTTATAGATACTTTAACAAAACTTGCCAGTGTTTTTAAGATTAAGATTGATGAGTTGGTGGGGAAGTAAAAACAGGAATAATTTATGGTGAATCAAAATCCAGAACAAATAGCAAGAGACAAAATCGATGCAATGCTTAGTGTCTCTGGTTGGAAAGTGCAGGATCGAAAAGCAATAGACTGGAGCGTGGGCATAGGTATTGCTGTTAGAGAATATCAAACAGATGTTGGGCCTGCGGATTATGTTCTTTTTGTGGATCGCAAACCTGTTGGAATAATTGAAGCAAAGAGAGAAGATCAAGGTCATCGCTTAACCGTTGTTGAAGATCAATCGGTGGCATACGCCAATTCGAAATTAAAATATTTAAATAATGATCCGTTACCGTATGTTTATGAAAGCACGGGAACAATAACCCGATTTACAGATTATAGTGATCCTAAACCAAGAGGGCGCAATGTATTTAGTTTTCATGTGCCTGATACAATTGTTGAATGGGTTAAAAAAAATAAAAGTCTTAGAACAAGATTGTTCGATATTCCAATATTAGATCCAATCGGTCTTCGTCCAGCTCAAATCAAAGCTATTAATAATTTAGAAAAATCATTTCAAAAAAATAGACCGAGAGCCTTGATTCAAATGGCAACAGGTGCTGGAAAAACATTTACAGCAACGACATTTATTTATCGTTTACTCAAGCATGCGAATGCAAAACGCGTCTTATTTCTGGTGGATACAAAAAATTTAGGAGAACAAGCAGAACAAGAATTTATGACTTTTCAGCCTACAGATGATAATCGTAAGTTTACTGAGTTATACAATGTTCAACGGTTGTCATCAAGTTATATTGCTTCCGATAGTCAAGTCTGTATTTCTACTATTCAACGTTTATATTCTATTTTAAAAGGCGAAGAATTAGACGATAATGCTGAAAATGAAAATCCTAATGAAAGCACTTGGTTGCAGCAACAAGCCAAGAAAAAAAAAGCTATTCCAGTTGAATACACGCCTAAAGTTCCTATTGAACAATTTGATTTTATTGTGATCGATGAATGTCATCGCTCTATTTACAATTTATGGAAACAAGTTTTAGATTATTTTGATGCTTTTCTCATTGGCTTAACAGCTACTCCTGATAAGCGAACGTTTGGGTTTTTTAATGAAAATGTTGTCAGTGAGTATACTTATGAAGAGTCTGTTACAGATGGGGTAAATGTTCCTTATGATGTGTACTTAATTGATACAGAAATTTCGAAAAAAGGTGATGTTGTTAAGGCTGGTTGGTTTGTGGACAGGCGTGATAAGCTTACGCGTAAAACTCGTTGGCAGCAAGAAGACGAAGATACTGAATATACGCGCAATGATTTAGATCGTAAGGTTGTTAACAAAAGTCAAATTAGAAATATCATTCGTGAATATAAACGCGCTTTAAAAACAACAATATATCCTAATCGTAAAGATGAAAATGGCGAATATGAAGTTCCTAAAACGCTGGTGTTTGCCAAAACCGATAGTCATGCTGATGATATTATTAAAATCATTCGCGAGGAATTTGATGAGAGCAATGACTTTTGTAAGAAAGTGACTTACAAAGCAGAAGAAGATCCTAAATCAGTTTTGAATCGTTTTCGTAATTCCTATTATCCGCGTATTGCTGTAACGGTGGATATGATTGCTACTGGAACAGATGTTAAACCTTTAGAAGTTGTGCTTTTTATGCGGGATGTCAAAAGCGTTAATTATTTTGAACAAATGAAAGGCAGGGGAACACGCACGATTAATAAAGATACCTTGCAATTGGTTTCTAAAACAGCTAAAAGTAAAACCCACTTTGTTATCGTGGACGCGGTTGGTGTTACGAAGAGTAAAAAAACAGATAGTCGACCACTCGAACGCAAACCAACAGTAGCTTTAAAAGATTTATTAGGCGCTATTACTATGGGAGTGGAGGAAGAAGATTTATTTTTGTCTTTAGCTAACCGCCTGATTCGTTTAGAAAAACAAATTACAGATCAAGAAAAGGAAAAGCTGCTAGAATTTTCAGCTGGGAAAAATTTAAAGCAAATCACTAAAGAATTATTAATTGCTTTTGACCAAGATGAAATTGACACAAAAGCCCAGATAAAAATCGCTGATATTCCTAAGCACGATCTAACACCTGCTCAATATGAACAAGCAAAAAAAGAAGCTCAAAAAGAATTAATTACTTGTGCCGCAAGCACATTTAATGGCGAGCTAAATGGTTATTTAGATAATGTTAGGCGAGAACATGAACAAATTATTGATAGCATTAATATTGATACAATTACTAAATCAGAATGGGATAGCACATCTGTTGAAAAGGCAAAAGAGATTGTTGAAAAATTTACAATATATTTAGCAAAGCATAAAGATGAAATTAAAGCCTTAAGTATTTTTTACAATCAACCCCATAATAGACGAGAGATTACTTTTAAAATGCTTAAAGAAGTATTAGAAAAATTAAATCTTGAACAGCCGTTACTTGCCCCTGAATATGTATGGAATGCATATAAGGTGATTGAGGATGTTAAAGTGCCGCAGCCAATAAATCAATTAACAGCCTTGGTTTCTTTAATTCGTCATGCTTGTGGTATCGATAAAAGCTTAAATCCATTTGATAAAACAATTGAAACCAATTTTAATAAATGGATGTTTAAGCAACATACAGGGCAACACAATCGTTTTACATCAGAACAGCTCAACTGGCTTCGTATGATCAAAGATCATGTAGTTAGCAGCTATCATGTTGATATTGAAGATTTAGATTACACGCCTTTTGATTCGCAAGGTGGACGTGGAAAAATGCACCAACTCTTTGGTGCTGATATGAATGAAATCATTAACGAACTTAATGAAGTATTGGCGGTATGATGAGAGAAGATTGGGTAGAAACAGAATTAGGATATATTTCAAAAATATATAATGGTAATAGTATAAATGCTCAGTTAAAAAAGGAGAAATATTTAAATTTCCCTTCTGGGTTTAATTATATTGCAACTAAAGATCTTAGTTCTGATGGAGTAATTAATTATCAAAATGGCATTAAAATCCCAATCAATGAGCCAAAGTTCAAAATTGCTCCAAATGGTAGTGTTTTAGTCTGTTCAGAGGGTGGAAGTGCTGGAAGAAAAACAGCTTACGTTAATGAAGATATTTGTTTTGGAAACAAGTTGTTTGCTATTACAAACGAGTTTAATCTTATTGAAGGTAAGTATGTTTTTTATTACACAAGATACCGTAAATTTTTTGAAGACTTTAAGAATCAAATGAATGGAATTATTGGAGGTGTTAGTGCTAGAAAGTTTTCTCTAATTCCATTTCCGTTATCTCCGTTGCCTATCCAACGTGCCATTGTTTCTAAAATAGAAACTTTATTTTCTGATTTAGATAATGGCATTTCTGATCTCAAAAAAGCCCAAGACCAGCTAAGAATTTACCGTCAAGCCGTTCTTAAAAAAGCATTTGAGGGAGAGTTGACTAAAGGGTGGCGTGATAAACAAATCGACTTACCTGCAGCCGAAGAACTTCTTGAACAAATAAAACAAGAACGTCAAAAGCATTACGAACAACAACTTGATGACTGGAAAAAATCTATTAAAATTTGGGAAGAAAATGGTAAAGAGGCGAAGAGGCCGAGTAAGCCAAGGCAATTAGTTGAGATTCCTGTAATTTCTGAGGATGAACTTATAGAATTACCTGTTCTCCCCAAAACAATGTTTTGGAAAAGATTGGGTGATATTGTTTGGTCAGTTAAAGACGGGCCGCATTATAGTCCAAAATATTCAGAATCAGGTATTCCTTTTTTATCAGGAGGAAACATACGTCCGAGTGGTGTTGATTTTAAAAATGTTAAATATATCTCCTTAGAGTTGCACGGGGAATTATCAAAACGATGTAAACCTGAACTAAATGACATACTTTATACTAAAGGGGGTACGACTGGGATAGCAAGGGTTAACACTTATGATTTTGACTTTAATGTCTGGGTGCATGTTGCCGTATTAAAATCAATAGATAGTATAGTACCATTTTATCTGCAGCATGTTTTAAATTCAACTCATTGCTATAAGCAATCACAAAAGTATACACATGGAGTAGGTAATCAAGATTTAGGTTTAACGAGACTGGTTCTAATAGTATTACCCATTTGTTCAAAACGCGAACAACACCAAATTGTCCGTGAAATCGAATCCCGTTTATCAGTTTGCGATAAGGTTGAAGAAAGCATTAAAGAAGGATTAGAAAAAGCTGAAGCTCTTCGGCAAAGCATACTTAAAAAAGCTTTTGAGGGAAAATTATTAAGCCAAGCAGAAATAGAAAAATGTAAACAAGAACCTGATTACGAACCAGCTAGTGAATTATTAAAAAAAATCAAAGCAGAGAGAAAATAATATGACTGATTCAGCAATTATATCAAAAATATGGAATTTAGCGAATGTACTACGTGATGATGGTGTAGGTTATGGGGATTATTTAGAGCAAATCACTTATTTGCTTTTTTTGAAAATGGCAGATGAACTTAATAAGCCACCCTACAATAAATGTTTAAGTTTTCCAAAATTAAAAGATGTGGAAGATAAGGAAATAAAAGGTGCGGAGGTTTGTAATTGGGAGAATTTATCGGGAAAAAGAGGAGCAGAATTAGAGTCGTTTTATTCGCAATTGCTTCGTAGTTTAAGTACTGAGAAGGGGATGCTTGGGCAAATTTTTACTAAAAGCCAAAATAAAATTCAAGATCCTGCTAAACTTTTACGTGTTATTAATTTGATAGATCAAGAAGAATGGTCACTAATGGGGACTGATGTTAAAGGGAAAATCTATGAAGGTTTGTTAGAAAGGAATGCTGAAGATACCAAAAGTGGTGCGGGGCAGTATTTTACACCCAGAGCTTTAATCAGAACTATGGTGGCATGTATTCAGCCCAAACCAAATAAAACTATTTCAGATCCAGCTTGTGGTACAGGCGGCTTCTTTTTAGCGGCGTATGATTGGATTGTGGCGAATCATAAACTTAATCCTAGTGACAAGAAATTTTTAAAAAATGATACTTTCCATGGCAATGAGATTGTGGCAAATACTCGTCGTTTGTGTTTGATGAATATGTATTTGCATAATATAGGTGAGATTGATGGGGAAAGCTTTTTATCTGCCAATGATGCGCTTATTTCGGATGATGGCAGTAGATACGATTATGTTTTGGCTAACCCGCCTTTTGGCAAAAAAAGCAGTATGACGATTACCAATGATCAGGGGGAAGTTGAAAAAGAAGATTTAAGTTATAATCGTCAAGATTTTTGGGAAACGACATCCAATAAACAGCTTAATTTTTTACAACATATCAAAACGCAATTAAAAGTAACGGGCCAGGCTGCGGTTGTTCTGCCTGATAATGTTTTGTTTGAAGGTGGGGCCGGTGAAGAAGTTCGTAAACAATTAATGAAAACAGCTGATCTGCACACTATTTTGCGTTTACCAACTGGATTGTTTTATGCTCAAGGGGTAAAGGCAAATGTTTTATTTTTTGATAATAAGCCCGCAAGTAAAAACGCTCACACAAAAGCAGTTTGGTTTTATGATTACAGAACAAATATTCATCATACATTAAAGAAAAAACAAATGACTATGGCGGATTTATCTGAGTTTGTAAAATTGTATAATCCAAATAATCGTAATAAGCGTAAAGAAACCTGGAGTGAAGAAAATCAAGAGGGGCGTTGGCAAAAATTTACTTATGAAGAAATTATTGCGCGGGATAAAACGAATTTGGATATTTTCTGGCTTAAAGATAAGAGTCTAACAGATTTAGATAATCTTCCAGATCCTGATATTTTAGCGAATGAGATTATAGAAAATATTGAATCAGGCTTGAATAGTTTTAGAGAAATTATGGAAACAATTAATGGAAAAGAGCAGTAGGGAAAAGCAAAATGCGAGAAAAAGGGGGCATCAACAGGATACGAAAATATATATGAAAGCATATCCTTTATTTCCTAGGAGCATTAGTTTATTTAAAAGGTTTAAAATGAGAAGATAAAAAGGAGTAGGGATGCAAAAGAAAGGTATTTTTCTGATAGTTTGTGTGCTAGTAGGAATATTTGCGTCGAGTAATATCTATAACGTTCGATTGGACAAACTGCAAGTAGAGGAAGAAATTGTTCCGTTAAGAATAGCGATTACTAATATAGAGTCGAGAATAAGTTATTTTGAGAGAATAAATGAGATAGATGATAGTTCATTTAAGAAGCAGCTCGCTGAGTTAAGGGTTGAATTAGATAATGAATTAGAGAATGAACGTGATGAAAACAATATAAAAGTTATCCAACATAAAATGGCTACTCTTGGCAAGGCTCAAATATCTAATATTTATATGGGGGCCACAGCTATTCCATTAGAGACAGAGAGGAAGGCGTTGTACTCTGAACAGCAGAAAATTGATTCTAAACAAAAGAGGCTTGATCTGATTAAAAGTGAGAAACTAAAATGGGAGGGGTTGCTTATATTTTGTTGGGTCTTTGGTTTCGGGTTAGCAGCGGTGTTTTTAAAAGAATTCTTTGTTCTTAAGAAAAAATTTAACAGTGTCGAGGACAGAATTTAGTCATTATTCCTGTCTTGGTTTGGAAATATAATATGGCTTATTTAACGAGTAAAAGGTAAAAGGGGTCAAGTCTGTACAGGCTGACCGAGAATAGGATTATTTTACCACAAAAAGATAAGAAATTGGTATAATAGTCATTGAAACAAGGAGGTTATCAATGGCGAAATTTAAGCCCTATCGAGCAGAACAATTAATGTTATTTCCTAATAGTATCA
>JAHITY010000056.1 GCA_018817165.1 Candidatus Omnitrophota bacterium
ACTGTATAGAATCAGGGGGCAAAAATAGCGGATTGCCGAAATCCTGAAAAAATTGGAGAAGAAAAAGACAAGTCAGCTCACAGATTCTCAGGCTCTGATCAAAAAATATTCCCGCGAAATTTCAATGGACAAGAATCTCATAAATGGGGTCAAGTCCCGACTTGACTACATGTTAACTTTATTGTATAATCCTACCAAAAGGTGAGAAATAAATAAAGAAGTGCTCACCCCTTCGCAAAACAACAAAAAATATGAGGAATGAATAATGGCAAGAGCATTGCGAATATTATTTGCAGGAGCGCATTACCATGTGATAAATAGAGGGCAAGGCAGACGAGCTATATTTCTAGATGAGAAAGATAATAAAACTTTTCTAAATATATTGAGTAAAGCGTGTGAGACCTATAAGGTGAATATAGTTGCATATTGTTTAATGAAAAATCATTATCATTTAATAGTGCATACTCCTGAAGCGAATTTGTCAGCGTTTATGAGACAGTTAAACGGCGTGTATACGCAAGTGTTCAATCAGCGATACAAACACGATGGACCATTATTTAAAGGTAGATACAAGGCAATCGTCGTGCAGGCAGGGAGTTATTTGTTAAGATTGATAAGATATGTGCATAAGAATCCGGAACGAGCAGGAATAGCAAACAAATGTAAGGGTGGATTGTATACAAGCCATGAAGCTTTTGATTCAGGTAAAGAAAGTGATTGGTTGAAATTTAAATACGTATTAAAAAATCAGAATAAAGTGAAAGTGGATTTAATATATATATAGAGATATTATGGAGAAAACTGATGATGCATTTAAAGAAATGGAAGAAGAAAAGAGTGTTCAAGCGGTAAACTCAATAATCTATGGAGATCAGGAATACAAAGATGAAATAAAGCATAAATATTTACATGGAGATATGATTTATGAAGATATCCCCGAAGGCAAACGAATCAAAGGGGAATTAATAATAGACAAGGTAAAGCAAGAGATAAAAAAGACATTTAAGATAGATGATAAAGCGTTTTATAATTCTATACGTGGAAAAGAGAATGTTCCTCGAATGATGGCGATGGGCTTAGCCCGAGAATGCAGCGGTCTTCCGTATAAGAGCATTGCGAATAAGTTTGGCAAGATAAGTCACAAAAGCGTAACTAAGTATTATGAGCGGATAACTAAAAGAATTCAAAGAGATCGGCGTCTCTACAAAATATACGCGAAAATAAAGCAAACATGTAGTCAAGTCGGGACTTGACCCCTTATATGACCCCTTATATGATGCTAAAAAAACCAGTATTAATAATCTTCGGTATTATTTTATCTTTTGTGATCCTGGAAACGGGATTGCGGTTTGCGGCTTGGATTGCGCAAAGTAATCTAAATCACTCTTCTTTTTCTGATAATAAAAAACTTAAAATTCTCTGTTTGGGAGATTCTTATACTTATGGTTTGGGGGTGGAAAGAGATCAGGCTTATCCCGCACAATTAGAATTACTGCTCAAAGCAAAACTCGAAAAGGATAAAGTCGAAGTGATCAATGCCGGCAGACCGGGAATGAATACTCCTTTACTGGCTAATAATTTTGATTCTCTGCTAGATACTTATCGTCCTGATATTGTGCTTGTGATGATCGGGACAAATGATGAATGGAACTTTAGTGAATTTATTTCAGATAATAATTTAATTAGAAATAAGATAGCTGAATTTTTTTATTCTTTACGAGTTGCCAGAATGTTTAAGATTTTAAAAACAGGCTTTAAGCAACAAGACGATATCGGGTGCTTTGAGGTTCAGGCTGATAAAAAAAATATTAGCAAAATGCTGGATTTGATTGAGAAAAACGGCGGTTTAAATAACGAATATTATTATCAGGCCATTTTACTGGCTAATCAGTATCGGGATAAGAATATGTTTGAAGAAGCAAAACTTTATTATGATTGCGCTCTAAAAATCAATCCTGATGATGCTTTGATATCAAAAGAATTATTACGCTATCATAAGAATACCTTGACTGCACTAAGGAAAGAGTTGAAAAAAGATCATATTATTGAAATCTTGCAAGAGATTGAACGTTTGGGAGGCTTTGAAAAAGCCTATTATCCTGATCTGATAAAATTTGGTAATGAGTGTAGGGATGATAATAATTTTGAGCAGGCAAAACTATATTATGATAGCGCTTTAAAAATAAATCCTAATGATCAGCAGATAGAGTTGGAATTAATGCGTTACTATATAAGGTTATCAAAAACTTTAAATGATGAGTTTAATCGGGATGCCTTGGCCGCAATAAAAGCTAGTCTTAGCAATTATATTCGTTCGGTTTATTTGAATAAACAGCATCTAGAGCTTGGTAATAAATTTATGCTGGAGATGCTTGATCTTTCAAAAATCTGCAGAATTTTTTCTCTTTTTGAAGACGATTTATTGCTGCTTGCAAAAACTATTTATTTATATGGATTAAATAGAGATATCAGGGAAGAAGCGGAAGAATTGTTTATCTCCTGGCAGGCTCCGGCATATGCCATTGAACTTTATCAAATTTTATTAAATAAATATCCAAATAATTTAGACATTTATTTGCGTCTAGCCGGTCAGTATAAAATAGTCCAGGATTATAACCAAGTTGTTAAGAATTATAAAAAAGTTCTAGAATTAAATCCAGATGATCAGCTTGCCCTTGAAGGAATAATAACGGCTAATCAGTTTCTTAAACAAGGATTAACTAAAGACTATGTCTTGCCTGGGAACACGGCTGGTTTATTTGCTCAAATAAAGGTTGTTTTAGAAGGTGGTAAGAGTGAAATTCAGACTGATGATCCAGTAATTAATCTAGTTAAATCCCCAGAAGTTGCTTTGAGTGTTTATGTTAAGGCGCAAAGCGATGATAATCAGGATGAAGAGATTTTATCGCAAGATAAGGACGATGCTTCTCTTTTTGGCAAAAATCCTTCTGACCATAAAGCTCTTGTTAATAAGAGATTAGCGAAAATTAATAATATCGTTAGCCAGAGGATAAAACAAATCTGCTCTTCAGCGCAGCAGGGGAAAGTAAAAATATTATTTTTAAGTTATCCCCTTTCGGTTTATCAAAGAGTTGCGGAAACCGTGGAGGAAGAGAATATTCCGTTCATTGATTTTAGGCAAAGTTTTTTCTCTATAATCACTCCGGATAATTATAAAGAATATTTTTTAGCAGATGGGCACTGTACGCCAAAAGGTTATAAAATTGTGGCAGATAAAATAGCTCAAATTATAAAGGAGACGATTCTATTTAATGGACATGATGTCTTGTTGGCGTGGAGGCACGCGGATTTTTAGCGTGCCGGAATGAATCACCGGAATCATCTTACCTGTTGAACCCCAAAAAGAAGAACATCGCATAAAATTCCAGTGGGGAGGGATTTTCTTCCCGACAGAATACGGCGGGACAAGTTGCTTCCCCAGTACCAGAGCAAAGCTCGATACTGGGCATGGTTTCTTTTAGCTGATGAAATGTAATCATGGCATCGCTTTGTTATGCCATGCAAAGAAATGAAGGAGGCAATTATCGTATTGGGTAAAAATGATTAATTTTAGATTGCTATCGATCTGCTTGCTATAAGATGACGAGTAAATGTTACGCTACGATGTGCTACAGGCAAAAACACATCTTTTCGCTAAGCCTGAACCTGCATCGTGCAGGCCCAGCCGCGCGTTCTCACTAATGATTCCGAAAATATCTGCTAGGTCGTAGCTATTTCGGACTAAATTCGAGCAGGCTGACTTGACTTCGCTAACACTCAGTAAGTCAGGCTCTCATTTAAAGCGCCGCTCAAAGAGAATTTTTGCCTAGCTGTGTTGCTATTAGCCCTGAGTCCTTGTGACATTTTTAGGGCTATTTCTTAACTGATTCAATCAGCCAAATACCAATGAATAGGAAGACAATATTAGTCAGCCAGGCGGATAAGAGCGGGGAAAGTACTCCGATTTTTCCCAGAGACAGGCAGAGGGCATTACTGCCCCAATAACTGAAGCTGATGATAATGCTCAGGGCTATTCCTAAAAATAGATTACCGCTTCTCGCGCGGGTCAAGGTAAAGGGAACGGCAAAGAAAATTATAATAAAGTTAGCCAAAGGAAAAGCTAATTTATTGTAGAAAATAACCAGTTCTTTATGGGCTTTGAATCCGCTGGCTTTGAGTCGGCGAATATATTTTTTAAGCTGCCAATAACTCATTAAATCCGGCTGCAGATCCGACCGGGCAAAGTCGCGGGGCTTTTCGTCGATAAATTCAACTCTTTCCTCAAAATGTTCGGGGGTTGCTTTGGCTTTGCCATTTTCATATTCAGTGACAATGCAGTCATAAAAAACCCAAAAACCTTCGACCCATTGGGCTTTTTTAGCAATAACTTGTCGGGAAAGCTGATTCTTATTGTTATTTTCCGAGATAGTGATATTAGTTATTTGCTGTCTTTTAGTATCATAGCTGTTGACAATGAATATTCTGTTTTTGGAACCGTAAAGCGTGATATTCTCCATTATATTGTTTTTTTCTTGATTGGAGGAAGGTTTAAAATATTGCTCTTTGAGACTGATAGAATGCAAATAAGAATCAGGCTTGACTAATTCATTGACCGCAAAACTTAAAGCACTCATTAAAATACCGAAACTTAGAAATATCCAAATAATACTCCAAAGATTTACGCCAATTGCTTTGATTGCCATGATTTCATTATGGCGATTTAAAGTGCTTAGAGTGAAAATAGTCGCTAAAATTATAATTATCGGAGAGACATTTACAAAAATAAACGGAGTCATCGAGAAATAATAATCGCAAAGCACAAACAGCGGGACTTTTGCCTTAACTACCTCGTCAAGGTGATCAAACAAGTCAATGATCCAGGAAAGGGAAATAAATAAAACAAAACAAGCAATAAATGGTTTTAAAAATTCACCTAAGATGTATTCGCGTATAATTCTCATAATATTATTCTTCCAATACTTTAAAACATAAAAATAATCCGATTGCTAAAAAAAACAAATTAGGCAGCCAAACCCCTAAAGCCGGTGAAATGTTATTTCTTAGGGCAAGGCTCTCTCCGATTGCCATTAAAAAATAATAGACCAGGCAAATAACCACACTTAAAGAAAACCCTAATGATCTTCCGCGGCTGCGCACACGGATTGCCAAAGGGACAGCGATTAAAATAAAAATTATACTGCTGAACGCCAAGGAATATTTGCGGTATAAACCGACTAAAAGCGGGCGTTCATCGACATTGAGTGTTTGCATTATCTCAATTTCTTTTTCCAATTCTTTGATTGTCATGTCTGATACTTTTTTATCCAGCTGCTGCAGATTACTTTTCTCTTTTAAGTCTAAACTAAGCTGGTACTTTTTAAAATTAACTTTATAAAAAACATTAGGATCATCAAAGTTCGGTTCGTCAGCCGAGCCATTATAAAGAATTAATTTTATCATTCCTTTTTCCTGAATGGAAATGAATTCGCCTTTTTCCGCGATAATTGTTCGGGTTGGTTTATCGGTTTGCGGCTGAAAAATCCGGACATCTTCTAAATAATTGCCTTTAATCTTATAAATAAACATAATGTGATTACGGAAAGCTTTAATAAATGTTTTTTCTTCAATATAAGCAGTGGGATTTTTAATTCCGATTTCCTGCAAAGTCGTGCGCATCAGATAATGCGCTCGGGGAATAAGCGCGTCATTAAAATAAAGACAAAGTAAGCTAAACATTATCCCAATTAAAAGTATGACCGAAAGCAAGGGATAGAGGCTGATTCCGCTAGAGCGAATAGCGGTGATTTCATTATCATAAGCCATTTGGCCAAAGCAAAGCAATGTCGCGCAAAGAATTGAAATCGGAATGGAAAAAATTAATAAGCTGGGCAGCATATAGACAAACAGCTTGCAGACAATAGTGATCCCAACGCCTTTAGCAATTACCATTTCTACAAGCTTAACAATATTGCCGACAAGCAATAAAAAGCTTATGATAAATATTGAAAGGGCGAAAAGAGAAAACCACTCTTTTATTACATGATTTCTTAAAATGCTCATAAATATAATTCTGGTAGTAATTAATTAGGAGAAAATTTATAAATTATCTCGCGATGGTTAAACATGTAACTTCTTTAGCTCCGGATTGTTTTAATACTCGAGCGCATTCATCGAGCGTAGAACCAGTTGTGAAAATATCATCAATTAATAGAATCCTTTTATTTTTAAATTCTTCCGGGTTTTTACAGCTAAATGCTCCGAGAATATTTAGCTGTCTTTGCTGAGCATTTAAAGTAACTTGCGAAACGGTTTTCTTTATTCGACACAGATTGTCCAATGAACTTTCAATTCCTAAAGCGGTACTTATTTTATCAGCAATCAGATCTGACTGATTAAATCCGCGGTCCCGCAGCTTATGTTTGTGCAGAGGGACTGCGGTAATTAAATCAATGTTTTTTGGGCAAAAATTTTCATTTAAAAATCGAATCAATATATCACTGAGAATGTTTTTAGTTTTTCTTTTACGCTTATATTTAAATAAATGAATGCAATGTTTAACCATGCCTTTATATTTGCAGGCGCTTAAAACCTGATCAAAATGATATTTTTTATTTGAACATCGATTACAACCATTATATCTTATTTGCGATAATTGGTCTAATTTCGCACCGCATTTTAAGCAAAAAGGGGCTTTTATTGGGTTTATCTCCAGCGCACATTGAGAACAGAGATTATAATCACTGTTAGAATTAAGTTTGCTATGACAAAAAACACAAAACCTAGGGTAAATTAAGTCAATTACCCTGCGTATGCCTTGCTTTATCCTAAGGAATGAAGTTTGGATTTCAGGATCTTTTCTCATTTTAGCCACTGATTTATATTATTCATACAAGAGTATATAATATACCATAAATCTTTAGATTATTCAAAGAAATAGCTTAAAGGCAGCGGATAGCTGTTAGGTATACAAATAAACACACATAGCAAAAGTATACAAATAAACGCACATTAGGTATTTAATTTGATCCTTGATTTTTTAATTTTAATAAGCTGGTTATTATCATTTTGTTGGTAAAGATTTACTGTTTCTGAAGCG
>JAHITY010000140.1 GCA_018817165.1 Candidatus Omnitrophota bacterium
GTTATGAGAGGGTCCAGGAGATTGAGTATCCGGAACTTGCCCAAAAGCGAATGAAGGATATATACAAAGAAAAGGGATATTCTAATGAATGAATTGAGAAAAGAGTTAGGGGAATTGCGGTAAGAAACGAGCTGACAGATGAATGGAAGAATCGTGAAGTTCAAGATGATATCAGTTTTGCTGTTTTAACGAACGAAATCTCTAAGGCTACATTCGGGAAGACGATTAATGAGTATAAGCAATATAAAAATTTGACCAAACAAAATTTAAGAGATCATATGGATGATTTAGAATTGATTTTTGGGATGTTGGGTGAGGCATCTACTACGAGATTAACGAGGGAGCGAGATTCAAAGGGGTTTTTGAAGTTGAGAAAGGATGCTATGGATGGTGGTGGTGTTGCTGGGAATGCTAGGAGGGATTTTGAGAAGACTCTTGGGAAGGGTGTTGTGTCAGAAGATAATTATTTGGATGCGAAGAAAAAGGGATTGATTGGGAAAAAATAGCGGAGATGGCGGCTCAGGCATTGTTATTTTAAGATATCAATTCCAATAAGGCAAACCATGACAATAAAAGAAATCCTCATATCATACTACGCACCACCCGGACACGACATCGCTCAGACTGTCTAGAATAGACGGCTTGCTGCCGACTTTGCAACGTGGGCGACGATAAATGTAAAAATAAAATCGGTTTAATAGCAGAAGATTTCCATACTATATTTGAAAGAGGAAGCGACAAACAACTTTCGGGACAGGAAATTCAAATGGCTTTGTGGTTGGCGGTTCAGGAGTTGAAGACGGAGAATGACGAGTTGCGACAGAGATTGGAATTATTAGAAAACAGTTAAAACAGGTGACGGATTTTTTCGACACCCTAAATATTAAAAATCAGGGACTTTTTTGTCTCTAAACGTGGGACGTAGAAAACACCCAAATTTCACTAAAAAATGGAAACAAATAAGTGATAGTTAGTTATTTAAAATAGTAATTATTAATATAATCATGAAAGACATTGAAGAAATAAAAAAGAAAATTGTGAAAATTCTGAAAAAGAATAAAATAACTAAAGCAGGGATTTTCGGCAGTTATGCGAGAGGCGAGCAGAAAAAAAATAGCGATATAGATATTTTAGTTAAACCTACAAAAGAAATGAGTTTATTGGATTTTGTTGGAATCAAATTGGAAATAGAAGATGAATTGGGAAATAAAGTGGATTTCGTCAGTTACAAAACACTTCACCCAAGATTAAAAAAACAAATTTTAAACGAAGAAATAAGAATTATATGACACCACAGGCGTACCCCGAAAAATCTTCTTCAGCACAAAAAGTGTACCCCGAGAGAAAAAATTTCTCTACAAGGGGCAAGATTTTTACAAAGGGCAAGAGGGATTTAATTTTATTTATAGAAGACATTTTTGAGAGTATTAAAAATATTGAAAGTTTTTCCAAAGGAGTTTCTAAGGGAAAATTTATGGAAAACAATGAAAAACAAAGTGCAATCATTAGACAAATAGAAATTATCGGCGAGGCTGTCAAAAACATTCCGGAAGAATTTAGAAGTAAATATCCTGAAATTGAGTGGAGAAAAATTGCAGGAACAAGAGACATAATAATTCATACTTATTTTGGCACAGATTTAGATTTAGTGTGGAAAATCATTAAAAAAGATTTACCTGTGTTAGAAAGAGAAATTATTAAAATTTTAGAGAAAGAAAAATAAAATACCTCAAAAAATTTCGGAACAAAACCAATAACGGCAATGTCGTCGGGAAATCAAGTGAACAAGGTACAAAGTTAATAAAACAGCGACGGCAATCACTGCATCGGCACGACGGCGACGATAAATGTAAAAATAAAATTGGTTTAATAGCGGAAGATTTCCATACTATATTCGAAAGAGGAAGCGACAAAGAGCTTTCGGGTCAGGAAATTCAGATGGCTTTGTGGCTTGCCGTGCAGGAGTTGAAAGTGGAAAATGACGAGTTGCGACAGAGATTGGAATTATTAGAAAACAGTTAAAACAGGTGACGGATTTTTTCGACACCCTCCGATTTCGGAAATATTCGTCACTTTTTTGCTACGAAACTCGTCACTTGGGAAAGGGGGAAA
>JAHITY010000057.1 GCA_018817165.1 Candidatus Omnitrophota bacterium
AAATAAATTTCCGCTTCAGTACGGTCTGAACCCAGCTCGCGTACCTTTTTAATTGGCGAACAGCCAAACGCTTGGCAGCTTCTCCACCGCCGCGCTAAGGTGAGCCGACATCGAGGTGCCGAACTCCGCCGTCGATATGAACTCTTGGGCGGAACTAGCCTGTTATCCCTAGAGTAGCTTTTATCCGTTAATCTTCCACCGCGTCTAATACGGGTGGTCGGTTCACTATGTTCTACTTTCGTACCTGCTCGAGATGTACCTCTTACAGTCAAGCAATCTTGTGCCATTACACTATCGGCACGGTTTCCATTCGCGCCTAGATTACCTTTAAACCCCTCCTTTACTTTTTAGGCATTTTTGTTACATGTCAAAGGGCATCTTTGACACTGATGTTTTTGGAGTAAAAACACCCTATATGTCGCCATATAGATCGGACTATATCTTCTTCCTTTTTTTAGGAAGGTTAGCGTTTAGTCTCTACGGGTGTTGTAAACTTTGTAGAGGAAGCGATGCTAATTTAAACATCGCTTCAAGATGGCGAGGAGAGAGACGTGGGAGTAGAACCCACTCCTTACCTGTCCTTATGGTGGAGTATCCCGTACGGTGCAATCATATAGTTGACTTGCACTAATTGAGACCTGCTGACCAGAAGAACTTGGAATTTAATCCAAGGATGTGCCCCGTACACCAAAATCTCCCTTCCTCTACAAAATTTACAACTTCCCTCGGTATAATCTTACTATAATATAAGACTTCCACCGATATAGCTAACTTTTTCTAATCATGATTACTCATGAAAGCCCCCCTATTTTTGTTTTTGAAATTTTTTTGCAACGGATATTACAGAATAGAAAAATCTCTTGGAGCTGTAAAATTCGAAGGTTCAAATCTTACCCCATAGGAAATTCCTATGGGGTACTTAAACCCTCGAGGGTACAGCCCCAGTAAAACTATCCACCATATACTGTCTCAATACGTTTTTGCCGTATTGGTTAGAACATGCCTTCAAAAAGAATGGTATTTCACTGACGAGTAGATTACAGCCAAAACCGTAAACATCAGACCTCTCCCATCTATTCTACGCAGTCCAAAAACATGCTCAATATAAAGTTATAGTAAAGCTTCTAGGGTCTTTTCGTCTAACTGCACTTAACCGGCATCTTCACCGGTATTGTATTTTCACCGAGCTGGTCCCCGAGACAGTTCTCCAGTCATTACACCATTCGTGCGCGTCGGAACTTACCCGACAAGGTATTTCGCTACCTTAGGACCGTTATAGTTACGGCCGACATTCACCAGGGCTTACAACAATCACCAAATAATATTACTATCATCCAACGTCGTTGTTTGACCTTCTGGCATTGGTCAGGTGTCACCCCCTATACATCCTCTTGCGAGTTCGCAGGGAGCTGTGTTTTTGGTAAACAGTTGCCAGAGATACTTTCGCTGCGGCCCTTCGGCTCACTCCTCACTACGTTCATTGTTTGCTCAGGATCTTCGACCCTTATATAAAGGGCTGAAAGCCCTGAAGCTATCTTTGAACATAGAGAAAAGAGAGCCGAAGGGCAAGCCTTATCCCGAAGTTACGGCTGCTTTTTTGCCGAGTTCCTTGGGGACCACTCACTCGTTCGTCTTGGTCTACTCGACCTGATCACCTGTGTCGGTTTGCGGTACGGATTTTATATTTATAAGTTTAGAGATTTTTCTTGGAAGCGCGCTTTGTATCATTATTCTCCACCGAAATGGAAAACTTTTTATTTACCTTGGATTCGCCATTAAAAGCAGGGTGCGGATTTTCCTACACCTCATCCTAAATAAACAAACTTCAAATCCAATAATGAGCGATACATACTGCACTCCGTCATCCCGTCACTAAATATAAAAGTCAGGGAATATTAACCCTGTGTCCATCGAGTACGGCTTTCGCCATTCCCTTAGGCCCGACTAACCCTTGGCTGATTGACATTACCAAGGAAACCTTGATCTTTCGACGTGGGGCGTTCTCAACCCCATTGCGGTTACTTGTGCCAACATTCTTACTTCCAAACGCTCCAGAAGCTCTCACGAGTCTTCCTTCACAGCAGATTGGAACACTCTCCTACCACGTAATTTTCCCAAAGGAAAATCACATCCTCAAATTCGGTACTATGCTTAGCCCCAATTATTTTCGACGCAAAATCTCTAGATGAGTGAGCTGTTACGCTATCTTTAAAGGATGGCTGCTTCTAAGCCAACCTCCTCATTGTTAAAGAAATATCACCTTCTTGTCTTACACTTAGCATAAATTTAGGGACCTTATTTCGAGATCCGGGCTGTTTCCCTTTTGGCCAATGGAGCTTCGCCCCCATGGCCTAACTGCCAAGCTATGGTCTCTAGTATTCGGAGTTTGATAGGTTTCGCGAGATTGCTCCCTGTCGAAACCTTCCAGTGCTCTACCCCCAAAAGAAACACACGACGCTAGCCCTAAAGCTATTTCGGAGAGAACCAGCTATTACCAGGTTCGATTAGCTTTTCACTCCTTACCACAAGTCATCGGAAGACGTTGTACGATCTACCCGTTCGGACCTCCATAAGTCTTTCGACCTACTTCATCCTGCTCATGGCAAGCTCACCTGGCTTCGGGTCTTATGCATTCTACCAATTACGCGCTATTAACACTCGGTTTCCCTATGGCTGCGCTGTTTTAACCAGCTTAGCCAGCAGTATGCATAAACTCGTTGGCTCATTCTTCAATAGGCACGCTGTTGTGGTTCGAATAAACTCACCACTCCAACTCCTTGTAGACATACGGTTTCAGGTCTATTTCACCGCCCTAATCGGGCTGCTTTTCACCTTTCCCTCACGGTACTAGTTCACTATCGATCTTTAAGAGTATTTAGCCTTAGCGGTTAGTTCCGCTGGATTCCCCCCGGCCATTCATGTCCTGGGGTACTCAAGAATAACAATAAAAGAGATAAATTATTTTCGCTCACGGGACTATCACCTCCTATGGTGTTGCTTTCCAGCAACTTAAGCTAATAACTTATTTTTTGACTCCTCTAGTAAACTACATTGTCATCTTACAACCCCAGAGTCTTACGACTCTGGTTTGGGCTTCTTCCTTTTCGCTCGCCGCTACTAAGGAAATACATATTTGTTTCTATTCCTCCTGGTACTGAGATGTTTCACTTCCCAGGGTATGCTTTTTTATCATAAAAATAAAAATTATCCGATTTAAATCAGACAGGGTTTCCCCATTCGGAAATCTCCGGATCAAAGGTAGCTAAGCACCTCCCCGAAGCTTATCGCAGCAACGCTACGTCCTTCATCGCCTCTTAAAGTCAAGGCATCCACCGTACGCCCTTAAATTTCCTGTTAAGAAATTTGAAAATCACAACCCTGACATTACATCAGGGGAAAACAAAGCCAAAATTAAACTTTCGTAAAAATTTTTTCGAGGACCGCTCCCGTACTTAAATATTTTTTTGACTTTTTCCTATTTCCAACAAAAAAGACCCCTCTAACGTTAGAACAGGAATTAAATTTTCAAAGTGTCATTCGTCCTGATTTTCCAATAAAAAAACCGCCTTTCAGGCGGCCAACAGACAAAAGAAAGTCTGCTTCTTAGCACCGCCTTCTTAAACTGTTTTTTATGTTTATCATACTGATTAAAAGAGTATAATCTATAACAAAAAAGATGTCAACTGGTCCGACCACAGTCGGACTCCGACACAAGGTCGGAGGGACATCTTTTTTACTTCAATACTATATTTTTGTCTCAAAATTTATCAAGGCCTGATCAAGGTCTTTTACAACCTTAGACAAATTAGCTAACTCTTCTGGTAAAAATTCCCGCTTACGATTCCCAACCAATAGTTCTTGATACCCCTTTATTACACCGCTAAAGTTTAAACCATCAACCCTTCTCAAAAGACGCTCCAACTCAGAATTAACATTTTCAGGGGTTAATTCCATTTCTTCGTTTGTTCCTGGTGCTCTATCGCTTGGCATAAAATTTTTTCTATTTTAACTCTAATAATTTCGACTGATTATAACTACGCAAATGCTGGTAAACCAATAAGTTTTTTGCCAATCATTATTTTCCCAAAATTTTTCTTGCCGACTCTTTCTCTGGCACCTATTATCTCCAAATAAAGAGGATTACCTTTTTTGTCCAAATCTAAAAACATCAAAGGAGAAAGTTCCACAGTTTTGTCTACTGGACCTGTTTTAAACTCTATATTTAGGGCATCTGCCTCTTTGTCATAACTGATTTTCATATAATTATTTTATAACTTATTCTTAGTCTTTGCAACCCAATGTGCTGTTAAGACTATAATATGTTCTTTCCTCTTCATTACAATAACTTCTATATAAAGTTTTCCAAATTTTCTATATAATTCTTCTCTTAAGCCATAAGTTGACCTTACCAAATCAGGATTCTTAATGGTTTCAAGAATAAATTGCCTATTTATTTTTCTTTGTCTAAGCTTTATTATTAAATGTTTAGTAAAGAATACTGACATACTTCTATTATACAAAATAGGACTTAAAAAATACATAACAAAAAAGATGTCGATGGTATAACCCAAAGACATCTTTTTTGTTAATTAACTTAAAAATTCTTTATTTACTATTCCTCTTCGCCAAGCTTTGAAATAAATCGTCCAGCTGCATCCTTAGCACCCAAACCGAAAGCCAAAGCACCGCCTAGTGCAAGCATTGCAATGATTCCAGAGAAAAGAATACTCATATAATCACCCAAACCAAGCTTGCCCAAAGCAATAATAATAGCGAAGACCCAAACAGCATATTTGGAAACATTCGCTAGCATATTAGCTGCTTTTAAATCCATAGCTTTAGCAGTAGCTAATACCGCCTTAGAAAGACCTTCAGAAACAACTGCAGCAATAATTAAAACAAAAGCAGCAATTACCACTTGAGGTAAGAATCCAAGAACACTATCCCCTAAAAAGGAAGAAACATCAGTTAGTCCAACTAAGTTTAGGGAAGGTAAAAGGAAAACGATTATAACAAACCATCTTATTATTTGCCCAATAAAATATCCAGAATTAAGATTCATCCCAGCTTTTCTGAAGAAATTTTCTGCTCCAATGGTCTTAAAAAGATTATCTATTTTTAGACTGTTAAATACTTGCTCAATAGCTCTAGCAATTAAAGAACCCAAAACCCAACCAATTATAAAAAACACAATAGCAAGCACCAACCTAGGAGCAAACTGCACAAATCCAAACCATAAATTCTGAAGCGAAGTATTAAAAACATCACTCCAAGTGAACCAAATATTATTCATAATAAAAATAAAAATTAACTAATAAATAAAGCACTTTCTAAGTTTCGACCTTATTAAGTTGTATTTATATTATAACAGTTTTAAAGTTTTCCTGAAAGCTTGCAAATAGCTTGTGTGGATAACTCTCTTACCTGCAAAACCACTTCGTGAGGATAGTCTAAAATATCTCGAACTAGTTTATCATACATATTTAGCCTATAGATAAATTCTTTAGTTTCAAAAACAGCATAGACGAGCTCTATTCCTATTTCCGCTTCAATTTTTTTAATTCCCTCTTCTATTTTACTTCGTTTCATTTTATCTCCGACAATCAACAAATCCACTCGACTATCATGATTTTTGATAAAAACACCAGAAATTATAATTAATTTTATCTTGCCAGCTTTTTTAAAATTATCTAAAATTGTTCTCTTGCTTAGAGTATCTGAACTAAGTAATAAATTCTCAAATTCTTCACCATATTTAAAAAGAGGATTAAAATACCAATCGGAAGAGACAGTTGAGTGTTTTTTAATAAAACCAATAGAGGAAAGCAACTTGAGCTCCCTGCGAACATTTAGAGAATTTACCCTGCTTCTTTTTACCACTTCTTTGCTAGTAAAACCCTTACTTCGGTTAAGCAAAAAGAGTCGCATAATTTTTACCCGCGCCGAATTCCCCAATACTTTTCCTAGAATTTCCATTTAGATATTGTAACGCTTTTTCAATAAAAAACAACTAGTAAGTCACTGAAAAGTTGACTGTATTTGAAATACCATTTGTATTAGTGATAAAAATCGGATAAGTACCAGGAATAATCTGATATTGCGGAATAACACAAGCTGGAGTGGAATAGAGACAGGCAGAATTTGTATAGGAAGGAATGGTAAAAGTCAAACTTGTACCATCTGTAGAATATGTGCTCGGGATTATACTCATACCAAAATTAATCGTACTGGAAGAAAAATTATTATTATTTAAGCAAGAATATGTATTACAAACATTATTATTGAAACCTCGACCATAAATAGTGACCTGATTTCCAACTCGACCAGAAGATGTGGAAATTGAAGAAATAAAAGGAGAAACATTATTAGCCAAACCACTTCCCACCACAACACTCAGATTAGCACTTACACTTTGCCCAACACTATTAGTTACGGTAAATATTGGATTATATGTTCCCATTTGCCTATAAGTATGGGTAAGAGTTGCACTTTGCTGAGATGGATAAAGATAAGAATTATTTACTCCATATGTATAAATCGGCTGATCTCCCCAGTTAACTGAGTAAGAAAGATTTCCATTATTTGTACCAGTCACCAATACTGTCCAACTTCCAATTTGGTTTACATTCAAGGTTTGTGGTCCATTAATCCCGGAAATAACCGGAGTCTGATTGTAATAATAAGGATAAATATTTTGATTAGTATTTGAGTAAGAATTAGTGTAAGGATAAGAATAATTGTTGGAATATTGCGCCAAATAATTATTGTAAGCACTATCTGTTATAGGACCATAAACACCATCAATATTCCCGAAATAAAAACCAGCGCTTGCCAACGTTTGCTGCAAAGCAAAAACATCCGCTCCCTTTGCCCCAAGAGTAAATTGCTGATTTAAAAAAGTGTTAGAAGAGCCATAATATTGAGATTGTGCACCATAACAAGATTGTCCAGTGATTGTGTTGTAAGGACCTGCCGTAGTGCACCCATATTCATACGCCGCACTAGCAAATTTAGCGTTAAAACCTATAAAAATATAGACAATAAAAGACAAAACAATTAAAAATAACGTATATTTTTTCATATACTCACTTTATACTCTCCTGCCTTATTTTTGTCAAGATTATCTATTTAAAAATGTTCGAACTTCATATCCTACAAATCCGTCGGCTTTCAGCCCATTAGCAATTTGAAATTTAATTAGAGCTTCTTTAACTTTAGCACCAAAAACTCCATCCACATTCCCCGCATTATATCCTGCGGTATTCAAGAATTTTTGGAGTTCTCTGACTTCATTACCACTGGTACCTTCATCAAGGAATTGGGTAAAGTGAAAAGTTTCCACACCAAGAACATTTGCTGCTCGATATAACACCGCTTCAGACGAAGCGTGAATTTCAGCTTTAATCTGTAACTGTTCCTGTTGTAAATTCGTCGCAGAAAGAAGTCGATTCATATAATATGCAAGACCATTGGCATCATTAGTGAAATCTCGTCCAAGTTCAGTCTGATAAACGTTCTTCAGGAAAATATATTGTGTTGCTTCCTTTGAAACGACAATTTCAGCCTTAACTTGATCCTGAGTTTTAGCACCAGAGTTTAGAAGGTCAAGATAATAATTCAAGCCAGCGGTGTCTGGTGTACGACCGAGATATACTTGATAAACATTAGTAAGCCAAACAGTCTGCTCTGTAGATGCTGGAACAACAATTGTATGAGCCGCTCGATATTGCACAGCTTCGGGCGAAGCGTGAATTTCAGCTTGGACTTGCTCCTTGCTTTTTCCCGCAAGAAGTTGGTCTATGTAGAACTTAAGGCCATCGGCGTCATTGTTATTTGTGAATTCACGGCCAAGTTCGGTCCAATAAACACCTTTCAGAAAAGTGTAGTATCCTGCTTCTTGAGAACCGGCAATTTCAATTTTGATTTGATTCTTTTCGGCTGTAATCTTATCCTCTGTTTCTGTACTAAGTGATAAAAGACGAGGTAAGTAAAAGTTTAAACCAACAGGGTCAGTAGCGCGACCTAAATAGTTCTGATAAATATCATTAAGCCAGGCGGTATAATTGGCTGTTTGTTGTGTAGAAGTAAGAGTACAGGCTGGTGGATTTATGGTGCCATTGGCGCAAACATTCACAACGCATGAACCAGCAACCCTGACAAATGAATGAGGACAACTAGTGCAAGAAGGAGGATTAGTGGCATTGTTGATACAATATCCATTATTATTTATAGAACAGGTCGGAGGATTAGTGGCATTGTTTGAACAAGTGGTCGGAATGGTATCTGCCGAATCAACTATTAAGGTAAATTGGTTACTTACGGATTGAGAACCAGAAGTTACGGTTAAAGTAAATGTATAAGTTCCAGAAATTGTAGGAGTGCCTATAATTGAAGTTGTAGGATTACATGAACCTGAGGTAGGAC
>JAHITY010000058.1 GCA_018817165.1 Candidatus Omnitrophota bacterium
TACTATTAGGAAATAACATTAATTGTTCTGCTCGATAGGGCTTAAATTTCGCCATTGATAACCTCCTTGTTTCAATGACTATTATACCAATTTCTTATCTTTTTGTGGTAAAATAATCCTATTCTCGGTCAGCCTGTTGAGTATTGACACCACTGATCAGCGGGAAATCAGGCTAAAGCTGTTTAGTAATCTTAATCGGATAGTTTATCAGGATGTTGATTTTACCCAGTTGGTTGCTCAAAGCGTCAAGGATCTGGCTGAGGCTTATGAGCGGCAAGATACTTTGGCGTTCAGTGATCTGATATCTCGGAATTATCTGGGAAACAAGACAATGCTTGAGGATGGCGCTCGGTTTGATTTTGAAATTTTCTCCGCGATCAGTTTGAAGATTTATATTAATCGCATTGAACAGCGGGGAGCGATGTATATTGCTGAGACTAAATGGGACAAAGCGCAGAATTCGCGGACAACCGGGCAAGAGCAGCAGACAAAAGGCCAGACCACGTTCACGTTTGTTCTGGAACAGGGGAAAATGAAAATCAAAAATTTGCGCGGTGATCTTATTTACGCTAGTTTGTCTCCTCATATTGCCGAGGCTTCCGGCAAGAGCGCGGCTGTGGTTGAGCGGATACGCGCTGCTCAGCTGGAGCGCAATCCGCTTGGCACCTTGGAAGGCTCGGGAGATGATTCCGGCAATCCGGCAGTGAATTTATTGCCGATTTATAATAGTCAGTTGCCGTCTGATGCTCCGAATTTTGATTTTTTATCAGGAAGTATTGTTTCTGGTGGTAATGGTGATATTTTTTTTGAAACAAATATTATCATAATAAATGGGTTTAATTCGGGTATAAAAATTTCAGGTCAATCATTTGCTGCCACAACCGATGCCTCGGGTTTAACGGCTATGGATCAAACTGTTGGCGATCCGCTGAATCCCGGAGATGTTTTTATTTTTCGCACAGCAGCTGGTTATTATGGAAAAATGCAGATCATGACAATAAATAGAGTAGCCAGTCTGCCGATCATGACGTTTAAGTATGCGATTCAAACTGATTTAACATCAAATGTATCGACAAATTGATTTAGCTCATGGTCATTCGAATTTCTAACCTGTTATTGGGAAAACGAAAAAATATTTGTAACTTTCGGGCTTTTTTAGTATTATAGTAAAAATGATACTAATGAATTTAACAACTGAACTTATAGCTTTTCTTTTACTGGTAATTCTATCTGCTTTTTTCTCCAGTTCTGAATCAGCGTTTTTTTCTCTTAATCCTGTGCATATACACAGGATAAGAGCTAAACATCAAAAAGCGGCTGAGAGAATAGAACAGATATTGGTTTATCCTACAAGACTGTTATTCAGCCTATTGATCGGAAATACTTTTGTAAATGTTTTGATATCCATTCTGGGATATAGTATTCTTAATAAAATCCATCCACCAGGCGCTCCTTTTGCCGCGATTCCGTTAGTGACTGTGATATTGCTTATATTTGGCGAGGTCACGCCAAAAAGAATAGCTTTGCACATGCCTGAACGTATCGCGGTCAATAATTCTTGGCTGCTTCAATTTATTATCTGGATTATGACGCCGCTTAGAAAACTTATGGATTTGCTTACTGTCAGACTGGAAAAAGTTATAAGCCCGCAAAAAATAAAACTTACCGAAGAGGAATTCCGGACAGCTTTAAATATTGGCGAAGAACAGGGTTTTTTAGACCGAGAAGAGCGGATCATGGTCGAGGGGATCATCCGCCTTGAGGGATTGAGAGCCAGTGATGTAATGACTCCTCGGGTGAATTTGATCGGGATTGATCTTGATGATGAATTTGCCGAAAATATAATAATCGCCAAATCATCGCGCCGAAAATATTTGCCTGTTTTTCATGAATCAATAGACAAAATACACGGATTTTTGGATGTGAAAAAGTTTTTATTGTCAGAGCCGATTGATTTAGAGAGCTCAATATTTAATTTGCTGCTTGTTCCGGAGACAATGCCCTTGGACAATCTTTTGACGACAATGCGCAAAGAAAAACAATCCATTGCCTGTGTAAAGGATGAGTTTGGCGGAACAGCCGGGATCATTACTCAGGGGGATATTCTGGAAGAGATTATTGCTGATGTCAGTAATTTACGGACTCATGATAATCAGCCTATCCGCAGGTTGGGATCTTATCGTTGGCTGGTTGACGGTATAACCAGTCTTGAGGATATAAACTATAATGTGGGATTAGAATTGGAATCTGAAGATGTTGACCGCTTGAGCGGTTGGGTGGCTGCTCATTTGGAGCGGCTTCCAAAACCGAAAGATGTGGTTGAGGCTCAAGGCTGCCGGGTATTTGTTCGGTCAGTAGAACAAGGCAGAGTTTGTGACGCGATTATTGAAAAACTGGTTAAAGAGAAAAAAGATGATTGATTTTATTCAGATAATTATTATAATTTTTTGCGTTTTAGGTGAGGCGATTTATTCCGGCATGGAAACCGGAATAATTTCAATAAGGCGGATAAGGCTGCAGCATCATGCCAGATCAGGCAAAAAAGGAGCTTTGATCCTTAGCCGTTTTCTAAATGATCCGGATTATTTACTCGGCACAACATTGGTTGGAACAAACCTTTGTATTGTTATTACTTCAGTTTTAAGTTCTAATCTGGCAGTGCATTATTGGGGTGGTTGGGGTAAAACCATATCCGCGGGTTTAGTCAGTATAACTTTGCTTGTATTCAGTGAGTATATTCCCAAGGCTTGGTTTCAGTCAAGGCCTTATTTAAGGTCAGTTAAATTCGCGGGTTTTCTGGAATGGTCCGGAAGGATTTTTAAACCATTAGGTATTCTGGTTACTTGGATATCAAAACTGATTGTTCCGTTTAAAGTCTCGCCGAATCAGGCATTATCCGTTTTGGCTTCCCGGACTGAGCTTAAGGTTTTGGCAAGTGAAGGGGTAATTTATGGGGAGATAACTCCGGAAGAACATACTATGATCCATCGGGCAATTGAATTATCGGAGAAAAGCGTACAAAAAGTTATGGTTCTGATTGAAAAAGTTAAATATGTGGATAAAAATATTTCAAAAAAAAGTTTTCTTGAATTCGCAGCTGCTAATGAGTATACCCGCTATCCGGTATGGGATACAAAACAAAAAAAGTTTATTGGAGTTATTAATATATTTGATGTTATTGCCGATACCTCATTGAGCGATGAAAGTTCTATTGAGAGTTTGCTAAAAGAGATCGTATTTATTCCTGACAATATTCCGGCTGATGAAGTCGTGCCTTTGTTTAGACGCGGCAGACAGCCAATAGGTCTGGCAGTAAACAAGGAAAAAGCGGTTATTGGATTGATCACCACAGAAGATATTCTTGAGGAAATTGTCGGCACCCTCTAAATCTGATTAAACAGCTAATAGCTGAGGGCTAAAAACCTAATAGCTGTTACTTGTGTCTTTTTGTTTCGCGTTTGCGCGTTACCGAGTTACCGCGTTAAAATTAACTTGTTTTATTTTTCAACCCGTAAACACGTTAACCCGTCAACTCGAGAACTTTTTTCAGCTTTTATTTTTCTAATTCATAACTCATTATTCATAACTTTATATTTGCGTTTTTTTATTTAGTATTACGTCGTGAATCGTACGTATTACGTAAAAATAACTATTTTTTACTTTTGTTTTATACTCGATACTCAATACGCGATATGCAATACTGTGTTTTGTGTCTAATCACGGGGTGTTAGCGATTGAGGGAATCTATTAGTGCTTCTAATGCATATTTCCATTTGAAAGTTATGGAAAAACTAAAGAGTCCCTTGGATTTATTCTAATAAAACAAAAATAAAATATTTGATAGGTAATAGTTGCATGGTAAACTATTTATGAAAGAAAAAAGAAACAGAGTTAGGATTAAATAAGCTAAGACATATTAGGAATACACTGTAGGAGAAAATATTAGTGAAGATTCTTTTAGTCATGCCTGATGCCTGTATTCATAAGCTGAAAATAGGTTCTTTTAGGATGTCTTTTCGGGAAGCTCCTTTGACACTTACCACTCTTGCGGCTTTGGTTCCTAAAGAACTTAATGCGAATATTAAAATTGTTGATGAGAGTGTGGAGGATATTCCTTTTCAAGAGCAATTTGATCTTGTCGGGATAAGTTGTCTTACCGGTACATCCATACGCGCTTATGAAATAGCTGATTATTTTCGCAGGCAAGGTGCGGTTATTGTTCTTGGGGGAGTCCATGTTTCTCTAAGACCGGAAGAGGCTGCACGACATGCGAATAGTATTGTTATTGGCTTTGCGGAACAAACCTGGCCGGAACTTTTGGCTGACTTTACGAATAAACAATTAAAAGATATCTATCGCGGCAATAATGTAAGCCTGTTTGAACTTCCTCTACCGCGACGTGACTTGCAAAAGCGATTTGGTTACACAATGCCACAGACTGTTTTTGCGACACGCGGATGCCACGGCCACTGCAGTTTTTGTACTGTCCCGGCTGTTCCCTTTGGATGGCATACTCGTCCTGTGGGTGAGGTTATCCAAGAGATTCGTTTATTGCCTCGAAGACGATTCGCGTTCAATGATGTCAATCTTGTGTCTGATCGCGATTATGCCATGGAATTATTTACAGCCCTTATTCCGCTAAAAAAGAAATGGGGCGGTTTAGCATCGTTATCTCTTGCTGATGACAGTGAATTGCTAGATGTAATCGCTCGGAGCGGTTGCCAGTATTTGCTTTTAGGTTTTGAATCTATAAAACAATCATCGCTGGGTGAGCTAAACAAGGGATTTAATAGAGCGGAAAACTATCGCAATGCCATGCGTGCTTTTCATAACCACAATATAGTTGTCCAAGGGTGCTTTATCTTTGGGATGGATGATGATAATAAAGATATCTTCTCAAACACAGTTGATGCTATAAATGATTTGCAAATTGATATTCCACGCTTCGCGATATATACACCTTATCCTGGTACTGATATTTTTTCGATGATGAAATCCCAGAATCGCATTCTCCATGAATCCTGGCAGTACTATGACACCCAGCATGTAGTTTTTCAACCAGCACAAATGACTCCCGATGAGCTCTATACAGGGTTTAGCTGGGCATATCAAAAAACATTTTCCAAAACATTATTACTTAAACGTACATTGATATCTCCGCATCCAGTTATTAGTTTTCTCGGCAATACGGCATATAGGCTTTATGTTGATAAACTTAAACGCAAAGCTCAAAGCATATCTGCATTTAGATCCGTTCCCGGACTGATGCCCTTGGCTCAGGAGTGCAATACATTGCTAACTGCTAATTCTTGCTTGAACACAGGAGGGCAAAGGGGATGAAGGTAACTTTTATATTGCCGTCTATTGGACGAAAGGCAGGACGTCCTTATATGCGCACATGGCAAATGGAGCCTCTTGCTATTGCAACACTTTCAGCGCTGACCCCTGCAAATATTGAAAAACGTTTCTTCGATGATCGGCTTGAGAAAATCGACTATGACGAGCCAACAGATCTGGTTGCGCTCAGCGTTGAAACTTATACTGCTCTTCGGGCTTATCAGATTGCGGCTCGGTACAGAAATAAAAATATTCCGGTTGTCATGGGTGGTTTTCATCCCACACTTGCCCCTGATGATGCGCTTGAGCATGCAGACACAATAGTTATGGGTGAAGCAGAAGAAATATGGCCTAGATTATTAGCTGATTTTTCTGCAGGTAATATGCAGCGACAATATAAGCAAAAAGAACGGCCATCTCTTGTCGGCCGCTTTCCCGACAGGTCAATCTATAAAGATAAAATTTATCAGCAAATTGCTTTGGTAGAAACCGCGCGCGGTTGCAAATTTAAATGTGAATTTTGTTCGATAACTAAATTCTACGGCAGATCTCATAATCAACGACCTGTCAAAGATTTGCTAAAGGAAATTTCAACGCTAAAACAACGTTATATTTTCTTCACAGATGATAATATCGGTATTAACCGAACACGATTCAAAGAGTTATTGACGGCGCTTATTCCTTTAAAAATTTTCTGGGCAGGACAAGTGAGCATTGATATCGCCGACGATCCTGATCTTCTTCGCCTTATGCGGCGCTCAGGCTGTATCTGCGTTTTGATCGGCTTTGAAAGCCTCAACCCCTCAGTGCTTTCTTTGATGGGTAAAGCGGTCAATGCGCAAACGGAAATTTATGAATCCGCGGTCGCGGCATTAAAGAAACATGGGATTGGTGTATATGGTACGTTTGTTTTTGGCTATGATAACGATAATGCGGACAGCTTTCAGCAGACGCTGGACTTTGCCAAACATAATGGATTCTTTTTTACCGCGTTTAATCACCTGGTTCCTTTTCCCGGGACTACTTTGTATGATCGGCTGAAAGATGAAGATCGACTATTGCATCCTAAATGGTGGCTTTCAAAAAATTATCATTTCGGTGATGTCACGTTTCGGGTAAAAGGCATGGGTGAACAGCAATTGGCGGATATGTGTTACATCTTCAGGAAACGATTTTATGGCTGGGCATCAATCCTTTACCGGATGACCAATTGGAGAGCAAACTGTCGTTCTCTTCGTCGATTATTTCTCTATATCTCGTTAAATATATTAAGTGCCAATGACGTTAGCGGTCGTCAGAGTTTACCTCTGGGTATTCAAGAGGAGTCAATATGAAAATTCGTTTAGCCCAAACATCTGATGATGCCCAATTAAGAAAACTAATGCATAAAACAATTATGCCGGGACATATTAAAATCAGATATGCACGCGAACCTAATTTTTTTGAAGGGGTTAAAATCTCCGGAGAACCTGCTCAGGTTATTGTTGCCGATAATGATGGTGAGATTATGGCCGTGGGGTGCCGTTCGATTAATACTTTGTATGTTAATGCTGAGCCTCAACCTGTAGGTTATTTATCCGGATTAAGGCTAATGGAAAACGTTCAAAACAGAACTGTTCTGGTCAGGGGTTATTCCTACCTAAAGCGTTTGCACAATGATAAAAAAACCAAGGCATATCTTACAACTATTATTCAAGGTAATGATAAGGCCATAAGGATATTAACCAGTAAACGTGCCAGTTTGCCGGCATATATTTCCATGGGAGCATACTTGACATATGTGCTTCCAGTTGGATCCAGAGCGCGAAATAATTCCTCTGAACAGGGCATAGATATAATTTCCGGAGAGCAGATACCTGTGAATGAATTACTTACCTTTCTAAATAAAGAAGGCTCTCGCCGCCAATTTTTTCCTGAATGCAGTGAAAATAAAAACAGTCTATTTAAATTTATTGGCAGGGAAAACATTCTTGTTGCGAGAAAAGATGGTAAAATTAAGGGGATGTTTGCGGTCTGGAATCAAAAAAAATTCAAGCAGCATATTGTAGCCGGCTATACTCCTGCTTTTAAAATATTACGTCCTTTTTTAAATATCGGACTAAAGCTCAAAGGCTGCAGGCCTCTACCATCAAAGGGAGAAAAGCTTAATTCTGCTGTAATTTCCTTGGTTTGTTTTCAAGCTGATGACTCTCACATTTTCAGCTTACTGCTGCAAAGAGCTCTGAGTAAAGCTGCTGAAAACGGCTTGCATCAACTTATAATTGGCTTGCATGAACGCGATCCGCTTTGCTTATCAATGAAGAAGTTTTTCCATACAATATATCGGAGCCAACTTTATCTTGTTTACTGGGAAGATGGCATTTCCTTTTATAACTCATTAGATAAAAATAAGATCCCTTACCTGGAGCTAGGAATACTTTAGGAGTACAAAACAGATGGAGATGAAAATTGATATTGTTAAGTGCGAGAATCTGACTCAGTCGGAGAGGACTGATATGTACTCGATCTTTTCTCGATACTATGATAATGTCAATCTGTTTAGATTTGAAACCGACCTTAAAAAGAAAAATTGGGTTATTCAGCTCCGCAACCAGAGTAAATCTATTGTCGGGTTTTCAACCCTAGAGATATATCGGCATTTAGGAGTAGCTGGTTCAGCTATGATTCTTTACAGTGGCGACACGATTATTGATCGTGCTTATCGCCGTAATGGCGACCTTGCGGGAGCTTTTGGGCATATTATTCTTAAAGCGATCAGAGAGTACAGTGATATGCCTATCTATTGGTTGCTTACATCGAAAGGTGTGAGAACCTATCGTTTTCTGCCAGTATTTTTCAATATATTCTACCCGATATTTAATAAACAGACACCGGAAAATATTAAACTGCTTATACACGAAATTGCTTTAGAAAAATTTGGTTCCAAATATTCTCCAGAAACTCAGGTTATTTATCACAATGAAAAACGTGATTATCTGCGAGCTTCTGAACATGATTCATTGCTTTTAAAAAGATCTGATCCATATATTCATTTTTTTCTTCAGCAGAATCCAGGATATATTATAGGTGATGAACTTGTATGTATTGCGGAAATATCAGAAAAAAATCTTAACTCGCGTGCTTGCCGAGTTATCAATCACACGGAGGTTTACTGGCGTGAATAGACTTTTGATCATATGCTGTAATATAGTCTGGTTTATCAGTTGTCTGCCTGGTTATATTCGGTTTTATTACGCTTCGCGCAACATTAAACAATATCAGACAAGACATCTGATCCGTTTGATGCGTAATAACCGCATGACAAAATATGGCAGAAAATACGGTTTTGCCAAAATTAATAATTGGGATGATTTTGTTCGACTGCCGCTATCGGAATATCAGGATTACTGCAAGGCAGTTGAGCAAATTGGGGATGGCGAGGAAAATGTTCTGACAAATGATTCCGTAGATATTCTTCAGCCGACCAGCGGAACGTCTTCAATCCCCAAGCTAATTCCGCATACAAAGTCAGCAGCAAAGGAATTTAAATCAGCCTTGGATGTATGGATAGTCGATCTTTTTATGCAGCGGCCTAAACTTTTCCTGGGTCCGCAATATTGGGCAATCAGTCCTGCTAGTGAAATAAAAAATTTACAAAATAGGAAAGTGTCTATCGGCTTTCTTGATGACGCGGAATATTTTGGAAAACAGCAGCGTGGGATCATAGACCATATTATGGCTGTTCCCGCAGAGGTTAAGCAGATAACTGATATGCAAACAAATCAATACATCACATTACTCTTTTTGCTTCGGCTGAAAAATTTAAGACTTATATCTGTATGGCATCCATCATTTCTTACGCTTCTACTTAATGCTATGCGTAATGTGTGGCCATGTTTAATGCGTGATCTTAAAACTGGGGGGATTGATTCCAATATCCATATTCCTGATAAAATCCGTCATTGCCTTGAAAAAAAACTCAAACCTGAACCTAAGAGGGCAGGGGAACTAATGCGTTTAGATTTATACAGAGACGATTTGTATCGAGCAATATGGCCTAATATTCAAGTCATAAGCTGTTGGCGTGAGGGAAATGTTCAACTTGAAATAATCGAACTGGAGAAAGCTTTTCCCGATGTTCTTATTCAGGCAAAAGGATTGATCGCCACCGAAGGAGTTGTAAGCATTCCGCTTGGCCCGTCCCAACAGCATGTATGCTCAATAACATCGCATGTGCTGGAGTTTCAAGACAACAACGGAACAGTGCATCCGATATGGGATTTGCACACAGGAAAATCATATCAAGTCATCCTGACCACAGCCGGAGGTCTTTATCGGTATCAGATTAAAGACCGGATAGAAGTTACGGGTTTTTATGGACAAGTGCCCTGCATTCGTTTTCTTGGCCGCACCGGAATTATATCTGATTTTGTGGGAGAGAAAATTCATATTGAACATATTGAAAAAATTATAAGTGAGGTTGCCCGGCAATATTTTCCTAGCCCGCGATTTGCGATGTTGGTTCCGTCAACAGATAACAAAAACCGAAGATATAATCTTTTGGTAGAAAAAAATGGAAATGCCAATCTGAATTTGATAGCAGTAGCCATGTCTCTGGAATCAGAACTATGTAGTAATTACCACTATGCTCATGCGCGTGAACTTGGGCAGCTTAAACCAGTTGTAGTAACAATGGTAGACTCGAGTACACAAAATCGTTATAGAAATTTCATGATATCCAAAGGTGCTGTAGCGGGAACAATCAAATTCCCAGCGCTATGTACTGTTCGGGGAATTGAGGAATATTTAATTGGGATATCAGCTATGAGTTGAAAGGAGGTGCTTAATTAAAGGCATATGGCTATGGCAGAAAAGCAAAGATAACTGTATTAATAAAAAATAATTCAATAAAAGGAGATTTCAATGAAAAACAAGATTATTCTTAGCACGATCATTGGAATGCTGTGCTTGGCTCAGCAGGGCATAGCTGCAGATTTACCGCATTCGGCTGATCATGATGCATTGCGTATACTGCGGGATAAAGTCGAGAAATCTTTTAATTCCGGAGACATGAATGAATTACGGACCTGTCTTGCTAAAGACTTTACCTTTATAACTTCGGATCAGACAGTAATTACAGACATGAACGGTATAGTCGCTTACTGGGACAAAATGTTTAAAAATAAAAACTCACCGCTTATTTCCATGCAAAGCAAGTTAATCGCTGCCATTAGTACAAAATTTACCGGGCCGGATACAGGTTATTGCCATGGAACTAGTCAGGATATATATACTCTCAAAAACAAACGCAAAATTGCTATTAACAATAAGTGGTCGGCTGTATTGATCAATGAAGAAGGAGTTTGGAAGATAAGTGCCGCGCATATTGGAGTTAACTTTCTTGATAATCCTGTACTTAAGGCAAAAGAAATGTCCTGGTTTGCCCGGCTTTGTGTTGGCTTACACCTTCGTAATCTGCCCGGCGAAGTGAAGGGGACAAAGCTTAATGAATAAGAAACATACACTAAAATGTTCTCTTGAAAAATTTAATTTTTCAAACAGACAAAGGATTGCTCTTTTGTTATGTAATTATATTCCCATTTTGCAAGTCCTCCTGATTGTGATTATTATTTCTTTGCCGTGGGCAATGCTTAAATGGAGAATTGGTTTAGCCGTGGCAGTGTTGTACATATTACCCCCGATAGTTGCGCGATGCGTCCTGAAAATTTGGCCAATCCGCCAAGGATCTGTGTCGATGTCTTCCCGAGATTATTTCGTCTGGTGGTTTGTTTTGAATTTACAAATTATTTTTTGCCGGTTTCCTTTTCTTGAAGAGTTGATGCGGATTATCCCCGGCGCTTACAGCGCCTGGCTCAGGCTCTGGGGTTCTCGGATCGGCTCTTTCACCTATTGGGCGGCAGGTCTTCGAGTTTTGGATAGAAGTTTTCTGGATATTGGCAATGGGGTTGTTTTTGGAGCTGGCGTAAGATTGAATCCTCATGTGATAGCGGAAAATGATGATGGGCAGATGGAACTTATGTTGGCCAGAATCCATATCGGAGATAGAGCGATAATTGGCGGATACTCATTGCTCACCGCCGGAACGCGGATTGCGGACGATGAAAATACGCGGGCGTGTCTTATTTCGCCTCCTTTCAGTAATTGGAAAGGCGGAAAAAGAATAGAAAAAAATATCGCGCGCGGTGTTTCGGGAGAGCATAAAGATTGAAAATAGATATGCATGTACATATAGCGGATATCGAAGCCTTATTGGCAGCCAGACAGACAGGGAAGGTTTTTCGTTCGAATCGCTATCTGTCTTATGTTCTCAATCAGGTATTGAAGACCCAATTTGTTTCTAAAAAAAATGAGCGGATTAATATTAATGAACAATGGATCCAATCTGTAGCAGACTGGGTAAAGGCAAGCCAATTGGATAAGGTCATCCTTTTGGCTCTTGATGCTGTTTTTGATGAGTCGGGTAAATCATGCCCTGAGAAAACTCTAATTCATGTAAACAATGAATTTATTTATTCTGTTGCGGCGCGACACAAGGAGTTTATGTTTGGAGCGAGTATCCATCCATACAAAAAAAATGCTGTTGAAGAACTTGAATTGCTTATTAAAAAAGGCGCGTGTCTGATTAAATGGATTCCGTCCAGCCAATATATTGAGCCCGATAATCCAAAGTGTTATCCCTTTTATGAAGCATTAGTACATTATGGAATTCCTTTACTGTCTCATACCGGAGTAGAACATACTTTGGGAAGCAGGCGTTCGGCTTACAATCATCCGAAGCGATTGATTCCTGCTTTAAAAAAAGGGGTAAAGGTTATTGCCGCGCATTGTGGCATACATCTTTTTTTACACGAGGTATCATTTTTTAATTCATGGGCATTTTTAGCCAAAGAGTACGAAAATATGTATGGTGATTCAGGCGCTTTTTCAGTAGTAACGCGCATACCTTCGCTTAAGCGAATACTCAAACACAAAGTCTTGCAGAAAAAACTTCTTTATGGCTCGGATTTCCCCGGGATTCCATCACCATCATGGTGCTGGCAGCTTGGGCCCAGAAAAATACACGAACTCTCTCGAATAAGTAATCCGCTGGAGAGGAATATGTGTGTAATGCAGGCATTGGATATGCCTCTAGAAATATTTGAACGCGCGCATAAACTGCTATGTATAAATAAGGAGATTCTCTTAAATGAATATTAAAGCTTGGAAATTGCCATGGCAGGGCGAAATGGTGCCGCATGCGGTAATAGAAATTCTTCGTGAATGCAATATTTCATGCCGTGCTTGTTATAAGATTTGTCCTCCTGAAGCACCCAAGACATTTGTGCAAATACGAGAAGAATTAGAAACTCTTTTAAAAATGCGTCGGTTGAGCTCGGTGAGCATTTTGGGTGGCGAGGTTTCGCTGCATCCTCAACTGTGCGATATTGTGCGCATGATCAAGGACAAAGGACTGTGTGTTGAAGTTATGACAAACGGTGTTAATGTAGACGCTGCTTTTTGTCAGCGGCTGAAAAAAGCCGGGCTGAATGTTCTTTATTTCCATATTGAAAGAGGTCAGAAAAGACCAGATCTTCCGAACAATCATTCCTCAGATGACTTGAATAATTTACGCCGTGAAAAAGCTGTAATCGCCGGCAAAGAAGGGCTGGATGTCGGCCTGACTGTTACCGCCTATCCTGGTGAACTTGATGACATTCGCGATATCATATCTTTAACCTTGAAGACTCCAGAGATTAATTATCTTCTGGTCACTCTTTTTAGAGATAATTCTGGCATCAAATCTCTGCAAGGTAATATCTTGTCGGGGTTTTCAGGAACGGGTACTCCGCCGGATAAATCCACATTGCAAAATAATAATTATTTCGCTCAATGGATAAAAAACGAATTCCAGCTAGAACCTTTTGCTTACATGGGCTCCAGTCTAAATCCGAAAGATCCTAGATGGCTATCCTATCTTGTCGGAACCATGTATAAAGAGGAGTCTCTATTACATACTGAATATGTCATACCCAGTTTACTGGAAAAATTTTTAATGACTCTCTATCGCATCGCTGGGCGTTATCCGATGTATCTCGAACAGAACGCGGCTCGTTTTCGCAAACAATTGGTTCTTAATGGATTATTGGGCGGACGGCGCCGGGCGAACATGGAATTGCTTCGTAGTTACGGAAAGCCGGGCACGCGATTAACAACCAAACGACTTCTTTTTCAAAACCCGGCGGAGTTGACAACGGACGGACGGCTTGTTCATTGTAAATGGTGTCCTGATGCGGTTCTTAAGAAAGGATCACTTGTTCCTGTATGTGTCGCGGATAATATTTCATGAAAATCGTTTTTATAAAACCTAATATGATTTCCGGTACGCCTGGTGACTCGATGGAGCCATTGGTCTTTGCCATTCTTTCGGCATTGACTCCTCCTGAAATTGAACGCTGTTTATATGATGAACGGATAGAAAAAATACCCGATGATATTTCCGCGGACCTGATTGTTTTAACAGCAGATGTTTTTTCTGCTAAACGGGCTTATCAGATTGCTTACTTGTATCGTCAAAAAGGAATTCCCGTTGTACTGGGCGGTTTTCACCCAACGCTATGTCCGGAAGAAGCCAGCCAATATGCTGATAGCATTGTAATCGGCGATGCGGAAGATACCTGGCCGCAAATTATTGCGGATGCTAAAAATAATAGATTACAGCGAAGGTATGTGTCAACATATCCTCCTTTTGGTAAGCACAATCCGGATCGGAGTCTTTTTCAGGGAAAATCATATGCGCCTATCCGCCTCATAGAATTCAATCGAGGCTGTAGATTTTTCTGTGATTTCTGTTCTATTCGCGCGATGTATCAAGGAAAGATCCGCCGTCAATCTCAAGAAAATGTTTTACGGGACATTGGCAATAATAGAAAACAGCATCTTTTTTTTACTGATGATAATTTTTATGCGGATATGGATCATCTCAAGGATGTGCTTTATGAGCTGGGGCAAAGAGATCTTAAATGGTCATGCCAGATCAGTTCTGATATTATAAAATATCCAGAGCTTGTAGCGTTGATGGCAAAAGCGGGCTGTGTATCTGTGACCATCGGCTTTGAATCTCTCGATCAAAACAATCTAAAGCAGATGGGCAAAGCGTGGATGGAAGATGATTATATTCGAATTATTAATGTATTTCACGATAACGGCATCATGGTCTACGGCACATTCATTATTGGTTATGATTATGATACTCCGGATATTTTTGAACGCACTTTAAATTTCGCTTTGGATAATCATCTATTTCTCGCGAATTTCAATCCCTTGATCCCCATGCCGGGAACACCTTTGTATTTACGTTTAAAGTCAGAAGGACGCTTGCTTTTTGACTGCTGGTGGATAGATAAAGATTATCGTTGGGGCGACAGTGTTTTTCGGCCAAGAGGGATGAGCCCAAAAGAATTGACTGCTGGTTGCTTTCAATTGCGCAAAAGATTTAACAGTACCCGAAATATCCTGGCCAGGTTTCCTGGATTGAAAATCCGTAATACGAATTTGTACAAAGCTGGATTGTTTGTAATCGCCAACCTTGTCTCACGTAAAGAGCTCTACCGGAAATATGGACAGGCTTTGGGCGATTCTTCATCCGCCGATGAATTTAACTTTTTAAAAAGCGATGGAATCAAATGCGAGTAACATTAATCAAACCTAATATGGGAGTTTTGTCCGGAGGTAACAGGTATATTGATACCGGGAGAATGGAACCTCTTCAACTCGGCGTTTTAGCTGGAATGACTCCGCGATCAATTGATATCCGTCTTTTTGACGATCGATGTGAAGACATTCCTTATAATCTCTCTACAGATCTTGTTGCGATCACAGTAGAGACTTTTACGGCAAAGCGCGCTTATGAAATTGCCGCGGAATATCGCAAATTGAAGGTACCTGTCATTCTCGGAGGATTTCATCCGACTTTGTATCCAGACGAATCAAGCGAACATGCGGATAGCATTGTGATCGGTGACGCTGAATCAGTGTGGCGAGACATATTAGATGATGTTGCTTCTGGTCGATTGAAGACGTGTTATAAATCACAGGGGGCAAATCCTCAGGCAGGAGGGATTCTTCCTCGGCGGGATCTGTTTTTGGGCAAAGGTTATCTTCCGATAACTTTGGTTCAATTTGGCAGAGGTTGTCAAAATGGATGTGATTATTGCGCTATCAGCGCTTATTCGCAAAGGCAGCATACATATCGTTCAATCAATGATGTTGTCCAGGAGATTAAAGCGCAGAACAGAAAGTTTATATTTTTTGTTGATGACAATATTGTCGCTAATAAGGAAGTGGCTAAAGAATTGTTTCGCGCATTGATCAAGCTAAAAATTAAATGGGTCAGCCAGGGGACTATAGACATGGTTGATGATCCTAAGCTGATGAAGCTGATGAAACAGAGCGGATGTCTGGGGCATGTTATTGGTTTTGAAACTCTTGATCCCCGGAATCTGAAAGCTTCGGGAAAACCCAACAAAATAAATATCGCCTCGGAATATGATAAACAAATTAACATATTAAAATCTTATGGTTTACAGATCTGGGCAGCATTTACGTTGGGATATGACTATGATACACCTGATTCTCTATATTCCATTTTGGAGTTCTCGCTACGTCACAAATTTACATTTGCCGCTTACAATATTCTTATGCCATATCCCGGCACAGTGTTTTATCAGCGGCTTAAAGCAGAGAAGCGCTTGTTGTATGATGGGAAATGGTGGTTGCATCCGGACTATAGATTTAATCACGCGTCTTTTGTCCCCGCGTTGATGACAGCGGGCGACTTAACTGAAATATCTTTCAGTATCCGTAAACAATGGAACAGTCCTTTATCATTTGTTAAACGGCTGCTTGATATCCGAACTAATCTTCGCAGCTTGAGCTCTGCGGTTTTATTCTGGTCTTACAATAATATCTTTCGTTCAGAGGTATTCAAGAAACAAAATATGAGCTTTGGTTATTTCAAATAAAAAGGATAATGACATATGAATAAACAGTATAAGATTCCGCTTTTTCGGGATTATCCTAAACTGGAAAAACAGCTTCCCTATGTTTCACTGGCTACATTGCCGACACCTGTTGAGCGGCTGGAAGAAATCGGTGATCAGCTAGGCTTGAAAAATCTTTACATTAAACGAGACGATCTGAGTGGTGCTGTTTATGGCGGCAACAAAGTCAGAAAGCTGGAATTTCTGCTGGGAAATATTTTGCGCTCAAACAGCAAACAGGTTATAACCTTGGGCTTTGCTGGATCAAACCATGCTTTGGCAACCGCGATATACGCACAGCAACTCGGATTGAGAAGTGTATCTTTGCTTATGCCGCAGGTCAATGCTCATTATGTCAGACGGAATCTTCTGGCCAGCCAGTATTACAATGCCAAACTCTGTCATTATCGAAATATCACGATTATGTCATTGGGAATCATCAGCCAGTTTATCAAGGGCAAAATAAAAGATGGAGTTTTTCCCCGGTTTATTCCCGCTGGTGGGTCTTGCCCCTTGGGAGTCATTGGTTATGTAAACGCTGCTATGGAATTAAAAGATCAAATTATTGCGGGTAAATTACCTGAACCGGATCTTATCTATGTTCCCTTAGGGTCTATGGGGACTTCCGCGGGATTAATGCTTGGGATCAAGGCTGTTGGCCTTAAAACTCGGGTGATTCCGATTCGAGTTATTGAACAAAAAATGGCAAGCCCAAAACAGATGCTCCGGTTGATCAGTCAGACACAATCACTTTTACGCGAACTTGATCCAGCTTTTACTTGTGTCAGATTTTCAAAAGATGATCTTTATATTAGAAATGATTGTTTGGGGAAAGGTTATGCTCATTTCACGGAAAAAGCGGTAATTGCCGCGGATATTATAAAAAGAAAAACCGGGATTATTCTTAACGGAACATATTCAGCAAAAGCATTCTCCGCGATATTCGATGACGCTGACAGAAAGATTTTGAATGGAAAAACAGTTCTCTTTTGGAATACCTATAATTCCCGAGATCTTTCAAAAATCACAGCAGGCATTGACTATCATAATTTACCCAAAGAATTTCACTGGTACTTTGAAGAGGATGTGCAACCGCTGGATAAAGGCAAAGGATAATTCACGCTCAATGAGTTTAAATGAGATTATTTTAAGGATAAAATCAAACCATGCGTTGAAGCTAATGTTAAGCGTGATTCTCACGGGGGGCTTTCCGTTGATCTATTTTGGATTGCTTCAGAGCCACCAGATGTTTCCCGTCAGAATAATGCCTGTTTCATGGTTAGATAGAATGATTCCCTTTGTTCCGGACACTGTTTATTTGTACGAATCAATTTGGCTGCTTATGCCGATCGCTCCATGGTTAACAAAGACAAGGAATGAACTCAATGCCTACTGGATAGGATTCGCGGTTATGAGCATTGTAGGTTTTTCAATATTTTTCTTTTTCCCGACAGCAGTACTTCGGCCAAATAATATCCAGAACACCAATGTTCTGTATGAGGCATTGATCCGTTTTGATAATGGGATAAACGCTTGTCCTTCTTTTCACGCCGCGCTTGCTGTGTTTCACGGCGCGTGCTGTCATTTAATATTCAGCAGGGGAAGATGGAACAGACTGATTCAAGGGGTAATCTGGGTCTGGGTATTAGGCATTCTCGCGGCAACCCTTTTAACTAAACAGCATGTTTTCGTGGACATAGTCGCGGGTATTATATTAGGAGTTGGCGGTTTTGTTGTTTTGCGTTTTCGCGAATACAGTTTGCTACAGGAAAGGAATCTCCATGAAAAATAATCAGCCTGATTCAGCTCGTGCCCTCAGACAAGAACCAAGTAGGGTCATTGTCGCCGATTGCCCATCATATTTACCCAACGATGTAGACACTGCTCTGGCAGAAATTATCCAAGCGATTGGTGGACTGACAGGGTTTGTAAAATCAGGGCAAACGGTTCTTATAAAACCAAATTTATTTAGCGCTCATCCGCCGGAGCATGCTGTGACAACTCATCCGCAACTTGTCCGACAAGTCATTTTGTTGTGCGCGAAAGCCGGAGCTGGAAAAATCTGGGTAGGAGATAGTCCTGTGGGCGCGCAGGATGAAAAAGAACTGTGGGCACGCACTGGTATGCAAACAGCAGTTGCCAACACTAGCGCGGAATTAAAATCATGGCATGTAAAACAAAAATCACTAAGTTGCGGTGAGGATATATTGGCTGTTCCGGAATGGTATGAGGATGTGGATGTAGTTATCTCATTACCAAAACTCAAAACTCATTGTCTGACCACAGTGACCTGCGGATTAAAGAATGTCTATGGGATTGTCAGCGGTCAGGCCAAGATTCAGTTTCATGTGAAATATCCGTCACCGTTAACCATGAGCGCTTTTTTGGTGCGAGTTTTTGCTAAATTAAAACCACAGCTCACGATTGCGGATGCGGTCATAGCCATGGAAGGTAATGGCCCGGCTCATGGACGGCCTTTGCCGGTTGGTGTTTTGTTAGCAAGTCGCGATACAGTGGCGCTGGATACCATTGGATGTATGGCTCTTAGGATTCAGCCGTCAGAAGTCCCAATGATTCGGCTTGCGGCGGAAAATAATCTGGGGTGCATGGATAAAACGATGATTGATTGCTTGGGCAGTGGTGTTACTCGATTGCAGGCAGCCAGGATGAAACCATCACTATCGCGATTTCTGAAATATATTCCTGAACCACTATTTCAGCTTTCAACAATTTTCTGGCAATTGCGGCCGAAGATAATCGAGCAACAATGCGTCAAATGCGGTAATTGCGTTACCACCTGTCCTAAAAACACGATTAAGGAAAATGATTGTACGGCTTATCCGCGGATTTACCAGAAGAATTGCATTGCCTGTTTCTGTTGTATGGAATCTTGTCCGCAAGGCGCGATTGCTCTGCAACTTTATTTTGGTTCACTGTTTTGTGTAGCTAGAAAAAGGCGGAGAAAGGTGAATAAATGATAAGTAAATTATTTTGTCCTGGTTTATTGAATACTGGCTTTCTCAGCGATAAGGTCATGGCGGTTCGAGATGGAATAGTGAACTTTTATATTTTAAAATCACCGGAAGGGCTGATCTGTATTGACACTGGTTGGCGGCCGGCTTGCGTGTCGCGTGCTTTTAAAATGCTGGGATTAAACATCCGGAATGTTGCCGGCGTATTCTTGACTCACCTGCATTGGGATCATGCGCGATGCTTGCAAATGTTTCCTGATGCAAAAGTATTTGTTGGTGAGTGCGATAATTTATCAGTTCTCGCGAAACAGTTAGCGCCCAAACAAATTTCAAAAAAAGTTGAGGACGCGCAGATGTTAACAATTGGCGGGTTTACAGTGCGGGTAGTAAATACACCGGGTCATACAGCCGGTTCTGTTTCTTATGTGGTTGATCAAACCTTGCTTTTTACTGGGGACACGCTATGTCTCAAGCGAGGTAAAGTTCTTCCTTTCCCTTATGGACTTAAGCAAGATAGAAAAAAACTCGATCAGTCAATTCAGAATCTTGCCCGAATCAAAGGAGTAGAATGTCTGCTGACTGCACACAGCGGCATGAGCCGAGATATTAAAAACGCTTTTTCTCAATGGCAGGAACCGGCGGATGACTTATTGCCTGCAGGTGACAAATTATGAAGATCCTGCTGATTCACCCCCAGAATTATCTTCAGCGCTATGAAACTGGAATTTACGGAAGAGGCTTGCGCTATGCGCCGCTAACTATGCCGACGCTCAAAGCTTTAATTCCTTTGGATTTAAAAGCTGATGTGCGGATAGTGGATGAAATGATCGAAAATTTGGATTTTAATATTTCCGCGGATTTGGTGGGCATTACCGCGATAACCGGCACGGCAAATAGAGCTTTTGAAATCGCTGATCGGTTTAGGTCAAAGGGAGCGACTGTGGTGCTTGGCGGAGTGCATCCTACACTTAGGACAGAAGAAAGTCTTAAGCATGCTGATGCTGTTGTCCGGGGATATGCGGAAAGAAGCTGGCCTGTATTATTACGAGATTTTGCCGCCGGCCGCCTGAAGAAAGTGTATGAAGATAATCAGCCTTTTGATCCGTCACTTATCATTGCTCCTGACCGCTCCGCTATTCACCGGCGTGATTACCTTGGCTGGTGTACAGTGGAAATGAGTCGTGGTTGTTCCAATGACTGTGAGTTTTGTATCAGCCATCGGTTTCATCCGAGTTATATCTGCCGAAGGATTGAAGACGTGATTGCGGAAGTGAAGTCACTCCAAAGCAAAATAGTTTTCTTTTTAGATCCAAATCTTATTGGAGACAAGGAACACGCAAAGGCATTTTTCAAGGAACTTGCTAAACTTAATAAATGGTGGGTAGGATGCGCGTCGCTTGATATTGTTGACGATCCGGAACTTCTCTCGCTAATCGCCAAGAGCGGCTGTCGTGGTTTGCTGATGGGCTTTGAGTCTGTTCGCCGGGAAGCTCTTGAATCGTCACGCAAGACACAAAACATTGGAAAAAAATATTCTGATGTTATCGCGATTCTCCATGAACACGGCATCATGGTGCAGGCCTGTTTTGTTTTCGGGTTTGACACTGACGATAAATCAGTATTCAGCGAAACGATTGATTATATTCTAAACGCCAAATTTGATCTTCCTCAGATCAGTATTTACACCCCATTTCCCGGAACCCCACTTTTTGATAGACTGGAAAATGAAGGTCGGATTATTACCCAAAACTGGTCTCTTTATAATGGCCAAAATGTGGTGTTCCGTCCTTTAAATATGACTGCAAAAGAACTGGAACGCGGCGTTGATCTTGTCCGGAAAAGAGCTTATTCCTGGGGCGCTTTATCCCGGCGTTTGCTTGTTAAACCACTTTGGGTCAAACCCTTGGTGATTTTATCGTATCTAGGATTTCGCTTCTATCAATACCGGATCGCCAAAGTCGGAGGGGAGCTTGCACCTGCAAAGAATACTATATGAATAGGCTGTATTTATTAGATTGAAATTATCGAGTATTAATGCCTTAAATTTTTTTAGGGTAGTTTTTCGAAAGAACTATAAGCGTAATACTTGTTCCGAATGATCAACGGCTTTAAACGAAGGGCGGTTCTGATATGAGAAAAATTCTTAAGTACATAATCATAATTTTTTTTAGCTGGTCAATATAGTTAGATCATTGTTTTGCCATGCCACGCGCTTTCTGCTTTTATTTTCTAATTCATAACTCATCATTCATAATTCGTAATTTCATATTTGTGTCCGTGTATCCTTCTAACCAACTTATCGAAGGCGGTCCGGAATCAATCATTTTGGCTCATTCTCGTCCCGCATCGTGCGGGACTCCGAGGATGAATCTCTGATTTTGCCAGTCCTATCAAAATCAGGCTTCAAACCCGCCTAAATAATTATTCCTGCCCATTATAGTTTATAGCTTTTAGCTTGCAACATGTGACTTTATATCATTGTGTAGCTTGCGGCACAGATTTTTTCGCTTTTTTTTCTAATTCATAACTTTATGTTTGTGTCTTTTTGTTTAGTATTGCGTCGTGCGTATTGCGTAAAAATAACTATTTTTTGTTTTTCCTTTACGAACTTTACAAACTTTATAACTTGATGAACTGTTTTATCTATCCGTTGTTTTTGGCTTAGCCATTTGAGTTTATTTAGAGTTTAGTTGTTGAATATCAGGACATCGTTTACCCAAGTTAGCGAGTAAGAATATCATGACATCGTTTACCCTAACTATTTTTATTAACATGTTTTTTAAAAGCA
>JAHITY010000059.1 GCA_018817165.1 Candidatus Omnitrophota bacterium
CCATTAAGCGTTGTTCCTGGAACTGGATCTGTAATAGTCATAAAATGATTATCAATAGTAACACTGCCTTGTTTTTCCCGGAAATTCCCCTGTCCGTCATCAGCAGTGATCCGATAAATATACTCACCATCCGGCTGGATATTGGAATTATCATCACAACCATCCCAAGGAGCATCAATATCTCCAAGCGAAACCGAAACATTTTCCCCCATAGTTCTAATCAGATTATTATTAATATCATAAATTTTCAAGCTGATAACCGCGTCTCGATTAATACTAAAAAAGATTGTAGTATTATCAAAATCATTATCAGCATTTGGACTAAAAGCATTAGGAGCAGTATACACACTATAAATATTAAATTCATCAGAGAAATTTAACGTTATGGGAACAGTATACTCCTGTCTGGCCTGGTTGTTTAAGTCCTGATAAAGGGCAGAAATTGTCACCTCAACAACATCATGAGCACCAGCAGATTCATCTATAAAAAGCCAATCACCATTGGCCTGATGTTCAAACAGCACATTCGTATCAATCCAGTCCTGGGCGCCTTTTGCCCGATAGAAAAATTTTACATTGGATTCATTGGAAATGTATTCAGAGGGAATAATATGATAAAAAACTTGGCTGCCAATAGTAACAATGCTATTATCTACCGGCTCAATTAAATTTAAAAACTTATTATCTACTGTAACCTGTCCGGATTTAGTTTCCATCGCGCTGCTTATTTCATAAATATAAGTGCCGTCAGCAACAATATCACCTGAGGAATTTTTTCCGTCCCAAACAGCACTGTGAGTACCAGCATTTTCCGCGACATTGCTTTTTAAAACTTTGATAAGATTATGGGAATGATCATAGATATTAACGCTAATATTAGAATTTGCATTAAGCTGGTAGCTAATAGTTGTTGTATCGTAGTTAGAATCAGAGTTAGGGCTAAACGCGTCCGGAGCATCAGACAAATTAGAAATCAATTGATAGCCCGTAGTATCCAGGATAATAGTATCAGTAAAAGGTTGTGACCAGTTGCCGGCTATATCCTGGTATTTGACATAGACTGTTTTTTCTCCATCACCTGTGGTCAAAGTCCAGTTTTTGAGAGTGTTATATGGTTCAGGGGCTGAGTAGGTGATATTGTCATTGGAAAACTGCATCTGTCCTAGACCTGAATTACCATCAATGGATGATAGAGTCAGACTTACTTCCGGGGAAGTGGTATTGACATCATCAGCATTGATCGTGATCGTTCCGGTAGGCGGAGTTGTATCAATTAGTCCTCCCTGGGTAGCTATGATGAGCTTACCGAGAGTGACTTCTCCGCTAGTAATGTTTAAGTCTCCCATAAGAACTGAGTCATCTAGACTGTTATCGGTGAAGTCCTGGTTGTAGCCGCCGATGAGGGTTATGCTTATATTTTGATTAAAGTTACAATTCTCTGAATACCACATAGACTGGACTTGCAGCGTATCTTGGTCCTGGGCATTATCATAAGCTTGCTGAATAGAAGGGTATGTAGTTGTGTTTCCTTCTATTCTAACAGCTGCCTGAGCATAATTGGCTAGTAAGAGACAGCCTAGGATCAGGATTGCCGATTTTTTATATTTGAGGTATCTTTTCATAAACGCTTTTTGTCACCCATTTAAGTAGACGTTTTAAAAAATCAACATTCATTCTTAAGCTTTTATTTCATCTTTGCTTCAAGTCGTTTTATACGCTTATCTTGCGCTTCGATTAAGCGCTGCTGTTCTTTGATCGCTTCTACCAAAAGTCCCGTCAAATCTGAAGAAGCAATAGCGTAAAATTCACCTTTTTTGGTTACCACCTCAGGCACAACTTCATTCACCTCTTGAGCAATAAGGCCGACATGGGATCCTTTTGGAAAAATTTTCCCTTTTTTAATTTTTCCTTTCGAATCTTTCTTATAATCTTCCGGCAGATCCTCTTCATTCCATTCAAACTTTACTCCCCGGAGTTTCATAACCTTGTCTAATGCTCCAGATAAAGGCGCTATATTTTTCTTCAATCGCCTATCTGAATATTGATACCAAGGAGTTGTTCCCATGGCGAGCCCAGAAACAAAAAAGTAAGCACAATCAAAACTAATATTATCATTACACGCCATATTTAAATCGCTATTATATCGATATTTAATTGTTGCCTGAAGTCCGTTTGTATCAAAAAAATCTATTTGTGAACCACATTCAGGTCCCGTCGGCATAAGCGCTAATCTAACATCATCATTATCTTTTGTTATTAATAGCTTATATAATGGATTTGGCGTACTCGAACCTACAGTCAAATCACCCATAACTTTCAAATCGCCATCTGCAGCATAAACGTTAACCGCACAAAAGAACAAGACCAAAATCAAAACAAGAACTCTTTTCATAACTTCTCCTTTTATTAAGGGTAATAAATAGGTGATAATTTGATTGATAGAACTGTAGTTAGTTGTTTCATTATTTTTCTTCCATGTTTTAGGCATAAAAAAAACCGCTAAGGGCTTACGCCGATAGCGGATTAAATCTTTGATTATTTTTTGTTTTCAAACAGTGAAACATCTGTATCACTTTCGTTTTGGATAAATGTCAATTAACATTATATTGTTTTAATAAAACATAAAGTGCGATTTTTGTCAAGAAAAAAATTTCCTGTAGGGGCCAGTACCTGTGTCGGCTCGTTATTGGATATATTATTTAATTGTAATTCTCTATTTTTTAGCGGGCGGCCACGGAGAGCCGCCCTTACAGGTTTTTTGACTATACCGTTTCCAAACCCGCATTGGAATGTGGTTCTGAAACACAATCATTAATAATTTTATATTGTCCCGGGCCGACAGCCATCGGCCCCTACGATGTGTCCTTGTAACAAAAAATAACCCTGCTGTTTTACCAGCAGAGCTATTTCTTAATTTATTTTTTGCTTTGGCCATGAGCTATCAGCCACCAGATATGAGCTATTTTATGCTTTTCCCGCGGAACCCAGCACATTTTCGTTCTTATGCTTGTACATCGCGATCAAAGCTAAACGCGCAGGTCCTAAATATTGTCTGGGATCAAAATCACCCGGCTTATCCGTAAAATGCTTTCTGATTGCCGCGGTCATCCATAAACGGCCGTCTGAATCAATATTAACCTTACAAACTGCTGATTTGGTTGCTTTACGCAATTGTTCTTCAGGGATACCAATAGTATCTTTTAATCCCCCGCCATTTGCATTTATCATCTTTACTGCTTCAACCGGAACTGATGATGAACCATGCAGCACAATCGGGAATCCTGGAATCTTTTTTTCAATTTCTTCTAAAATATCGAATTTCAGCGCTGGCGGAACATACACACCATCCGCGTTTTTCGTGCACTGCGATGGCTTGAATTTATTCGCGCCATGCGATGTGCCGATGGAAATCGCCAAGGAATCCACTCCGGTTCTCTGTACAAATTCAATAACTTCCGCCGGATGGGTATAAGTTGATTCCGCGGCCACAACATCATCCTCAATGCCGGCTAATACTCCTAATTCGCCTTCTACAGTCACATCAAACTGATGGGCATACTCAACTACCTTTTTAGTCAAAGCAATGTTATCTTCAAAGCTATGATGTGAGCCGTCGATCATTACTGAAGAAAAGCCATGATCAATACAAGATTTGGCCAGTTCAAAAGTATCGCCGTGGTCAAGATGCAAACAAACCGGGATTTCTTTTAAACCTTTTTCTTTGGCTAAATCCTTCATCATTTCCACAGCTCCCTGAGCCATATAGCGCAGCAAAGTCTGATTCGCGTATTTTCTTGCTCCGCTGGATACCTGAATAATTACCGGAGATTGCGATTCCACACAAGCAATCATAATTGCCTGAATCTGCTCCATATTATTAAAATTATATGCCGGTACCGCGTATTTACCAGCCATGGCCTTTTTGAACATTTCCCGCGTATTCGACAATCCTAAAGATTTATAGGATACCATTTTATTCCTCCCTATTGTTTGTATTTCTCTATTGCGTTGTGAGTATCGCGTATTGCGCATAAAAAATCATGGTTAAGGTTACGATGCCCGTTTCGTTTTGAGGTAAAGTCAATCGGCTTAAAATATTTAGCCGTAACCATTAATCATTACCGATACGGGCTTCGTTACCATTTACCTTTACCCGCTCTTTTTCTGTTTTCTGTCATCTTTTTAATTAGTACTAATATCTATAGTGGTCGGGTTTATACGGACCATCTACTGGAATTTCTAAATATTCTGATTGTTCTTTGGTCAGCTTGGTCAGTTTTACCCCGATTTTTTCTAAATGCAGCCGAGCAACATCTTCATCAAGGTATTTTGGCAAACGATAAACTTTATTCTCATATTTATCTTTATTTTTCCACAGGTCAAGTTGCGCCAATACCTGATTAGCAAATGAATTTGACATTACAAAAGACGGATGTCCGGTTGCGCAGCCCAAATTTACCAATCTGCCTTCAGCTAAAAGAAATATCGCATTTCCCTCTGGAAAAGTATATTTATCCACCTGAGGTTTAATATTAAGTTTTTTAATCTCAGGATAAGACTCGAGAGCTCCCACCTGAATTTCATTGTCAAAATGACCAATATTGCAGACAATTGCCTGATCTTTCATTTTAACCATGTGCTCAATGCGAATTACATCTTTATTGCCTGTGGTAGTCACATAAATATCGCCAAGCCCCAAGGTATCTTCTATAGTCTGAACTTGAAAACCTTCCATTGCTGCCTGCAGCGCGCAGATCGGATCAATCTCTGTAACAATAACTCTCGCGCCCAAACCGCGCATAGACTGAGCAGAGCCTTTGCCCACATCACCATACCCGCAAATAACCGCCACTTTTCCGGCAATCATCACATCAGTTGCCCGTTTTATTCCATCGCATAAAGATTCACGACAACCATAGAGATTATCAAATTTAGATTTAGTTACTGAATCATTTACATTAATTGCCGGAACCAGGAGTTCGCCTCTTTCCATTAACTGATACAAACGATGAACTCCGGTTGTGGTTTCCTCAGAAACCCCTTTCCATTGTTTTACCATTTTTGACCATTTTCCTGGTTCAGTTTTCTGCAATTTAGCCAACAATTTAAGCAATTCAGCTTCATCATCTCCGCCGGGTTTTTTATTTAATAATGTCGTATCTTTTTCCGCGGCAGAACCTAACTGCATCATAAGCGTCGCGTCTCCGCCATCATCAACAATCAACTGCGGACCAAGGTCTTTGCCAAAAGTCAGCGCCTGATCAGTACACCACCAAAACTCCTCCAGATTTTCCCCTTTCCAAGCAAAAACCGGAATGCCAGCCTGAGCAATCGCCGCTGCCGCATGATCTTGAGTTGAAAATATATTACAACTAGCCCAGCGCACATCAGCGCCTAAAGCAACTAATGTTTCAATCAAGACTGCTGTCTGAATAGTCATATGCAATGATCCCATAATTCTTATGCCATTCAGCGGCTTGCTTTGAGCATAACGCCGGCGGATGGTCATAAGCCCAGGCATCTCCTGTTCAGCAATATCTATTTCTTTTCTGCCAAACTCAGCAAGACTTATATCTTTGACTTTGTATTTTTCAGTTAAAGCAGTCATTCTTATTCTTCCTCCTTAAATGAGCACCTGACTTACGGAGCATTTTTAGCGACGTCAAGTCAGCCAGTGCGAATTTAGTCCGAAATGACTGCGGCCTAGCAGGCACTTTCGGAATCAATATTATTACACCTGACTTACGGAGCATTTTTAGCGACGTCAAGTCAGCCAGTGCGCTTGTCCCGCTGTTCTATAGCGGGAAATTTAGCATAAGAAGCAGCGACCAGCTGCTTCTTATGAATCATTATTATTAAAGCTTTGCCGCTTTTTTCAAAACAGCAGCCATATCAGTTTTTTCCCAAGTAAATTCATTTCTCCCAAAATGGCCATGACAAGCAGTTTTTTGATAAATCGGCTTTAACAAATCGAGTTTTTTAATAATTCCCTGCGGTGTTAAAGGAAAATGTTTAATTACCAATTCGGCAATTTTTCGATCATCAATTTTTCCGGTATCGCGAGTATCAACAACAACTGATACTGGGTCTTTTTTACCAATACAATAAGCGACCTGCAGATGACAAACATCTGCTAAACCGGCAGCAACAATATTTTTAGCAATGTATCTGCCCATATAAGCTGCTGAACGATCTACTTTTGTCGGATCTTTTCCGGAAAAGGCTCCGCCGCCAACAGCGGCAAATCCACCATAAGTGTCAACCACAATTTTTCTGCCGGTCATTCCTGTATCAGACTGTGGTCCGCCAATAACAAACTTTCCCGTCTGGTTCACAAAGTATTCAGTATCTTTATCAACCCATTTGCCTAAAACCGGTTTAGCGATTTTTTCAATCATTTCTTTACGTGATTTTTCCGTGATCTGATTTTTCTTCTTATCCATTATTTCTACAGTATGCTGACAAGCTAATACCACAGCCACAACTTTTTTCGGCTTACCGTTTTCATAAGCCACAGTTACCTGCGCTTTACCATCTGGAGCTAAATATTTAAGGATTTTTTTATCTCTAACTTCTTTCATTCTAGCGCAGAGCTTTTGCGCCAGCATCAAAGGTAAAGGCATTAGTTCCGGAGTTTCCCGAGTCGCGAAACCAGTCATCATTCCCTGATCTCCCGCGCCACCTGTATTTACCCCCATAGCAATGTCCGGTGACTGAGTATTAATCGCGTTTAAAATCGCGCAGGTCTGATAATCAAAACCAAAATCCGGATGATTATATCCGATTTCTTTTACAACTCTGCGCACAACGTCATGCACATTAACAAATCCTTTGGTCGTAATTTCCCCGCCGACAATAATCATCCCCATGGTAACATAAGTTTCGCAAGCAACTCGGCTAAACTTATCCTGGCGAAGAAGTTCATCTAAAACCGCATCAGAAACCTGATCGCAAAGTTTATCAGGATGCCCGCAAGCCACTGATTCTGATGTCATTAAATAACTTTTATTCATTTACCTATTCTCCTTTCAACCATTAAACGTTACGCTAGCATGATAAAATGTGACAATATCACCAATATCATGCCAAACCCCATTAAATTCATATCCCAAAACCTCAGTTTTTTTACACAGCCATTTTATATAATCTCCTGATGTATCATGACAATCTTTTTCCTCAATATACTCCTTGAATAATTTCAGAACGCTGGCATTAAAATAATAAACACACATTGAAATAAGTGTGGACTTACTAGTTTTTGGTTTTTCCTGAAAATCGATTATCTTTTTTGACGCATCAATAGTAACAACACCATAATGTTTTACCATTTCCGGATTTTTAATATCATACAGTCCCACCGCACTCATTACTTTATTTTGTTTAATAAATTTAGCGAATTTTTTCAAATCAAAAGAGAAAAGATTATCGCCTCCGATAACCATTAAGTCATCTTTAATTTTACACTTATTTATCACAAAATTTATATCACCAATAGCGCCCAAACGATCATCTTCTGAAGTAGTCTGATCATTTACCACCGTGATTTTAATTTTAGACCCGAAAGTTCGCGCCCAAGCTTCAAATTGATGAAAAAACTTATCATTAGTTACAATAATAATCTCACTAATACCTTCAATCGTCTCTACTTTTTCAAGGATATGAGCGATAATCGGTTTTTCCTTGACCAATAATAATGGTTTTGGCCAATGTTTTGTTAAAGGGTACAATCTTGTAGCATAACCTGCAGCCAAAATTAATATTTTCATTATTAGAATATCCTATCTATTCAGTGCTTTTAATTATCAATTCCTTGAGCTTTGCATTCGCATACTCCTGGATTTTATCCGAAGTATCAAAAGTTAGAATTTTTGCCGCGATTTCCTGGGCATTCGCATAAGACATTGAGCGGATTATTTTCTTAATTTCCGGAACCGCTACTGGACTAGCACTGAATTCATCAAGTCCAAGGCCCAAAAGCACGCTAACAAAAACTGGCTCTGCTGCCATTTCTCCGCACATTCCCACCCATAACCCAGCATTATGGCCAATATCAATAATTGATTTAATCAAGCGCAATACAGCTGGATGCGCGGGTTGATATAAATAGGCTATTTTTTCATTTATCCTGTCTACAGCTAAAGAATACTGGATAAGATCATTTGTGCCAATACTAAAAAACGAAACTTCTTTTGCTAAAATATCCGCAATCAAAGCAGCAGAGGGAACCTCGATCATAATTCCAACTTCAATATTTTTATCAAAGGGAACTTGTTTTTTAAGCAATTCCTGCTTTACTTCTTTTAATATCTCATTTGCCTGTCTAAGTTCATTTAAACCCGAAATCATCGGGTACATTATTTTTAAATTACCATATATACTGGCTCTTAAAATACCGCGCAATTGGGTTTTAAAAATATCCGGACGAGCCAAACAAAATCTTATTGCCCTGCTGCCCATCAAGGGATTCATTTCATGGGGTACTTCTAAATGGGAAACAAACTTATCCCCGCCAATATCCATAGTTCTAATTACAACCGGATTTTTTTTCATAGATTGAGCGACTTTTTTATAAGCGAGAAAATGCTCCTGTTCAGATGGCAGGTCCGCTCTATTCATATACATATATTCAGTACGATATAATCCAATTCCCTGCGCGCCATGAGCCAGCACAGAATCAACTTCTTCGGGGAATTCAATATTAGCACCAATGGCAATACTTCGTCCGTCGCTAGTTATCGCCGGCAAACTTTTAAAGCGCGATAAACCTTTTTCAAATTCAATAAATTTATTTTGTTCGTTCTGATATTTTTTAATTATTAATTTTGTGGGATTAATAATAACATTACCATTATTCCCATCAACAATAATAATATCTCCATTGTTTACATTCGGAGTCAAAGTTTTTAAGCCAACAACCGCGGGGATCTCCGAAGACCGGGCAAGAATTGCCGTATGGGAAGTCCGGCCACCCATATCAGTAGTGAATCCAATAACCTTATCCTTGTGCATCAAAGCAGTATCAGAAGGAGAAAGATTTGTGGCGACAACAATAACCTTTTCTTTTAAATCTTTTAAGCTTTGTTTTTGTTTGCCCAGAAGATTACGGATTATTCGTTTGCCCACATCCTGAATATCCATTAAACGTTCTCGGAGATATTCATCATCCATTTTAGAAAAAATATCAGAATATTTTTTCAGAATTCGCACAAAAGCATGCTCAACATTTACTTTCTCTTTTTTTATCTTATTAATCACTTCTTCAATAAGCATTCTGTCTTCAAGAACAAGTAAGTGCGCGTTAAAAATCTCAGCATGTTCAAAACCCATTTCCCGAGATATTTTTCTTTGGATATCTAAAATTTCAGAGCGGGTCTTTATCAGCGCGTCTTCAAAACGGAGAATTTCCTCAGAAATTTTATTAGCTGGAACCAAATGCTTAGTAATTGAATATTCTTCGCTGTCCCAGATAAATACTCGACCAATAGCAATACCCGGAGAAGCCGCTATTCCCTGCAGCATCTTCTTTTCAACCTTCTGCTCAATTTTAATCTTTTTTTTATTCATTGTTTAAAAGTATTTTTTCCAGTTCTAAAACAGCATTTTCCGCGTCAGGACCTTCAGCAGTTATAAAAATTTCCTGCCCATACCCCGCAGCCAACATTAAAATCCCCATTATTGATTTTCCGTTGATTTTCTGCTTACCCTTTTTTACCATAACTTCACAATCAAATTTATTCGCCATCTGAACAAAAATAGCAGCCGGACGAGCATGTAAACCAGTTTTATTCTGAATGATTACACTTTTAGTAAAAATATTTTTAGAATTATCCATAGTGTTTTTATATAACCTTATCTAAAAACTGAGTTTTTCTCTTTAAGTTCTAAAATTAAATTTATTATATTTTCTGCTATTTTTTCTGAATTATGCCGAACATGATTTTGGGCGCTAATAACATCATCAGCTAAAACTTTCACTCCAGCATCCTTTAATCTTTGAATATCGGCTTTTACTGGAATCGCGTTTTCCGACTTATATTTTTCTAAAAATTCTCCGGGCACATACCCAGTATTTACCAAACAATAATCAATTATCTTAGCTCGAGCATGATCATGAATTGCTTTAACATGGTCATAAGCCGTGTAATTATCTGTTTCCCCTGACTGGGTCATCACATTACAAATATAAATTTTTATTGCTGAAGAAGCGGCAATTGCCTCTGAAACATTCTTAACCATCAAATTCGGCAAAACACTGGTATACAAACTTCCTGGACCAAGAACAATCGCTTCGGCAGTGGCAATCGCCTCAAGCGCATCATCTGTCGGCAAACAATTTTCCGGCAACAGATGAATCCGATTAATTGGACTCGTACTCTTAGAAATTCTTGTTTCCCCGTAGGTTTTAGTCCCATCAGCATGTTCAGCCATTAAGCTAATCCCTTTTAAAGTTGAAGGAATAACTTGCCCGCTGATCGCCAAAACCTTACTTGACTCTTTAATCGCTTTATCAAAATCACCAACAAGCTCGGTCATAACCGTAATAAACAAATTACCAAAATTATGCCCGGCAAGTTCCGTACCTTCTTTAAATCTAAATTGAAACAAATCACGCATCAGTGGTTCAGCATCAGCTAAGGCAACCAAACAGTTGCGAATATCCCCAGGAGGCAGCATATTAAACTGCTGACGCAAACGCCCGGAACTCCCCCCGTCATCAGAAACAGCGACAATCGCGGTCAGATTGGATGTATAGGCTTTTAGTCCATGCAATAAAACTGAAAGACCAGTTCCACCGCCAATAACCACAATCTTTGGTCCCTTACTTAATTGCCTTTTTTTATAAACTAAATCAACTAATTCTTTTTCATTACCACCAGGCATAAAAATCATCACAAACGATTTGACCATTTTTTTTACACCAGAGAAAACTAGGATAATCCCCCAAAAAACTAAAATCATTGCCACGGAAGGAATGGCTTGTCTTTTTACTTCATTAACTCCTTCGATTGTCCCAAGAACAATTAAAATTATTCCGGCAGCGCTAAGCAATATCCAACGCTTGACTTTCATGCCTGGGTACAACCATTTAAGCACTCGCATTATTTAATATTATTTCTTTCCGTCTTCTGCACGAATAGTTTTAATTAAACTTTTTGCGTCTGGAGCACCCCGTAAAGTATCGCGGAAATATTTGTCTTTTAAAAGTCGGGAAATCCGGGCTAAAGCTTTTAAATGAGGACCAGCTGAATCTTCCGGAGCAACCAAAAGAAAAAATATATAAACCGGTTCTCCATCTAAAGAATCATAGTTAACACCACTGCGTGATATTCCAAAAGCAGCAACAAGATCCTTAATTCCCGCTGATTTTCCATGAGGAATCGCCACCCCTTGCCCAATCCCGGTTGATCCCAAAGCTTCTCTTTCCAGAAGTATTTTTACTATTTTATCTTTATCTTTAATTGCCTGCGCATCTGATAGAAGCCCAATCATTTCTCTGATTATACCTTCTTTGTCTGTACTTTTTAGATCAGCGGATATTGCGTTTTCTTTTAAAAAATCCATGATTTTCATCAAACATCTCCTTCATCATCATTCTCAGTTTCTGAAATCAATTGACCTATTTTTTTAGAATCTTTGTTCCTATGAGTAGTGATTTTATCCTTATGTCTTCTCAAAGCTTTTTCAATCCGGGTACAAACATCATCAATAGCAACATACATATCTGTTTCAATACTCTTTTCAGTAATTTTAAGTTTTTTTCCAAAAACTGAAATCTCTGCGCATTGGCGGTATTTTTCCACACTGAGCACAACATGTACATCAATAATGCTATTCAGATATTTTTCAAAAGCTTCAACTTTTTTACTGACATATTCCTTTAATGCAGTGGTTATGTCAAAGTTGCGACTGCTGATTCTTAGCTCCACTATAAATCCTCCTTTTTTTAACAACAATGCAGTAATAATATCACTATTTAGGGAAAACGTCAAGAATCTCCTCTACATAGCAAAACTTTCTCCCAAATATATCTTTTTTGCCTCGGGATTATTGATTAACTCTTCAACAGTTCCAGACAAAAGAATTCTGCCTTCTGTCATAATATAACTGCGATCAGTAATGCTTAAAGTTTCTCTCACATTATGATCAGTTAACAATATTCCCAAACCCTTTTTCTTCAAATCAGCAATAATCTGCTGTACTTCAAATACCGCGATCGGATCAACACCGCTAAACGGCTCATCAAGCAAAATAAAAGAAGGATTAGTCACCAAACAGCGGGTTATTTCCAACCTGCGGCGTTCCCCCCCGGACAATGTATATGCTTTACTTTTGGCCAGTTTAGTCATCCGTAGTTCTTCAAGCAGCTGCTCCAATCGTTTCTTTCTTTCCTTTTTAGAAATTTTAACAGTTTCTAATACAGCCATTATATTTTCTTCTACAGTTAATTTACGAAAAATCGAAGGATCCTGCGCCAAGTAACCAATACCGCAGCGAGCGCGCTTATACATCGGCATATGGGTTATTTCTTTATTATCAAAAAATATCTTCCCTTTATCAGGAGTAATCAAACCCACAACCATATAAAAAGTTGTTGTCTTACCTGCGCCATTAGGACCCAACAAACCAACTACTTCCGCTTTATGAATATTTATATTTACCTGATTTACAATCTGTCTTTTTTTATATGATTTGCAGATCAATTCAATTCTTAAAAGGTGATCTTCCATGATTAAAATCCTATTATGAATATTTTTTAACTAAATCATCCCATTTATTCTGAGCTTTTAGAATAAATTCAATTGCTTCTCTAACTGCTCCATAGCCAGCATCTTTAGTGGTAACAAAGTCAACGCTATGCTGAATATCATCACAAGCCTGAGGAACAGTCACGCTAAATCCAGCAGTATTCAACACTGCCAGATCAAGCAGATCATCACCAATATAACATGCCTGCTCAGCTTTTAGTTTATATTTTTTAAGAATTTTATTAAAAGCGATTAATTTCTTCTCGGTGTTCTGACAAACCATATTGATCTTTAATTCTTTAGCTCTTCTTTGTACGGCTTTAGAAGTTTTGCTGGTAATTATCGCTGATTTAATTCCACCTTTGGCCAAGAGGACAAAACCAAATCCGTCCTGAACATGAAATCTCCGGTAATCATCATTATAATTACCATAGCCGATAGTCCCGTCCGTAAGCACACCATCAACATCAACGATCACAATTTTTATTTTTTTTGCTTTTTTAGTTTTCATACTATCCCTGCTTTGAGTAAATCCTGAACATCCAATAAACCAATCGGATGTTGCTTTTCATCAACCACCGGAATTTCATCAATTTTCTTTTCTTTGAGAATTTTCAGAGCTTCCGCGGCAAGTTTATTTTTAAAAATAGTAGTCGGTTTTTTAGTCATCACTCTTGAAACTTGACAAGACAAAATATCAGCTTCAGTCTCAATGTGTCTTCTCAAATCTCCGTCTGTAAAAATTCCTACCACTTTTTTATTTTTATCAATAATTGTCGCGCAACCTGCCCGCGATTTGGTAATCTGGAGTAAAACTGTCTTAACTTTTACATTTTGCTGGACAATCGGATTTTGCGGTCCTTTGCGCATAAGATCTTTTACCGTTAAAAGTTTTTTACCCAAACTTCCCCCCGGATGATAAAACGCGTAATCCTCAATTTTAAAACCTTTTTTTTCCAAGACCGCAAGAGCCAAAGCATCTCCCATGGCTAGAGTCGCGGTAGTACTGGCTGTCGGCGCCAAGTTAAACGGACAAGCTTCTTTATCTACGCCTACGTTTAAAACAATATCACTATACTGCGCTAATGCTGACTTCATATTCCCGGTAAAGCCGATTAACCGCACTCCGATTTTTTTAATAATCGGCAATAATTTTAGCATCTCTTCGGTCTGGCCGCTATTAGATATGGCGATCACAATATCATCTTTTGTCACCCGGCCCAAATCGCCATGCACTGCTTCTCCGGGATGCAGAAACAAACTGGGTATACCCAGGCTGGCCATGGTTGCTGATATTTTAATCCCGATCAATCCTGGTTTACCCATGCCGGTAATTACCACCCTACCCTTGCAATCAGCAATTAAATTTACCGCCTGATCAAAATTTTTATTTATTCTAGGGATTAGAGCAGTTATTGCTTTTGCTTCTATTCTTAAAACCTGTTTAGCGATTTTTTGAAACTTCGTATCAGACATTTACTATCTCCCATATCTTTTTCGCTTTTATCAATAATTTTTCCAGGTTTTTTATTGACAGCATATTCGGTCCATCACATTTAGCTTTATCCGGATTCAGATGCACTTCAAGAAAAAGCGCATTAGCCCCAGCCGCGATCGAACTAAGTGCCAAAGTTTCCACAAATTCCCGCTGCCCGAGAGATTTCCCCTTGCCTGCTCCCGGAAGCTGGACACTGTGAGTCGCGTCAAAAACAATCGGATAACCAAATTTATGCATAATCGGTATTGAGCGCATATCACTGACTAAATTATTGTAGCCAAAAGTAGTCCCCCGTTCAGTAATAATAATTTTGTGATTACCCATATCCTCAATTTTATTTACCGCGTGGTCCATATCTAAAGGCGCCATAAACTGGCCTTTTTTAATATTAACTATTTTATTCGATTTTGCCGCGGCAACTAATATATCAGTCTGGCGAGAAAGTAAAGCGGGAATCTGGATAATATCAACCACTTGTTTGGTCAGAGCAACTTCCTGGACATTATGAATATCCGTAATTACCGGAACCTTGATCTGCTGCTTGACTTTTTTTAAAATTCTCAATCCGGGTTTAATCCCCGGACCGCGAAAAGATTTAACTGAAGTACGATTTGCCTTATCATAGCTTGCTTTAAAAACAAAAGGGATCTGTAATTTAGCACATATGGATTTTAATAAATCAGCATGTTCTAAAGCCATATTTTCCGACTCAATCACACATGGTCCAGCAATAAGAAAAAACGGATTTTGTTTGCGAGTTTTTCTTGATTCAGCTGATTTTAAATCAAATAAAGTTTCTGGAAAATTTTTCATATGCTATGGGTATATCCTAAATAATAAATCCTAAATAATAAATACTAAATATTAATTAATCGCGGAAAGATAAAGTCCTCTGAATTAATGAAGAGCAACAGCCATCATATTCATTTAACATTTATTATATTTTACAGCAAGAAACGGATTAATTCAAGGAAAAACTGATAAGCCAATATAACAGAAACCTCCTGCTTTTTTAGAGCAGGAGGTTTCTATTACTTAACCATAACACTTCAATTTACAATTGATTACAACTATTAGCCTTGTGATGCTGTTGTCAACATAAATCCATTAAGATCATAATAGAAAGTTGTTGCCAAACCATTAGAAGCATTTTTAGTTTCTTTCTGTCTACCACTGGCATCAAAATATGTTGTAGCGGTAACTGTACCTTCATTATAAGCAACAGATTTACTCAAAAATCCATTACCATCATAAGAATACTTCGCTTGCAAGGCACCTTGAGTAAAACCATCTGTTACGTTTCCAACCATCAAGTATGACTCTGTCTGTTGTCCATATTTATTAAAGAATGTTGTAGTTGTCTGTGCCGCACTCCATACTCCTGTTAACTCTTCCATTTCGGAATAACTGGTCGTAGATGCTAAGAAGCCTTGATCAGAATATGAATATTTCTGAACAACCGCACTTCCTTCAGCAGGTCCACCCGGTACATGATTCCAAACCTCATTAGGTCTAGAATAAGCATCATAATTAATATGGCTCACCAAACCACCTTCTCGCCCATAAGTATTGGTACGATCGATACCCCCATAAATATTATATGTATTGTCCTGGTTTTTGAATCCGCCACTGGCAATCGAACCATCATCATTAACTGTATAGTTGGCAATACCGCCTTCAGATCCAGGTACAAACATATAACTCGTTGATGTTGTCCCATCCTGTTTCTCAAATGTATAAGCATTTCCTGCTTCATACAGCTGATAAGTCGCCGTTGCTTTTGAGAAAACATCAAAAGTTGTATATGAAGTTTTCACACCATTGTTAAAGTTTACTGTCTGAGCTAATTGACCTTTATCATTGTAGAAGTATTGAGTTGTTGCTACTCCTTTGTAGTTAAGCGACTCAGTTGGTCTGCCAGTATTATCATATTTCAGAGTTCCAGTAACCGCTTTATCTTCACCATAGTTAACAGTTTTATCAATAAAACCGTTTCTGGTGTAGTAATTCTTCGATGTCTGAATTCCCAGCTGATTATATGTCATTTCCGGACGTCCGTATTTATTGTATACGCTGGTTCCGGTATATACTGAAACATCATCACCAGTAGCAGTTTGAGCTTTATCCGCACCTGTATCCATTGAATACATTACTGCTCCAGTTACAAACCCGGTATTCGATGATCCAGCAAATTCCGATTTTCCATCCCATTCTGTACTATAAACAAATCTCTGCGACAATGATTCGACATTGTTATATACTGAATAAGATTCTACAGGTCTGCTCTTAGCATCATATGTCGTATAGCCAACTACTTGATAAATACCATGCTGAGTTTCTCCCGCAGCATTAGTAACATCAACAGCCCATTCTCCAGTAGCAGCAGAATCTTCTTGAAAAGCAAGGTTTATCGATTTAGTCATAAATCCAGCATCATTGTACTCAAAACTGCTTACAGTATAACCTTCCGCATTGGTAGTATGGGTTTGTTTTCCATAATCATTGTAATAGGTTGTACCAGTTACCGGACCTTTTAATTCAGTACCACCATCACCATAAGATGTACTAGATGCCAGAAAACCATTAGCATTATACTGAAAATCCTGAACAACCGCATTTCTTTCATTATAAGCTGCTACAGGTCTGCCATATTCATTGAATACGGTTTTTCCTGTATATGTATTATTAATCCCATAATTGCTTGTCTGACTCATAAATCCCGCGCGAGAATATGCAAATGCTGTTGTCTTCTCACCCAGTTCATTATAGGATTTTTCCTGCTGCCCATATTTATTAAATGTTGTATATCCAGAAACCTCATTATTATCACCATAACTGACCGTAGCAGTCAAAAATCCAGTATTAGCTGCCTGACCAACTAATCCGATAGTACTTGTTTCACTCGAAGAATTTGTATTGTATATGAAATCCTGGACTTTTGTGGCTGTTCCGGATTCAGAAACAGTATAAGAACCAACGGGCCTTCCCGCGCCATTATATGCGGTGTATCCAGTTAGCACTTCATTATTACCATAACTGTTTGCCTGAGTCATAAAGCCTTGTGCATCATATGCATAATCAGCTATTTTTGAGCCAACTTCATTAGTCTGATTAACAGCCTTACCATAAGCATCATATGTTGTTAATCCGGTAAAAGTCGGAGCCATTACTCCATCTTGTACAGTTGGTTCACCATAAGTTTTGCTTGACTCCATGGATCCGGTAAAGCTATTGTAATTAAAATCCTGAACTAAAGCGCCACGACTATTATAACTTGTCTCTGGACGACCCAGATCATTAAATACAGTCTTTCCGGTGCTAGCCTTATCTAAACCATAGTTTAAAGCTGAATCCATAAAACCTTGACTTGAATACTTATACTTTGTTGTTGTTTCACCAAATTCATTCATCGAAGTAAGCTGTCTGCCGTATTTGTCAAATTGTGTGGTACCGGTTTCAACTCCATCTTTTCCATAGTTTGTTGTGCTAGTCAAGAATCCTTGCGCTGTATCATAATTATAAGTTTGAACTAAAGCTCCTTGACCTTCTCCTTGTGTATCCCAATAACACTGATAAGACTCTGTTGGACGAGAATGGTCATCAAACATCGTATATCCAGTTACCGCATAAAAACCATGCTCAGTTGTTCCATTTAAAGTATCGGCTGAATCATTTAGATTATTATGAGTAACATCAACCGCAAAATCTCCAGCGGCAGCACCATCCTGAACAAATGCCAATGATGTTGTTTTGGTCATAAAGCCTTGTGAGTCATAGTCATATGAGGAAACAGTAATCCCCATATCATTTTCGCCTCTCAGCGCTTTACCATAACCGTCATATACTGTTTTTCCAGTCATAGCCTGATTTTCACCATAACTCGTACTTGACGCTAGGAATCCAAAGTCATTATACTCAAATGTTTGAGTTAATCCTTTTAAACCAGAGCCACTTCCTGCCATATTAAAAGCTTCAGTTGGACGACCCATTTTATTAAATATAGTTTTTCCAGTATATGCGCCATCAAGACCATAGTTATTGGTCTGTTTAAGGAACCCTTGATTTGAATATGCATATTTAGAAACAACCGAACCTGAATCATTATAAGTTGTTTGCTGTCTGCCATAATCATCAAATGTTGTATATCCATTATCAACCTCATTGCGTCCAAAGTTATTAGTCTGGACCATGAAACCATTTTCATATTCATATTCTTGAACTTTTGCAGACTGTTCGCCATTAGTTCCGTCATTATAAACAGAATATGTCGCAACTGGTTTTGATTTTTCATTAAATTCCGTATATCCAGTCCTTACTGTATTTACTGTGGACACTCCATCAACAGTGGTAAGCATAATATTACCATTTTCATCTGTTTGAGCACCATAGGACTCAGACATGGTCATAAAACCGCGTTCATTATAAACATACTGCTGAGTAACTATGCCTTCTGCATTTTCTACAGAAGTAGCTTTACCATATTTGTCATATTCTGTTTTACCAGTATATGTCGGCATATATTTAGCCGTTCCATCTGTATATGTTGTTTTATTAAAGGTACTTAAATCAGTTCTATCGATATCACCATCTGAATCATAATCAAAACCTGCACTATAATTAGCATCTCCGGCAACAGAGTTAAAAGCAGCACTGAAAGCCGTTGAGCCGTTAAAAGAAGCTTCGAACATTGATTGGTCAGTTGCATCAATAGCCCCGTCATCATTAAAATCAAAATCAGTGGAATAAAGTTTATCTCCTCTGACCGATCCCACAGCAGCAGAAAATTTGTCTAATCTAGCAACATCGATCACAGTTGCCTCTCCCCAAGTCTGACTTGACTCAAGAAAACCGTCATCGCCATAAACAAATGTCTGAGTTACACCTTTTAAATACGGCTGCCAAGCTGGATTATCCAGATCTTCTGCAGTCAAACCAGCTGAAAGAGCAGCAACCAAATCATCAGGAAGCTTTGTTGCCGCAGAACCATAACTATTATAAGCAGCAACTGGTCTTGAATAATTATCAAAAACAGTTACGCCTGTAACTTTTTTATTCTTTCCATAGGAAATTGTACTCGAAAGGAATCCTTCTGCCGAATAGTTATATTTTTGAAGTACTTGATCGGTTTCTCCAAGAGCTTCATCACCTTTAAAATAACTTACATTTTGACGGCCATAACTATCAAACGTGGTATATCCAGTAACCGCCTGCTGATCTTTATTTGCGCCGCTGGTAGTAATTACCCCATCACCATTTGAATCATAGAAGTCACCAAAAGTACTTGTTTTCTGCACAAAATTAGAAAATTTTGTTACCGAAACATCAACAGTAATTGCTCGACCATTAGCATCTACTTCCCCAGTAGCTTGTTTCTCAGTTTCTTGATAAGCATAAGAAAACTCCTGAGTTTTTGCAGTCTGAATGCCCAAACTTGCCCCATTTTCATCAAATTTCTCATACATTGAAAAAGAAGCCATTGGTTTGCCATCTCCGCCAAAAACAGTATAGCCTGTTACTGAAGGAAGATTAACTGTTGGCAGATCCAGATCACCCGCAGGACGATCAGCGGCATTAGAAAGCTGCGCAACTGACCAACTGGTTACACTCTCCTGTGCTGTTCCCGCTGCATTATAGGCCATAGCCCCGCCAAATTCAGAAATCTGAACTTTGTACGCGGAAATAGCTGCTTCAGAATTACCATCTTTTTCCAAAGACTGACCAAGCATATGATATGCAGTACCCACACTATTGATTAAATATTCATTACCGCCTTTTGCTCCGTCACTAAACCACATAATTATTGTTAATGCGATTTTTTCAGTTAGATCAGTATTACCGGAATTAGCGGCAGTAAACATTGCAGTAACAAAAGCCCCGTCACTAAGATTTCCACCAGTAGCAGCCATTGCATCTGCAGTATAAGAGTCATCCCACAATGCCAAAATTGCTTCCTGATCAGCCATAGTTGAGGCAATAGAACCATTAACGCCTTCAGCTGCACTCATTGTAAAACTTTGCACAAGCATACCACATTCATCATAAACATATTTTTGCACAGAACTATCTTCATGATTATAAACATCAGTTGGCTTGCCTTTATCATTATAAAGCGTATATCCTGTTGTTACTCCATTTTCTCCTTTATTAAGCGTTTTAGTTAAGAAGCCATCTTCACTATAAACAAACATCTGGCTGTCTGAACCCTGCCCATTTGTCGCAACAGTTGGTCTACTATAACGGTCAAAATTTGTAGTCCCATTAACTTTACCGCCAAATCCATAACTAACAGTTTGCGCAAGGAATCCATTTTTATTATATTTATATGATTGTTGTTTTTCCATTATAGCTTGTTTTGCATCAGTTGTTGCAATCGCGTTTCCATCACTATCATAACCGGAAATCAAATCACCATTGTCATTACGCACTAAAGCATATACTGCTTCTGGTCTGCCTTTTTTATCATAAGCAGTTATCGAAGTTGTAATATATTGGAAATCGCCATTTACATCTAAAATTGCTTGGCCATAATTTGCATCATTTTCATTAGTATTTCTAATAATACCCAGAGAATAAGTATTTGCTAATACGCCATTTTCCTTATATGCATATTCCTGAATTTTAACTTTATTGCCGCCATCACCTAACTGCCAAACCTCATTAGGACGACCTTGACCATCAAAAAGCGTCATCGAAGTTCTTTCCTGGTAGCCCAGAGAATTGATTGCGCCCAAAGAAAATGTCTGTTGCAAAAATCCATGATCATTATACTCATATTCCTGAATTTTAACGCCTTCTTGATTGTATGTTCCGGAAACCTGTCCGAATTCATTATAATCTGTCCATCCAGTAATAACACTTTCCGCGCCCAGATTAGTAATTGAACTAATCCGATTAGCAGAATCATAATTATAAGCTCCGATTGGAACCAAATTAGCGACTACTGCCTCTCCGGTTGCAGGATCAATAACTTCATTACCATCAGCATCAACCAAATTAATAACATCATAAATTGTAGTGTAATATCCATTACTTACAGTAGTGATTTGATTTGATATTACATCAGTAACTGAAACTAAAATCCCGCCAGTATCATACTGAAATGTTTTAGTAATTGTACCTTCAAGATTTGTTACGTAAGAAGGACGAATACCATCTTGTTCAAAATGAGTGGTATTGCCATTTTGATCAGTAAAGGTACTCAACATACCCTTTGAATTATAGGTATAATCACCAACCTGAACCGCGGTTCCATCCATATTGGTATACATAATATAATCAGGACGTTGTTTGCTATCATATACGGTTTTATTGCCCCATTGATCAGTAGAACTGACCATTATCTCAACATTATTTTTATCCAAACCATATTCATAAGTAATTGTGCCCTGAGCAGCAGTTGATAAAATCTGCCCATATTGACTATATGACCTTGTTTCAACAAGTGCACCATTATCATTGTAAAGCTTAACAGTTGCCCCATCCAGCTCATATTTATAAGTTAAACTTTCTCCAGTTTCATCATTTTTAACTTTAATAGTTGCTCCGTTTAAAGAATAGGTTACTTCGGTATACCCTTCTGAGGTTTTACTAACTTGAGCGGAAGCTCCCTCTCCAGAGTAAATATAAAGATCCCCATTGGAAGTGGTAATTACCCTTGGTGGAGGTGCTACTTGCTGAGTCAGATCACCAGATTCACTTTGCACCGCAATCTGATCGCCAAATACCCCATTAACTACCTCTGGGGACATCAGCATGTCTTCCATTGCATTTACATCAAAAGCAAAAGCAAGATTCATAGTGGTCACATTAACGATAAAACAAACTAATAATAAATAACAATAAATACGAATATATTTGTTCATGACTGTGCTCCTTTCTTAATTTTATAATTAAAATTCTAAATAAAAATACTGATAAAAAAAATTAAATAATATCATATGATTAAATAATAATATCGTAAAATTTCTAGCCATTCGCCAGCCTTCCTCCTTTCAAACTTATTTTAAAACAAAATAATAGCCAAACTGCTTTATTTTCGGCAGCTCGGCAGTCATAGCTTATTTTCGCGTTATCGATGCGCTAGGCGATCATTGCTTCAGCTTTAGACCCGTAGCTTTGCACATATACCATTCATTTTATTCAGGTACATGGCCCTAAACTATTCGTTACACTCAAGTTCAGGGGTCCTCATCTTTCAATGAGTTTGCCTTTTCGGATTACTCCAAAAAACTAACTTTATACTTATGAAAAGCCTTTAATTAAACTTAAAAATAATTCTCATCTTACAGGCAATTCATATAGAATTTCAGAGCATTCATTTGCGGATAGAATTTGGCTTTTAATTAGCGGACTATTTTCCGAGGATAATGAATTCGTATTTGAATATAATAGTGTTACAGATATAAATATTTTATCTTGTTCCCTCGACGAAACAATCCAATCACGCTTGCCCTTGCCATACACAAATTGAGGCTCTTTTACCTCAATTAAAATATACCATAGATTTAAAATTTTTGCAAATTTATTAGAATAAATTAATTTGCCACAACATTTTGTTTATTTCAAACCATTTTTTTAGTTTTTTCCGATTAAATTTTCACTCAAAAATGCTAATCTTAAATCCGCTCCTGCTTTATAAAGCAGTCCATCAGCTCATATCCATTGGCAAAGACAAATTCGCTCTTTTTAGCTTCATTTTCATTATACAAGCAAATCTCGTCTTTTTCTATTCCGCTGCCATACATTAACAAGCAAACAGGATCTGAAGTATGGGTTTTCAATGCCACAGGGGTTGGATGATCCGGCAAAATCATCAAACGATAATCTTTTACATCCTTCAGACCAGCTAAAACAGTTCCCAGAACTAATTTATCAAAACTCTCAATTGCTGAAATCTTCGCCCTGGCATCGCCATTATGGCCTGCCTCATCCGGAGCTTCAACATGAATAAACACAAAATCATCTTTTTCCAAAGCTTTTAACGCGTACCTTGCTTTCGCCTCATAATCCGTATCATAATAACCGGTTGCCCCAGGAACATAAATTGCCTCTAAACCAGCGGCACAACCAATGCCTTTGATCAAATCAACCGCAGAAATAACCGCTCCTGATAAACCATATTTTTCCTTAAATGAAGGCAAATCTACTTTTTTACCCTGACCCCACAGCCAAATCATATTTGCCGGGCTTTCATTTAAATCGCGACGGACTTGATTAATTTCATGCAAATCCAGGATTTCTCTGGCCTTTAGCATAATATCATTGATAAATCCGGCTTTCTTCTTATCCAACATATATTTTTCAATTTTCTGCCCCATAATATCATGCGGTGGATAACACCTCACTTTACACAGATCATGGTTTACATCTTTAATTATCATCAAATGCCGATAACTGACCCCTGGGTAAAATACAATACCTTCTTTTTTAAAATGCTTATTCAGCACTTTTATGAGAACTTGCGCTTCCTTTGTAGTAATATGCCCGGCACTATAATCAACTAAATAGCCATTACCTTCGGTAATAAAATTACAACGAAAAGCAACTTCATCAGCTTTAAGCTCAATGCCTAAGTGAGTCGCTTCCAGCGGCGCTCTTCCCGAAAAATATTTGTTCGGGTCATAGCCAAAAATTGCCAGATTAGCCACATCGCTTCCTGGGATCATGCCTTCTGGAACAAAAGAAGCTTGTCCGATTTTGCCATCTTTGGCCAGTAGATCCATATTCGGTGTCCGGGCAACCTCCAGAGGAGTTCTGCCTCCCAGCTCTGCTAAAGGATAATCCGCCATACCATCAGGAACCATAACTATGTATTTCATTTTTTTTGACATTTTTGAATTCAACTTGTTTTTATTTATCTAGTTTAATTTTTTCTAAAACCGCCGCTACTGTAGGCGAAATAACTTCCGGCTGCTTAATAATGGCAATAGCCCGATCTGGATCTTTCAAACCATGCCCAGTTAAAACACAAACAATATTTATTGGAGTATTGTTTTTAAAATAACCGGTTTTGGCTAATTTAAGAATCCCGGCAACTGATGCCGCGGATGCTGGCTCTACAAATACTCCTTCAGTCTGAGCTAGCAGCTGATATGCGGCTAAAATCTCATCATCAGTAACCGCTTCGATCAAACCCTGAGAATCATCACGTGCTGTTTCCGCGCTTTTCCAGCTTGCTGGATTCCCGATTTTAATTGCCGTGGCAATGGTTTTTGGGTCTGTAACAATAGCTTTATTTACAATCGGAGCAGAACCAGCGGCCTGAAAACCAAGCATTACCGGCAGATTACTGATCTTATTATTTTGCTTGTATTCATTAAACCCTTTCCAATAAGCTGTAATATTACCCGCGTTTCCCACGGGAATAGCCAAATAATCCGGAGCTTTACCCAAGGAATCACATACTTCAAAAGCAGCGGTTTTTTGACCTTCAATTCTAAACGGGTTTAAGGAATTTACTAATGTTACCGGATAATTATCCGTAATTTCTTTTACCAGTTCCAATGCTTGGTCAAAGTTACCATCAATTGCTAAAACTTCTGCTCCGTGAATTAAAGCCTGAGCTAACTTACCCAAAGCAATCGCTCCTTTAGGAATTAAAACAATGCATTTTAATCCAGAGCGAGCGCTATAAGCGGCTGCTGAAGCAGATGTATTTCCAGTAGAAGCACACATGACTGCTTTAGCCCCATTCTGTTTAGCCTTAGAAATAGCCATGGTCATGCCTCTATCTTTAAATGAGCCTGTGGGATTAAGCCCCTCATATTTTAAAAACAGATTAACATTTTCATTTATTAAAGCACTAATTTTTGGTGCGAAAATTAATGGAGTATTCCCTTCGTTTAAAGTGATTACCGGAGTATTTTGATCAACTGGTAAGAATTTCCGGTACTCTTCGATCAAACCTTTCCAACCCATGTGTTTAAATCCTTTCCGTACGAATTGCCACACTTTTTCTTTTTATAACCGGCAAATCATTAATCTCCAATAAAGCTTGAGCAATGTCTTTTTCCCTAGCATCATGAGTCATCATTACCACATGAACAGATTGCTCCTGCCTTCTGCCTTTTTGGATAACACTGTAAATACTGATATTATTTTTACCTAAAATAGCCGCGATTTGCGACAAAACAGCTGGTTCGTCTAAAGCGGAAAATCTAAAATAATAACGTGTTTCAATATTATCAATAGCGTTAACTTTTAATTTTTCAGGATCAATATTAACCAAACAATTATTTTGAGTTAATGATACCTGCATTTTCTGAGCAATAGAAATGATATCGGAAACAACCGCACTGGCTGTAGGCAATTGTCCTGCTCCCGGACCATGCAGCATTTGCTCACCGACAAAATCGCTTCTCAAAACTATGGCATTAGAAATACCCTCAACATTAGCCAATAAATGTTTTTTCGGTAAAAGCGTGGGATGAACTCTTAATTGTACAGAACCTTCTGTCTTTTTCGCGATTGCCAATAATTTTATACAATAACCCATTTCCGCGGCATAACGAATATCACATAAATCTATATTTTCAATCCCTTCAAAATAAACATCTTTAAAATCAACTTCATGACCAAAACTCAGCCTGGCCAAAATCGCGATTTTATGCGCGGAATCACCGCCATTAATATCCAGAGTGGGATCACTTTCCGCATAGCCTTTTTTTTGGGCTTCTCTTAAAGCAATTTTAAAATCACAGCCTTTTTGCGCCATCTGGGAAAGAATATAGTTGCAAGTTCCATTGATAATCCCATAAACCGTTTCTATCCGGTCGGCCACCAACCCATCTCTTAAAGTACGAATAATCGGGATTGCCCCACCAACACTGGCTTCATAATACACATCCACTCCGTTTGCTTTTGCTACTTCAAATATTTCCGCGCCTTCTTCAGCCAATAAAGCTTTATTAGCGGTAACAACATATTTTTTATTTTTAAGTGCTTGGATGATAAATTCTTTTGCCGGGTGAATGCCGCCGATCAGCTCAATAATGATTTGAATATTGTCATCATTGAGGATTTTTTGAACATCAGAGGTAAGAATATTTCGATCAATATCTAGACCGCGGGTTGAGTCAATGTCTAAATCACAAATACTGGCAAGGCAGATATTCAGGCCAAGTTTTTTACCAAAAACTTTAGCTTTCTGCTGCAGAATCTTAACCACTCCGCTGCCGATTGTGCCAAATCCAATTAACCCAAGATTAATTTTGTTCATTTTTTTTCTTTATTTATCTTTGCTGACAATAGAATTTTTTTTCCCGCACTCGCGCAATTTTTAATTGTCTGCTCAAGAGTCAACAAGTCATTATCATTAACTTTTATAAATTTAATCCCAATATCAAATAATAGCTTTTTATTTTTTTCCTGTTTAACATAAACAACTTCTCCCAAAACCTCAACTAAATGAGTAATTTCAGGTAAACGCAAAGTAATATGGAGAATTGTTCCTCTGGGAAAATTATTATCCGTAGTAAAACAAATACCGCCTAAACTAACATTGCGAGTAAGCGTCATATCAGTTTTATTAATATCGCCAGGGTAGATATAATAACTAACCACAAAATTAGTATTTATCCGTATAAATTGACGTCTTTCAGGAGGTGTATAATAACTATTAGAATCAGATATTTGCATTTTTGCCCCGGATTAGATTATAAGTTAATCAAACAGAAAATAATTATCAGCTAAATGGTCGGGGCGAGTGGACTCGAACCACCGACCTCTTGAACCCCATTCAAGCGCGCTAGCCAAACTGCGCCACGCCCCGCATTTAATCTAAAGTTTAATCAGAAATTTAAAGATGATATAAAACATTAAACACTTTATATTAAAATAAAGCCTATAATTTCTAAAAATAATTTAATTTCTATGTTAGACTACTACAAACCAAGTTAAATTGCAAGCAAAATATTGTTTTTTATCGTCGAAAAAACTTGGTCATATCTCATTTTTCTTTTGTCTTTGCATCAATAAATGCATTGCGGAAATCGGCTTTGCTCCTTGATACAATACCTTATAAACTGCCTGAGTAATCGGCAAAGAAATCCTATATTTTTTAGCAAGCTTAAGCGCGGTTTTTGTAGTCAACGCGCCTTCAACAACCATTGAAGTTTGACTAAGGATATCAGCCATTTTCTTTCCACTGCCGATTTGTTCACCAAACCAGCGATTACGACTTCTCTGACTAAAACAAGTAGTCACCAAATCACCCATTCCCGCAAGACCATGAAAAGTCTTATTCCGCGCTCCCATTGACACTCCCAGACGCGCGATTTCAACTAAGCCCCGAGTAAGTAAAGCTGATTTTGTATTTGTGCCAAAACCCAGTCCATCAGAAATTCCACAGGCAATGGCAATTATATTTTTAAACGCGCCGGAAAGCTCGACTCCATGCATATCCTGGGAAGTGTAAACTCTAAAATCTGGTGTCATAAAAATATCTTGCACCATGATTGCCAATTTTTTATTATTCGATGCACACACCGCCGCTGAAGGAATACCCCTTGCGACTTCATAAGCAATATTCGGACCGGACAAGGCCGCTAAAGGAACATTACCTAATTCCTCTCTGATTACTTCCGACATACATTTAGAAGTAGCTGCTTCTATGCCTTTAGCCACACTTAAAAAACCAACCTTAAGTAATTTATATTCAGCTATTTTTTTAAGTACTCCCCGCATAAACTGCGAAGGCACCGCTAAAACAACAAGATTTGCCTGATCAAGAGTTTGCGCCAAATCATTTGTAATTAAAATTTCTGAAGGAATTTTTATCCCCGGAAGAAATTTTTTATTTTCCCGTTTTTTAATCAATTGATTTATATTTTCCGGAAATGCGCCCCATAAAACAGTATTTATTCCTTTACTCTGAGTCAGCACAGCCAAAGCCGTCCCCCATCCGCCATCGCCGATTATCGCTACTTTCATTTTTTTCCAAACGCCTTTCTTTCTCTACCAGTTAAAAGCCGATTTATATTTGCTTTATGCTTAGCGACAATTATCACACATAGAATTGAAGCAAGAATCACATAAGCATAAGGCGCTTTAAACCCCAGCATCAAAAACGGGATTAATATACTGCAGACAATCGATCCTAAGGACACATACTTGGTTATAATAACAACTGCTAAAAAAATAATCATCCCAAATAAAACAGCAATTGGGCACAAACAAAGCAATACCCCGGCACTGGTTGCTACCCCCTTACCACCTTTAAACTGCAAAAATACATTAAAAACATGGCCACAAACAACCGAAAGACCTAGCAATGCTTTTATGATCGGCAAAGCGATATCCACTCTTTGGACAATAAAGTTAGCAATAAATACAACCGCAATAATCCCTTTTAAGATATCAAATACCAACACCAGAAAACCCGGCAGTTTTCCCAAAACCCGAGCGGCATTAGTTGCTCCGGCATTACCGCTGCCGCATTCTCGAATATCTTCACCTTTAACTATTTTAACTAGAATATAGGCGGAAGAAACGGTTCCCAATAAATAAGCCCCGACAATCCCTAATAAAACCAGAAAAATATCCATTAGGAAACTCCTTTTTTCTTGACAATAATTTTAATTGGAGTGCCTTTAAAATTATAACTGCTTCTTATCCGGCTTTCAATAAAACGGAGAAAAGGCGCTTTTACCAATTCCGGTTTATTAACAATCATCGCGAATACCGGAGGATTCACTCTAAGCTGAGTAATATATTGAATTTTTAACGAAGGATTCAAACCATCCCGGCGCAGATGCTCATTGATTTTGTCAAGTGTTTCCGCTAAAGCTCCTTGTTTAATTTTATATTGTGAATTATTCCATGCTTCCCGAGCCAAGGCGAGCGCCGCATGCACATTTTTCCCATTCTTGGCTGAACATAAAATACTAAAAGCAAAATTCATATAATATGCTTGCGTGGTCAGGGTATGCTGACATGCTTCAATATCAAGTTTTACTAAATCACATTTATTAATCCCAATAACACAGCATTTATCCTCATCTTTGATCAAGCTTAAAATATGCAAATCATCTCTGCGCAAACCAACTTGCGCGTCAATTAAAACAATGCAAACATCTGCCCGTTTAACCGCCTGAATTGTTCTTGATCGAGAAAACAGATCAATTGCTTCTTTAGGTCTTTTTTTTCTTTTAATTCCCGCGGTATCAATCATCAGATAGTCATGACCGTCTACAGTAACTCGCGTATCCACTGAATCCCGAGTTGTCCCCGGAACGTCAGAAACAATAACTCTTTCTTCTTTAATCAAAGTATTAAAAAAAGATGACTTGCCCACATTCGGCTTACCGATTAAAGCAACTTTTAAAGCTGTCTCTTCTATCTCTTTCTTGCGATTCCCCGGTTTTAAATGCTCAACAACAATATCAAGCAATTCATCAATATTTAAACCATGCAGTGCTGACACAAACACCATGGGTTCAATCCCCAGTTCATAGAAATCAGTCAGATGGGTAATTTTAGACATATCATCAACCTTATTCACAACTAAGATAATTTTACGATTAGCTTTTCTTAAAAAGTTTAATATTCCCCAATCTTCGGGAGTTAAACCCGCAGTCGAATCAACAATAAACAAAATTAGATTAGCCTCATCTATCCCCTTTTGGGCTTGTTTGATAATCTGATCTGACATTTCAGTTTTAGCTTCAAAATGAATTCCTCCGGTATCAACCAATTGAAATTCTTTTTTACCCCAAGTTACAGTAGCATAAACCCGATCCCGGGTAACTCCGCTTGTTGGCTCAACAATCGATTGTCTTTTTCCCAACAATCGATTAAATAAACATGACTTTCCCACATTCGGCCTTCCGGATATTGCCACCAGCGTTTCTTTATTTGTATCCATATTCATACCTGCTCTCTAAAAATCGTTGTGCAAACTATTTTCCCGCACTAAGTAATTTATTGCTTTTGTAAATATAATCCAGTCCTGAAGCAACCGTAATAACCGCCGCGATATCCCACAATAAAAAAGAATATGAGAATTGTAAAAGAATAGCAATCACTGTCGCCATTTGAAAAAAAGTAGTTAATTTCCCCCAAATGCTTGGCTCGATTTTCAAGTTACTGGTAGTGAGATGTACCAGCAATGAGCCTAAAGCTAAAATCATATCCCGAGAAATGAATAAGATCAACACCCAAATCGGCAGCCTAATTTTAAATGAAACACTATGCGCAAAAGCCAGTACAATAAAGCTTGCGCTAAGCAAAAGCTTATCTGCCATTGGATCGAGAAAAGAACCTAGCTTGGTTTGCATATTTCTTGTTCTGGCAATATATCCATCCAAAACATCACTGATCCCGGCAGCCAAGAATATTCCCATTGCCAAAAAGCGCAAATAATCTCTTTGCGGTGAGCAATAAATTATACTGCCCACAAAAAAAGGGATTAAAATTACTCGGATTATTGATATCCAATTAGCTAGATTCATAATTATAAGACAAACATTCCCAGCCTATCCGCTAGGCAAAAATTCTCTTTGAGCGGCGCTTTCGAGCGTAATTTTTACACGGATGTAAAAATAGCGAGAACGCGCGGCTGGGCCTGCACGATGCAGGCTCAGGCTTAGTGAAAAGATGTGTTTTTGCCTATCAAACAACTGTTGCGTGTTTGCGACTAACCACGTTTACGAGTTCTGATTGTCACTTTACAACTTTCTATTATCCTGTACTTATTTCTATTTTCTGTCAACCACAATACTAGCTTAATTAATAAAAAATCACTCGATGATGCGCATGCGATATGGCGGCCAATATACAACCATTGCTTTGCCAATCAGATTTTTTTTAGGGACAAAGCCCCAGTAGCGTGAATCCCGGCTATTGGCACTATTATCGCCTAAAGCAAATAAAGCATCCTCCGGAATCTCAATCTTCTGATCAACCTCACCAAAATCACCCCGATTATAATAATAATTTTTTGTCAGATTTTTATCATCAATTATATTATCATTGATAAAGATTCGGCCGTTTTTAATTTCTAATGATTCATTACTCAAGCCGATTAATCTTTTAATAAAAGCCAGCTTTGTATCCTCCGGATATTTAAATACAATCACCTCTCCCCGCTTTGGCTCTCTGAATTTATAAATAAATTTATTCACCAGAATCCGGTCACCCTCAATCAAAGTCATCCGCATAGATCCAGTGGGAATTTTAAAAGCCTGAACAACAAAAGTCCTGATAATCATCGCCAAGACAAAAGCGATCAGCAAAGATTCCGCGTATTCTTTAATCACAGCCTTAACTTTACTATCCATTTAATCATCCTTTTTAATCATTGATTTGCAATATAGCCCGAAAAGCCTCTTGAGGGATCTGCACTTTACCAAATTGTTTCATGCGCTTACGTCCCATTTTCTGCTTCTCTAAAAGCTTTCTTTTTCTGGATATATCCCCGCCATAACATTTTGCCGTAACATTTTTTCCCATAGCTTTTACATTTTCCCGGGCAATTACTTTTGCCCCGATTGCTGCCTGAATCGCTACCTCATATAATTGACGAGGAATAAGTTCTCGCAACTTTGAGACAATTTGGCGGCCCTTAAATTGGGCATTATCCCTGAAGACGAGAAAAGACAAAGCATCGCAAGCGTCACCATTGATTAAGATATCCAGCTTAACCAGCCGAGTTGCCCGATACCCGATCAATTCATAATCAAGTGAACCATATCCCCGAGTAATTGATTTTAGTTTATCAAAAAAATCAACAATCACCTCACCCAAAGGAAATTCATATGTAAGCAGCACTCTTTGTTCATCAAGAAATTCTTTATTAACGTATATTCCCCGCTTAGATTGAGTTAAAGCCATGACCACTCCCAAACAATCTTCCGGAACAATCATAAAAGCTTTAATATAAGGTTCTTCAATATCATCAATTTGTGTTGGTTCCGGAAATTTAGAGGGATTATCGATTTCAATCAGATCTCCGTTTGTTTTTAATACCCGGTAAACTACACTCGGAGCAGTAGCGATTAGATTTATCTCGAATTCTCTTTCCAATCTTTCCTGAACAATATCCATGTGCAAAAGACCGAGAAATCCGCAACGAAAACCAAAGCCCAAAGATGGACTGCTTTCCTGCTCAAAAATAAAACCATAATCAGTTAATTTAAGTTTGTGCAAAGCATCCCGCAGATTATCAAAATCAACACTGCTCACAGGATACAATCCGCAAAAAACCAGGGGATGAACTTTTTTAAACCCCGGCAAAGGTTTTTCCGCCGGTTTTTTAAAATCAGTAACTGTATCACCGATTAAAACTTCCGCCGGGTCCTTGATATTACAAATAATATAACCGACTTCACCGCAAGATAATCTTTCAACTTTTTCTGGTTTAGGATTTAAAATTCCCGTTTCTAAAACTTCATATCTTTTACCGGAATCCATAAAACTAACATGCATCTTTGGCTCAATAATCCCATTAACTACCCGCAAATAAACCACAACTCCCTTATAATTATCAAAAACTGAGTCAAAGATCAAACACTGCAAAGGATTATCTTCACTGCCTTCGGGATGCGGAATATCCCTGACAATCCTTTCCAGAATTTCCACAGCCCCTTTTCCATCTTTAGCGCTGGCGAGTAAAGCCTCATCTTCAATGCATAGCACATCGTGAATCTGATGCGCTACCACTTCCGGCTGAGCATGCGGTAAATCAATTTTATTAATTACAGGAATTATTTTTAAATTCTGCTCAGTCGCCAAATGAAAATTAGCCACTGTTTGCGCCTGAATCCCCTGCGCCGCGTCCACCAATAATAAAGCGCCTTCACAAGCGGAAAGTGACTTTGCCACTTCATAACTAAAATCAACATGTCCGGGAGTATCAATAAGATTTAATTGATAGCGTTGGCCGTCTTTTGAATTAAAATATATTCTCACTGCCGAAGCTTTGATCGTTATCCCCCGCTCTCGCTCAAGTTCCATATCATCAAGCATTTGATCATGAAATCCCCGTTTATCAATTGATTGGGTTATTTCCATCAAACGATCCGCCAAAGTTGATTTCCCATGATCAATATGAGCGATAATGCAAAAATTTCTAATGTTTTTTCTTTTCATAATAATTCACTACCAAATTCAATCAGGTCCTTTGTTCTATTTAATGTTTTTGATTCCGCGTAAATCCGCACTACTGGTTCAGTACCTGAAGGTCGAATCAGCAGCCAGCTTTCATCTTTCATGATAAATTTTGTTCCGTCATATGTCTTTATTTCAATAACATCCTGGCCTAAAATTTTTTTCGGATGCGCTATAGACTTAGTTACTTTTATTTTTAAATCGCGCCGCAAATAGTAAAATTTGCCAAAGCGTTTCTGCATATCTTTAATGATTTCAATTATTCCCTGTTTCCGATAAGCCATTGATTCTAGAATTAATAAACCGGAAAGGATCCCATCACGTTCAGGCATATAGTTTTTAAACCCGATCCCCCCTGATTCTTCTCCGCCAATTAACACATCATCATTAATCATTTTTGCCGCTATATTTTTAAACCCAACCGAAACTTCTTCTAATTCCAGATTATAAAAAGATGTGATTTTATCAACTAATGTTGTCGTTGTCAGGCTTTTGACAACCTTGCCGGTCATTTTTTTATTTTCAATGAAATGGAGCAATATAAGACATATCGCCAGATGCGAACTAATCAATTGCCCATCCGGACACATTGCGCCGATCCGATCAGCATCACCATCTAAGGCAATTGCTAAATCATAGGGCTTAAGTTTTAGCGCTTTTTCTAAAGCAAGTAAATTCTGAGCAATTGGCTCGGGATTAACCCCTCCGAACAAAACATCATGATTTGCTCGGATAGTATCCACTGAGCAAGCAGAATTCTTTAAAACTTGATCAACAATCCCCACGCCCACACCATGCATACTATCTACTAGAATCCTAAATTTATTTTCTTTAAACAATTTAATATCTAAATATTTCTTAACAAAATCAATATAAGGCTTCTGCATATCAACAAGTATAATTCTGGCAGGCTTTTCTGTTTTCAACCTAGGAAAATTCACTCCGGTTCTGATGATCAGCTCAATTTCCTTGGTCATTTGCTCCGGAGCAGTTGCCCCAAATTCATCTTTTATTTTTAATCCGTTAAAATCATAAGGATTATGACTGGCTGTCAAAACAACTCCACATACTAAATGATTCGCTCTCACATACAGACTTATCGCCTGTGTTGGAATAGGCTGTGTACTCATAAAAACCGGAACACCGTTATGACTTAAAACATCAGCTACGGCCTGAGCAAATCTATCTGACAAAAAACGTTTGTCATAACCTAATGCTATCCCTTTTTTATAAGTAGTCTGTTTATATTTCTTTAAATAAACCGACAAAGCCTGACTGATTCGCTGCACATTTTCAAAAGTAAAAGTATCCGCGATAATACCCCGAAAACCATCTGTTCCGAATTTAATTCCCTGCATTTCTCAACCTTTCAATTGCCTTAGTTCTATTCTGTGCCTTAAACACATACGAACCAGCTACCAACATATCCGCGCCATTGCGCACCACTAGAGGCGCAGTCTGATCAGTAATTCCGCCATCTACCTCAATAATCCCTTTAAAAATTTTTCTCAGCTGAGCAATTTTCGGCAATACCTCAGGCATAAAACTCTGCCCGCCAAAACCGGGATTAACACTCATCACTAACACCAAATCAGCATAAGTCAAAAATTTTTTTATTTGACTCAAAGGAGTTGCCGGATTAAGACTGATCCCCATCTTAATTTTATGCTTAGCTAATTTTGCCTTAATCTTTTTAATCAAATTTAAATTAGAAACTTCACAATGAACTGTTATAATCGAACTTCCCGCGGCAATAAAATCATCCAAATAAAAGCCTGGATCATTAATCATCAAATGCACATCCAAAGGAAGTTTTGTCCGTTTTTTAATACTCGCGGTAACCGCAGGGCCAATACTAATATTAGGCACAAAATTTCCGTCCATAACATCAACATGCACCCAGTCAGCTCCGGCTTTTTCAATGGAATTAACTTCTTTTTCCAAACGACTAAAATCAGCTGATAAAATTGATGGCGCAATCAGCAGTTTTTTCTTTAGCATTAAAACCTCCGCAAAATATTAATTAGCTTTTTCTGTTTTTTATCATCAACCGGCCCAACAACTGAAAGATTTAAATTATTATTACTGAATATTTTTTTTGCCAATAATCTTATTTGTTCAGCCGTGACTTTTTCTATGCCCTCAATAACTTTTTCCACATATTGCGGCTTGCCTTCAGTCATAATACTTTCGCCTAACCAACTCATATGTTCCAGCGTATCTTCCAGTCCCATTAATAATTGTCCGCGACAGTATATTTTTGCTCTATTTAATTCACTTTTTTTCACATTAACCCGGGAAATCTTTTTTAACTGTTCCAGAATTAAGCACAAGGCATTTTCCGTATTCTTATTCACCACACCGGCATGGACAATAAACGCGCCTGTATCGCTAAATCTTCTTATCGCTGTGGCAATTTCATAAGCATAGCCATTTTTTTCTCTGAGCTCATTAAATAAACGGCTAGACATATTTGCCCCTAAAATAACATGGATCAATGTCATTGCATGCCGCAGCGGATCTCTCCGGGGCACAGCATGAAAACCTAAACATAAATGTGTCTGCTGCGTATCTTTTTCCAGAAAAATATGATTCGGTTTTACTTGGTCAATAATAATCGGATCATATGACCGCTCTTGTCTTTGTTTTGAAATTTTATTTTTATTTTTTAAAATTTTATCCAGATAAGTTAGTATCTGTTTATGAGAAATATTCCCGCAAGCAGTAACTAAAACATTGCTCAGATCATAATATTTTTTCATAAAACTAAGCATAAAAGGTTTATCAATTGCTTTTAAACTATCAAAATCACCTGCCAAATTTCTGCCCAATGCATGATTTGGCCAGAGCAATTCCTGCAAGCGGTCATAAGCTAGATGATTTGGCAAGTCAAAATACATTTTAATTTCTTCAAAAATTACCAACCGCTCCTTAGTAATATCACTTTTCTTAAGCAAAGGATCGATAATTATATCCAACAGAACATCAAGCGTGCTTTGGCTATGCTTGTCCAGCACTTTAGCCATAAAACAAGTTAATTCCTCTGAAGTAAATCCATTTAATAAACCGCCCAACCCTTCGATTGATTCTTTAATTTGGCGATAAGTTCTTTTTTTAGTCCCCTTAAAAACCATATGCTCAATAAAATGCGAAATACCGCTAGAGGCTTTTGCTTCATATCTACCGCCCACGCCAATCCAAACACCCAAAGCAACACTTTTTGCTTCAGGTACTTTACAGGTGGCAACTTTTAAACCATTTTTTAATTCGCTCAGTTCATACATATATTATAAAAAATCACCCCCGGTTTTTTTAATTTTAAATTCTTAACTTATAGATTTTACTCAATTTAGACCAATTTGTCAAACAAAAAAGCTCCTCATCAAGAGGAGCTTTAAAAAAACCAATTAAAATAGCTATATCCTTTTTCCTTAATGTTTCATTAACTGCCTGATCTCTGCTTCAGTTTTAGTAAGCTTAATATTCAAAGCATACTTAGTAACATAAAGTTCATTGTTTTTATAAAAATAATATGCTAAATATAATGACCCTATAAAATTTACCAGTCCAGTGTTTTCGTCTCGCTGAACCTGAAATCTGCGCTGTATGAATAAATTATTATTATTCACAACACCCTCCTTTCGATTAATTTTTATAGAGATTATAAAAGTACTTAATAATATAATAATAATAATGATCTTATATGAAAAGTATATCACATAGGGAGATTATGCGCAAGGGCTCAAAACAGCGTATAGCGGATAGCGTTTAGTTAACCGTAGGGGCGCTGCTTGCCTGCGCCCGATTATTAATCTAACCGATTATAATAATATATATTATTACGGGCCGGGACAAGCACGGCCCCTACTCTACAGTCTGGTGACATTTATACGCTGCTCTTAGAATTTACAAGAAACTCCGAATTGGTGCAGATAGTCTTCATTACCAACAGCAGGATCTTGCCAATAAACAAAAGTATAGTCCAAATAATAACAAACCGGATGTGTAATAAAAAATTCCGAATACTGCCAGCCCAAGCCTAAAGAGTAATATTTACTGGAATCTACATCTGAATTAGGATTATGAACCCCCAACCTTAAGGAAAAATCATCATTAATATAATGCTCCATGCCCAAGCGAACATTTTGACTAAAATCAGAACCTCTATCTTTTGTATTACCAGTCAAGTCATAAATATCAAAAGTCAACACAGTAGCAGCATCAACATAATAAGCTAAACCCGGACGCCAAACTCTGATCAATCGACTATTTACCCCATGAATCGTAAAAGTCGGTTCATTAATATTTTCCACCAATAAACCCAAAGAAAGGTTTTCCGTTATTGACCACAAAAACCCCGCATTTAAACTTAAAGCCGTATCACTGGAACTGATCCCGGGAATTTCTGATTTAAAGTTAAAATAATTCAAGGAAATTCCCCAAGCCTTATTCGGATCAGAAAAAAATTGCCGACCATAAGCAATGCCTGGCTGCCACAAAATTGTTTTGCTGCGAGTAATCTGGTTTTCATAAGTGCTGTTTTGAAAATATACACCGATCGCGCCTTGCTCAGAATCACTCTGCGCAACCTTACTAGTATAAACAATATAATCATCACTCACAAAATCACCGGTAATATAATCATTTCTTCCATTAATTGTTGAAGAAACAGAAACCTCATGATCTTTTTGCCAGCCAAGTCCAGCCGGATTCCAAGTACTAGCATTGGCATCATCAGCCAAAGCAACAAATGCTCCGCCCATGGAAATTGGGCGGGCGCCGCCTTGCACTGCCCAAACATTTTGATTAAAAATAACAATAAATCCAATTATAAATAAATTGATTAAAAGCCTTTTGCCTAGATATTTAAACATTATAAGTCCCCTTTATTAAGCATATCCGCTATTTTAACCAAAGGGCTGAGACAATATCGTACTGCTTTTTTAGCCGCATCATTAGCTCTGATCATATCTGCTAACTTGGGACCGATAATATAATAAGCCGCGACAAATTCCCTGCCGCGATAATCCGCCATCAATTGTTTATCTCTAAATTTTCGCAGTAATACCACTTCCGAGGCTTGTTGATCTCCATAGCAAGCAGTTGCCACAAAACAACTACTACTACTGCTACCGGAATCAGCGTTTGCTGATCCTTCAAAAACAGTGGTGCTCCCCCTATTCGTAGTTGCCACAGCTCCCTCATAAACAGTACCATTATAACCAAAAGCCATATAATGATAAGTTGTTCCGGCAATAACATTAGTATGATTATAAGTTTCGGTTGTTCCGGGAGTCGCCGCACGAGAAAGCAGCAAAGTCCCATCAGTTTCGCTGGTAGGATAGGTTCCATCCGTGCGATAGCGAATCATCACATGAGTCAGATCAGCTCTGCTAGAATTTTTCCAAGCTAAAGTCACCCAACTGCTGCTGGCAAAAACAATATTATTTGCCGTAAAATTTGCTGGCGATAATAAAGCCACCTTTAAAGAAGTCTCCGGATCACCCAATAAATTTGTCGTAAAATAAGCCCATCGATAGTCATTATATGCGCCAGATATACCCATAGTTTGATCTTTTGCCGACTGCAAAGCTCTGCCGATACTGGTAATCCCATAACGCACCTGCGCGTCCCAGAATAAACGCTGAACCCGCTGCGATCCGCCATCAGTACCAGCTGGATCATACCAACCGTATCGGGAATTGCCGATAAACGCAAATGCTCCATGATTATCCTTAATAAAATGCTCTAAAGCACTATCTGAAGTACCATAAACCCCATCACTCTGCCGATTATCAAAAGCCCCGGAATAGCAGCCCTGCGTATAGCCAAAGAAATAATCAGTATTATGCAAAGTCAAATCATCATCAATATTGGCATTGATTATTGTCCTAGCAAACACAGTATTAGTAGCATGTGTTAAATGATTAATAATATGAATTCCCGAATTAATAATATTAATTAAATCATTGTCAACCCAAATTCGATCTTGATCATAGAGATTATTAAAACTAAAATAACCGCTTTCAGCCATACCACTTGTAGTATAGCCATTGGCACTTGATCCATTGCGGATTTCTTCCAGATAAGGCTTTGCATAAAAAAAACCGGCAGTTTGATCAAGATCTCCACCGACCATACAAGCCCTGGTCAGATAATCAGCATTAGAATTTTCATAAATAATTGTTTTTCTCACAAAATTTTCCAGTTCTACCGTTGAATCAACCGGCGCCCGGCCAATATAAACTTCAGCCGCAAGATCGACCTCGCCCCCGGATTCTCCATCATTCAGCTCTCCATAAATCCCATTATTATTGGAATCAAATGTACCCAAACAGCCGTAATACATATCACAAGGCATATTACTATCCGGATCATCAGGCGCCCCGGTATCATTTACCTTGCCGTAAAGACCGCGCACTGGAATAATCGGAGCCGCTTCAGTTTCTCCGGTAGCAAGACCTCCGCCGTCAGCATCGCCGACCAAAAGCACATATTGTGTTTGATTTGATATATAATAAGTTCTAATGCAATTACGGATCTTTTCAATATTATCCGCTCCGGCGTAATTTAAATAAATCATATCTGTATCCAGCATTTGAGCGTTAAGTCTAGCCCGCTTGTGAATTAAAAGATCCTCAAGATCATAGGCTCCTCTGTAATCAGCAAATGTCTTACTGGTTATTATCAAATAATCTACTGTGGCTAATTGGGCGGCTTTGTGCAAAGGATAAGTATTAACATCTTCCGGATTATCCACGAACTCACTTACTATTTGCTTGTCAGCATCAATCCCTCGGTAAAGTGAATTATTATTACTGCCCAGAGTCGCTGGCTCATCTGCTAAAATAATATTCAAATTCAGATTATCATAATAAGCTAATTTCCCGGTTGCCGGAATATATTCCACGGGGAAAAGATTAACAATCAGGATTTTATAACCGCGCATTTGTTGAGTAGAAACAACTTTATAAGGAGATTCAGGATAAGCCGTATTCCTAGAATAAACTTCAGCTTTAGGCAATGTGGGATTAATCGGCCCCTCATAATCTGTTCGCACCGGAGCTTGTGCTGGTTCCACCAAATAAGTACCATATAGATACTTTTTACTCGTCCAACCGACAGTTACATCACTGACTTTTTTACCCTGCGGAATCAAATATTTTATGGTTTTGATCGGCAATAAAGGTTCACCGGGTGCGGCAAAATTAGTTAAACCTTTGATTGTAACTCGATTATAATTATTTATTTTAGTAATTTCAACTGAATCAAGCTGGGCACTTACTACCTGATTTTTTACCTTTACAGACAAGCCCTGATTTTCTGAGCCGGCATAAACATTTAAATTAAATAAAAAAACAAACAAATACACACAATAAAATATCCAAGTTGTTCTACTCCTGTGCATCAGCTTTTTCCTCCCACTCACGCCATTTATAAACAGCTTGATCCAAAGCCTTTTTCATTGCCTGGTCACGCTTTTCTTTTATATCCATCAACTCTGTAGTCTGATTAACAATATGCGGAGTGATAAAAACAACTATTTCTTTTTTTACATTCGTCGTGCCCTGACTTTTAAAAAACATGCCCAATACAGGAATATTGCCGAGTATCGGAACTTTTGATTGAGTCTTTGATACAGTATCTTTAATCAATCCGCCCAAAACAATTGTTTTTCCATCTCGCACAATAACCGTTGTATCAGCCTGAGTAGTATCAACTGCCAATGAATTATTAACCTCAGCCACTCTTCTGGCTGAACTTACTTCCGGATGAATTTTAAGGGTAATAAAACCATCATCACTGATTTTCGGAGTAACTGTAAGCTTAACACCCACATCAATAAATTTAGTTTCTTCAGTCTGAGTATTTGAATCTTTATCAATATAAGTTACTAAATACGGCTCAGAAGCCCCGACCAAGATATTCGCTTCATTATTATTCATAACTGTAATCCGCGGATTAGAAAGAATATTTGTATCCGTCATGCTCTCTAAAGCCTGTATCGTGATCTGATACTGATCCGCGCTCAGCGTGCCGATTCTTAAAGTTCCGCCATTGCTCACACTCACCGGTAAAACAGCAGACACATTTATCGCATCTCCATCTGTGTCATTAAGATATTCCCAATTTACCCCCAAACCCTTACTTTTGTCAACTGAAATTTCTAAAATTTTTGCTTCGATCAATACCTGCTTTGATCTTTGATCCCAATTCTTTATCAACATATCTATTTTAGTAATTGTCTCGGCAATCGCCCTAATAACCAAACTATTTGTTCTTTCATCAATAAAGATTTCCCCTTCTTGCTTGGGAATTAATTCCGTAAGCTTGGCCATCATTTCTTTAGCATCAGCATAATTTAAATTATAAACCTTGGTAATCATCTTATGGTCAAGCGCCGCGATTACTTCCTCAGCCTCAGCGATATTCGCCACTGTATCCGTAATAATCACCTGATTAGCCATTGAATTTATTTCCACTCTGCCGCGAGGAGATTTTGTAGAATTAAGCACTTGTCTTAAATCCGCGACTTTGACATTACTTAAGAAAAATACCCGGCTGACTAATTTTTCAGTCTGCTCTTGCTGCAAAACATCCTGCTGAGTCAAAACTCGAATAATCCCTTTGTCTTCCACAAATAAAAAATTATTCGCGGTTAAAACAGCATCCAAAGCCTGAGCAACTGTAATATCATTGAGCTTAGCAGTTACCCGTCCCTGCACATTCCGGCTGGCAACAATATTAACCTGCCCTTGTTCAGCGAGTAATCTTAGAACATCCAGGATACTCATATTCTTAACATCCAGATCTATTTTAACTGTATTAATATCCGTAGCATATACCTGCCCAGAAAAACATAATAGGCTCAATACAATTAATAATATAACTGAAAATAAAAGTTTATTTTTCATAGTCTTAGCTCAAACGTTTCATCATTTTTTTTCAGAATAACTCTGTCCGATTTAACCTGATCAACAATAAAACCTTCAACATTTTCTCCGCCATAACAGTAAAAAGACCGGTCATTGGTAATATTACTGATTATCGCCTGTGGACCTTGCCCCCCGGAGACAATACCTAAAAGAATTAATTGTCCAAGGCTTAAGTCAGTCTGGACATCTTTTACCGCTAAATCTTTTTTTTCTCCAGAAACAATCCCCGATTGCGCGATAAATAATTTTCTACGGGTAAGAATCCGCTCATAATATTTCTCTGATTTCTTAACCAGTTCTAAACTAGCCATTGCCGGCATTGCTTTTTTACCCAGAGAAGTTTCAATATTAATATCAGTTTGATTAAAAAACAATCCACTGAAATATATCAGCAGTAATCCAGCTAAACTAATTAATCCTATATTAACACAATTTATATATTTATCTCTAGAAATAATTCGGCTAAGCTGATCATTTACCATAATAAAAATCTATTCCTTTGCTAAAATAGCGCTTAAAAGCAGCTGAACTTTTAAAGGCTCATCTTTTGCCTGTGCATTAATTTGCGTATGTTTAATTGAAAACATATATGGAGATTTATCTAAAGCATAAAAAAATCTGCCCAAATTCTTTAATTCACCTTCAGTTTCTAATTTAAAATCAAATTCATTATACATACCATCATCTTTTAAGGGAAAGGGTTTTACATTAATCACATTAAGCCCGGCCGTCCCAGCTTTGCTTTTAACATCCTGCAAAATATCGGTTACCGCCGGCTTAGCTGAATTTGCCTCAAATTTTTGGACAAAATCATTGTATTCTTTTTCAATTACAGTTTTACCATTAAGGATTTGACTTATTTGACTTAAAGCTGTTTCCGCTGACTCAATCTGCGAATTAATTATAACATAACGCGGATAAGCAAATTGAAAAAAGAAAAAATAGACTCCTATGCCTAAAATAAGACATAAATATACTGACATTAAAAATAATTCTCTGCGCACTAAGCTCATAAATAATTATTTTCTCTTGTTTCTTGACTGATAGTTGTTGACGGACCATGCCCTGGAAAAACCAATGTTTCTGGTTCCAAAGCTTTTATCAATTTATTATTAATTGAATCAAGTAATGCTTTAAAAGATCCACCTGGTAAATCAGTCCGGCCGACTCCATGACAAAATAAAGTATCTCCGCTAAACAAGACATCTCTTACTTGCAAACAAATCCCACCACGAGAATGCCCGGGAGTATGTATCACTTTTAGCCGCAAATCGCCTACAGACACAATGTCATCATCTTTTAAAATCTTTAGGTTTGGATTAAATTCTTGGCCTATCCCAAAATTAGCTGAAAGATTCTTCTGACTATTTGTCAGCATTTCCGCGTCATCCGCATGGATATAAACCGGTAAATCAAAACTATCCAAACACCCGATATGATCATAATGTCCATGAGTTAAAACTACTGCTTTAAGCTTAAGTTTTTCCTGCTTGACAACCGCATTAATTTTAGCACAATCAGCGCCTGGATCAATAATCACAGCCTCATAAGTATTAGCACAGCCTAACACATAACAATTGGTTTGTAATGGCCCAACCACTATTGTCCTGACAATTAATCCTTTATCCATGCTTTTACTTTTTCCCAAGAATAATCTTGTTCAAGTTCTTTTTCAATATTCTTTAATTGATGTTTTATTTGCGCTGTTTGGTATTTATGTTTGCTTGAATTCTTCAAATCAGCAATCAAAGGTTTAAGACTTTCTAAAATAGTCGTATATTCCTGTTTATATTCGTCCAAAGCCAAAGCATGCATGAGTTTAATATAATTAGAAGCATTATGAACCATGCGATAAGTCCATAGTTTATTTTCTTGAAATGAGGTCTGCGCTTCTTCTAATGAAGATATTGCCAGAAGATGATATTGATTATACAATTCTTGATTAGTTTTAGGGACAACTATCGTCTCTTCATACTCAAGTACAGGCGAATTTGGTTCCGACAATTGGACATCATCAGGATCTCCGATTTCTACCCCGGCAACAAAACCGTATAAAAATAAAGCAGTTATAATAATACCACTAGAATATAAAAATTTTCTCATCGTCCCTGACCAAGCCTTTGCGCTAGATATTCAGCAATCCTTGCTTTTCTTATCTTAGTTTGAGCTTTAGTAGGAATATTATAACTAATTCTTTTTATTTCCACAAGTCTTTTTTTAGTATCATATACGGCATAAGCTGCATCAGGATTTCCGTCACGCGGCTGGCCCACGCTTCCAACATTAACTATATACTCTGAATCCGCCTCTAATTTAAATAAATCCGGATAATTGAGAAAAATCGCACCAGTCTTATTTTTCTTAATAAACATCGGAATATGCGTGTGTCCAATAAAACAAGGCTTGTTTTGGATTAAATTAAAACTTTTAATCGCCGCAGCAATCGAATATGTATATAAAAATTTATCTGCCCTCCATAAACCAGCATGCGCAGCATAAAGATTGTTATCCGAATAAGTCAGGGGTAAATTTCTCAAGAATTGCTTTTCTGACTCATCCAGCACCTGCTTTGTCCAAGCAATTGCTTGCAGCGCAAACTGATTAAAATAAAAATCATCAAATTTTTCAACTACAGCCCAGTCATGATTACCGGCAATATTAATTGCCCCTAATTCGCGTAAACTAGCAATACATTTGCCTGGATCAGCGCCATAGCCCACAATATCACCCAGACAAATAAACTGATCAATTTTTTCCGATTGATAAGCTTTTAAAACAGCCTGCCAAGCCTCAAAATTAGCATGCACATCAGAAAAAATTGCGTATCTCATGGTTTATTAACACCTTAAAAAGTTATTTCAAAATCATTAAAATCATTTCCCGCCTTATCCCAAGAAATTTGCTTATCCCGAATATATTGACCCAAAGCAGCATCAATATTTGCTAAAAAATCCACCAGAGTTTGCTTATCTGCTTCGGCAATTAATTCCACCCGCCCATCAGCTAAGTTTCTGACCAAACCCAAAACCGGAAACCCAGCGGCAATATTTCTTACCTGATAACGAAATCCAACGCCCTGCACCATTCCGGAATAATAAACATGTACTTGATTTGCGCTCATATCTGCCTTTTCACCAAGTTCTCATTAAAAATAGTTTATCAAATCAGCCTGGGTTTAGTCAAGTTAACTTAAAGCTATTAGTTCAGCTATTAAAACTTTCCGCACATAGTTTCTTAGTTGCTCATCCTAAATTTTTTATTATTTTATTGTTCTTAATCGTGGAGAATCCAAATTTTAATCTGTAGAATATTTTCCTTTTCTGCAAATGTTTTTTGAGCTATTGGAAAAATTTGTTTTTAGAATATCCCAAATAGGGTGTGTGGAAATAAAGCTTTGAATTGCGAATAATCGGGATATTCCGACTATGGTTTCTTTAAATATCGAGGATTATAAGCGGCAATATTAAATAAAAAACTGCTCTTTGCGGCTTTGCGTAAAAATACTGTTATTTCACTAACCGTTCTACCAGATTATTAAGCTCTACCGCGTATTGAAAGAGTACCTGCGCAGAAACAGACATCTGCCCCATAGAAGTGCACATTTCCTGCACTGAAACAGATATCTCCTGAGTTCCGGATGAACTTTTTTCCGCGATTGACGCAACTTCATTAACGGAATTCACGACAATCCCGATTCCTTCAAGCTGCTTCTTAATGATATCCTGCATGCTCATAACCATCTTTGTCGTCCGATCCGACTCGAAAACAATTTCATTCAAAGCCTTGGACGCCATACTGACTACTTTTTTACCTTCATTAACTTCTCGATATCCGGACTCAATAGAAATAGCAACTTTATTTGTTTCGCTCTGGACCCCGGAAATAAGAATGGCAATTTTCTTTGCCGCCCCGGCAGAACCATCGGCCAATTTTTTGACTTCCTCAGCTACTACGGCAAACCCCCTACCACTTTCCCCAGCGCGGGCAGCCTCAATCGCCGCGTTAAGCGCCAACAAGTTCGTCTGGTCGGCAATCGTGGTTATCGTTTCGATAATCTCCCCTATTTCCTGAGACCGATCTCTCAGCACGTTTACGATCTCTACCGCTTTAGAAACAAAATCGCTGATCCTCTCCATGATTTTAACCGTCTCCATAGCCGCCTCTTTTCCCAGCTGTGCCTGCTCAACAGACTTCTTTGCCGCTTGCGCGGTCTCATGGGTACTTGAAGCAACTTGACTAGAAAGGGCGCCGATATCGCTCATCGTTCGGGAAGTTTCTTCTAAACACTGTGCCTGGCTATTAACCCCTTTATTAATTTCCTGCACCGCACCGGAAAAATTAAGCGTCGTGCTGTTTATCTGCTCCGTTGAAGCGGACAATTCCTCCGCAGACAGCTTCACCTTATCAGCCGTCTGTTTAACTTCCTCAACGATTTGTCGTAAGGTAGACATAAGTTTATTAAACGCCTTTGCCACCTGAAGCGTCTCGTCTTTCGAATTAACCACAACCTGCTGACTGAGATCGCCCTTCCAGTCGCCAACCTGATTCGCAAGCGAAATTAGCGGTTTTGTCAAGCTTTGCGCGAACACATAACTGATAATCGCCGCGAGGCCTAGGCAGCTAATAAGTAAAATCAACAACATCGACTTTATGCGGTTTTGCGCCAGAATCGATTCTCTATTACTTACGCCCACCGCAATATCAATAGCTGTATGATCTTCACCGAGCGAATAGGAAAATGTCGAAAAACTGAAAGACTCATTATCCAAGGTTACGATATCCATGCTTTTTGAACGAATAATCTGCTGCAAACGGGAAAGCGTTTTATTTTTGGTTGCTTCCGTCACCGGCTCTTTCCAAAGATAATACCCAGTAAATTCCCCTTTTACAGAAAAAATGATTTTACTTTCCGAGCTTTGAGAAAGCTCTTTAGCAAAACCCGCATTAAGAAATTTGCCCACCTGTATCAGCCCCACAAGCTCACCCGCACTTCTCAGCGGAGCTGTCGCACGAACCGCATAGCCGCGCTGTCCGGATTCCACCCCAATTACCACATTACCAAGCAAAGCACTCTTGATAAGCGGCTGTTCCGCTTTTGAATCGCCAAATAATTCCGGACTATCCCCCCTTATCAACACATCTCCTTTGGCATCAAGAACCTGTACTGTATCAAAATCTTCAGAAGAAAATCCCTTAAGTACCTCTAAAAGCTGTTTTCTATCTTTAGTTTGAATCGTATAATTTACGGCATCCTGGATATCCGGGATATTTTTAAGCAAGCTTACATATGTCAGCGCTTTACGCTCAAAATCCTTAAAATTGCCATTAATATGGGCTAGAACCTGGGTAACCTGTCTTTCCTGGTTATGGCGCAAAGTACTTTGTATCTGATTCAGAATAAAAAGATAAGAAATTAATAAAGGCACTACCGCTACCGCTATAATTACTCCTGTAAGTTTTGATCGCAATCCCTTAAACATTTCACTCCTTTCATCTGTAACATCTAATTATAAATCGAATCAAATTATCATTTAATCCGAATTTTTAATTAGAAGATATACCGGAATTTTCTGCTGCTTAAGCAGAAAATTCCGGATATCCTCTTTGCTTTTAAATAACTACTTATCTGCGAAAATCTGGCGATAATTGTCTTGTATAGTCGCCATGTCGTTTTCAACAAGTCCCGGATTTGACGCATTAACCGCCGCGGCTAAATGCCCGGTAAGTAACTCATTGAACGACTTGCGCACTGATCTATCAAGCCCAAAATCGATCTTTTTCGCTTCAGAAGAAACTATCAGATAATCCAAATAAGCAAGTTTCAAATGCTCTTTAATCTTCCCCAGATCTGCCCCATTTTTAATTGAACTTTTTGTCGTAAGAAAAACATCTTGAATGTCATAAAAAATAAGTTTTTGAAGAGCACCCTTCACTTTCTCTTTATCTCCACTGGCAACTGCACTTTCAAGCTGTGACTTGATATTCACGCTCAAATTCGTCTCCAAAGCAACTATAACTCCTTCAATCTGACGTGAAAGCTCTAGAATTTTGGAAAATTGCCCAGCGTCTGCGTTATCAAACATCTGTTGATAAACATAGAGAGAGGAAACCTCCAAATTCTCTCTGTAGCTTTGCGCTTTTGCTAAAGAAAGGGAGAGTAGCACCACAAGTACACTACTTAATATTATGAATAGTGATTTACCCCTCATATCCAGTCCTCTCTTTTTAGAAATCAACAACAGCCTCCATTGTAAACCCTTCGCCATCAAGCCCCGGACCAGTGATAGTATCCTCCCAACGGTACGCAGTACGGAAAACAACATGCTCCCAAGGTGAAAAGTTTACTCCGAGATCTATCGCAGAACGCTCACCATAACTCTCATAAGCACTCACTGAGCTAGGAGCATCAACATTCGGATTACACCACTGATAACGGATAACCGGCTGGAGGAAATTAATACCCTTCTCCTTATCCAATACCTTATAACCCGCACTGATATAATAAGCCTGCTGGGTAACTGTTCCCCCCGGCCATAGACCCGAACCGCTATCCTTAGGTGCGTCAAAATCCAGCTGCATCAAACCAATCATTGAATCAAATCTGCCGCTAGTATAAAAAAGCTCTGATGTCAGATAGGTAAAATCATACAGATCATTGGTATCATACTGACCTGTCATCGCTTCTACGCGCCATAACAAACCTTCAAACGGTGAAAATCCCAATCTCCATGATACCGCCTTATTGTCGTTATTATCATAAGACTGGCGCGAGGAATTAAACTGTTCGTAAACATAACCATTTGATTTCATTACAGAAGTAGCATTGGCGCCCAAATCTCCCGGTCCATTGCTAAGCATCAAACCGTATTCCATATAGGCATCACTGTCTTCCTGCAGCCAATAACGGCCGGCCGCGCAAATACCGGAATCCCACCAACCGGTGAAACGCAAGAACCGTTCATAAAGATACGGCTGCCAAGTAAAAAATCTGTAAGTAGATGTCGGATAATAAACCTTTTCCTGGGAACCGAGCAGGACAAACTGTCTGCCGATTGAAAGGTTAAATTCCATACTGGGATGCCAGAGTATGCGCTCCGCGCCGGGTTTAAAAGAACTTCCATGGTACAACTCGAATTCACCTTCAACCAACAGGTTCGGAGTAATTTCCGAGATGATATCAACATAAAAACTCTGCGGTAAAAATGTGCTTTCACCGCCGGCATTCGCGGAAGAAGAACCATCAGCATAATAGCCCTGAATATTTTTTCCAGTATTCCAGAACTGTGTACTTAAAAAACCATGGATCTCCGGCAAAGCCGCATCAAAACCATACGGCAAACCTTTAGACGCGAAGAAAGCACCGCTTGAGGTATCATCTTCCACCGCGAAAACCGTTGTCGCTAAGCTACTAAAAGCGACTGCTATTAATCCTATTGCTAAAACTATCGCTAGCCCACTTCTTTTCATATAATGCCTCCATAATTCTCTTCTTATACTCTGTATAATTCCTTATTATTTTTTAATCAGAAAACTCAGCCACTCAAGCACTCCCCCTTTCTGCGGCAATTTTTTAGTTAATTATGCTGGTCTTTAATAATATATTGTATGGCCGTTGCCTGCACCTGCTGCCCCCCCAACAAACCTATCTTGTGTTTTGGGACATTCCACATTAAACCGCTGGAGGCATATGCCCCTTTTGCCTGTTCTGGTTTAGTTGAGGAAGTTTCCGGCTTAACAACATCAATAAGCCCATCAGCACCGATTTCAAATGCCTTGCGTTTCAAAGCTTCCATCATATCTTTTTCTGATCTCCCGAAAGCGTTTATTGTTCCAAGCACATGATACGGAAATTCCGGAGCGTTTGTAAATATTTTAATTTCTTTAGGAGAACTTAAGTGGTGTTTAACGTCGGCAGGTATAAAATTGGCAGAGCTTACACACCCTGCCATAAAAAACAAAAAAAAGATACTTTGAAGTATTATCCATTTTTTTCTAATCAAGATTTTTCCATCCTTAAAAATAAGAATCAACATTATTAAAATCCTATCATGATTACAATAACACACTAAATTCTAAATATCAATATATTATATTTAAAAATATTTTTATATTTTAATTTTACTTTACTCTTTGTTCGTTTTTATTATAAAATAAGCAATCGAAATGATCAAAAAAAATATATTTTCCATTGGCTTAGACAAACAAACAATCGAATCACTTTATGCTTATTTTGCTGAAGACTTTGATTTCATTATTATTGAAACCGCTGAAGAATTAATGAGCAAAATCAAAAAACATAAAGCAAGTTTAATGTTTTTAAACAATCGCTTATCTGATTTTGACAATTGCCAGGAATTGTGCATTGTTCTGCGTTCTCGTCCAGACACCGAAACTGTCCCTTTGATTATCTTGACAAATGACCCGTCAGAATTACATCAAAAAGAAAAGATCTCTCTTTTTCAAGCTGGATTAATTGACGGCTATTTTTCCATGCCTTTGAATGCCGAAGAACTGGCAGCGTATTCAAATGTTTTTTTACAGCGCCAATCTTTACAGGAACAACTAGAAGAAACAAATAAACTGCTGTCTACAATTTCGATTACTGATGAATTAATGCGGATTTATAATCGCCGTTACTTAATGCATCGCTTAGAAGATGAACTGACCAGAATAAAACGCTATAATTACCCGCTTTCCGCGATTATGATAGACTTAGATTATTTTAAAAAAATCAATGACCAGCACGGTCACATTCAAGGAGACAAAGCACTCAGAGGCCTGGCGGTTTTTTTAAAGCAAAACATTCGATCAATGGACATTCTCTGCCGCTATGGAGGCGAAGAAATTGTCATTCTTCTCCCCCACACAAGCAACAAAGGCGCTTCCCTGACTGCTGAGCGTATCCGCAGCCGAGTAAAAGCGCATAATTTTGGCGATACCGATAATCCGCTACGCTTTACTATAAGCATTGGTTTGGTTACTTTTGACGGACAAAATGAGCTAACTGTAGATAAAGTTATCCATGCTCTTGATGCCCAGCTTTATAAAGCCAAAAATAGCGGTCGGGATAAAGTCTGCGAAACCTTATATGAAGACACACTTAAGCCTGATGCTTAAGTGTGCCTTTAAACTTATGTTTCTGTATTACGTCGTGAGTATCGCGTATTGCGTAAAAAGAAGCAACTACTTGTTAGGTATACAAATAAACACACATAGCAAAAGTATACAAATAAACGCACATTAGGTATTTAATTTGATCCTTGATTTTTTAATTTTAATAAGCTGGTTATTATCATTTTGTTGGTAAAGATTTACTGTTTCTGAAGCG
>JAHITY010000060.1 GCA_018817165.1 Candidatus Omnitrophota bacterium
CCAAATTTTCATAAGTAATTGAATAATTTCTTTTACTTCCTTCATTTAAGCTTAACAATTTAATAGACGTAATTCGCCTAATATCTAAAAATTGCCTCATTGCCCTCTATGTTATCTTATGGATTATTAAATTTTTTATCGATTTATCTAATTTTTTTAGTTCATAAATTTTTAACAAATCTTCACTCTTGCCGATCAGCGGGACCATTTCTTGTTCTAGCTTTTCAGTTAGGCGTTTGCTAGATATGGATTCGGCTTCTAATCCGTATAGAATTGTTTTATCTTTCTTTGTTTCTTCAAGGTATTGCTGGTTTTTGTAATCTCTTTTGTGCGCTTCTTTAAGCCAGTTTTTATTTTTTACGCGCATGGATTCGTTTTCCGGAATAAGGTAGCGGGAGAATTTTATTTCTTCAGGGGTGAGCATGTCCGGATGGACTAAATCAATTACCCTGGTGTTTGGTATGCCGTAAAATTTCAGATTGTTCATAAAGGCGTCTCTGATGATCCAGCCGCTGGGGTCATAGTCAACTATGCTGAACAAGTAGAAAGAACGCTGCAGGTTAATCTTTGCTTGTTTTATAGTATCGACAAAATACTCTACGTTCAGAACTGACGGCTGTCCGCCAAGAGCAAGAATGGAAACATTGTATTTGTCGGCGATATCAGATAAAAATTCCTGGTGGCCGAGTTTTTCGGAGAATAAAATAATATTGGCATTGGCTCCTACTCTTCGATGAGCCTGGTTGTCATCACGGAAGCCGATGTCTTTGTATTCCATGACTTCTATTTCTTTGACCATGAAAACAATGTTATCGATAAGTTGATCGTACTGATCTGTTTCCTGGGCCAATGCCCCTGCCCGGGAAAGGGTTGGTTTTATATACATATACCAGAAGGTTCGAAGTAATTCTTTTAAAGGGGGCTTCTCCCCTGCTATGATTCGTTCTCTGGTTTGCCAAACAATGTTGCGCATCAATCTGGCAACGTTTACAGGATAATCAGTTGCACCCTGGCTAAAGTTTTGTATCAGCCATTCTTTTGTCTGATCATGGATGAGTTCGTCGTAGTGGCGGATACCAGCTTTGCGTAATCTGTCGTTTAAAGATCCTTTTTTAGGCATATTATTAATGTATAAGATATTTTCCTTTTCTGCAAGCGTTTTTTTGCTCTATCGGGAAAATTTGCTGGTAGAATGTTAACTTGGGGTATCTAGGAATGAGGCTTTGAATTGACGAATGATCGGGGGATTCAGGTTGTGTTTTTCCTACTGCTCGCTCTTTGATTGGCAAGAAACTAAAAAATGTTGTAATTACAGATTTGACCCCTTATTTGTGTTTTACCTTCTTGTCGAGACCGGAACGTGTTAAATTTAAAGGTCGCTGTCCCGAATGGCACTGTTTAAGCTACGTCCCGTCCCCATTAACATTACTGTTAATTAAATAGAACCCCTTTAATCTTCTAAAAATATAGTTAAGGGTCGGTATTTCGCATCAGTCTTTTTTAAAAATAATTCCACAGAATCTCTAGATTTTATAAATATACATGGTTCTTCAATACGCACAAAACTACCCAGCTCTGAAAAAGAAATAATCTTGTTATTCTTAATTATAAAAAAATATATACCATCCTGAGATCCTGATAATTGAGATATCTTTTTTGAGATATTGTTATTTAATCCAAAAGATTGTCCATTACTAAAAACATACTCTTTTTGTATATAAGCCGAAGAAATTACATACAGATCAGCATTAACATTATTTTCTATTTTTATAGTTGTACTTCCCCCTATCTTTAGCTCTTTTTGAGCTTGGCTAATATTACTTTTCAATTCAACAAATGCTTTATTAGCTTGATAGCTAGAGCAACTACAACAGAGGATACTAAGTATAAATGTCAAAACATATATTCTTCTCATAATTTATTTACCTTCACTACATTTACCTTTCTTGTCCTTTTTATAATCATAAAAATTCTTCATTAAGTCCTCTATGTTTTGATTTGGATTGGTTTGCAATAAACCGTTCCTAATTGCTTCTTTGATTATCTGCTCAGTAGTTTTGCTTTGATTTGATAAATCAGCCCCTAATTCTCTACCCATCCAATTGTTCCATAAATCCATATTTAGTTCACCATTTGACTGTTCTGCCTTTGACTCATGAGCATTTGCAATTTCTTCTGCAATATCTTTTCCAATATTTCTTGCCATATCGGCATTCCAATATGCATGCCTATATGCATCTGCCTCATTATTCCAGTGCACAGGAACACTCGAATACTCTTTTCTTGTAGAACCTTCAGCTCGTCTTCTAGAAAAATACGCTTTATATGCTTGTCCTGGATGCCTTATTGCTCTTTCAATATCTGTTCCAGATGAGCCCGCATAATATAATCCCATCGGATCCACATAATTCACCCCATTATTCCTGCAATACTGATAAAGGTTCATTGAATCGAGGTACCCTATCGGATCAGTCTGCAAGAACCTGCCTAGTGTTGGATCGTAATACCTAGCTCTATTTATGTATCATGATTCTCCTCTGGAAACCATGACTTTTAGGCCTTTTTTTTAGGCCTTTCAAAGAACGCTGATCTTTTATTTATTATATCTCTTTTCATTTTAAAACAATAGCATTTTTAGTTGTCAATAATTATGTGATATTATTGAAACAAATCGGAATGCGTTCCTGTTCTAAAAAAATATATTTTATTACCTTCTATGCTATAAATTAACAGCCAATCCGGATCTACATGACATTCCCTGCAATCAGCATAATTGCCCGAGAGACTATGATCTTTATTTTTTTCAGCCAGTTTCTTTCCCGCAATAAGCAGGCTGAGGATCTCTTTTATCTTTTTCGGATCCTTGCCTCTTTTATTTTGCAGCTTAATATCTTTTTTAAATCGGTTACTATAAACCGCTATCAGCATATTCTTATATCCCCAATTTCTTAAACATATCTTCCGCGTTTTTACAGATAGTTACTCCTTTTCCTTTTTTCGTATCTGCGATTGCTTTACGGGTTTGAGCGTTAGGAATTTTTACTTCAAATGGTAATCCATCATGCAATTTTACTTGTTGGAAAAATAAATTTATCGCTTCGCTATAAGTTAATCCTAAAGCATGAAAAATTATTTCCACTTCCTTTTTCAATTTAGGTTCTGTTCTTGCTCTAATCATCGCGCTCTTAGACATGGTATATACCTCCTTTTTAATAATACCCTCTAATACAAGTGTATACCATTTGGGGCACACTGTCAACCCCCTTACCCCGCCTTCATTCGCCATCGAGGATGATATTTATTTATTGCTAGTTTTAAATCTTCAGGTACGATTCGGGTATAAATCTCCGTCGTGCTTATTCTGCTATGGCCTAAGATCTTTTGGATGATGACTAAATTACTTCCATTCTGTAAAAGATGGGTCGCGCAAGAGTGCCTTAGACAATGCGGAGTGATTTTTTTGTTAATTTTCATTTGCTTTGAGTATTTCTTAACCATATAATTTAATGTCTCTTTTCTTATCCTTTTGCCTGTAAAGGTTAAAAATACTGCTTTTTCTTTTGTGTTTTTTGTTAACAAGACGCGGCTTGTTAATAGATATCTTTCTATCGCTTCTTTGGCTTTATTGCCAATCGGAACAATTCTATCTCTTCTATTCTTTGGAGTTCTAATATGAATAGTTTTATCTTTTAGATTTATATCATAAAGCTCAAGATCGCAGAGTTCTTTTCTGCGTATGGCGCTACTGTAGAGCAGCTCTAATATTGCCTTGTCTCTAATCCCAAGTATAGTTTTATCCGGTAAATCTAAAAGATTTTCTGCTTCTTGCATAGTTAAGATGTCTTTAGGCAAGTAATCTCTTGATCTCGGTAATTCAATATTAATAGTCGGATCTAACAATACTTCTTTCTGCTTTACCAGGTATCGGAAGTATTTGCGCAGAGTGCTGAGCTTGGCTAATATTGTTAATTGGCAAAGCTTCTGCCCATTCTTCTTGAGATACTCACAGCAAAGATATTTTTGATATGCTTGTATCGTGATCCTGCTTACTTGGTTTATCTGTTCTTTTCTGTTTTCGCACAGCCAGAGATAAAACTGGTTAAGATAAATTTCTATGCATTGTATCGTGCTTTGCTTAAAGCCGCGCGTTGCTAAAGCTTGTAAAAATTCTTCTTGTTTTAACATTTTTAATCTCCTCTTTCCCGGGGATGGTATTTCTTATGCGCTTTCTTTAAATCACTAATGTCTACACGAGTATATATTTGAGTTGTCTCTATAGATGCATGTCCTAAAAGCTCCTGGATATGCCGTAATGACGCTTTATTCTTTAAAAGATGCGTGGCACAAGTGTGCCGGAATGAGTGCGGCGTTATATGCTTTTCTATCTTTGCATATTTGGCGTATTTTTTAACCATCCAGATTAAATTGCTATGGTTAATCGCTTTGCCGTTTAAAGTAATAAATAAAATATTCGTATCTTGATTATTTAAAAGTTTTGGCCGGCTATGGTTAATATATTCGTCAATGTAATTACCGGCTATCTCTCCTAATGGTACGATCCTGTCTTTTTTCCCCTTGCCCTGGGTAATCCGCACATAGTTGTTTGTGGTATCTACATCGTAGACACTTAATTGACGTATTTCCTGATTACGGATACCAGTTGAGTAAAGCAGTTCTAATATAGCTTTATCTCTTAATCCTACGGCTGTATCCGGATTCGGTTGGGAAAGTATTTTCATGACTTCTTTTTTAGTCATAATGTCCTTAGGAATATTCTTTTTCCGTTTGGGCAGTTCAATATCAGTCGTCGAATCATAAAGCACTTGATTTGTTTTGGCTAAATAATGAAAAAAACTTTTTACCGATACAATGCGTGAATATTGGGTCTCCAGACTAATAGTTTTTTCCTGAGTTAATAAGCTCATTTGGTAATTAGAGATAATTTCTTTAGTGATATCATTTATTTTATTGATTCCGGCTGTGGTTAAAAATCTCCCAAAGAAGTTCAGCTGATAGCCATAGTCTTTGATTGTCCGCTTTGAATAATCTCTTGCTCTCATATATTCCTGAAATTTCGCGATTAATAAGCTAAATTTATACATGTTTTGCTTTTCCTAATCCCTAAACGCTATACGCTAATCCCTGCTTTTACACCCACGCCCTATATATGTTTTCCCCACGAACCCGCGAAGTTAGACTTATCTTCTTTGTTCTTAATGCGTTAACTGCTCCACGAAGTCAGCACGAAGTACCCTCGAAGTTATGTTTTTAGCCTCGAACTTTTCAAGACGCGCTGTGTCTTTTAATCCCAGAATAAATTTCTCTCCATCTTTGCCCTGGCCATCCCAGACTAAAATATAGGTAAATCTTTTGCCTTGTCTGCCAGCTACAGGGATTAAATATTCTAATTCTTCCAGCTCCCTAATATGCGCCCTGATCTGGTATTCGCTCCATTTGGTAAATTCCCTAATGTCTCTGCGGGAGATTATACATTTTTCCTGGCTGATGTTTTCTTCTAAACATTTCTGATCAACCAGGTTTTTTATTTCTTCTAACAACCGCCGCGACGGCGGGGACATTTCACTTAAGGAATGGCCCAG